>CAZYZS010000063.1:0-1600 GCA_964651965.1 Candidatus Woesearchaeota archaeon | reverse complement strand
CTTAGCTTGCTAATTTTTAAAAAACTCTTAAAATATTCCAAAATTTTTTTATTATTAAGATTGTTAAAAATATTCTGCTTTCTCGCAAACGAGAGAACACCAATTCTACCTCTGCATCAGAAGGGAAGTAACCAACTTGTCTCTAATTCATTCGATATATGATGAATTAACAAAACATTTGATTAAAAATAAACTTCGACTGAATCATTATTTCACGTTGGCTTATTGCATAACCCGGTAGTTCTCTTTTCCTTTTGAGTTAAATTTAGGAATCGTTATTATGAATCTGACCCCCATACCTTGTTCACATTTTCTCCTCAATTTTAAGTATGCCAGTCTAAATGCCTCTAACGTAACAGATACTTAGCCAACGATCATTTCTTCGCGCGAGTATTCCAAAAATAATAATAGACCTTAGTTCCAATTAGGGTTTTAGCGCTTAAACGAAGGTTTTATTAGCGTAAAGGCGCAATACTGGGTTATTGGGCTGTTTGAATGCTAAATTACAAAGCATTATCTAAAAACCCCCTGCATTTCAGGAATTTTTCAGGACTCGAACTCCAAGAGTTCGACACCTTAAACCAGAAGATAAAAGACAAATACCCAGCCTTTGAACAGAAAAGGCTCCAGCGAGAAGATAGAAAAAGAGCAATCGGCGCAGGCCACCCATTCAACCTCTCGCTAACAGATCGGTTGCTCATTCTGCTTCTATACTATCACATGTACACTTCATCAACCCTGCTAGGCTACCTCTTCTGCGTTAGCCAAACCAGCGTGCTCAAAAGCATAAGAAAACTCGAACCACTAGTAAGCGAGGTTCTACCGCTGCCTAAAAAGGAGCATGACAAAGTAAAAAAGCTAGAAACAATCGATGAAATTGAGGCATTGTTTCCAGGCTTTAAGGCTTTTCTAGACGCGACAGAGCAGGAGATTCCACGGCCAAAGAACAAGCGTAAACGAAAGACTCACTACAGCGGCAAAAAGAAAAGACACGCCGTCAAGACTCAACTGACAGTGAATCGAAGTGGCTTGATAATTCACAAGACATCTCATGCTGCCGGGAGCACTCATGACTATGCTCTCTACAGGCACAATCATCCTCATTTGCCTGATAGGGTGTGCTTAGATTTGGATTTGGGCTATGCTGGCATAAAGAAGGATTATCCAGGGCTTAACTGTGTGTTGCCGATCAAGAGGAAGAATCCTGGGCGAGGCAAACGGGGCATGAAGGGTCCTGAGCTCTCGGCAGAACAGAAAGCTTTCAATAGGGCGCTTTCAAAGGAGCGGGTGGTTGTGGAGCATACGAATTCTAGGATAAAGAAGTTCCGCATATGGGGAGATGAGTTTAGGAACAGGCTTAGGCATTATGGGCTTATGACTGACATAGTTTGTGGTATAGTTAACTTTCGAATATCTGGCAGTTTGACTATCTGAGAAAATACAAACAAGGGCAAGAGTCTGCGAAAAATCTGACTATATTAATAGGGACTGAGGTCTATTGAATAAAACTTGTAGCCTCTTTTTCCGCATTTTGAGCAACAGTCAATAATTCCGAGATAAGCTGAAGTTCTATGAATTGAAAGTTTTCTATAATTAGCTT
>CAZYZS010000062.1:0-1801 GCA_964651965.1 Candidatus Woesearchaeota archaeon | reverse complement strand
TAACAATAGCCAAAGATAGGCTAGAAGCAAAAATTGCTGGAGCATATGTAAAAACAACTGAAGCAGCCCTTGATCTAGATGAAACAGTAGAAGCATATGAGCCTGGATTTATAAAAAGGATAAACGATGGAATAAGAAAAGCTGCTGGAATGCCCGCAGGAGAAGAAGGGAAACAGGCAAGAAAAAAAGCTAAAGAGGATCTTATAGCTCCTGCTGAAAATTTAAGAAGGAAATTGCAAGCCTTGCGCCAAATTTATGATACAAACAGAGATAATCGCACAGCAGAACATAAAGTCTTGGAGGCATTAAATGGTTTTATTGAGAAAGATCCACTCTCTCCAGAAGAAAAAGAATTTTACGAGCTCTTGAAACAAGAATACCAAAAAGGAGGGTCTAAGGGAAGCCTTAGAGAATTTATAATGAATTACGAGACCTTCAACGAGCGAGATGAGCTTCATTCAGGCCTTAAAGCTGCTATTGAAGAAACAGAAAAGACTTATAATTCTATAAAACAAGCAAGAAAATATGCTTTAACACTTCAAGGGTATCATAAACAGGGTCTTGAATTACAAGAACAGATAAGAGGGCAAACTCCTGAGGAATTTGGGAGGTCTATAGACCAGATGCAGGAAAGATACTATACTATCGGGGGCGGAGTAGCCAAGGTAATTGGAGAATTAAAAGGTATGGGGTATGAGATCGTAACAAAACAAGAACAGATAGATAGAGGCACGTTTATGAGAAAATATTTTAAAAGATTTGGAAATTTCTGGAAGCCGGTGAGGAATTGGGGCAGTGCTGGAGTAGGGCTTGCGGCTATTGCAGGAATTGGCTATTTAATGCATAGAGGGCATAAGGCCAGAACCTATGAACAAGCTTATAATGCTGTTGTGGACATACATAACCGAGATGTCGATGAACAAAATAGTAAAGTTTAAAATGACGCAATTTAATGTAATATCATGAAAATCAAAGATTGTACACTAATTGGAGCATTCAAGTGCTCTGAAGATGAATCTATCGTAGATGTAGCTAAAAAACTTAGGGGCATAAACCTCAGGCATATTTTCGTTGTTGATAAGAGTGATTTTCCAGTAGGAATAATCTCAGTTATAGACATAAATAACCGAGTAGTTGCGTTAGGAAAAGACCCAAAAGAGCTTAAAGCAAAAGACATAATGTCCAAGCCAATAGAGGTCTATGATTTGCAGGATGATGTTCAAGCAGTATACGATAAGATGATTGAAAAGATGAGAGTCATGTGCGCAGTAACAAAGGACAAAAAAATGATAGGGATAATTACCATACATCAATTATTAAAAAGATTAGAGAAGTAAAATGGACCAGGAAAAGTTTGTTAAGCAATATATTGATAGAGCAAGGAAGAATGAAAAAGTAGAATTGGAATTCCGGGGCCTTGATAAAAATAAGACAAGAGAAGCTCGAGCCCAGCTTGAGGGCTTTCTTGCTTATGCTTATGATGAGGATGCAAAAAATTATTTTGAGAAAGATCCACTTGGACGCTATGTCTCTACATTCTTACGCGCAAGCGGCGGAGTTATGGATGGGCTTGGCTCTTATTTCTTCTGGACTGCAGGAGGCGCAGGATTTGGATTGAAAGGGATAGGACTTCTTGAAAAGACTCTTGCGGATAAAATAGACTATAAAAGAGATAAGAAATATATTGATGTGGATCTTTCTGATAAAGTGAAACTTGGCGCAGAAACTGTTGCTGAAAGGGCTGCGGCTTACCTTCCATTATTTGCAGGAGAAATAGCTGACCTGCTCAGAGGAAGAAGCA
>CAZYZS010000061.1:0-2355 GCA_964651965.1 Candidatus Woesearchaeota archaeon | reverse complement strand
GCAAGGCTAATCATTCCATCATAAGCATATGCACTGTATGCTGAGGGCTCTTGGTCAAATTTCTGGTTATATTCTTCTTTGAAGTGTACGAAGTCTATAGGATCTTTTTGGAATAAAGTATAGACTCCTTCAATATTATCTGCCCCGCTCTTGTCTAAAACGTCTTGATCATATAGCTCAGTAGACGCAAAGATAGTAGCGGATATTCCTAATTCTCTTATCTGTTTCAATAATGTAGGAAAATTATTCTTTCTACCAACGATTATTAAAACATCTGGATTGGCCTGCTTAATTTTTGTTAATTGAGTTCTGAAATCCGATGAAGTAGGTTCGTATAATTCGCTTGCAACTACATCAGCTGAAGCCTCATTTTCAACAATAGTTTTAATACCTATTCCATAAGGGTCGTTTGCATACAAGCCCGCGATTGTTTTTGGTTTTAAGTTGTTATTAAGATAATCGACCATTTCAGAAGCTTGATAAACATCTGAAGGAACTGATCTAAAAACATAATCTTTGTCTGTAGTCAAATCTGGAGCTGAACCTAAGGTAATCATAAGCATTTTTTTATTATCATTAGCTATTGGAGTAATAACCGAAGTTGCTCCACTTCCCTGAGCAGATATGATATAGTCTACATTATCTATGTTCACTAATTTATTCATGCCTGTAGCTGCTTTTGCAGAATCTGATCCATCATCTTCAACAACAAGAACTAATTTTCTTCCATCAATTCCTCCATTATTGTTAATTTCCTCAACAGCCAGCTCAACTGCATTTTTCATTGGAATCCCGTAAGATGCATAATCCCCGCTAAAATGCCCGATTATCCCTATTTTAATTGGCTCATTATTAGAGATAACCCCTCCAGTGGTCCTGTTATTTATAACTAAAAGCCAAATTAGAGTAATTACTATTAATGCTATAACTGCAAAAATAAGAAAAGTTTTGGCTGAAGCTTTATTCTCCATTTTAGCTAGCCTCCCCAATTACATCTATTGTAATTTTGGCAATAATACCTGGCATAAGCTCTTGTTCCAGAAGCTTAGGTATGACTATTACTGCCTGGTCGCCATGTTTGGCTATTCTCTTGGTTATGGTGAATTGTTTTGTTTCCATTTTTTCTCCTTGTTTTGTTTTTTGTTTTGTTTACTTAGTTTAATTTGTCTTCACGACTTAGTAGTACTAATATCTACACATATATAATACTTTTTTTATATTTTTCTTACTTTTAAGTAAGATTTAAATACTTTAAACACATATGTTAGATAATGGAAGAAAAATCAAATGTTAGGCTGGATTTAAAAGACAAGAAAATCCTGGCTTTATTAGACGAGAATGCAAGGTATAGCAATAGCCAGATTGCAAAAAGAGTTCAGCTAAGCAAGCCCGCAATTGAATACAGGCTTCGCAGATTTGAAAAAAATAATGTAATATTCGTGTTCTACACTGTTGTAGATTTTACAAGGATAGGATATTCTCAGTATAAGGTTTATTTCAAATTTCAGGATGTGACCTTAGAAGATGAGCAGAAGATAAAAGATTTCTGGATAAAAGACAATAATTCTGTCTGGGTTGGACAGACAAGAGGAAAATGGGATTTTGCAGTTTCAATTCTCGCAAGAAGCAATTACGAGTTTGGAAAAGTGCTGAATGAATTCATGAATAAATTCGCTAAGTTCATATTAGAAAAAGATGTGCTTCTTACAGAATATTCTCCTATTTATTCCAGAGAATACCTGGAAAAAGGCAGACGCTCCGAGTTTGTTTATGGAAAACCTACAGAGACCTACAAATTAGATGAGATAGATAAGAAGATCTTAAAAGAATTATCAAATAATGCAGGGATAAATATTATTGACTTGTCTGAAAAACTGGGGCTTACAAGGGATACAGTTAACTATAGAATGAAAAAATTAACAAAAGAAAAAGTAATTATGCAATATAGATGTTACCCTAACCTTAACAAAATAGGCATAAACTTGTATAAGCTGATACTAAGGACAAAAAACTTAAGCGAAGAGAATGAAAAGCAATTAAAAGATTATGTAGAAGCCCATAAAAAAGCTACTCAATTGCTGAAACTGATCGGCTCGTGGGATATTGAGATAGAATTTGAGACTGTAGGGGAAGATGAGCTTTATTCTATACTGACAGAGATAAGGAAGAAGTTCTCAAACATAATCCGCGACTTTGATATTTTAAGGATAACTGAAAATTACAAGCTTAATTTTTTCCCATTTTAATCCAAAGGAACTCCCTTCCCATTCTTTAACTGCATCAGCTGCACATCATTAAAGCTATCTCCATTTTCATCAAATTTTATCAAGCCATTTACCCCCTTATAATTAATGG
>CAZYZS010000060.1:0-2930 GCA_964651965.1 Candidatus Woesearchaeota archaeon | reverse complement strand
ATTGTAATTATGGTTATTGCTGTAACAATGCTTATTCTTGGAATAGTTTTTGTAAGAAGCATAATGTGTTCTGGAATACAGATGACTGACAAACTTAACGAGGGAGTAATGAATGAAATAGGAGACTTATTCGGAAGCGGAGAATATGGTATCAAATGTGCAGGGGAGTCAGGAAACGAGGCTAAATTAGGTGGTGGCGGATATAGGCCTGTTGGATGCAGGATAGTGTCAAAAGATAATGTAGAATACGAAATTATAGTTAAAAGCATTGAATCTCTAGATGGGGCTTCAACAGAAACGGTTAATGGATGGGTTGTTGATAAGGACTGGTCTGGAATGGTAGAAGCTGGAGGCAGGGGGATGGATGTTTCTATAGCCACCTTAGATATTCCAGGCGATGCTCCAGAATCTTTAATAAAGATAATTGCAGAGTCTACAAATAAAGAATCGGGCTCAAAAAAGACGCATACTATGAGAATAACTATTGTACCTACCGGTGTTATTAAAGGCGCTATGTGCTAGTAAAGTTTAAATCTTATATTTCTTTCTTAAATCTATGAAAAAAGAGGACAGCAAATTTAGTTTTAAAAAAACTTTAATTATAATTACGATAATCTTGATTGTGGCTGTTGCTGCATTTTATTATAAAAAAGATTATTGCGAGCCTGAAAAGTACACGATTACAGATACTTCTTCAGTGTATGTTACAAGAAATCTAGAAGAATGGTTCAATACGTTTGGGGGAGAATTTCACTGCTTAGATTCTAGAGAAGAGGCCCGTCTTGTTTCTGGAAAATCAAATTATATTGTTTGTGGAATAAAGCCGCGAGAAACTGGAGAATATACTGTAGAGATTACAAAGGCAAATGCCAGAGTAAATAGGCCTATAGAAATTGAAAAATGGTTTGCTGAGAAAAAATGGATTGGAAATGCTATTGCAAACGAGATAGTCCAGTCGAATATTAAAGTAGATATTCCACAAGGCACGGAAGGAGAAGCCTTAAGTTTTGAAGTTCTGCTGAGAAAAAATAATCAGCTGATTGCCACAGAAACTTTATACTTTAGAGTCATAGAAAAAGATTCCTTTAGAGAAAGCGTTTGTTAACTGCTTTTCCACAAGCCATGAAGATTGCAGTACTCTCTCGCCTCTACTTTTTCTGCTTTTACGCAGAATTCAGCTTCTGGCTTTTGCCCTGGAGATAAAAACTGCCTGTAAGATTTTCCATCTGCAATTAGTTCTATCCATTCGATATAATGTTCTGGAATCATTGGATGCAGAATTGCGCCTACCTTAACTTTAAATCCATTTTTGGTCTTTTCTATAACTGGGATATGTTTCTCAATTGCTGCATCTACTGTGTTTTCTTTAATTAACTTCATTGGCTCTCCGCAGCAAACAAGAGCATCTGCTCCTGGATGTAAAACTTCCACTATATTCCCACATATTTCACACTTATAGATTTGTTTTTGCTCTGTCATGTCTAGTACTCCTCACACTTAACCTGGTAGAAAGACTTTTCATGGTCGCAGGAAGGGCATTTCTCTGGTGGTTGTATGCCTTTATGAACATATCCGCACTCTCTGCAAACCCATTCGACTTCTTTGTCTTTCTTAAATATTGTTCCTTTTTCAAGCTGTTCTAATAGTTTCTTGTATCTCTCTTCGTGATGCTTTTCTGCAACTGCAATTGACTTTAATCTTACAGCTATTTTTGTAAAACCTTCCTTTTTAGCAATATCAGCAAATTTAGGATACATTGAAGTGTATTCGTAATTTTCTCCTTTAATTGCTGCTTTTAAATTGTCTATTGTTGTACCTAGAACTAAGGGGGCTTCTGCCTCTACTATTGTAGCTTCTTCTATCCCGGCATCTTTCTTTAATTCTTGTATATGCTCAAATAATCTCTTGGCGTGCACTCTTTCATTTTCTGCTGTAATTAAAAAAATTTCAGCTATTTGTTCGTAGCCTTCTTTTTTGGCAAGACTTGCATAAAAAGTATAACGATTTCTTGCCTGGCTTTCTCCAATAAATGCCTTGATTAAGTTCTTGATTGTTTCCATCTTTTGCCCTTCCTGTAAATGAAAAAAGATTCGCTTGTTTATATAATTTATGGTGAAACAAAACAATTAAAAACAGGCAAGAATAACCATTAACATGACATTGAAACTTTACAACACCTTAACAAGAAAGAAACAAATTTTCAAGCCTATAAAAGACAATGAAGTTGGTATCTATACCTGCGGGCCTACTGTGTATTGGTATCAGCATATTGGCAACTTACGTAGTTACATCTTTTCTGATATTCTTAAGAGAGTTCTCTCTTATAATGGATTTAAAGTTAAGCATGTCATGAACGTCACTGATGTGGGTCATTTAACTTCTGATTCGGATGAAGGAGAAGATAAAATGGAAAAAGCAGCCGCAAAAGAAGGGAAAAAGGCAGGAGAAATAGCGGATTTCTATTTAAAACTTTTCAGGGAAGATTTCAAGAAGCTAAACATCATTGAACCGGGCATATGGTGCAAGGCAACAGAGCATATTAAAGAACAAATAGAACTAGTGGAGAAATTAAAGGAAAAAGGCTATACTTACGAAACTGCTGATGGCATTTATTTTGATACTTCTAAAGTGAAAGATTATGGAAAATTAGCTAGATTAAAAATAGAGAACCTAGAGGCTGGAAAGAGAATAGAAGTTGGAGAAAAAAAGAATAAGACTGATTTTGCTTTATGGAAATTTTCAGAAGAGCCTGGAAAAAGGCAGCAAGAGTGGAGCGCTTTTGGAAAAATGGGATTTCCTGGCTGGCATATAGAGTGCAGTGCAATGAGCTCAAAATACTTGGGAGAGCAGTTTGACATACATACGGGGGGAGAAGACCATATCCCAATCCATCATACCAATGAGATAGCACAGAGCGAAGCTGCTTTTGG
>CAZYZS010000059.1:0-3308 GCA_964651965.1 Candidatus Woesearchaeota archaeon | reverse complement strand
ACCCGGATTGCAGCCGCGACAGGGCTGAGTGTTGAGCCGTTGCACCACACGAGCATAGCGGTATTGTTTACTTTTGTTCTATCTCGTACCGCTGTGCGAGTAGAGCTTTGTGACGATGTATCTTTATGTTCTATCTCGCGTCACGAAGCGAGTAGAGCATAACACTTTCAGTTTCAATATGTTTTTAAACTTTGCTTTCCCTAAGTCTTTATGGAAAAAGAAGAGAGTGGTGTTATAAGATATATCATATTGGCGATTTTAATACTTCTGCTGGCTTTTTTGATTTACCTTCTGTATCAATATGCCCCTTCTAGCTATCAGTTATCCAATGTCAGTATTTCTAATGCTCCGTTTGGAACAGTCAATTTGTCTTACAGTGTTAAACAGTTTTATCCTAATATGAAATTTAACCATAATAAGATATCTTATAGTATTGAAGAGGCTTGTGATGAAGATAAAAAGGCAAGTATGATAGAAGCATTTAGGCTGCTTTCAGAACAAGTAGATGAAATAGAATTCTATGCAGTCTCCACCGAACCGGATATAGATGTTATATGCACCAAAAAAGTGGAAGGAACAACTGGCAGGAACTTTTTTGTGGCAGGTGAAGGGGGAGCAGAGCAGATTATACAAACAGGAAGGTACAATGTAATTACAAAAGGGGTTGTTTTGCTGTACGGAAGTCCTAGTAATTCGCTTAAATGTAGCTGGCCAAATGTGGAGCTGCATGAGTTGATGCACGTATTTGGTTTTGAACATTCTCAGGATAAAAACAGCTTGATGTATCCTTATTTAGAGTCTTGTGAACAGAAGCTGGACGAAGCGATAGTTAACAACCTAAGAGAGCTATATGCTCAAAAAAATCTCCCTGACCTATATTTTGAAAGCATTGAGGCAGTAAAGCACGGACGTTACCTAGATTTCAATGCTACTATTAAAAATTCAGGTGATATTGAAGCTAGAAATATTGTTCTCGTGGTCTTTGATAACGATGAAAAGGGCGAGAGCTTCCCAATTGAGAATATCGACTTTGGCGCAGGCATAACTTATTCTGTTTTTAATGCCAAGCTTAACAACAGGTATTCTACTATCGTAAAAGCAGTCATAGACCCAGATAACCTTATTAATGAAATTGATGAAAAAAACAACGTTGCAATATTGGAATTTAGCTGAGAATCAAGCTACTTTTTTAAAAAAAGAAACAAAAAGAACTAGAAAATTAAAAGTTGGTACGAGCCTATCTTTTTATTCTTCATCAAAACCGCCGCTGCTTGTATCTCCATCTCCAGTATCTTCGTCAACATCTCCTTCGTCTTCTGTCTGCTCTTTTACTTTTGCTATCTTTTTCATTTTTAGTTTTTCTCCTGAATAGGATAAATAGAAATGCTTTTTAAATTTTTGTTTTTTAAAAGATTTAATCCGGTTTTCTCTATTGAGATTCCCAATATTTTAGGGAATTTCTAATCCGCTATTTTTTTCCTAGTTCTTCTGATTTTAATTCGTCTATTACTAAGTCTTCTAGTTTGCCACTTAAGTTAACAAATCTTTTTCTTTTCTTATCCTCCTCAGTTTCTTCTCCTTCTTTCTTTTTTGTTGTTGCAGGAGCTTCCAGGTCTTTCAAAAAAAGTTCAATAACTGCTTCTTTTAATTCCTGGCCAGTCAGTGGAGAAATTAGTTCCCGAATCAGGTACCTTGCAGAAGATCCTGTATTGTAGGTGGCAGTACACAGATATCTCCTAGTGATTCCTAACGGTCGGTATTTGGTTGCTTCGGTCGGTTTGTTGGTTCTTCCAAATATAGCCATACCATGATCATATAACAGTATAATAAGGCAACACTATTACTTATATATTTTCAATAGTGAGGAATATATATCTTTCAGGATTGGGCTTGGAAAGAGAAAAATGGGAATTTTATCCTCTTGAAAAGGTTTAAAAACCGCGTTATCGCTGTTATAAGCAAGGAGGCTATTAGGATGGAAGGAGAAAAAAATAACGAGAATAAAGCTTGTATTTTTCCAAAATGCCCTAAATGTGGGAAAGGCTATTTACTGCCTTTTTCATATAAGGAAGATGTTTTTGAAAAATGGAAGTGCTCAGAATGCGGGCATACAATAGAAAAAAGAGAAAGAATTTAATTTTATTTTTTCTATTTTATTGTTATTATTACTTTTCTATTTTTTACTTGTTTTTTAATATCTTTTTGTTTCTAGTTAAATTTTAATAGTTCTAGCTGCTTATTTATCCATGGCTTCAATAATCAGAACAGGCGCAAATAAAGGCTTTTTATGCAGGCTAGGATTTCATAAATGGGGAAAATGGAGAAGAATTTCTATAATGAGCTCCAATGTCGTGGATTTAGAAAGAAAGTGTATGAAATGCGGGCAAATCGAGAGAAAAACAGTTCCAAGGGATTTTAAGTTTGGGTATGAATAGATTTTCTTTAATATTGCCCAGCCATTACCTGTTCATAAGATAAACCATAATTTAATGTTCCTAAAGGCCTGTATATATGATTTCTAGCAGGCGAGGACTCAAGATCTAGGTCTAAATCTGCTAAAATATCAAGTGCGCTATCCTTGTATAATTCAGCTGCATCTCTCCAATCTTTATCTGTTCTGACCACACCACCAGCTAAGCTTAATAATCTATGTGCCTTTTTTACTTCTTCAAAGATAGCTTCAGGAGTGCTTACTGAGTCATCCAGCATTGCCCGTGCATGTGTGAGAAGTTCAGTTGTTTGTTCTAAATAAGTTCTAGGCATTATGATAACAGAAAACTTAAGATATTTATAGTTGACGGCGTTACAAGCTTATCTTTTTTATTGGAATTATCTTAAGCTTCTGGCTCTTCTTATATCTGTTTTTGTTGCAGAATATCCTTGCTCCTGCATATAATCTCTTATTTGTACAAAAGTGTATTGATTAGATGGATCTTCAGTTCTTAAAAACTCACATAATGTGCTAAATGCTCCTGTATCTAATCTTTTTCTTGTCCTGGCTTTTGTCCTGGCTTCATCTTCTGTGTAAGATATAGGTGGGGCAATTCGCATCTGCATCTCTTGATTCTGGTGTCGTCCAGGCCGTAGGCTCATTTCTAACCTTAGTTCCGGACCTTTATCTGTCATTTTATTTTAAACTCCAATTCATTATTTAAGCTACTAGCCTATTTATAACCTCTCCTATTTCTGAGCTTCCAAATAACCTTTCTAAATTAAGTTTATGGGTTGCGTAAAAATCTAATAAATCGAGAGATGAGGAATTAGCATATAAATGAGAGGCAACAGCAAACAAAAATTTTGCTTCTCTA
>CAZYZS010000058.1:0-3339 GCA_964651965.1 Candidatus Woesearchaeota archaeon | reverse complement strand
AAAGGAGCTTTTTTGGTTTTAACAAATAAATGTAATCTTAGGTGTAAATATTGCTACCAGGGTTCTTCCCCAAATATAAACACAAAAAATGAGCTTAAAAAAGGAGAATGGAAAAAAATATTGCTTCAACTAAAAGACCTCAGAGCTAAAAAGTTAAACTTTGTTGGTGGTGAGCCATTTTTATACAGAGATTTCTGGAACACTCTAGAGTTTGCTGGGAAAAAAGGATTTGAAATAAGAATTTTTACAAACGGGACGCTTCTAAATGAAAAAGTCTTAAAGAAACTAAAAAAACTGGGTGTAAAGCTTTCTTTTAATCTAAACAGTCACAATAAAAAGTTTCAAGATTTTTTTCAGGAAAAAGGAAGCTGGGAAAAAACTGTTAACTCAATGGAACAATGCAAGAAACAGAAAATAGAATTTGAGATTGCTTCGCCTATAATGAAGAGCAACCTAAGAAACCTCGATAAGTTTATTAAATTTTGCGCAAAACTCGGGGCTAAAAGAATAAGACTGGTTCCATTAGTCTTAATGGGAAATGCAGTTAATCTAAAAAGATTTAAACTTTCAAAAAAGCAAATTAAAGAATTAAACAAGAAAATAAAAAATAAGAGCCTAGAAGTCACTGTAGGATGCAGAGTCTGTGAAGCAGGAGTTAATTACATTACAATACAGCCAAATGGAGACATAACCCCATGTTCAATAAATCAAGTCAAATTGGGAAATATAAAAAATAATTCTCTAAGAGAAATTCTTAAAAAACAATCTTGCAGTTGCGCTAAGGTGTGTGCCATTTAATCTCTTTTAATTTTTCTTCTCTCCTTCTCTCTTCCACTCCATAACTTTTCCAGTTCTCAAAAATTCATTCAAAATAACCAGTTCATCATAAATTCCATCGATTAAATCATATTTTCGAGCCTCTTCTAAATCTACCCATGCGTACTCTGTTAAGCTGTTATCCAGTTTTATTTCTCCAGCTAAAGGCTCTGCAAACAAGCTTACTATCAAACAAGGAACATCATCAGGCCTCACGTAAACCATGCTAGTCACGTATCCAATATTCTCAATCTCCAATCCAACCTCTTCTTTAATCTCTTTTCTAAGCACATTCTCCAGAATATTGTACCAGTGATGTTTTGTGTCTTTCTCTTTCAAGACATAATCCAGAACTTTCAGTTTTCCACCAGGAACTGTCCACTTTCCAGGAAAAGCTTTTTCCCACTCTGCCCTCTTTACTATAAGATACTTGCCATCTTTGATTAAAATGCCTGTAACAGTAACATAATGTACCTGATTTTGATCATACATATCCAATCACAATATTCTTTATATTTAAATAATCCGTCAAAAAATTTGACTAAAATTAGAAATTGACATGGAAAATAAAATACTCGAACTATTTTTATACAACAATAGGCTTAAATTCAGTGAAATTGAAAAATCACTAAAAGCCCGTTCTAACAAATTATCTTACCATCTGAAACAGCTTATTAAAAAAAATATCCTAACGAAAAAACAAGATTACTACGAGCTATCTGAAACAGCAGAACATCTAATCCCGTATTTATCTGACAAACAGGCGGTTCTTCCAGTAGTCCTGGTTTTTATCGGTAATAAAAATCGTGCTTTTTTATATAAAAGAGAAAAAAAGCCTTTCAAAGGACTACTTTCTCTTCCAGGTGGAAGGTTGTTAATTAATGAATCCATAGAACAAGCTGCCAAGAGAATAATGAAAGAAAAATTCAATACAAATATCATTTTCAAAAAAATAAATTCTATCTCTTTAGAGCATGTAAAAAAGTCTAATGGAACAGTCCATTCTTTTCTTTTAATTCTTGTTTCAGCTGAAGCAGACCTTGTTTTAACAATGGTAAATAAAAATAAGTTAAAAGTAATCCCAAGTGACTATCGATTAATAAGGAGTTCAGATTCAGAAGTAAAAATAAAAACCCTTGTGTCGCCCATCTAACTTCATCAACAACTCGTCTAAAACTCTAAAGATTTTTCTATAATCAGGGTTATATGCTTTCAAAGTTTCCCTATATTTTCCTAAATGTGCCAAAAAATTTTCTACGTCTTCTTTTGTTAAATTTTCATTGTAATCTCCAAATCCCGCTTCTTTCAAGTACACGGCATTTAGAAACTGCTCGAGTTGCCCATAAATTGGCAAAGCCAAAAAAGGCTTTTTAAGGTAGATTGCTTCTGAAATTAAAGTGAATCCTGCAGTGGAAATAACTGCCTTGCATCTAACAAGCTCGTCCAAAAATTTCTCCCTTGTTTTAAATTCCAAATTTCCCTCTATTCTGTCAACATTATACCCAAAAACAACAAATCTTTCTCCTATCTGCTTTAGAATATCAAGAATAGAATTATCTTCCCTTGACAAATAAACAACTATCTTTCTTCCATCCTCAGTTTTCCTGCTCAAAATATCAGGCCTTAAAACAGGCGGCACTACAAAAACATTTTTTTTCTTGGGGACAAAATCAAAAAAGCTAGCAACTATAAGATATTTGGCTCTTCCAGTCATTGCTCTTACAATATTTTTAGTCAAAAGAGAATAAGGCAGATATCTCTTAGGAACCTTGAATCTTAAGCTAGTAATTACATGCTCGTTATCAACGCTTATTAAAGGTATTCTATGAATCTTAGCAAGATACGCTGAAACAGGCTCGAAATCAGTTAAGCAGATATGAGGATTAAAATCCTTCATAATTTTCTTAAATTCCACGCGCCTAAGAAAGTTCTTAGGAAAATTTTTAATATTATAAATAAAAGTGCGTGTTTTTCTTATCTTGTTATCTTCAATAACATAACCAAGTCCCTCTATCTTTAGAACATTAAATTTTTCTTTTAGTATCTCATATGCCTTGTCATGAGTCAAAATAAGCAGTTCATGCCCTCTTTCCTTTAGGTGCTCTGCAACAGCTAGAGCTCTAAAAGCATGCCCAAATCCCTCTCCGCAAACTCCATAAAGGATTTTCATAAAATAACTTAGACAATTGCATTTAAAAAATAATCTAAAACAGCTGCTGGATAAAAATATATCATTTAAAATATATTTCACAAAAAATATTTTAAGCTTCTATATAGCTTATAATCTTGAACTCCCACGTTAAACTATGGACAGCAGAACTCTCTATGTTGGCCTGGATTCAACACAATACAGCAATAGAATGTTTACAGACGGGAAGACAAAAGAAATTTGTGTGGCTGTTTTTTCAACAGATCCTCAATGCTTGCTTGAGGGCATAGGCAATAGAAAAAGAGACCCAAAAATTCTTGTGTGCAATCCATAGACATATGTCCTACCCCTAATTAAACAGTTTCTCGAACGCA
>CAZYZS010000057.1:0-3455 GCA_964651965.1 Candidatus Woesearchaeota archaeon | reverse complement strand
CTATCATTAAGAACATTAATCAAGTTTTCATTTTCTGCCAAGCCATATATCCAAACATCGGATTTTTTTTCAAGTAAGCTAAATAAAATGCTTTTAACTGCATTTAATCCCTCGAGAGTATAAACCTTTGGAGTCTGTCCTGATACATAAGTTGTTTTTATATAATTCATCGCTGATTTCAGGTTTTCTAATTTATCTTTTTCTTCATTAAGAATTAGTTCTGTAGGCAGGGCAGCAAATACCTGCTTTCCTTCCTTAGTGGCTAAATAAACAAGATTTCTTTCCTTAAGTTTTGTCAGAGTATCATATACATTAGCCCTATGCATCTTAGTCCTTTTTGAAACTTGTGTTGCAGTAGACTCTTTATTTTTAAGAAGGTCAAGATAAACGAGAGTCTGCATTTTAGGTATGCCCACTGATTCAAAAGCTTTTATTATCAGTTCATCAGTCATGATTTACTTAAGATAAGGGTATTTATAATTTTTTCGATTTTAAGAATAAGCGGAGTTTAACTGCTATAAAAAATTTAACCATGCCCTAGTTATATCTAAAAGTGTATTATTTCATTAATATTTCCGTGTATGATACACTTTAATTTCCCTAATAAATTTATTCATACATTGGATTGTATCCTAAATTCTTAATAAATCTTTCAGAAAAATTTAGTTCTCTGAATGTCCTCATGAGAATAACTGAAAAACAATAACCGCATATAGTAACATTTTCCCGCCTGCATAATATGCATTCTGTGTCGTTTAGAGTTTCCATAGGAAATTTATTTTTTATCTTGCTCAAGAGAATCTCATTAGCTGTAGGATGCAACTTTTTATCATTTAGTAAAACCTCTGTTTGTTTAATATAACAATTTCTGCATACTGGATCGGTAATAGGATACCCGCATATGGCGCACGAATTAGAATCAAACATTTTTTAACCCTCCCTTATAATTATTTAGAGAAAAATAAGTATATATAGAGATGCGGTATTTCATAATACTTTGTTGTATGACTATAGACTTCTCTTTTATAAATGCCTAAAAAGGGTTATTTAGTTTGTGAAATAAAAAGACAAAAGATGCTCCCGCCGAGCTACCATATAAAATGTTATAGAACTTAATTAAGAATTACCTATCTTCAGTTTCACCAGAAGATGCCAAACGGGAGTCTTCCTTATTTTCAGAATCTCCTTCACATACCCTGTCTCTCCCTAGCCTACTTTCATCGCATGTTCTAGTTTCTGCACCATAAGAACATTCTCCAAGGTCTATTTGTCCACACTGTGTTGAATTATATATTGTTCCAGGCATGCAAAAAGGAGTCACACAATCACAATTGTTACATAGTTACTATATATACACATAATATAGAAGTTTATAAAAATTCTAGCCTTGTTTTTAAAAGTGGAATAAGAATTATTTTCTTCTGATCACAAAGAATATTCCAACAGCTCCAATTAATGTCAAAATTCCAACATAAAACCCGAATTCTGGAATTATGGGCGCTTCTATTTTACATGTAGCAGAACAGCCATCTCCATCAATATTATTGCCATCATCGCATTCCTCGTTAGAAGCTAAATTGCCATCTCCACAAATAGGAGTTGTTGTTCCGGTACATTGATTAGATGTAATGATATTGGAATCTAATGTAACTGCTGTTTGCGCCAATGCTTTTCCGTTTAATTTTGCGCCAGTATTCATTGCAATAAGATTTTGGCTTAATATATTTCCATTGAAAATAGAGGTGGTTCCAAGTGTAGCTTGGCCGGCGACTTGCCAGAAGACGTTCTTTGCCTGTGCACCGCCGTTCAAAGTAACAACAGCACCGCTGCCAACTGTGAGATCTTGCCCTATCTGGAATATCCAGACATCATTTGGGCCGCCCGAGAGAATGACCCCGTTAGGTATTGAAACCCCAGTCCCCCATTTATAGAGGCCAGGAAGGAGTGTCATCCCATCAATATTCCCAGCTCCAAGATCAATATAATCCGGCGAAGCTCGTGTGGCAGCATCAGTGTACGCTGCTTCCATGCCACTTACAGCCGTGGTAAGTAATGCGGCGTCAGTCACCCGACATGCAGTACTTCCACCACCGCCACCTGTATATAAACCATCATTATCGTATATTGTACCAGTCACTTCTGCGCATGTTACACCAATAGCAGCTCCGGTGATTGGACTCGTTCCAATATTTCCAGTAATAACCGATGTAGGAATATTAGTAATCCCTGATTTTGACAGAATTGTGAAATTGCAGGCTGTTCCAAGATCTACGGGCGATTGTGCAGCAACAAATTGCACAGATAAAATAATCGCAATAGAAAGCAGTGCAAAAATCAAAATTTTAAATTTAGCTTTGTCCATTTTGTTATGTCATTTTAAAGTGGTTATTTAGTATAAATATATATCTATGCTGAAATATACTATATACGAAAATATCTGCTTCAGTTAGAGATTTAATATTCTTCTTTCCATTCCGGGTATTTTTCTATATGTTTCCAGGGATCTAATTCTTCGTTATTTTGGCCAGGTTCTATATTCCTGGGAATTCAAATCTAAAGAAAAATATAAAAAGTGCTCCAAAAAGTTTTCAATTAGGTATCTTTTTTATAATTGGGGATTGAAAACCCTTTGCGCCAGAGATTTGAACATGGGTAAACTGCTATAACATTTATTAAGAACTTCTATACGCTTTTTATTTTAATTCATAAGTTCTTTATAAGAAAGCATTCTAAGTTTTTGTGATTCTCTTTTTCTCATTGTCTTTTTATGCTTTGATTTTCTAAGCTTAGGTTCTGCTTGTCCTATAGCTATTGCCTGTTTTTTTAAGAACTTCTCCCAGCTATCAGTCCCTTGCTTTCTATTACAAGCAGAACAAAGACAAATAGACTTGCTTAAGTTAGTAATTCCTCCTTTGGAATATGCTTTCTTATGTCCTATCTGCATTTCTGATTCGCTTATCTTCTTTCTACAATAGGGATTTACACATCTATGTCCTGCAGCATCATAAAGAATGTGTTTCTCATTAGTTCCTAAACTCCTCTTATGTTTTTTTCCATAAGGATTAAAATTTAGCGTATTAAAACCGAAATTGTTTTTCATTTTATCTCTTTTTTATATTAAACTAAGGGATATAGTCCTTATAAACGTTGTTCTGGAAGAAATATTATCTCAAAGAAAAAAGTGCTCTTCAAGAGATTTGAAAGCGGAGGAACCGAGATAACAATTAGCAAAAAATAAGAAGATAATGACACCTTAAACCAGTTTATGCACAAACTTCAACTAGCTCTTTCTTATTAGCAGTATCCAATACTCTTGAAATCAATACGGTTTCTAGTTCTAATAATTTTTTTACAATTGGGCTTTTAGAATTTAAAGTGTAAAGCTTGGTCTTACCAAATTTTCGTGTGACACAGACTATCTCGTTTTCCTCTAATTGTTCCCATTTGTTAAACAA
>CAZYZS010000056.1:0-3496 GCA_964651965.1 Candidatus Woesearchaeota archaeon | reverse complement strand
ACTCCCTTATATTTATATGGTTCAGGAGAGACAATAGTTGTTCATCAGGATGAACCTCAGATAGTTCGTGTTGGAGGCGTAGAACATTTAATAGAGTTAATAACTACCACTGGAACAAACACTGCAAAAATAAGTGTTGATGGAACAACAAGATCTGTTATGAAAGATAACCTCTATGCCTTTGAAGGAGACGTTGTTGTATATATAAAAGACGTTACACATCCCGCCTTTGAAGGAGACCTAAGAAGCGTTGAGCTTATAGTTGGCGTAGACCTTCTGAAACTTGAAAATGGAAAGAAAGCAAAAAGAGGATTAGAAGAAGCATCCATAAAGGAAACAAACGTAGATATAGATGCTGCAGATGATGGATATATTTCTGGATTTACTATCCAAGTAGCTATGGCAAGTTCAGCAGAAGACCACATAGCTTCAGGACATTTATTTATTGATCCTGTTTTTTGGGGAATAAGTTTAAAGTTCGTAGGAGAAACACCTTCTTTAGACTCTGAGACCCGAGAAAGAATAAAAATTGATACAGATTATGATAGACTTGGGTATGTTACATTTACAAGTGCAAGAGCTGGAAACGCAGGAGAACAAAAGTTAACTTACGCTTATGATAATGATAGTTCTAGTGGTGTTAAATCAGTTTTGGCTCATCAAATCATCTCGGCTAGTGACAAGGGGTATATAAGAGTTGTAGAAGGAGAAAATGCAAAAGAAGGTGACTGGATTGTTGTTAACCAGGGAGATACAGGGACGCTTGTTGAAGTGGAAGATATTGGACAAGACCCTGATGCTACAACAATAGATGTTACTTTAACTGATGCTATAACAGGCGCGAGTCTTACATACACGCTTGCTAATGCGACTGGGGGATTTACAAAAAGTGGGGTGACGATGTTTGGAGGGGTAGGATATACTCTTTGGGTGAATAGAGCTTGCACAACTATTAATATAACTTGGGATTTTGCTGCAACAAATGTGTTCCCAAGAATAAAACTACAAAATGGTGGCTGGATTTCCTTTTTAACAGATACGCTAATTAATAATGGCACAAAAGTTATTTTCCCTGATGGAAATACAACTATTACTAATACAGAAACAACTCTCTCAACTTCTATTAATTCTTACGATGTTAATGGCGTGAGATGGATCACAAGAGACACTAACGACAAAGTAGACATTTACGCAATTGACAGCAATTTGGATGGATTTGCTGATTGTGTATTTGATTCTGCTATCGGTCCATCTATTATTTTCCTTGAGCCTCGAAAGTGGGATGATGTTGATCATGGAGATTTTATATGTGTGCCATTAACAACAACCGGCGGAATATCCCCTGAGATAAAAATAGGCCTGCCGGTAATTAGCGGAATTAATTCTGGATTAATCACCTATTCATCAGATATTTCTAAAAAAGAAGCTGTAGATAAATATGGAACTCTTTTAAGGTATGAGGACAGAACAGATGAAAATGGAGTTGCAACGATTCTTTATCCTAATAGCCAGATGTATTTAGATATTAATATGACCTCTGTTGTAGAAGTGTCTTGTAACGATTCTGATGGCGGCCTAGATTACTATAAAAAAGGGAACGTAAGCGGAAATATCGGAAGTGGATATCCTTATGATATTGCGACTTATGTGGATTATTGCCTCGATAGCAACAATTTAAGTGAAAAATTCTGCTCTAGAGACTATAGAACTTTTATCAAGATATATAATTGTCCAAATGGCTGCTATGATGGTGCATGCTTAATGGCCTCTTGCACAGCTGACTCTAATTGCACTTATTTAACTGGGACATGCGGAGCAGGAAAATGCAATTTAACATCTGGCAGCTGTTATATAGCTTATAACCAAACAACAGATCTTTGCAGAAATAATGTTTCAGAATGTGATGCAGCTGAAATGTGTTCTGGAAGCAATGCAAACTGCCCTGTTGATGTAAACAAGAGTGATTCTTCTTCTTGTTTTAATGGAACTTGCCAGGGAGGGACATGCATTCAAGGATTATGTGTTAATGATACAGGATGCGCTTCTGTCGGAATTTTCTGCCAGGGAAATACTCCTTATAACTGCACTAAAGGCAGCGACGGATGTTTAGACCGGACAAATTTAACTACTTGCTCCTCTGGTCATAGCTGCGTTAGCGGAACCTGCCAAGACTCAGACGATGATGACAATGATGGAGGAAATGGCGGAACAACTTGCACTCCTCGCTGGAACTGCACCTGGACTGCATGCCAAGGCGGAAAACAAACCTATAAGTGCAACGACTTAAATAAATGTGGTAAGACAGCAGGAATGCCTACAACAAATGGAACTACCAAATCTTGCTCAGTTGCGCCCGTAGCTAAGAACTGCACTGACGGCGATGGCGATGGTTATGGAGTTGGAAAAGACTGCTTAGGGCCGGACATCGATGACAACAATGCTTCAATAACTAACACAGTCATATCCTATCCGGCAAATGAGAATATAACAGGAAAATTTGCAAAAGCTTTAAGCGATAATCTGATATATATCGTAATCGGCTTGGCTTTTCTAATAGTTCTTGTTGCAATTATAATAGTTGTTATATTAATAATTGTCAAGACGAACAAGCCAAAGCATAGCAGGCCGGTTATTTCTTCTTCTAGAAAGATTGACAAGGAAAAAGACGATCGATTTAAATAGCAGTAAATTTTAAAACAGAAGATTTTTTAAAGCACCTGTACATTAATATAGTATGGCAAAAGAGGGAAGGAAAAAAAGGGTAGTTGAAATTATACTGCTTTTCGCAATATTCGCAGTTTTCCTTCTGTTGATTTATTTTATTATTTATGAGGATATTTTTCTTGTTTTTACTGAAGAATGCAAAGATTCAGACTGTTTTAATAAAAACCTCGCTGATTGCAAAAGAGCAAGATTTGTGAACGAAGAAACAGAGGCTACTTGGATAGAAACTATAAAGGGAAAAGAGGAAGGGAGCTGTGAAGTAGAAGTTGAGCTGGCATCAATAAAAGAGGGAAAGATGGACCTAAGGATACTAGAAGGCCAGGAGATGCTATGTTATCAGCCTCTTAACGCAGTATCGGTCCCTGGGCAGGATTTAACAAAATGCACCGGCAAATTAAAAGAAGGCATGCAGGATTTAATCATAAAAAAGATGCACGCTTATATTCTAGAAAATTTAGGGCAGATTAACGAAGAGCTGACAAAAGCTGTATAATAACATTTAAATATCCTATATTAATAGTATAATGATGAAAAAAAGAGTGGTAATAGTATTTCTAGGTTTACTTTTAGCCTTGCTTCCTCTGGTTTTTGCCGGAGATACCGGATACTCTTCGCAGAAGATTTTTATTCCTAACGAATCAGGTAAATTTGTAATTGATATTTCTACTTTAACAGAATCGCAAATAGATTTTTTTGAAGATTCATTTAATGTATTCTCTATTTCTTGAATTTCTTCTATCAAATCCATTCCTGTTTGACCAATGTCGTCTAA
>CAZYZS010000055.1:0-3538 GCA_964651965.1 Candidatus Woesearchaeota archaeon | reverse complement strand
GCCCTATGGGCATTTGCTTCTTGGAATTGTAGCAGCAGGGCTTATTGCCTTTGGATGTTATTCTTTATTAAGTGCATTCTGGTTTAAGTTTAGAAGAGAGAATAGAGTTTTTTGAAAACAGGGACATTGCACTATTTCTAAAAGAGGGCTAGGCACACGAAAATAGAGAAAAAATTTTGCAAAAAAATGCCAAACTAATTTAAATTTTTACGAAGCAGACTTTAAGCACTTTTTTTTAACACTCCGAAAGCAAAACCAGAGCTACCGACATCACAATCCCACCAGCCGTTGCCGCAAACGCTAAGCCTGTTGTCTTCGATTCCCCTATTGGAGAACAACCAAGCAACTCTTATTCCATCTTCACGATCAAATCCAAATACTTTTATTCCTCGAGCAAAATCTCCATTAGCAGAGATCATTTTAAGTTTTGGAGCTTCGCCTCCTTCAACATATTCTAATCCTCTTGCTAATCCGCTTCTGGCAAAATCCTCGCTGCTTTGGACTCCTTGCCTAAAAGAATCATAAGGAACAAAAGAACAATCTCTCACACTTTCTATTTTTCCATTAGGGACTCTATAAATTCCATTAATCTTTACTGCCTCATTAAGTATTGATTTAAGATTTTTTTCATCAGTAACAAAATATCCTTGTTTACTTCTTGGGGGATTTATGACTACCCATTCTGAAGACTTAAAGACCAGACCTGCCTGAAGCCAGTTTGGATCAAATATCTTGGGATTATCTGCATTCTCGAGATCATAAATTGCAGCTGAAATAGACTCAGAAGTTGTTGCAGGCGTAAAAATAGTTGGTAAATTTTTCGAGTGTAAAGATGGATTTTCCATATCCCCTACATTTTTATAGTAAGTATTAGGACCGAAGAGTGCCATATCTAATTGTCCGCCGTCATGTGGAATTGACGAGAGCATTTCTACTGTTCCTGTCCTTCTCAGTTCATATTGTGTTTTTGCCATATTCTATATAAAAAATTGAACTTTATAAATCTTTCTATTTGTTACTATTACTAAGATACAACAATTATAGAGTTATGATCTATTCTCCACATCTAACAACATTATAAAAAAATGCTCCAATAAGTGTCTGTCATTTCTTGAGCATTAAACTTAACTATCTTTGAATAATCTTCTTTTGAAGATTTGGTCAATTCACTATTATCTGCCTGCCTTAATGCTTCAAGGAAGTCTGAGCGGGTTTTCTTATGAATTATAATTTAATAGGATGAAGTAAAACTCACTTCCCAGAAACACTCCACAATAGATCAAAATACTCAATAAAACTTTTTGCTACATCTTCAGATTTTATATAAATTGATGTTATTTTTTTACCAAAAATAATTATTATGGTTTTATCTTTATAGACATTTATTGCTACGGGTGATGTGTGTTCAATATATCTTGTTGATGTGCCCGGATATTTTTTTGTTGAATAAAGTTTCTCAGTTGTCTTTTTTTGTTTGAGATTAAATAACATTTTTGTTTTAATTTTCTTTTTCTCTCTCATAAGATGAATTTTCTCAAAAAAAGTTTGAGTTCTTTCCTCCATTGCTTCTCCTGTTCCCCACGTTCCACCAATCACATAGCAAGTTTCTCCTTTTTTTAGACTATCAACCTGTTCTCTAAATATAATATCAAGCCCCCTCATTCCTGCAATTAACTCTACTTCTTGATCTTCTTTAGAAGAATTAAATCTTGTAAGTAAATTTGGTAATATTTCTCTTGTTTGTTTTTCAATTTCACTAATTTCTTCCTTTTTTTGTTCTAAGTAGTTTAATAGTTGTTTAGGGTTAGTAGTTTTGAAATGTTTAACTTTATCTTTAAGATATATTGAAACAAGTCCCTTTTCCTGTAATTTTTCTAATAAATCATATACCTTAGAACCAGTTACCCCTGACATTTTAACAATATCTCCTCTTGTAGAATCGCCCAAGTCTAACAAAGTTAAATAGACTTTTTTCTCTGATTCTGATAGCCCTATTTCCTTTAAAATATTCCATTCCATAGGTTACCTAAGGGGGAACCTAATATTTAAATACATCTATTTTTTATAACTACTATAAAATAACAAATAAAATTCAAAATGGAAAAAACAAAAAACAGCAAGTTAAAGAGTATGCTCTGTGAAGCACTCGTAGCAGGTGCTTTACTTGTTTCTGGATGCAAAGATCGTATTCCTACGAAGGAAATGATAAACTCCAATGCTCGTATATATACAGGTCATGCAAGTAGGGAAGTTGTTACTGATATGGACTTTGATGGTAAATATGATGTTTTAGAGATGGGTGTTGTAGGAAAAGGGAAAAAACTCTTTTACAAGAGGGGATATAGACCAGCACAAGATCCAGGAATAGAATTTGAATTTGTAGATCCAGAATTTTTCAAACATTATGACGCAGAACTCTTCAAGGACATGGTTAAAGAATATTATCGATTGGAGGTAACAAAATGAGTGAATATATTCCCCAATATCCAATAATTGATTATGATGATATGGTTCCTCGTGATCAGGTAGGGCTTGTTCCTGAAAGTAATTTAAGTCCTCTTGATAGAGCAGAGTTAAGTCGTTTAAGAGAGGGAAAGGTAGGTTATAAACTGGTAATTGCAGATACTCCAGAAAATAGACAAAATATAGGTATAAAAACAACTTATTTTCAGATGGTTGCTTATGCGGAAGGATGGAAATTTGACCCAGAAAAATACCAAGTTGAATTTGTAAAACTAAATCATCCTTTATTACCGCGGGACGGTTCGCAGAAAAGGATCTGGCAATTTAATAAAGGTACTAATTTGGGAGGGTTATCACCTGAAAGAAGAGCGGGATTTACAATTCGTGGAGAATTTGGTGAGAGAATGAGACATGAAGAAACTGATGGTTTAGCTAGAAAAGTTATTAAATTATTTAGAAGAAAATAATACAAAAGTCCTAGAAAACTTATTTCTTAGCAACTTTCCAAAGAAATTCAAAGTAATTTTTATAAGCTTTAGCTACCCTACTATTCTCAAAAATGTAAAAAGTTGCACATAAATGCCTACTAAAACGGACATTTCTTCCGACTGCCCTGTAGGGGGGCATAAATACCTTCAGTTTTATCATAGAAGGTATAAGTTATGATATCAGAAAAATAAGCTGCGGGTTAAAGTTCGCAGTAACACTCAAACGACTTTCTTATGATAAATATTTAACTCTTTAACTTGAGTTTTTTCTTTCTATCTTTCACGTCTCTTCTATTGGCAGTTATTTCATCGTTTCTTGCTCTATTCTCACCCATAGTTTTATCTTCTTTGGCTCTGCTCTCTCCCATGGTTCTGTCTTCCTTGGCTCTGTTTTCACCCATAGCCATATCTTCCTTAGCCCTGTTCTCTCCCATAGTTTTATCAGCCTTAGCTCTGTTCTTGCCCATAGTTCTATCTTCCTTAGCCCTGCTCTCTTCAGTTAGTTCATCATCTATGTTTCTATTGTCTCTTTTTGTCTCGTCTGCCAAGTATCTTCTATCATTTTTTTCCACATCGCTTCTTATTCT
>CAZYZS010000054.1:0-3723 GCA_964651965.1 Candidatus Woesearchaeota archaeon | reverse complement strand
TTACAAAAACTATTCCAAGAATAAGCATTGTTACAGCAATAACCATAATTACAATTGTTCCTATAGACATCTCTAAAGCCCCCCGTTTTCTTTTTCTTCTAGCTTTTGGCTTTTCTCTTACCGGTCTCTCAACTCCCGTTTTTCCTTTTTTCTTGACTTCTTCAAATATATGCCCGATAACAGCTATTAAAAGTCCAATTAATATGCCTTCTAGGCTATTAAGCCATAGGCTGTAAATTAATACAACTGCAGCCACTAAATGCAAAAATAGATTTACTGGATCTCTGTGTAGTTCGCAGCATTTTTCATAAAGTCCTTTCAAGCCCATTTTTCCTCTTTTTTATATTTACTATAAAGAATAGAGATTTATAAAGGTTTTCTTATTCAACATAAACTCTTTTCTTCCTGTCAAAGGGAGGTAAAGACATTGCTAATAAAGTTAATCCATTAAGATGTTTATATTTTGTACCTTTAGGATAAAAGATACAATCTCCTTTTTTCAAGTGATAGGTTTTTCCTTCAATTACTGCATCCCCCTCGCCTTCTAAGACATAATAGGCAACATCACTTTCAGTATCATATCCTAATTTAATATTATTCCCAGTCTTTCTTACTTTCGCAATACTGAATTTAGCGGTTTCAAGAATTTTTGTAGTTTTTGTGTCCCCATAAGACTCTTCTTTTAAATCTTCTACTTTGATAATTTTTGCTTCCATGAAAATAAAATGAGGGTCCGGTGAATCGAACACCGCCGTCACGGTTCCTGCTTAATGGGACTTCAGCTTCACATTATTACCCTGATGGATAATTATCGTGTGCTCTCCCACTGAGCTAGACCCTCATGTAAAATAGTAGATTTAATGATTTTTTAAATGTATTGGAAATTGCATTTATAGAGTAATATAGATTTATGACCTATCCTTTTGCGTGCCCAACAAATCATAAATGCATTGAATATCTCCTTCCTTCATAACAAAGCAGCCGCCAAAACAGTCTTCTCTATTTTTACAATCTACGCATTTTTTATCAGTTTTTATTGCTTCTCTGTTTCTGTACCTTTTGAATCCATCTCTCCAGATATCTATAAAGGGTTTTTCCAAAACAGAGCCTTCTCTAAACTTTTCTGTGTCTGGCATTTCAGGACAGCCTCTTACATTTCCATCAACCCCGATGCAACAAGCAGTAAATCCAACAGGGCAAACTAATGGGGACTTTCTTATTTTTGTTTCATATTCAGCTAAAAAAGGAAGATTTTCACCAATTTGTATTTTTATATCTTCCTTGTTTGATAATACAAATTCGAACAATTCTCTTAATTGTTTTGGGTCTAATAGTAATTGTTTTCTTTCAGACCTCCCAATAGGCATAATTATGCAGATTCTCCAGGTTTTAACACCTAAATCTATTAATATTTTTTTTAATTCTTTTAAATCATTAATGTTCATAGGCGTAACCGTAGTTGCTACAGAAACCATCTTTATTTTCTGTTCTAGAAGCAGTTTAATCGCTTTGTTTGCATTCTGAAAGCTCAAGTCATTGCATCTTATTTTATTATGGGTGTTTTCAGTGCCGTCAAGGCTTATTTGTATAGATAAGATACCTGCTTCTTTTATCTCTTTTGCCTTTTTTTCGTCTATAAAGAAGCCATTGGTAGCTAAACCTGTATTTATGCCTTTATCTGTTGCATATTTCATAACTTCTAATATGTCTTTTCTTAAAAGTGGCTCTCCGCCAGTTGCTGCGAAAAATCTCAGCTTTATCCTAGCTAATTGGTCAATTAAGCCTTTAATTTGTTCTGTGGTTAGTTCTTTATCATACTTTTCTTTAACAGCTCCACAGTGAGCGCAATGTAAATTGCATTTTCTCGAGCAGTCCCATAAAACATAATAAGGAGGGAAAACTTTCCCTTTTTTTAAATAATAATTAAAATCATTAAAGAAAAACCTATTTCTTAATTTAGAAAGATTATATCTTATATTCAGCATTTTTGTTTATACTGGGCCAGGGCCATATTCTATCATAGGGTTAGGACCATAAGCTACTATTGGGCCGGGTCCGTATATCATTGTTGTAGACATTCTCCAAAAATTAAATGCCAAGAACAATAAAATCGCCGGGACAATAAAAGTTAAAAGGATTCCTAAAAACAAGTATAATTTTTTTCTTGTTTGATTATACTTAATAAGTAATTTTATCCCAAAAAATAAAGAGACTATTGCTCCTGCTGCCAATAAAATTATGGTAATCAATGATAATGTATCCATGATTTATATAATGATATATACTTTTTAAAGCTTGTTAAGGGTTCTAATAGATCCGAAGATAAAGGTTAAAGAAAAAGTAAGCAGGGAATAAGCCATCTTCTGTCAATCTTCCTTGCGGAAAAGATTGTGCTGACATTCTACTATGCGGCATAAAGCCTTGCTCCAACCAAGGTGCCCGTTTCATCATATCTTTATCTTCTTAGCTCCTCTCACGATTCATAGCTCAGATAAAGCTGTGGCGTTTCTGTACCAGAGCTTTGCCTCACGGCAATCATCCTTGCGAATGATGGTTTTATTATGGAGGATGGACTTTCCTCAGAACTTAGTTCTCATCCGTTTGAAAACTTGCTGATTTAACAGCAAAGTTCCGAAAGTCAGCTACCCTGCTTACAAAAAAGCTACAAAATGGGTGTTTTTAAGCTTTGTGATTCCTGCTAAAAGTATCTCTTATTGGGAATAAAGAATTATACTTCTCTAAAGCGTTGTTATACTCTTTTTCATATTCTTTTTGCTTTAAGTCTACGAAGGTTATTTTGTAGAACTGGTATAATAAAAATCTGTATCTTATTTCATTTGGTCGGGCTTTCTGAGGATTAAATTCATTTTCCAGCCATTCTCTGAAATAGAAAGAAATATCTTCGCTTAACTCTTCAAGTTTGCTCAGATAGTCATAATTTTGGGACACAATTATGACGCTTTTTGGGATATATAAAAATTTCTATAGTGAAAAATATAAATGAATATCTAATAAGGATAATTTTCAGTTGCCTTTGCTTTTCTGTAAAATCGAGCTGCATCTTCATTTAAACCGAATAAGGGGCATAACCCGAAAGCCATAAAACAAAGATCCCTTTTAGCCTCGTAATAGTATACCTTATCAAAAATGTCAACTGTCTGTGCAGACTCTTTTTGAGCCGTCCTATTTATTGTACTTCGAGCAAATTCGTAACTGAATTCAATTACGCGCTCTACTGGATGTCCTTTAATTCTTTCTCTTAACTGCTTTATTGTTGTTTTCATAATGATATAGAAAAATTTCAAAATAAAGCAAGCAGGTACAAGAATGATTTTAGTCTTCATCCAAAATGTAAAATTTTGGTTTGAGGCTTTTAGTAGTTGCGGACTGAACTCCTCGCCGAAGCTTAGAGCGTACATCCCAACTCTATCAAC
This sequence comes from Candidatus Woesearchaeota archaeon, assembly GCA_964651965.1. Classification (GTDB taxonomy): domain Archaea; phylum Nanobdellota; class Nanobdellia; order Pacearchaeales; family GW2011-AR1; genus MFWN01. The sequence continues at coordinate 289 of CAZYZS010000054.1, read as the reverse complement.
GCCGTCTTCTACGGCGGCCTTAGTTGTCTCGTTTTGCGGATGACTTCGTGCTTAGATGCTTTCAGCACTTATTCACACGGTGCGTAGCTGCTCAGCCTGCTCATAACAACTGATAGACCAGAGGCACCTAACCCCGGTTCCTCTCGTACTACGGGATCATTCCACTCAGACAACAACACATCTAGTAGATATCATACAATCTGTCTCACGACGATCTTAACCCAGCTAACGATTCCTTTTAATGCGTGAACTCCGACACCCTTGGCTGCTTGTGCACAGCCAGGATAGG
>CAZYZS010000053.1:0-3972 GCA_964651965.1 Candidatus Woesearchaeota archaeon | reverse complement strand
ATGTAAAGCCAAAAATATTTAAATACCTTTTTTCTTTTATAAGTACTAAAAAGAGAGAAACATGGCAGAAAAAGACAAGATATTTGCAACTAAAGTAAAATATACTGGAATCTGGGATTTCAAGCAGATTTACAGATTTCTCTATGACTGGTTCGTTGACCAAGGGTATAAACTGGTTGAAAAAGGATATACTGAAAAAATTAAGGCAGATGGAAAAGAGATAGAAGTAAAATGGGAAGCCAAAAGAAAAATCTCTGATTACTTTCAGTTTTTAATAAAGTCAGACTGGCTGATTTTAGGCATGTCTGAGACCGAAGTGCAAAAAGAAGGGGCAAAAATAAAGATGAACAAGGGGTATCTAGAAATTAAGTTTACTGCTGTTTTAGTTAAAGATTACGAGCACAGATGGGAAAACACTCCATTTCTTAAGTTTCTAAGAGGGGTATACGACAGGTATATCATAAAATCTAGGGTAGAAGGCTATGAAGACAAACTTCTTGCAGAAGTGGATGAAGTAGTTGCCCAGTCAAAATCCTTTTTGGCTATTGAAGGAAAACAGCCCCCAAGAGAATAGTGTGGTATAAAGTATATGAACCAAAAGAAGAATATTTAAAAACAATTCTTACTATCCTTAATAATCATGAAAATCAGAAAAACGAGGTTGCTGCCAGGTTTGTTTTTGGCATCTTTGGTAATATCGCTTCTACTCTCAGTTAGTTTAGTTTCCTCAATAAACCTTGACATACAAAAAGAAGCGGTAAGTGATGTGATTATCTCCGAATTAAATAAACCTGCAATTTTTAAGCTCACCATAAAAAACAATGGGGAAAGGGACAGTTTTGAGATTTACTCTTTAGTAAGCGTAGATATCAACCCAAAAAATGCCTTTGTGCTTTCTAGAGGCGAGAGCAGAGAGCTCACTATTTATGTTACAGCAAGCGATACTATAAAGAAGAACCCAGGAGCTTTCTCCTTTGTTTATAAAATAAAGGGTTCTGATACCGGAACCCAAGAAGACAGGCTTACTATAAACATCGCTAGATTAAAAGATGCTCTACAAATTACCTCTGAAAGCCTCACTCCCGATAGTGATAAGGCAACAATATACGTTGAGAATAAGGAAAGTTTTGATTTCAAGGAGATGAGCGCAGATTTTTCTTCGGTGTTTTTTTCATTTAGCGAAAATTTTTCCCTAGGCCCCCTAGAAAAAAAGTCATTTACTGCAGAATTAGATAAAGAAAAGCTGAAGACTTTGATGGCTGGACCATATCTCTTAGGCGCAGATATTAAAATTGGAGAAGTAGAAGAGCACCTAGAGTCTACAATCAGGTTTCTTGAAAAATCAGGATTAGCTACCAATAAAGTAGAGGAAGGGTTTTTTATTCAAAGAGTAGAAATAGAAAAAAGAAACGATGGTAATCTTCCTGCAATAGCAGAGATTTCAATAAAAAAGAGCATATTATCTCGCCCATTCACTACTCTGGCCATTGCCCCAACCAAAACCGAACGAGAAGGGCTGACAGCAGACTATTACTGGGCAAAAGAGCTAAGGCCAGGAGAATCCCTTAGAGTTGTAGCAACTACCAATTGGGTAATTCCAATTGTATTAATTATAGTGATAGTGGTGTTGGCAATAATTGCAAATGTCTACTGGAAATCTGACCTAATACTCACTAAAAAAATCCAGCAGGTTAAAACCAAGGGAGGGGAGTTTGCCTTGAGAGTATCAATAAGCGCAAAAGCCAAGAAGCATATAGAGAAGATAAATATTGTAGACAAACTTCCGCCTATAGTGAAACTTTACCAGAGGTATGGGACAATAACTCCCGACAGGGTTGATGAAAAGAACAGGAGGCTTGAATGGAATTTAGAAAGCCTAAACGAAGGAGAAGATAGAGTTCTTTCATATATAATTTACTCTAAAATAGGGGTAGTTGGGAGATTTGAACTGCCTCCTGCAAAAGCTATATATGAAAAAAAAGCAAGAATAAAAGAAACCAGAAGCAACAAGGTTTTCTTTGTCAGTGAGCCAGGCAAAGTCAAAGAAGAAGAGTAAAATTATTTTCTAACTCTTATTTTTATCTCTTTTTATCGTCATTCAAATTATCTGTTCTATAACCTTCATCATCTAAGCCTATCCCATATTTAGCTAGATAGTCTTTTATCTGTTTTCTACTTGGCTTCGGGTGAATATGATGATCATAATCAATTCCAATTTCTTTGCACGCCATTCTCCATTGCACATCATTTGGATAGTCGTTTGGATTTTGGTCGCTATTTAATGAACTTACTTGCCTTGCAAATTGATCATAAAATCTGTTATAAGTAGAATGTCTATCCCATAATGTTAAAGAAACTCCGCCCAATGCAAATGCAACCGCGGTAGTTATCAATATTTTTCTTAAGCTCGGCATAAATAATAAGATAACCGCGGCTATTTATTTTTTATATATCAGAATATTCTATTTGCAATTAGTTCCCAAACCTGTAATACTCTCCATTATCAATATGTTTAGCACCTATTACAAAACGAGATCTGCCATTAGTAGGGCAGAAAGTTAATCCTTTTTCTGCTATGCTATATACAAGCTGATATGCGCCGCGCATATCAAGGCAAATACAAGGAAAAAGGAGACCTTTCTCATTTCTGCTTTTAATTTGTATTCTTTCGAGTAAATAAACTGGAGGGTTATCAAGGGAATCAGGAATCTCTAATAGGTCCATACCCCCTTGAATTTCATCTAAACTTTTTACTTTAATAATTCCTGGAAAATCAAACAAACCCTCCCCCTTTCTTAAATGAGCAAGTAAAGCTTCCCGATTATTTCCCATAAAAAAGAAGAGCCCCCGAGATATATAAAGATTGTCGGCTTGTATAATATCTTTACAAAATCTTTAAATAGCCTCTTTAATTCTCTAAGTTATCCCGTCATAGCTCAGTGGTAGAGCGTTCGGCTGTAGCATTTATGCTAAGGTGGATTTTTCCCAAGAGGGATAACATGAAACCCCATAAGCCGTACAGATCCCGAAAGATCCCCGGTTCGAGTCCGGGTGGCGGGATTTTTATTATTTAAAAGTAGTTACAAATGGAAAGGTTTTTAAAGTTCTTTTAATTCTAGAAATAATGGCCGAATTTATTGATAATTATATTAGAGCATCGGGAGCAAAGAGTTCTGTAAGAACCGAATTTCATAGTTTGATTTCCAGAATTCCTTCTTTATCTTCTAATCCCTTAGATGCTGCTATCCAGGTAAAAGAAGCATTGTACAACGCAGGATTTTCTTATGATGCAGATAGTTATTTAGTTCAGGATGTTTTAAAAAGAAAAGCCGGAAACTGTTTGGGTTTGCCTTTACTTGTTGGGGCAGTAATGGGAGAATTTGGGTTTACTCCAAAATATCAGTTAGTTGTTAATCCCCAAGATGAAGTTTCTAAATTAGAAAGAACTTTTTATGAAAGATTGCAGCAAGATATGAGTTATGATGTTCCAGAACTTGCAGCAAGACAAGAAGATTTTCCAATATATCGGTTTGTTCCTTTGGAACATTTAGTTTTAGATACTAATGGAAAGTTTTTCTTAGAAACAACAAGTCACGAACACAAGCCTATTGGTTACGAATCTGCTGTTCCTTTAACTTTTAATCAGGCACTTAGTTGTGTTTGTAAAGACCAAGCAATAGACCTTGATAATACAGGAGAAGACAATCGGGCGATTCAAGCAGCGAGGCAGGGATTAAAATTATGGGGAGATAATTGTGAGATTTATGCTTTTTTAGCGCAAAAAGCAAATGAACAAGGAAATAGAAGAAGATTTGAAGAAAATCTAGGAAAGTTCAGGGAAACTAGGAGAAAAGGTTCTTTATTTGATTTTGATGAATTCTTGTTTACTGGAGATACAAATCATTTGGATGCCGCACTTAATGCTTACCCTGTTTATGCTCAGGCAGTTGCTAACAAAGCAAGTACTCTTGC
>CAZYZS010000052.1:0-4052 GCA_964651965.1 Candidatus Woesearchaeota archaeon | reverse complement strand
CCAAGGTTCTTTTTATCCAGCTGTTTCGCCTTCTGTCCTTTTTCATTTCCTTTTTTTCTTGGTGGATTTGCAAAGCCCCACGAATTCTGCCAGTACTTTCTTCAGCTCCTGCTCTTCTTTTCTTATCTCCTCTTCTTTTTCTAACATCTGGAAATAGGTTCCTTGCCATTCTTTTTCGAGTTTTTGCAGTTTTTCTGTTTTTTCGTTTATCTTCTCCTTAAAGTCTTTTCCTATTATCTTTATAACAGAACTTTCTTTCTGCTTTTCCCAGTAGCCTTTCATCCCTTCAACTGCGTCTTGGGGCAGGAATTTGCTGCTGTACCATTTCTCCAATTTGTTCAAGCTGGTAAGTTCGTTGTTTAGATCGCCTTGCAGTCTGTTGAAGAAACTGTTCTCTGTCTCAACTGCTTTTTCTGCCGGTGTTTCTGGCTTTGCTTTTTCAGCTTCTTTTTCCCTTAAATAACTGTTCACTATCTCCTTATCTTTTTCTATCCCTGTTTTTTCTAGCTTGTCTGTTGCTAAATCTGGCAGTTCTTCTGGAACTTCTCTCCTTTTAAATAACTTTAAACCCATTTTAACTCCTTTTTTATGTTATGTACGCTTTTAAATTTTTTTATTTGGTTTTGAGCATTATCTTGTAACAATGACTTTTGCTTTTTTGCTGGTGTACTCTTTTGGAAGTATTATGTGGCTCGCATTTCCAAAAGGTTTTATTTCTTTTTCGAGTATTTCTTCTGGAATTTCGAGAGTTTTCATCAGCTTTTTTATCGCGATTATGCTTTTGACTAATTCGTTTAGGTACTCTTTTTCTTTTTTGTTCAGTTCCATATATACAAGAGTATATACCCCTTTTTAAATGTTTCTATATTGTATATACTTATGTATATATAACTTGGTTGTATGTATATACAATTGTATATATTGCTTTGGGTCCTTTATTCTGTATAAAAAGGTTTATTAATTCTTTTTCCGAAGTATAGTTATGAAAAGAGGGACACGCAAGAGAGGGGTTTTAAGCATAGCCAGAAAGGAGCTTGGAAATGCCAGAAAAGAAAGGGCTCTAGAAGTATTATTGCTGTTTTTTGCTCTTTTGACTGTTTCTGCGCTTTTAATACTTATTTCTGCCCGCCTGTTAATTACAGGATATGCGGGGTATCTAGCGGCGAAAGGAGGGGAAATTACTTATCTTGATATTTATAAGTATTTCAATACAAGTTATTGGGCAGGAGTTTATGGAATTGCCTTAAGAGTGCCGGGTTTTACTGAACAATTTGATTTAGATGTTGCTACTGCTAGGATATACAGACAAGACCTTTTCTTCGATTGCATACAAGCCGATGCAGTTGGAGGGACTGAAGTTTATGCTTCTACCTCCCCTACAATCCTATGGGCAGGTATGCAGCCAGCCACTACTCAAATGATTGATGATTTTACAGGGTGTTTCGATTCTATCCAGTGCGCAGATAATACTTTTACTATGAATGGCAGTATAATGCTCGGGCCGGCAAATATTTCGAGCATCCCTTTTACTTATACTTATAGATATGATGGAAATAGCAGTGTTTTTGGAATAGGGGCACTTAATGATTCTGAAAATCTGGTTTTTGTTACAAATATAGAGAGCGTTCAGCGAGGTTATAATTATGAGAAAATAGTTAATTTTCAGATGATGCTGCCAACTCCTGAAAATGGCGATGCTACTTATTATTTTTTTACTGACCCTTATGACGAGTGCCCTGCAGGAGGCGCATTAGGAGAGAACATCAATGCTACGATGCACGGGTATGTAACTGATTATTTAGGAAATCCTATAGAAAATGCCACTGTAAATGTTGCGGGATATGAGAGCTTGACGGGTCCTAGTGGTTTCTATAATGTCAGCTTCGCCGCTATTCCTGGGACCTATAATGTAATAGGGGTCAAGCAGGGTTATGACCCCTATTTTGGAAATGTTTCTGTTAATTTCTCTTCCTATGTCGTGGAAAAAAATATCACTTTGTACAGAACAACGCCTGCTTATAACGAGACATTTACCCCATATGTTTATGGATATGTTTTTGATGAAAATAGAAATCCGGTGTCTGGAGCGAACGTGTCCATGGGGGCTGAAACTTATACCACCAACACTACTGGATTTTACGAACTCAGGCCCACGCTTGTTTTGGGGTTTCACCCTATTATTGCAATTAAAGAAGGATATAACAATTATTATCACTATCTTGAGATTAATGAAAGCAGCACTATCAACCATAACATAACCTTAGTAACTGCTTTGGACCAAACTCCTTATCTTTACGTGACTGGCCCGTATACAATAAGTAATCCTTTTGCTACTGGTCCGTATACGCAGCCCCCTACTCCGGTAATCATTGCCCAAAAGAGAGGGGAAGACTACTGGATAAGCACAAAAGAGATAAGGAGAGAGGTGAGGCAGAACACTTTTGTAGAAGAAGCTGTTGGAATCTATAACTTTAAAGAGATCCCTATAAACCTCGTTTATTCTTTATCCTCGGGTCTGGAGGGCTTTGTTAAAATTGACAAGGCTTCAGAGGTAGTCCAGGGAGACAGCCTTTCAACCCTTACTGTTACAATTTATGGTACAAAGCCTATTGGGGGCTATAATGGCACGCTGACTATAAGCGGCGACATTGAAAAAGAAATACCAATTTATATAAAAATTGTTGAAAAAAGATTCCCTGTAGAAACACTTCTCATGGAAATTAACTTATTCAACAGAGTAATTCGGCCCGGAGATGAAGTGAAATACAAGTTGAATCTGCAGAATTTGCTGAGGGACCAGGGATATAAAGTTTTCTTGAGGACCTATGCCAGCGATTCCAATGGGAGCAAGATTTATGGGGAGACAGAAGAAGAAGTGGAAATTGCCAATTCCCTAACTTTATTAAGAGGACTCAAGATGCCTGATGATGCTCCAGAGGGAGATTACCTCTTGAATGTTGAGGCAACTTATCTAAACTTTATTTCCACTGCAACAACGCCTTTTGTTGTTTCTAGGCCGCTCTATCTTTATTCTCTTTTTGGAATTCCCTTGTGGATAATCCTACTGATACTTTCTTTGCTTAGCTTTGCGCTTCTTAATCTTTTTTTATACAGAAGATACAAGGAAAAGAAAAAAAGATACAGGATTTTCTTGGATTATTCAGCCTTGCCTAAGCCAGGGGATAGGGTTGTTAGGCTGGGGAAGATAGCAGAAACTAATGTGGATGCGTATTACGAGATTGATAAACTCACGACTCACTGCATTGTTGCAGGTGCTACTGGAATGGGAAAAAGCATCTCTGCACAAGTGTTAATTGAAGAATGTCTGATGCAGAATATTGCAGTAGTAGTCTTTGACCCTACAGCCCAGTGGAGCGGCATGCTCAGGAAAGGAGATGATAAAAGAATGATGGCTTTCTATCCTAAATTTGGATTGAAAGAGACAGACGCGAAAGCTTTTAAGGGAAGCGTTAGGCAGGTAAAAAATGCAAGGGAAGTAATTGATGTAAAGAGATACATTATTCCCGGGCATATACAGGTTTTCACTTTGAATAAACTGGACCCTAAGGACATAGATATGTTTGTTGCAAGTGTGATAAGGCAAATTTTCCGTTCAGATCCGCAAGAGTCTCCTAATCTTAAGCTCGTGCTTGTTTTTGATGAAGTACATAGGCTATTAAGCAAATTCGGAGGGAGTGGAGAAGGCTTTTTGCAAGTTGAAAGGGCTTGTAGGGAGTTTAGAAAGTGGGGATTAGGCGTTGTGCTTATCTCTCAGGTTTTGAGCGACTTTGTTGGGGAGATTAAAGCCAATATTAATACTGAAGTGCAGACTAGGACTTTAGAGGAGTCAGACTTGGATAGGATAAAGACTAAGTATGGAGAAGAATTCTTGAAAAGCCTGGTGAGGGCAGAGGTTGGAGTAGCAATGTTCCAGAATGCAGAATACAACAGAGGTAAACCTTATTTTATAAATTTCAGACCTATTTTGCACAGCACCAGAAGGCTATCAGATGAAGAGCTGGACAAATACAACAAATACAACGAGACAGTGG
>CAZYZS010000051.1:0-4392 GCA_964651965.1 Candidatus Woesearchaeota archaeon | reverse complement strand
TAAAATCAGGAAATTTGAATAAAACTGCTAACATTTAAATATCCTATATTAATAGAATACTTATGAAAAAAAGAGTGGTGGTATTAGCATTCCTAGTGCTTAGTTTAGTCTTAGGGCCTATTGCTCTAACTTATGCTTTTAGCGATTTCTCTGAAATTTACTCCAACGAATATGGGGAGCTTGCTTATGGTGAAAAAATAGATAGTCAGCTATCAAACTTAAATCTGCCTTATCATTTGACTAATACGGTTAGTGTTTATGATAAAAACACTGAAAGCAATTTTCAATTTACTGGGACTTCAATTGAAAAGCCCCTGTATATAATTGAGCTTAAACGCCCTCCATTAATCAAAAAAGAACAAAGCGGCTTTTCAGCTAGCTCGGATACGGACTATAAAGAGCGCCTAAAACAGGAACATAAAGAAGCCCTGGCAGACATTCAAAAAAGAGTGGCAGAAGAAGAACTTCCAAATCTTAATTTTATCCAAACAATAGTCGAATTCTTCAAGAGCCTTCTTGGGATAACAGGGCGTGCAGTTACACAAACCGAAATTGTTCCAGAAAGAGAATATTATAATGTCTTTAATGGAATTTCCTTGAAACTGGATATGGAACAGGCAAAGAAAGTCCAAGAGTCTCCTTATATTAAGAAAGTTTATCCAAATTACATTGCAAAAATAAATTTGATGGATTCTATACCTTTAATAGGAGCCCCAGAAATCTGGGATAGTGGATATGATGGGCAGGGCATAAAATTAGGCATTGTAGATACAGGCATAGATTATACACATCCCGACTTAGGGGGTTGTTTTGGGGATGGATGCAAAGTAGAAGGCGGGTACGACTTTGTTGAAGAAGATGACACGCCTATGGATGACAATGGGCATGGAACCCATTGCGCAGGAATTGCTGCGGGAGATGGGGCAGGCGAAATAATTGTGTATAATATTACCTCTTATTGGAAGTTAGATGGAAATGCAAATGACCTTATAAGCAACAACAATGGAATTGTAAGTGGAGCAGTGTCAACAGAAGGCAAATATGGGCAAGCATACAAATTTGACGGAATTGATGATTATATTGCAATGCAAACTTATGATGACTTAGATAATCTTCACCAAGGCACAATTTCTGCATGGATAAACTCCAGCTCAAATGAATTTGAGGCTATTTTTGCTTATTCTTCAAAATCAGAGACCAGCAGCAATTTTGTATTCCGAGTTAACAACGGAACTTTGGAATATTCTTGGAATCCTTTGGGTTCTACATCATGGGCTGTAATTAATTCTTCAACAAATATTAATGATGGCAAGTGGCATCATGTTGCTTTGGTATCTGATGGAAATACAAGAGCAAAAATATATTTGGATGGAGCAGAAGAGCAAACCTCTTTCAGATATACAGGTTCTGGTTCTAAAGGTTCTGAAAGCGACTGGATAGCAGACATAAACGATATTTCCAGCAATGGCCACCATATAAGCATAGGCGCATTGGACAGAAGCACTGCTACCAACTTTTTCAAAGGTGCAATAGACGAAGTCAAGATTTGGAATTATGCTCTAAATAAAACAGAGATAATAGCAGACAATTTATCTACCAGTTTAGGAGAAGGAAGCACAGTAGAAAGCGAAGGATTAAATGGAGTGGCTCCTAAAGCCAAGCTTTATGCTTACAAAGTATGCAATTCAGGAGGAAGTTGCGAATGGGATGATATCCTGGCAGCACTTGAAAGAGCAACCGATCCTAACCAAGATGGAGATACCTCTGATCACCTAGATATAGTGAGCCTAAGCCTTGGAGGAAGTGGAAATCCAGATGATGCAATAAGCAAAGCAGTGGATAATGCAGTTGATTTAGGAATAGTAGCGGTTATTGCAGCAGGAAATAATGGATATTCTTACTATGCAGGCAGAGGAACAATAGGCTCTCCTGGAACAGCAAGAAAAGCAATAACTGTAGGGGCAACATACAAAAAAGATTACGAAGCTGGAACGCATAATGACCCTGAACCTCTAGTTGATACTGTCACTTCATTCAGCTCAAGAGGGCCTGTTTATTGGGAAAATGAAACTATAAAATATTTAATGAAACCTGATATTGTTGCACCTGGAGCAATAATCTGCTCTGCAAGATATGATAGTATAGACCTTACGGCTCATAATCCTCTTTATACTACTTGTCTTGATGAAAAGCATATTCAAATGTCGGGAACTTCTATGGCCACCCCGATGGTTGCTGGAGCAGCAGCTTTAATTAAGCAAGCACATCCTGGCTGGAGTCCTGAAAAAATAAAATATTCTCTGATGGCTACTGCAAGGGATATTGGTGAATCGCCGGAAAGCCAGGGGAGAGGCAGGCTAAACTTGTCAATTGAAAGCTATGCTAATATTGTTAAGCTAAGCGAAATAGAGATGAAGATGCCATTTCAGATAAAAGCTAAGATAGATGTTCTGAATTTTAAAAATTTATCGCTTTACATCGATGAAAATATTGTTTTAGAAACTAGTGCAGTCCCGCCGCCTACAGAAGGTATATTTGCAACTTATGATTTAGGAAAATTAAATGATGGGCTTCATTATATTACCTTGGAAGTAAGAGATTCTTCTAATAAACGTTACTATGATAAAAGCATGTTTTATCTGGAAAAAATCGAGTTCCAACAGCCTTCTAAAGATTCTGTCTTAAATAATAAAGAGGTCCATGATATCCAGATTATCAATAAAGTGCCAGGGCTTGTATTTAATAATATTGAATTGGAAGTTGTGAACCAAACTCCTGGGTATACCGAGGAAGTATACACAAAGGGGATAACAAAAATATCTGATTATCAGTGGAAATGGGATGCTTCTTTATACGAACAAGGAAGCTATAAGCTAAGAGTAAAGACTAATTATTCAGGCTATCGAGACCAAATGGAAACCGATGTTTTTTTAGACAAAAATCTTAAGGTAGGATGGCCAAAACCTCTTATTGACACAAGCGGAATGTGGGGCTCATTCAGAATGGCCCTCTCATTAATGAATCAGCCAACAATCTACGATTTGAATAATGACGGGAAAAAGGAAATTATAATTGCTTATGGGGAAAATATTGAAGTTGAAGATGAAAACGCAAAAGTTTATGCTTTTCAGGAAGATGGCTCACAGCTTGCCGGATTTCCAGTTGTGTTGCCTGTAAATACTGTACAGTCAGGGCCAGTTGCTGGAGATTTTGATAAAGATGGCTACGGAGAAATATATGGTATTGCAATGAACCCCAATTATGACCGAGTATTGTACAAAGTCCAGCATAATGGCAATTATGAAGTATCAGAAGAGGAGTTTACTTCTGATAGGTTATTTTCTTTTGATATTAATGATGATGGATATTCTGAATTCTACGGAATTAGTTTTGATGGAGACCTCTATTTAATGAGGGATAATCTAAAAAAGTATAACAATAACTGGCCAATGGACATAAGCAACTATGTTACTCCTCGTACCGGCTCTATGAAAAATGGAACAGAAGAAGAGATAATGATGGAGACTCCTTTTTTAATCGATTACAATAGGGAGGGGATTAAAGAACTGCTCCTTCAGGGAGCTAAGGGTTATTGGACAGAAATAGGGGGAGGATGGTATCAATTTGTTCCTCAGAACTCTACATTTTATGCTTTTGATTTAAATGCGCAGTTAGTTAGCGGATTTCCCAAAGAGCTTAATTACGCTCTTTCTTGCATTAACCAGGCAAATTTATCTGGAGAAGAAAAGATTATCTGCGTTAGCCAAAGAGTTAATGAAGAAAAAGCCAACTGGACTATTTATCTGCTCTCTGAAAGCCTTGAGATTGAAAAACAATTCGAGTACGAACTTAATAACTCCAATAAGTCAAGCTATGATTTTTATTCTTTGAGTGTAGGGCAGATTGACGGGAAAACAAGAATAACTTTAAGCGGAAGAGAGCTCACGAAAGGAGATCCTTACTGGTATCCGGTTGGCTCTGCAATACTTTTAGTAGATATAGAAACTGGAAAGATGCAGCTTCTTAATGATACAAGAAGAGTATGGAACTCTGGGCTTTATTCGATAGGAAAAGTAAGCAATTCACCAAATACAGAATTCAACGCAGGATACTATATGGGAATATATGATGAGAATGAAAACTGGCTACAAGGCGGGGCTACAGCTTATTTTAGAGATATTCCTGGAAATGTCTATAAAACGTACATGAATGACATTGAGCTTAACGATGGAGAAATTGTTTCAGATGTTGAGGGGGATGGATATAATGATATAATTGCAGTTACATGGGATGGCCAGGTATACTTATGGAGCAGCAAGGGAAGCGGCATGGAAGAAGAATGGAACGAATGTTTGTATAATTCTAAACACACTAACTGCTACAAATGCGCAG
>CAZYZS010000050.1:0-4831 GCA_964651965.1 Candidatus Woesearchaeota archaeon | reverse complement strand
TTTTATTTTATTTCTTTTTAATTTAAATACTCTTCTCTTTTTAACCTTTTGCTTTCTATTTTTTCTTTTTAATTTTTAGCTTTTCAACTTTAATGTGTGCTTCTTTAATCTGCTTTTCATCAATTTCAGCAGGCGCATCCAGCATTATATCCTTTGCTTCTTTGTTTTTAGGAAATGCAATTACCTCTCTTATTGACTCAGTCTCTGTTAATATCTGAATTAGTCTATCCAACCCGATTGCGAATCCTCCATGGACCGGAGCCCCATAAGATAAGGCATTTAGCAAAAATCCAAATTTCTTCTGAGCTTCTTTTTCTGAAATTCCAAGAATCTTGAAAACTTTCATCTGAATTTCAGGATTATGTATTCTTATGCTTCCTGATAAAAGCTCTGTCCCATTTAATACTAAATCGTAAGTTCTTGCTCTAACTTTCAATGGCTCTTTTTCCATAATCTCTAAATTAGTCGGCATGCAGAACGGATGATGGGCTGCATCGTACTTTTTCTCTTCTTTGTTGTATTCAAACATTGGAAAATCAACAATCCATGTAAAAGCATACTTTTCTCCGGTCTCTTTTCTTAAATCAGGTTTGTCTGAATGGTATTTTTTCATAGCATCATCGTAGCTTATTCTTCTGAAAGGAATTTTTAAATCAATTCCAAGAGTTTCTTTAAATGCGTGCTTTAAAGCATGCTCAACAACATGGTAAATATCTTCCTCTTCAACAAAACTCATCTCAACATCTAATTGTGTGAATTCAGGTTGCCTGTCTGCTCTTAAATCCTCGTCCCTCAAGCATTTTGCTATCTGAAAATATCTGTCAAATCCAGAAACCATCAAAAGCTGTTTGTACAACTGCGGAGATTGAGGCAAAGCATAGAATTTTCCAGGATTTACTCTGCTCGGCACAATGTAATCCCTGGCTCCTTCCGGTGTGCTTTTTCCCAGAAGAGGGGTCTCTACCTCAATAAATCCCTCTTTATCAAAATAATCCCTTATAGACTTAATGAACTTATGCCTGAACATCAAGCTTTTCTGTAAAACTCCCCTTCTTAAATCTAAAAATCTGTACTTCAATCTAACATCTTCAGTTACATCTTTTTCATCAAGCTCAAAAGGCAGCCTTGGACAATTGTTAAAAACCTCTAATCTATCAATAAGCAGTTCTACATTTCCAGTTGAAATTTCCTTGTTTTCAGTTCCTTTTGGCCTTTTATTAATGCTTCCCTCAAGAGAAATGCAAGATTCCTTAGCTAAAGCCTTGGCTTTTTGAAAATCAGAATTTTGAGCAGTAATCACACATTGCAATTTCCCATATCTATCTCTAAGATCAATAAACAAAACTTTTCCATGCTCTCTCGTAGTATCAACCCATCCGCTAACTTTTACCTTTTTACCATCAAGCTTCTCGTTAATCTCTCCTATTTTATGAGTTCGTAGCATGAAAACTAAAGAAAAAGATAATTTATAAACCTATTTCTTTCTTGTTTTTTTAACTGTTGTTTTTTCCACAGGTTCTTCTGTTTTTTCTTCTTTCCTTCCAGCCTCAAATTTTCTAGAGCACTTGAAAAACATTATTATTGTAAGAATGCTCGCTACCACACTAAATACTGCCCAAAAAGGAGCAAGAATATAAAAGATCCCTGTTGCAACAGCCAAAGGAATTTCCTTGTTTTTCAGTTTTATAATTCCTATTCCAAAAATTACATACAAGGCTATCCCTCCTAGAACCATGACTATTAAAAATGTCCAGAAAAAAGCATCAGAATCTCCAACTACTCGAAAGAGAGGTGCATAAGTAGGAGAGCTTGTAACACTCTGTTTAATCGAATTTGTAAAAATACTCGAAAGAGAGGCATTTGGATCGTAATTTGCCTGAGGCTTAATATAAATATCTCCAGTAAAAATAGACATTAACACCATGACTCCTCCAAGAACAGAAAGAACAATTAAAATCCAGGCAATATCAAATACAATTTTGCTATCAACCTTCTTTCCCAACACAACAAATCCGTATAAAAATGCCACTCCCAATGGAATGAGAAGCAAAGAAAGAATAGTAACAACTAGCTGAGCAGGCCTAAACTGTTCAGGCATAATAACAGAAGATGCGCCTGAAGTAGCAGGGCTTGTATAAGCCAGAGCAGTCACAACAAGGGCTATAATCCCCACTATAAGACTGGCAGCTAACATAATTATCCCACATATCGCAGCTGTTTTCAATGGCTTTTTCATTTTCCCCTCTTTTATCTTTTATTTAAGAAAACAGGGTTTTTAAAGTTTTAGAAAAAAATAAATAACAAGAAAACAAACATTTTTAAACCCAATATTATTAAGAAATTTGCCTATAAGGGCACCTATGAGGAGGATAGTATGGATGAAGATAGAAGGGGTCCAAGAAGCTTCGGCGGTGGAAGAGGCGGCGGTAGAGGCGGTGGATTTAGACCACGAAGAGATTTTGGCCCAAGAGAAATGCACAAAGCAACTTGTTCTGAATGTGGACAAGAATGTGAAGTGCCGTTCAAACCAGAAGAAGGAAGAGACGTTTTCTGCAAAGAATGCTTTAAGAAGAAAAAAGGATTCTAAAATCTGTTCTTAAAGAAGAAAATCAGTTTAGTTTTTTATTTTTTAACTTTTAAATTTTTAATATATTTGTTTTGTTGTTTTTAGCTTAGATGTTTCTTTATCAGTTCCATTAATTCTTTTCCAGAAATTTTTCCCTTGTATTTTTCCATTAAAAGCCCCATGTAAGCCCCTTCTCTCAACCCTGGCTTTTCTTTGATTATTTTTATAATGTCTTCTTCTATCGAATGCGTATCAGCCTCTTCTTTTTTCATTGCATCTTTAAGCTTCTTGCCATCTGCAACCTCTTTCATTATCCCTTTAACATCTTCTTCTTTTATTTTCCCATCCCTCAATGTTTTTAATATCTCTTCCAAAGCATCGATAGTCAGAACCTTCTCGATTTCTTCAACAAGCTGGCCTTTATGCGTGGCCATTTCTTCTCTCCACAATATAAGCATTTTCACAACTAAATTAGGATTTTTTATTATAGAAGCCAGTTCTTTAAATTCAGAAAGCTTGTTTTTCTGCAAAAGAAGCTTTATCATTTCCTGGCTCACTCCTTCTTTCCTCAACTCTTCCATTATATCGCTTTTCATCTTAGGCAAAGATTTCTTTGCCTTGTCAATCATTTGTTTTGTTATATATAACAGAGGAAGGTCTGTTTCAGGATACATCCTAGCAGAAGTTGGCAAAGGCCTCATATACCTGGTGGTTGCATCTGGATTAGCTCCTCTTACTTCTGCAGCTAATTCTTTTGGATTTTTTTCTTCCAAATCTTTCAGCTGCCTCTCAATTTCTTTTTCAACTACTTGCGTAAAAATTCTTGGCTCCTGAAATCCTTTAATCTCAGCTCGAGGATGCCCTTTAACACTTACATTAATATCCTGCCTTATTGTTCCAATCCCCCTTTTAACTCTGCATGCTCTTAGTATCTCTCCAATTTTTAAAGCAACTTCTTTTGCCTGCTCCGGGCTTTTAATATCAGGAGCAGTTACAACTTCCACCAAAGGAATTCCTAATCTATCCAGCCTATAAACAACTTTATCTTTTTCTTTTGAAACTTTTCTAGCAGCATCTTCCTCCAAATAAACGTACCAAATCCCGACTTTTCCAGAATCAGTTTCTAACCATCCATCTCTTGCAATCAACACTGTTCTTTGAAATCCAGAAGTGTTACTTCCGTCAATAACTGTTTTTCTCATTATCTGGCTTATTGGAACAATCTTGCAATTCAAAAGAAGAGAAATATGCAAAGCGATCTCAAGCGCATCCTTGTTGAGCAAATAAGGAGGCTGCTCATCTAGCTCCACCAAGCAAGTCGTATCGTTATATCCTTGATAAACAAATTTCCTGTCAGAATAAGCCTCGTGCTTAGCAGCGACATCAATTTCCCCTCCTTCGCCTGCAACAGCATGCAACTTTCTTTCTATTTCATAATCCGGCTCATCTTTTCTTAACAAACTCGGGCACTTGCAGTATAATTTATGGCTATCCAGCTGCTGATGTATCTCTAAACCTGCTTTCAAACCAACTTTTCCATAATCAACAGTCATTAAACTAAGAAAAAAAATAAGTTATTAAATGTTGTGGAAAAGAATGTTGGAAATTTTGCAAAAAAAATAATTGACAAACAAAAAAGAACAAAAGATAATATATACTACAAAATATACTACATAAAATATATATTGTAGTATATATTAAAATGCAAAAAAAAGCAAAAAACAAGGGGGCCTCTGAGCTTTTGAGATCGCGTGTAGAGATCTTAAGCAACAAAGGCCCATACTCTTAATTACTCTCATGCAATTGCAGGAGAGTTACCACTCCTCCCCTTCCTTTTCATCCCCGCCATCTTCGACTGGACCGCATTCGCAGCTTTCGGGCGGTTTCAGGCACTCTGGGCAGAGCCCATTACCATCAAGTTCGCGACCGCAGTCACATTCTCGTTTCTGTTCCGTGCACATAGTCCTGCTCCCTTCCAAAATGGAGAAGCGTAGGAGAATCTATCGCTAGACTCTCCTACGCGAAACTGCTCACCCGAACCAGCTGAGCGCATCAGCTACGTCAGCAGTTCAGAACTCTGTGCCGGCGAAGCCACCCGATCAAACCCACACCTATGCCCCCAAGCAAGAATGCTCCAGGAGCAGGAACTGCCGGACATGGACCTGGATTTGGGACATAACATCCACAGCCAGCAAGGGCAGAATTCCATGCGGTATTGTAGTACTTTCCGCACGGGCCAAGTCCTGCGTTGGCGTAGAAGTCCCC
>CAZYZS010000049.1:0-4998 GCA_964651965.1 Candidatus Woesearchaeota archaeon | reverse complement strand
TTTTCAATTTATATCTATCATGGCAAAAGAGATTGAATTTTATCGGAAAAAGTTGGATAATGGATTGAATGTTCTATTTGAGAAAAGGAAACTGCCTGTTGTAACTAGTGCAGTTACAATGAAATATGGTTCTGAATATGAAACTGAGAATCTAAAAGGGGTTTCGCATTTTATAGAGCATTTGGTTTTTAAGGGAACAAAAAACAGAACTCAGAAACAAATCAGCGATGAAGTGGAGAAAAAAGGAGGAGTTTTAAATGCCTTCACTTCTGAGGAAGTCACTTGTTTCTGGAATAAGCTGCCTTCTAGGCATTTGGAGCTTGGAATTGGCATTTCTGCAGACCTGGCATTAAATCCTTTGTTTGATGGTGGGGAATTGGAAAAAGAGAGGAAAGTGATATTAGAGGAAATAAAGATGTATAAAGATAATCCGCAGTTTTATGTTCTAAAGAAAATAAAATCTCTTCTCTATAAGAATCCATTTGGAATGAACATTTCAGGAACAGAAGAGACAATGAACAAAATGAAAAGAGAAGATGTGCTTGGAGCTTATTCTAATTACTCTACTAACAATATGATACTTGCGGTTATAGGCAATTCAGATTTTGAAGAAATCTGTTCTATTGGAAAAAAACTTTTCCCCAAAAAATCAAAAATAACTAAAGAAATTATTCCTGAAAAAATAAATGGCGAGTTAATTGAAAAGAGAAAAGATGTGGACCAAGCGAATTTGGTTTTTTCGTATCATGTTCCTTCCCTGTTAGAGAAAAACAGATATTCTGCTGAGATAATAGATGCGATACTTAACGAAGGCATGTCTTCAAGGCTGTTTCAGGAAATAAGAGAGAAAAGGGGATTGGCTTATGCTGTTAAAGGCTTGCTGCAGCAGGATAAGAATTATGGTTATCAGATGATTTATATCGGAACAAAAAAAGAAAATATATTAAAAGTTAAGGAATTGATACTGAAAGAGATAAAAAAGCTTCAGAAACTGGGGCAGAGAGAGCTAAGCGAGGCAAAGGAACAGTTAATTGGACTAAGGCAGGTGGGAAGCGAGGAGAGCGAAGAAGTTTTAATGGGATTGATTACCGAAGAAAATGCAGGCAATGCAGAAGAATTTTATAAATACGAAGATAGAATTAATGCATTGAAACTTGAAGATGTTAAGAAACTGGCTGAAATAAAAAACTATAGTTTTATGGCACTTGTGCCGGGATAAAAAATTAAGATAGTTATTTAATTCTATTTCTCGAGGCAATCTCCCAAAATCCATCAAAAAAGGAGTTATAACTTTGAATCGCATTTTTGTCTCTTATAACAAAGCAAATAGCATTTTCATTCATGTGAATAGTAGCAACTGAATTTTTTGAGATAAGTATCCATGCGGGAGTCTTAAATTTTTTAGGCAAATACCTAACTTCGCTTAACCTAATTTTTTCTCTTTTCTTCCCTAACTCTTTTGAATCATAATCAAAAAGAAGTTTTATAGAAATACCTTTTTTTGCTCTCCTTCTGTTCCAGTCCAAAAAATAAGCCTCGTATTTTTCAGCAGTTTCTTTTGGTATGCCCATGGCTTTTATTTCATCTCCTTTTTTAGAATTTCTTAAAACCTCTTCGTAAAAGGTTTTTATCCCCCTAACTCCTTGGAAAATTGTTCCAACATCCTCATTTGGTTTTTTCTCAAATTTCTTTAGATAAGGGATAATTTTTTTGATTTCTTCTTCTGAATTATTTATTTCTTTCTTTTTATATTCAAGATAATCAATGATTCTTTCTGGCTGAGCTGGAGAAAAGTATTTTACATTGTTTTTTATAACTGAGCTGACAAGGCCTTTGTTGATTAAATTTTCGAGAATCTCATAAATTTTAGATAGAGAAACCCTTGCGTCTCTTGCAATATTCCCCACACTGCTTTCTCCAATTCTTAATAAAGCTAGATAAACCTTTGATTCTCCGTTTGTTAGCCCTGCGTCTAATAATGCTTGGTTTTCCATAGTTGGTTATTGTTTTCTGGTTTATAAATATTTCTTTTTTTAACCCCCTATGGGGGAGATTTTATTTTTATAGTTGTAGGTTATCACTTTTCTATGGTAAATAAAACTCTTACTGAGAAAGAAGAATTGAATCAAATTCGAGAGAGTTGTTCAGATTTAGTTAGGGCTTTGAGAAAGCCGATTGTTGATTATGTTTCTTCTCATACAAGAAGTGACCCCTATGTTAAGACAATTATGGAGACAATGTATTGTTTGATAAAAGACTCTTTACCAGAAGGAATAAATCCCATATATGACTGCCTTGAAAAGCTAGTTGCAGAAAGGGGGGGCATTGCAATTAGAATAGTCAGAGGATTACTAAGTTCTTCTAAAGGTTGCCAATCAAGCGATAACGAGATATTTTGTCCGGATATTGATTTTAATTTTGAACGCTTTCTTTCTGGGAACGCTTACTGGAAAAGATACATTATAGCTTATATTCTTAAAACAGGTGGCAGTAAAGAAGAGTCAGACAAAGACAGATGAAGTCCATCTGCTTAAGATAGTTATTTAAACACCTTATTTTTTGGTTTTCTATGCAAATTATAAGAGTTAAGGGAATTAATGCAATGGGAAGAACAAAAGGATGCGAGAAAGCTCCTGTTGAGATACTTGAGAGTCTGGAGGAGATTTACAGCAGCGAGAGGGGAAAGATTATTGATAAAAGATTGCTGAATTTGGAAGAGATACATGTGGATAATAACAATGTTGAAGAGGCAAACGAGCTTATTTATGAAAACAGCAGGGAAATTTTTTCTTCGCAGGATAAGGCTCTGTTTTTAGGAGGAGACCATTCAATATCTTATGGGTTGGTTAAAGGATTTATGGAAAATTTTGAAAATCCTTTTTTAATTGTTTTTGATGCGCATGCTGACTGTATGGAGCCTGGAAAAGAGCCGACACATGAAGAGTGGCTTAGAAAACTGGTAGAAGATAGTTTTCCTGCTGGAAACGTTGTGATTGTGGCTATTCGCAACATACATCCTGAAGAAAGAGAATTTATAGATAAAAATAAAATACAAGTTTTTGGAGTGAAGGAGATACTGGAAAATCGGCAGGAAATATGCGATATTATAATGGAAAGAGCAAGAAATTCAGATGCTTTTTACATAAGCATTGATATTGATGCAGTTGACCCTGCATTTGCTCCTGGAACAGGATATTTAGAGCCCGGGGGATTATCTTCTAGGGAGCTCCTTTATTTTTTACAGAGGCTCATGTTACTTAAGAACTTTAGAGGAGCAGATATTGTTGAAATAAATCCAGGTAAAGATGAATCTGGAAGAACTGTTAAATTAGGCGCAAAAATATTATCTGAATTGCTATAAAAAATGAAAAAAAAGTTGGTGACTGCACTTGTAATAATCGCGATAGTTTTATTTATTGGTTTTTTTATATTGGGCAATGTTATTTTTGCATATAAGATGAACGAGGAAAATACAGACAATATAATTATCGAAGGTAATTCAATAAGCCTCGATTCTTTTACCTTAAGACAGAAAATTGCACAAATGATCATGATTAGGGGAGATTCTGAAAATAATTTAGAGCTCATTGATTTGAATGTTGGCGGAGTTTTCTTTGATCAGCAAAAAACAGAAAAAAATTACAGGGAAAAAATTAGAGAATATCAAGAAAATTCTAAAATAAAACTATTAATAGCCACCGATTTAGAAGGAACGTGGAATCCTTTTGTCTGGTTTAAGGAATTTCCAATGAATAAAGATGTGAAAAACGAGACAGGGGCTTTTAATTTAGGTAGAGAGCAAGGAGAACTTCTGAAAAGCCTTGGGTTTAACATTAACTTTGCACCTGTTTCTGAGTTTGAGGATGATATTTATGGTGGAAGAGCATTTTCTGGAGATAAAGAAGAAATCAAGGGAAAACTAAAAGCTTACATTGAAGGGTTGCAAAAAAGTGTTTTTGGAACATGCAAGCATTATCCTGGGAAAGGCATGATTAAGAATCTCCATCTGGAGAGAGATGAGCAGAACATAAGCCTGGAGGATTTAGAGCTGTTTGAATATTGTGTTGAAAATAACGTAACTGGCATAATGGTTGGGCATCAGATAGTTAATGGAGAGCTAAATTCCAATGGAAGGCCTTCTAGTGTTTCTAAAGAGGTTATTGAAACTATTCCTGAGAATATCCTTATTATAAGCGATGAAGTTAATATGCAAGGATTAAAAGGCTTTTATCCTGATAAGAGAGGGATGTACAAGGATTTGATCAATTCTGGAAATAACTTAATTTTGGACTTTAAGCCGGATAAAAAATCTTCCTATAAACTTATTTTAGAATTAGAGCAGGATGTTAAAAATGGAAAAATAAGCGAGGAAAAGATTGACGAAAGTGTTATAAAGATTTTAAAATTAAAAGGTTATGAGATAGTGTAAAATGATTTGCTAAACGAAATGCTTATAACTATTTAAGTACCAATTAGAATATGAGATTCAAGAAAATTATTTTATATGACTTAAAATCAAAACCTCTTGAAAAAGAGTTTATTGAGAGGTTAAAAGAGTTTACAGAGTCATTAAAAGTAGTTTCTGCTGAAGGAGAATATTTGAAAAGCCTAAAACTACTAGATTTAGAAGATGCTGATGCTTTAATTACCCGCCTCTTTGATTACTACGATGATTCTTTATTCCAGAAATCCAATTTGAAGTACATTGGTGCAATGCATACTGATGTGTCTCATTTTAATATTAAACTTTTGAATAAAAAAGGAATTGTTTTAACAAATGTGCCCGGGTATGCTACAGAAGCTGTAGCCGAATTAACAATTTCTGCTTTACTTAATATTTCTAGGCAAACCCATGGTGCTTTGAATTTTGTTAAGAAGGGAAATTGGGGTTTTGAGAAATTTATGGGATGGGAATTAAAAGGGAAAACTTTAGGGATTATTGGTTTGGGAAGAATTGGAACTAGAGTTGTAGAGGTTGCTCAAGGTTTTGGGATGGAT
>CAZYZS010000048.1:0-5568 GCA_964651965.1 Candidatus Woesearchaeota archaeon | reverse complement strand
CAATTATAATGGGCACTATAAAGAAAAGCCAGATATAATCCTGGAAGAAAATTCCCAAGAATACAATTATTCCTGCAATAATAAACAAGACTGAGCCTAAGTTGTGGGTTTTTTCCCAGACTTCATCGCTGCTTATTGTCCAGGGTGTGCGTATCCCCATGAACCAGTTTCTCTTGGTTTTCTTTAGAAAGTAGCCGAGGATAATAAATAGAAGAGCGAAGGCAGGGATTATTGCATAGTTCATGTTAAATTTGTAGCCAAAATTTGCAAATATTGTCAATAAAAAGATATAAAATAAAAAAAGAAGTATCGCCAAGACTAGATAATCGTAATATTTTCTGAATTTGGCAACATTCTTCTTTAATGGGTCTATTTTTGGGATAAATATTAACAACAAGAAAAGGGCTATAGACATCATAGGCATTAAAAACAAGCCCCAGAATTTTGGCATATATCCGTTTACCTCACCATTAAATCCCCAGTGAGAAGCAACTTTATCTTCTGGAATTACGCTATAGGCATATGCTGCTATAATAAAAGATAGAATTATCAAAATTATAATTGCGATGTTTGTTTTTTTCATAAAGTTACTACACATAATAAGTTTATAATATTTTCTGTTTTTTCGTCGAGAAAATCGAAAGCTGAAAAAAGCCAAGAAAAAGCGAAATATTTATAAACCCCACTTTTCACCATAGAATATACAAATTATTAATTAAAATGGCACAAGAAAAACCAAATTTTAATGTTGTGTTTGTAGGTCACGTAGACCATGGAAAATCAACAACTGTAGGTAGACTTATGTACGACTCTGGAATAATCCCAGAACAAGACATGAAAAAATTAAAAGAAGAAGCAGTAAAACACGGCAAAGTAGGATTTGAATTCGCATTCATCATGGACAAATTCAAGGAAGAGAGAGAAAGAGGAGTTACAATCAGCCTTTCTTACCAGAAATTAATAACACAAAAATACCAAGTTACAATCATAGATGCTCCCGGACACAAAGATTTTGTAAAGAACATGATTACAGGAGCTTCTCAAGCAGATGCTGCTTTTCTTGTTGTAGCTGCAAAAGAAGGAGTTCAACCACAGACAAAAGAACACCTCTGGCTTTTAAGGACAATGGGTGTTGAACAAATTGTAGTACTGGCTAATAAAATGGATGCAGTAGATTATAAAGAAGAAGCATTCAAAAAAGTTCAAGAAGATGTTTCTGCTCTTTTAAAATCAGTCGGCTATAAACTCGACAAGGTGACTTTTATTGCAGCTTCTGGATTAAAAGGAGACAATGTTGCTAAGAAGTCTGGAAATATGCCTTGGTACAAGGGGCCTACTGTATTAGAACAATTAGACAAGTTCGAACCACCACAAAAGCCAACTACTTTACCTATGAGAATGCCTATTCAGGATGTTTATGAAATTACTGGAATTGGAACTGTGCCTGTTGGAAAAATAGAAACAGGAATAATGAAAGTTGGACAGAAAGTAAGAGTCCTTCCTGGAAGAAGCGGCAAGGGAATGGACGGAGAAATAAGAAGCATTGAGATGCATCATGAGCAATTACAACAGGCTCCTGCAGGAGATAACGTTGGAGTAAACATAAGGGGAGTTGGAAAGAAAGACGTTGCAAGAGGAGATGTTATATGTGATGCAGCTAAGCCAGCAACAATGGCTGAGGAATTCACTGCCCAGATTGCAGTAATCAACCATCCTTCTGTTATTGCAAAGGGATATTGCCCGGTATTTCACGTTCATACAGCACAAGTGCCTTGCCAGTTTATAGAACTAATGAAGAAATTAGACCCAAAAACAGGCCAAGTTGCACAAGAGCACCCAGACTTTATCAAGAATGGAGATGTTGCAATTGTTAAAATCAAGCCAATCGGAAACTTAGTCATAGAGAAGCAGAAAGAAAATCCACACATGGCAAGATTTGCAATAAGAGACGCAGGAGCAACAGTTGCTGCTGGAATCTGCATAGACTTAGTTGAGAAGAAGTTTGGTGCAGAAAAAGCAAAAGCATAGATAAAGAGTTCTGATTATAATATTAAGATGGGAAAAGATTATTTAACTACAATAGTTAAGGAAGTACAAGACAACGGAGATGAAACAACTACTTTTGAGTTAGCAATAAAATATAGAGAGTCTACAAAAGTAAGGTATAATGTGCCATTGCCACTAAGCAATATGGTAAATCGTGGAGACAGAGTAATTTTTTGCAATAGTGGAATACCATTAGGAAAAAGAGAAGAACCTTACAAAGTAGGACATGAGAATTACGAATCTGTCGCTTTCTATCAAGGAAGAAAAAGGAAACCTTCATTAAGCATTAGCGGACAGAGGCTTGCTAGATTTGAAGGAGCTTTAAAATTAACTCAGCCTATTTCAAGATTATTAGAGCTAGATAGAGGATTAACAGCAGAAGATGCTGCTAATGAAAGAGAAGCAATAGGCGGATAAACATGTTTAAAGAATTAGAAAATTTTCAAATCAATAGTTCTGGTGAATTTATTGAGGCTCTAAAAAGAGAGGATAATCAGGAAAAAGAAGAAGAGGAATATTGTTATTGAAAGCATATTTATTTTTAAAATATCTTAACCTTGTTCTGTAATGAAGAAGCTGCTTACAAGAGTATGGCGCGCAGAAACTTATAAATATTTTACTCGAGCCCGGCTTTACAGTTTCAAGCACCCCTCTATTACATTTGAGCTTCCCATTTCTTTTCAATTAAATCCCGATGACAGAATTGTTTTTTACGATTGTACTGTCAAAATGGGGGGATGGGAGTATATTGATAATAGAAGCTATAGTCGCCTCGAGGTATACAGAAAAGGTGCCAAAAAGCCTACTTTAAGATTGGCTGGAAAGCAGGCAGAAGCTCTGGAAAGATTAGCTGAAAGGGATAAAGAATTAAGAGACTAGCTCGAATTAAAAAAAATAAGAAAGAGAAAAAAAAGTTTTAGTCTACTTCGAAAACAGGATCGTCGGGGTCACCATCCAACCTTGATAGGAAATCATCGCCTTCACCGTCGACGTCCACCTCATTTTTAACTCTAGTGTCTCTCATTTTAACTAACATTCTACTAACTTTAATCTTAGTAAATTACTTTATAAATGTTTTGTATATATGCGATGAAAAATACAGAAAAATTTATAAAGTGGCATTTTCATTAGATTTTATCATTAAACATAAGGAAAAGATATCACCTTATTAATCACCATCAATTTACATTTATCAACTTCATTTGATGTTTATTTTGTTGATAAGAAATAAGAGAAGCGTATATTATAGGATATCTTTTTCTGTAAATTAAATTTAGGAGGACAAAAATGGCAAAAATAAGCCCAGTTTCAATTAAATACATCATTCATGCGAAATTTGAAGCAGAAGGCACTTTAGACAAGCCAGATGTAATTGGGGCTTTGTTTGGGCAGACAGAAGGGCTGCTTGGGCAAGATCTTGAATTAAGAGAACTTCAGAAAGAAGGAAAAATAGGCAGAATTGATGTAGATTTAAGAAATGAAAATGGCAAGACTGTCGGAGAAATTGAAATACCGAGCTCTATTGACAAAGCAGAAACTACAATTATAGCAGCTGCATTGGAAACTATTGAAAGAATAGGGCCTAGCGACTCAAAAATAACAATTGAAAGAATAGAAGATGTAAGAGGAAGCAAAAGAGAGTATATTATAGACAGGGCAAAAAAACTTCTGGAAGGAATAGAAGGTGTTTCTGATTCCAGAGAACTAGAAGAAGCAGTTAAAGTTTCCTCAAGAGTTTCTAAACTGCAGGAATATGGAAGAGATAACTTGCCTGCAGGAGATATGTCTGGAGCTGAAATAATTGTAGTGGAAGGAAGAGCGGATGTAATTACACTGTTGAAAGCTAATGTAGCAAATGTAATTGCAATGAACGGCACTATCTTGCCTGAAACTATCAAAGAACTGAGCCTTGACAAAGAAGTAACTTTGTTTGTAGACGGGGATAGGGGCGGAAAGTTAATAGCCAGAAATGCTATAGAGAACGCGCGTATAGATTTTGTGGCAGTTGCTCCTGACGGAAAAGAAGTTGAGGAGCTTGCTCCAAAAGAGATTCTTTCTTCTTTAAGGAAAAAAGTAACCGCGCAGGAATTTTCGGCGAGCAACAGAGAAACAGAGAATGGCAGGCATTACAGAGGGAGAAGGCGAGAAGAAAGAAGGGAAGATGGAAGGCAGAGGCATAGAGAAGAGAGCAGGGAAGAAAGACCAAGAGAAGAAGAAATTGAGGAAAGAGAAATGCGGAAGCTCACAGATGCTGAGATGGATAAGCTAAGAGAAATAATGGACGATGTAACTGGAACAAGAGGAGCTGTTTTACTTAACTCAGATTTGGAAGTAATTAAAAAAGCCCCTATAGGCCAGCTTTACAGCTTAAGGTTTAGAAATACCTTTGTAATTGTTATAGACGGCACTGCAACTTCCAGCATAGTAAGGTCAGCTGAAAAACTTGGATGCCAGCACCTTATTGCAAGGAACTTCGCATATACGGAAACTAACATGGATTTAGTCAGCATTTAATTTTTCTTTTTTATTATTTTATTCTATTTTTTATTTAACTTCTAACCGGTAAATTTAAAAGTATGAGATTGTTAATATCTAGATGAAAAAGAGGGCAAATATATCAGCAGTACTTCTAGTACTAGCAGCAATAGAGGTTTTCGCTATAATTTCCCTGATTGCTGTTTTGCAATATGCCCAAACGATTCCCTCAAAAGAGCCAGGTTCTGAATTGAGCAGCATGAAACCTGGAGCCCAAGTTGCTGATTATTGCGGAGATGGCAGCTGCCGAGCAGACCTTGGAGAAGACTGTTCTAATTGCCCTGTTGATTGCGGGGCTTGCGGAGGGGGCGGAGGAGGGGGAGGCGGTGGTAGTTTAGGCGCTCCAGAGGAAAGCACAAGTTTAGCAACTGCTTCAAGAAAAATATATTTTGCAGATAGCATAAATGTTGCCAGAACAGATATAACGAGTTCTGAGCTTCCAACTGCTCTCGCAGACGAGACATTTACAGACTTAATTGGTATACCATATACTTATAGTCAAGTAATTGTATTAGGCGATACAGTAAGTAAATTTGGAACAAGTGGAGGAGACATAGATGAAATTGCATACGTTGGTGCTCCTTTTTATTTGAATGCCTATAAGATAAACCGCACAGGAATAGGGCTAGAAATAAAGAACAATGGCGGAGAAACTTATAATATAACCCAAGTCTCAGTAAGCAACTGCAACCAAAACACAAACATCGGTAATATTGATTCTGGAGCCACAATTAGTTTAGTTTTAGAGTGCAGTTTAACAGGGGCAACATTTAGTGGTGATATAACTATCAATTACAAAAAAATTGGAAGTGCTATTGACTTAGCATCTACCGGATTAATATCCGGAACAGTAGAAGGGGGGGCAAGTTTAGACGACCCTATATTATATATAGATGCAGGAACTACTGCAACTGACCCTCTATATAACTATTCATTGTTCTTTAACAGAAACCTTAATGTATCTGATGCTCAAAATGTACAAGGGCA
>CAZYZS010000047.1:0-5570 GCA_964651965.1 Candidatus Woesearchaeota archaeon | reverse complement strand
AAGCTTATATTAAAAAAAGGTCTTAAGGTTCCTTCAAGAAAAGGTTTAGAAGTCAAGCATTTAGATTATATCAGCCCTTCAACCACGTTTGTTTATGCAGATAAAGTTTTGATTGTTATTTGGGAGCCTTTTCCTACTGCTATAAGAATTATTGACAAGCAGACAGCGGATTCTTATAAGAGCTATTTTGATCTTCTTTGGAAACTTGCAAAAAAATGATTATTTTCCGTTTTAATTAACTTTCATAGTTAACAAATTTCCCGTCTTTTATTGTCTTAAGAATTATTTCTTTATGAGTGTCTCCATTTTTATCAAAACTGATTTTTCCAGTAACTCCTGAAAAATCTTTTATGCTGTATAGACTCTCTTTAATGCAAGTTGTATCTTCTGGATTTTTGCAGTTTTCCATGGCTTGTGCTAAAACCATTATGCTGTCATAAGCAAGAGCTGCATAAGGTTCTGTAAATTTTTCATTTTCCTTAAGAAAGTGAGTGTATATTAATCCTTCTGCATTTTCTCCTGCCAATTCTAAAAATTCAGAGCCTTCTTTATCATAAATACTGAACCATTGGGTTTTAAAATCTAATTCTTGGGATTGTTTAAGCATTGCTGCCAGTTCATTTGGATAACTAAGTACTAAAACTGCTTTTGGTTTTTTATCTTTAATTTTTGCAAGAATGCTTCTATAGTCTGTTTCTCCATATTCATGCATTTCATCCACGATTATTTTTCCTCCTAATCTTTCATACTCTTTAATAAAATAATCTCTGTAAGAAACACCGGCTTCTGCATTAACAGTTATTAATGCAATTTCCTTGTATCCATTATTATAAAGATAATTCGCTAAAAATTTTATTTCTTCTTGCGGCAACACATTATGCCTGAACACATAATCTCCTGCATTAGAGATTTTAGGAGAAGCGCTTCCAATGTTCATTAGAATTACTTTGTCTTTTTGAGAAATAGGGGCTATTCCAAGAGTTACTCCGCTTAAGGTTGTTATGATAATACTCACATTCCTAAACCTTAGATTTTCATATGCAGAAATTCCAGAAGTCACATCTCCTTTACTATCTTCATAAATAACCTCTAATTTCCGGTTATTAATGCCTCCTTTAGAATTTATTTCATTAATTGCTGCATTTGTGCCTTGTTGTATATAATCACCATAATAAGCTACTTTTCCACTCAACGGAAGAATTGCTCCTATCTTTATTGTCTCTTCTTCTTTAATGCTTTTTCCTGTAAAATTGTTTATCCAGATAAAATTAAGCGCAACTAAAATTATAATTAAGATTCCCAAAAAAATGATGATTTTATTTTTATTTTCCATTTTAGCCCGCCTCCAAAATTTCAATTGTTATTTCAGCAATTGTACCAGGTTTAAGCTGGTCCTTTAAAATATCTGGAATGCAAATTATTGCCTGATTGCCATGCTTGGCAATTTTCTTGGTTATCACAAAATTCTTTCGTTGATCTAAAGAATTTTGGGAGACAGAAACATCTTGTTTCTGTATTGTGAATTGTTTTGTTTCCATAAAAAAGGGACAAACATGCTCTTTAAAATAATATGTTGTAATGTACATTACTATTTTAGAAAGATTTAAAAGTCTACAAATCCCGATAATCTTATGTTAAATGTAAAAGCAGTTTTGAAAGAATTTGGGCTGACAGATAATGAAGCAGAAGTTTACCTTATTCTGCTTAGGCTAGGGTCTGCATCAGCCTCAGATATTTTATCAAAAACAGGCATTCATAGGATAAATCTTTATGATATCTTAGAAAGGCTCCAGGAAAAAGGTCTTGTTTCTTATGTTATAATGGGAAAAAGGAAACACTACGAAGCAGCTGACCCTAAAAAGATTTTAGAAATAGAAGAAGAAAGAAAAAATAAGGTTAAAGAAATTATTTCTGAATTAGAATCTCAAAGGCAATTAAGCAAATCCCCCCAGGAAGCTACTATTTACAAAGATAAGAAAGGAATAAAAAATATTATTATGGATATAACGAAATCAAAAACAGAAGTTTATTTATTTGCTTCTGGCTGGGGTTTTAAAGAAAACTTCCCAGATTATAGTGATATATGGTACTCTCGTTTAAAAATGAACAAAATAAGAGTAAAACATTTAATTAGCCACAAGTTCAAAGGAAAGAAGATGGTTCCAGAATCATTTGAATATCGGTATTTGCCAAGTGAATTTGTATTTCCTTCTACAACTTGTGTTTATGAAGATAAGGTATTGATTATAATGTGGTCTGTAAGTCCAATAGCTATTTTGATCAGGGGAAAAGAAATTTCAGATTCTTATAAAAAATTCTTTGAAATGCTTTGGAAGATAGCGAAAAAGTGATCAGCCTTATAAGGGGGTGTAAGGCACAAATTTCCCGTCCTTGACTGTTTTTAAGAAATAATCATAATAAACATCTCCATTTTCATCAAACTTAAGGCTCCCAAAGATGGATTCATAGTTATTCAAATCCTCGAGATATGATCTTACGCAAACATTATCTTTTCCACATTTTTCAAAAGCTAAAGCAGTTAATTTAAATCCTTCATACCCTTCTGCGGCATATGCATCTGGAGTTTCATTATATTTCTTTATAAAAGCACTAGTAAATTCTCTTATTTCTGAGTCTTCTGAATTTGCATCAAAGGGGTAAGTATAGACAAGACCTTCTGCTGCATCTCCTGCAGTTTTAAGTAAAACAGGGTCTTCAGCAGAACGCATTGAGATAAACTGTGCTTTTATTCCCATTTCTTTAGCTTGCTTAAGTATGATACTATACTGGCTGGCTACACCCACCATAAATATTACATCTGCTTTGGATTCCTTTATTTTTGATAATTGGGTTTTAAAATCAGCATCAGTTAATAAAATTCCTTCCTCAGCCACTATTTTTGTTCCTGCCTTATTTTTTATTAATTCTTTTTTGAGAGATTCCTTGAAACCTACACCAAAATCATTATTAAGATAAATAATTCCTAATCTCTTAAAATCTTTCTCTTTGACAAACTCTGCTGTTTTTGCTGCTTCTATTTCATTTCTCGCGCTAACACGGAAAGATAAATCATTAGGGACAGTGTACTTATCTGCTGAAGAGAATATAGCCATCTGAAAGATTCCATCTTTTGTAGAAAGAGGCAATACTGCAAGTGATACTTGGCTAGCAGCAGTAATGACTGCATCAATTTTATTCACTCCTATTAATTTGTTATAGCTATCTACCCCGCCCTTTGGAGTATAAAGGCTGTCCTCATAATAAACTTCTATATCCATGTTGGGATATTTTTCTGTTATTTCTTCTCTTGCTATTTCTATTCCCCTTTGAGATGCCTGCCCGTAATAAGCAGCATTTCCACTTAAAGGAAGAAGTATTCCAATCCGGATAGTCTCTTTTTTATCTTCTGTAGTATATCCCGTTAAGGCTATATATGAAAGGCTAATTATAATTAGAACCAATGCAAGTATAACTAAAACTCCCAATTTCTTATTCATCTTTGCCCCCTATAACATCTAATGTTACCTGTACTAGGGTTCCAGGGCAAAGTTGACTTTGAAGTAAAGCTGGAACTATGATCACTGCCTGGTTGCCATGTTTGGCAATTTTCTTTGTTATGATGAATGTTTTGTTTTCCATTTTATAATACCTCAAAAGTAGTCATTATGTAACTACTAAACAATAACTATCATGAAAGAATATATTTAGAACTTATCTCCCACTTAGTGAGGTGTAAATGGAAAGTTTTATATAAACCACTTTATTCCCTTATTGATGAATGAAAAAATACTTGAAGAAATAGGCCTGACAAAAGGGGAAATTAAGGTTTATTTCACTCTTCTAAAAATAGGAGAGACAACAACAGGAAGAATAGTAGATGAGGCCCAGATATCAAGCGGCAAAATATATGAGATACTTGAAAAACTGATAAAAAAAGGTCTTGTAAGCTTTATTATTAAAGAAAAAACAAAATATTTTAGTGCAAGCTCTCCTAATAGAATTTTAGATTATTTACAACAAAAAGAAAGATCACTAAAAGAAAAAGAGCAGGAGATTATTAAAGAATTGCCCTCTCTTTTAGACTTGGAGAAATCAGGTGAAAAGGAAACAGAAATAAGATTATTTAAGGGGTTTAAAGGTGTGCAGACAGTAATATTCGAAGCTCTATCAGAGCTTACTTCTGATGATGAAGTTTTGGCAATGGGAATTTTCTCAAAAAAACCAGAACAATTCAATCTTTTATGGCCCAAATGGCATATTGAAAGAATAAAAAAGAAAATAAGATGCAGAATTATCTTTTCTGAAAGAGGAACAGAGTATCACCGTTCTTTTAAAAAAATGAGGTATACAGACTTAAGAATTATTGAGGGCTTGACACCTGCAGCAGTAGATGTTATGGGAAGCAGGGCTTTAATATTTACTCATGGAAAAGATCCTTCATGCTTATCTATTAAACACCCTGAAATTGTTCAATCATTTAAAACTTTTTTTGAAACGCTTTGGATACAAGCGAAAAAATAATTAATCTTCGTACCTCACAAACTCATTATTTCTTATCGTCTTAAGCTCAACAGGTATTGTAAATTCATGAGACCCGGTACTGCTAAAAGTCCCCAACGCACCACTATAATTTCTAATTGAGCTAAGATACGGTACTATTTCTATATTAGAGGTCTTTCCACTTTCAATTGAATTAGAAATAAGTTTAACAGAATCGTATATATGGGCAGATCCGGGACCGGGTGATTTTTCGTATTCTTTTTTGTACTCTTCGCTAAACCAATTTTGCGGATCTTTTGCGTTAGTGTAAACCATTCCTTCCAAGGATCCTTTTGCTGCAGAGAGTGTTTCTTCTCCTTCTAAAAAATTTAGCCCAATAAACTCACCTTTATAACCTAATTCTTTAGCTTGTTTTCCAAAATCTCCTGCTTGGCCAGGAAGTAATCCTACAAAGATAACCTCTGGATTTTTTTCAAGGATTTTTGTGAGTACTGTCCTAAAGTCTTTTTCATCAGGATTAACAAATTCACTAAAAACTTCATTGCTGGAATACATGGGGTCTTTTGATAACTGCGAATAACCTGCCTGGGTTCCATCCTGCAAAGCAACAACAGAAGCAATTTTTTTATATTTCTTTTCTTTAATGTGACCTAGCAAAATTTTGGCTTCTTGGCTTGGAGCTATCTCCAGCCTAACAACAAAATCCTTATTTTTTTGTATCTTTGGATCCGAAGCTATGGCAATCAAAGGAATCTTTTTTTCTTCGGCTAATGGGGCTATGGCATTACAGGGCCCTGATGCAAGGCAGATAATAACCTCTGCTTTGTCTATATCCACTAATTTGTTAAATGCCGTAACTGTGTTTTTTGGATTGAATTGATCATCTTCAAATAATAGCTCAATTTTTTCTTTTTGCGATTTTGTTAAATCTCCATAACTTAGCATTGCTCCATTCTTAACTCCCTGACCTAGAGAAGCTAAATCTCCGCTTAAAGGAGCAATGACTCCTATTTTTATTGGTTCATTATTAGATATAACGCTTCCAGTAGTCCTGTTATTTATAACTAAAA
>CAZYZS010000046.1:0-5608 GCA_964651965.1 Candidatus Woesearchaeota archaeon | reverse complement strand
CGCAAACTTTAATCGAAGAGAGTTCCTGTCTTTTACTGGCATCATAGTGATGTACTGAAATGTTATAGTTCTTCAATCCTTTACGAATAAGTGCTTCCATAAGGGTTGTAAATAAGATTACATCTCCATCGTGGGGGTCTATTAAATCCATTCTCTGCAAGTTGAATAAATTTGTTCCGTTTGTATAAAGAACTGCTAAGTCTAAGGGGTAATCCTTTATTATATCCAACATTCCAATAAGTTTGTCTGGTCTTTCTGTTGGCTCTCCACCAGTAAAAAGCACTTTTCTTCCGCCAGCATTAAAATAAGCTTCGAATGCTTTTTTGAAGTTTGAGAGATACTCTTCTGTAGATGCTTCAGGATTCTTCCATCTAAGGTCTGTCATGCAAAAAGGGCAGTTGCTCTTGCATTCGTGAGTTGGATATACTTTCATATCTACTTCCGTTAAATCCTCTAGTCTTTGTGATGTCATTTTTGATTAACCTCCTAGTAGTAACACATCTAAAAAGTATATAAATATAATCCCCCACTAAGTGTAGAGTAATAGTAATATTTATAAACTCAAGAAATCAATTATTTAAATGGACACAAAAACGCTTGAAAGAGTAGGATTAACTAAAAACGAGAGCATAGTCTATTTAACCTTATTACAGTCTGGAACCTCCAAAACAGGGGAAATTCTGGTAAAATCGGGCTTAAATTCAGGTAAGATTTATGAAATACTAGAGAGTTTAAAGGCAAAAGGATTAGCCAGCGAATCATTAATAAATAATATTCGCTTTTTCTCAGCAGCTCCGCCTTCACAAATTCTTAAATGGTTAGATTTAAAAAAAGAAGAAATAGTCAGCGATCAGAACTTAATTAAAAATGAATTATCCCAATTGGAGAGTTTAAGAAAAGAAGGTATAAAAGAGGTTAAGGCAATAACTTACATAGGATTTAGAGGATTTAAAACTGCCATAGAAGAAGCACTTAGTACTTTAAAAGAAGGGGATGAAATTCTTGGAATGGGCATAACCAGCAAGAAAGATAAAAAATTTAATGACTTATGGCTAAAAATTGGAGAAGAAAGAGCAAAAAAGAAGATTAAAGCTAAAAATCTATTTTCAGAAAAAAGCGATTTCTTCAAGAGTTATAAAAAAGTAAAACTTACTGAGAATAGAATTTTAGAGGGAATTACCCCTGTTACAGTAGATATTTTTGGAGAGG
Source organism: Candidatus Woesearchaeota archaeon (assembly GCA_964651965.1). GTDB lineage: Archaea > Nanobdellota > Nanobdellia > Pacearchaeales > GW2011-AR1 > MFWN01. The sequence continues at coordinate 4,399 of CAZYZS010000046.1, read as the reverse complement.
ACAAGGTTTTAATACTTAATTACCAAGAACCGGCCTCATGTATATTGATCTATGATAAAAATACAGCAACTTCTTTCAAGAATTTCTTTTATCAATTATGGAAACTCGCCAAACCTTAACTTATCCACTCCATCTCGACAATGCTTATAAATAAAAGCCGATTTGGTATATTATCATAATAAATTAAGTAAAAATGCCCACTAAAACAGACATTTCTTCCAGCTGCTCGGCAGGGGCATTATCTTATCATGCGACATTTAAGGGATGTACAAAAAAATATACAGGTTGCTTGAAAGAAAGCAAACAATCAGGAATTCCAAATATAAGCAAAGAGAACTCTGATTTGAGACTTTAAGATTTTTTATGTTTTTATTCTATTCTAACCGGTAGATTAAAATTTTTTATTTGGGTGATTTGACCCAAATGTATTTCCATCCAAAAGTTCCTCCAATAAAAGAATCGCAATTTTCTAAGCTAAGTTTTAATATATGCATTCTAGGCGTAAAAACTTTTTGAAGAACAACAACACATTCGCCTTCCAGAGAAGAATTAATTAAATCCTTTAAATCCCATTTAACTTGCTCCCCCTTAGGGGCTGCAGCAAATCCGACCCGATTTAAATTCTTTGCCCATAAAGAAGTATTTGATTCTAATGCCCTAGCTAAACCTGTGCTGTAAAAATTCCAGGTTCTGCTTCCCCTTGTACTGCCTTCAGGATAGACTCCATATTCATCTTTTTTTAGTGTGGTCTTAACCATTTTTTCAAATGGAACAAAAGAGAAATCATTTTCCCCAAAGGAGCAGCCTTCAACTTGAGCGCAATTTTCCAATAGAGACTCTAATCTCTCTTCCTTAAGTATTAGATGTCCATTTTCGTCTTTTGGAGGATTAAAATAAATCCCCCTGCAGGACCTGAACGCATGGCCTAAATGATAGTTATCAAACGAAAGGAGACTATGCTTGATGTACTGTCCTTTTTGCACATCATAACAAGCAAGTAATCCTATAACCTCCGCAGTTGTTGCTTGATTGAAACCCCTTGAATCTAAAATAAGCAGATTGTCACGATAAGTACCTTGAATCGGGGGATAATTGAACTTTTTTCCCATTATATCCTTAGGAGTAAGGACATTGTATCCGACAACAAATTGTCTTCTAGAATCCCATCCATAAATGGGATGGGCTGTTGCCAACTCTTTATTTGCACGTCTATTGCCAATGAATGCAAGACCTTTTTGTTCAAGGAATGTTCTAAAGATACTCTCTTGAGCGTCCCAGGGGGATATTTCTTTAAACTTTACCATAAGATAGTAATAAATTTTTAGTTTCTAAATATTATCTCCTCCCAAGTGGGGTATAAATAGAAACATTTTTATAGATAAAAAAGTAACATACATCATGGAAGAACGCATACTTGAAGAGATTGGATTAACAAAAGGAGAAACAAGAGTTTATCTTACTCTGTTAAATTTAGGGGAGACTACCACTGGAAAAATAATTGAAGAGGCTCAAATTTCCGCAGGTAAAGTATATCAAATATTGGACAAACTTGCAAAAAAAGGGCTTGTTGGCTTTATTATTAAGAAAAAGACTAAGTATTTCAGCGCAATACATCCAAATAGAATAATTGACTTATTGCATGAAAAAGAAGAAAAACTAAAAAATAAGGAAGCAGAGATAAAAAAGATTCTTCCTTCTTTAATCAACACTTATAAATTTAAGAGAAAAAATCATGAAACCACTCTTTTCCAAGGTTTAAAAGGGATCCAAACAGCAATCTTTGAATTCTTAGAGCGCATTAATCCAAAGGAAGAGATTCTTGCTATGGGGATAACTACATCAAAAGAAGAAAGATTTAACATTCTTTGGGAAAAATGGCACGGGGAAAGAGTAAAGAAGGGAATAAGATGCAGATGCCTCTTTTCTCAAATAGATAAAGAATATAAGAATAAACTAAAAAAGATGAAGTTTACAGAGATTAAAGTATTAGAGGGCATAACTCCTTCTGCAATCACGATTTCAGAAGATTATGTTTTAATACAAACATACGAAGAAGAAGTTTCTTGTTTATTAATAAAAAATGAAAATATCGCAAAATCATTCAAAACTTTTTTTGAAACGCTGTGGAAAATAGCTAAACCATAACAGATATACTTTCGTCCGACAAAATTTATAAATCAAGCCTGATTTTATAAGGTATAAATTGTGGGTATTTTGTTATTACAAAAAAATACCCCTGAAGGTAACATTTTATACCCTTGCTCGGCGGGGGCATATAGCCTTTTTGGCAGAATCAAAGGGATTCGATTTTTAGTTATTTTCTGGCTCATTAATTATTTTACTATATGCTTTTTGCAGAATTCTACCGTAACCCATGGATTCTAAAATCCAACCAGTGTCAAAGTCCCTTAGTTTCACCCTAAATGCTTCTTTTCCTGGAACCCAATAGCCAGGCTTTCTTGAATATGTATAACCTACTTCTAATATGGATTCCTCTTTCAATTTTATAGATAAATGCCGATAACAGTGCATTCTATACACGTAATCTAAATCTTTAATAAATGCATCCTCTAACCTTGTAGTGAAGGAGTTATCGCTATCTTTTTTCTTTTCCGAAGAACTCTTATATTCTTTATTAACTAAAGAACTCAGTTCTTTCAAATCCCTCCATTTTTCTCTGGAATCAATCCATTTGTTTGGGTCTTCCTGAAATTTTTTTATTAATTGTTTTATCCTTTCAATTTCTTTTGCCATTTTCCGTCATTTCTTTATTTACTTTATAGTAATAACAATATAATAAGTATTTAAATATAATCCCCTCATAGGTGGGGGAAATATTTAAAAAGGATAAACTCTACAGAGGGTAATGGACTTTCAAACATTACAAAAATTTGGCTTAACAGAAGGGGAAAGCAAGGTTTACTTATCTCTGCTTAAATTAGGGAAGTCTACTATTGGTGAAATATTAAAGAATTCAGGAGTTTCTCATTCCAAAATTTATGAGATATTAGAAAGATTAAATAAAAAAGGTTTAATCGGAGTAGTTATTGAAAATAACAGAAGAAATTTTCAAGCTAAATCTCCATCTAGACTAAACGAGTTTTTAGCAAACCAAGAAAGGGATATACAAAATAAAAAGGAAGAATTTGAAAAAATAGCGCCTCAATTACAATCTATCTTTGAAAATGCCGAACAATTCCAAGAGGCAGAAATATTGCAAGGAGTAAATGGAATAAAAACTGCCTTGGATATGGCATTAAACCATATAAAAAAGGGAGATGTAATTTATGTTCTAGGAGCTCCAAAGCAAGCAAATGAAAAGATAGAGGCCTTCTTTATGGAGTGGCATGCAAAGCGAATAAGTTTAGGAATTTCTTGTAAAATGCTATATAATACAGATGCTCAAGAATGGGCAAAAAAAAGGAATAAGATTAAGCTGACCGAAACCAAAATTTTGCCAAACGGAATGAATTCGCCTGTTGCGATTGATATTATCGGAGACGTTGTGATAACGGCTGTTTATACTGAAAATCCAATCTGTTTTTTAATAAAAAATAAAGAGATAGCTGGTAGCTATAAAAATTATTTTGAAGCTTTCTGGAAGCAAGCCAAATCTTAATTTTATCTCTCCATTGCTACACTTTATTATAGAGTTCTTTAAAAAAGCAGTATACTTTTAGTCTAAATAAATCAATAAAAAATTAGTCCCTCTAAATCTGCCAAAAAGGCTATGATTTCGGCGGGGGCATATTTCTTAATCAACAATATTTATATAATCCTTATGAATAATTAAATCATGAAAAAGGGACAGACACTTATTAATATGATTCTGTTAGTCTTGGTTATAATTGCAGCTGTTTTAATTATAATTGTCCTTAAATCTCATATAACCACAACAGGCCAGGTTATTGATGAACAGGCAACAAATGTCATAAAAGAAACCTGTATAATATCCAGACCATTTGCATGCAAGGAAAATTCTATTGCAACCAGCAAAGGAGTTGTATTATTTATTGCAAATAAAGGCAATGAAGATGTTTTTATACAAAAAATAATGCTGACAAATTGTCTAGAAACTCCAAAGGATTTAGCTTATGATGCAAAAACAAAAGGAATTTTAATCAACAAAGGAAGTTATGAACCTATAACCATATTTTGCAATAAAGAATTAGAAAACACCCTTAATGGAGATATAGAAATAACTTATGAAACCGCCGGAAGTTCTGAAGAATCCAGGGCAACAGGAAGTATTACAAGAAATATTCTATAAAACTTTTAAAAAGTTTTGATAAATAGCTCAATCTTTTATTCATAACTGAAATGGAAAAAAAGTATTTAAAAACCTAAAAATCTATCTATAATTTTCTCAACCTAGCAATTGATTCCTGAATCGACATCA
>CAZYZS010000045.1:0-6063 GCA_964651965.1 Candidatus Woesearchaeota archaeon | reverse complement strand
TTGTTTTTTCTATCTCTCCTTCTCTTTTATCTTCTTCAGAAGAAAGAATATCTTCATAATGAATAATTGTTCCTTTTTTTGAAATCTTTAGTGCAGTTTCAATAAAATCTTTTGGTGGAGGAAGAAGCCCCATTACAATCCGGTCTGCTGCAATTCCCTTCTTAACAAGTTTTGGAACAATCTCTCGGTTATCCCCCAAGAAAGTCTCAACATTCTTTATTTTGTTCAGTTTTATGTTCTCATTTAGATAATGAAAAGCATTAGGATTCCATTCAATAGAATAAATCTTTCCAGCAGGGCTTAATTTTCCAAGAGGAACGCTAAAGTATCCTATTCCAGCAAACATATCGACTATAACCTCTCCAGGAGCCACCAGCTTGCTTAATCTGGCCCTTTCACTTACATTGCCCTTTGCAAACATTAATTTGGCTATATCCAATTTATACTTGCATCCATTCTCTGTGTGGATAGTTTCAGTATTGTTTTGACCTGCAATCACCCTTATCTGAGGCTCTCTGTACTTCCCAGTTATTGCCCCGGTTCGCACACAAACCGTCCTAAAACGAGGCAACAGAGCCAAAGAAACCTCACCCAGTGCTTTCTCATGCTTATTCAACTCAGGCCTTAGATTCAATATAACAATCTCCCCTATGAACTGATATCCAGTAGGAAGAAGCTTTAATTCCTCTTCATTCAGCTTCTCTTTAAGCTTTTCAGCTAGTTGCTCTTTAAATGACATAAAAAATATATTAAAGAATTATTTATATAAGTTTGTTTATGGCTTGGCTAGCTTCCATAATATATCAAAATAATTTTTATATGATTCATAAACGAACTTATGCTCTATTAAAATTCCTAATGGCTTTTCTACCCACATAATTAGAGCAACTTTTCCATCAAAGATATATGTAGAAACTGAAGAATGGAACTCGGATGGGACATATTTAATTTCCGTTAATGGGATGGAAGTTGGCTTTATTTTAATATTTGCAACAATTCGCATGTGTATCTTTCTTTTTACTCTTTCCTTATCCCACTTAGGATAATCATAAGGCAAGAATTCTTTAATTTTATACTCTGCACCAAAATCTAAGATTTCAGTTTTTGAATTAAGGATTTCGCTCAAAACAGTCTTTATTCCCGCTAATCCCTTAAAGCTATGAATTTCTTGTTTTTCCTTTGCACTATTAAATTGCAAGAGAAGATTAGGTATTGCTGATCTGACACTTTCAAGAATTTCCTCCTTGTCTTTTATGATTTCATTTATCTTTTCAGGATTTGCAGCTTCAAAAAGTAATTTATTTGCCTTGGTTATTTGGCTAATTAACCCTTTTTCCCTCAATCCTCTTAATGCATCATAAACTGAAACTCTATGAATTCCTGAGCTTCTAGATATTTCATTGGCCGATGCCGAACCTTCTTTTAGCAGGGTTAAATAACATTTTGCTTCATTTGGGCTCAAGCCAATTTTTTCCAGTTCTATACTTTCCATAAATAGACTAGGCTTTTCCCTCTTTTAAACCTTCCTATTTTGTTGTAACCCATATTACTACACTTGCCTATAAACTTTAATGTTATTACTATACTATGGTAATAAATATAACTAAAGAAGCATTGGAAAAGACAGGAAGTTTAACCGAAGCAATAAGAAATTTTTACGACTTAAATTTAGAAGGAAGATTGTGTGTTTTGGATAGTGAAGCAATGAATGGCTGTGTTGCAAAGGCATATAATCAATTAGGAATAAGCGCAAGAAAAGGGACTTATAGAAAAATTGTAGCAGACTTCAAAACAAGAACGGGCTACAAAGAAGGTAAGGAAAGGAGAAATTTGATTGTTGATGTTGGTTGCGGCTCTGGGATTCTTTCTATAGAGCTAGCAGAACAAACCGATGGAATAGTACTCGGAATAGATTTGTCTAAGGATATGATTAAATTAGCAAATCAGAATAAAGAAAGAAAAGCAGAAGAGTTTGTTGAGGAAGTTGTTTCGCAATATAAGTCAGAGGGATATGATTTTACAGGATTTATTCCCGCGTCACATGATCTTTTGCCAGAAATCATTGATGCTTCTAACTATAATAACGCAAGAACACACTTTAGAGAAGGCAATGTCTACGGCTTATCTAAGCTTATTAAAAAAAGATCAGTAGACTATGTAGTTTGTAGAAATACTTTTCATAGATTAAGAGAGCCACAAAAAGCATTAAAACAAATGTTAAAAGCCCTTCGAGTTGGCGGAAAACTCTATATAAGAGATCTAAGAAGAGATGCAGATTGGAAAACAGTTGTTGAAAGAATAGGAGAAAAAAGATGGGCCAGCCCAGTTTTAGTCAAAGATTATATTGAAGCAATGGCTTCTATGATAACAATTGAAGAATTAAAGAAAATGTTAATTGATAATGGGATTAAAAAATATTCTATGAGTGAGGGTTCCTATAGAAATGGAAACGAACCATTGCCTAAAGAGAATATAAAAGAATACGAAAAGGAAACCGAATATGTTTGCATTGTGGAGAAAGGAGAAAAAAGTTAGACATGAAAAAACAATTGAAACAACTAAGAAGAAGAATTGAAGATAGAGGCATAGAAATTTATTTCCCCTGGGCTATAGAAGAAAAACTAAGCGGATACAAAGGGGAATATAAAATTAGAAAAGATGGTTGTTCGGGTATAGGATTATTTGGTTTGGGTGAAGCTAAATCATATGCATGGGCAGAGGTAAAAATTCCTGTTTGCAGGGAACATCTTTCTTTTATTACAGCAGAAATTAAATTTATGATGACTTACTACCATGTTAGTGGTCACAAAACAGAAGTTAACTCTTTTTTAAGCATTCCTTATTTTGCAAATAAAGAAGAAACTCTTTGTAAACTTCGAAGTTTGTTAGATAGACTAGAAAAATAAATATAATAAGATGAAATCCTTTGCAATAACCAAGAAAATTGCCAAACATGGCAATCATTCCATAATCTGCATACCAGAAATTCTAAAAGATAAGCTCAAACCGGGTTTGCTTGTAGAAATAAGAATTGATATAATTGAAAACTAGAACTCTAGCTTTTTACTTCTTCTTTTCCTTTCCGTTTTTCTCAGATTTCTCAGGTTTATGCTCTTCTTTCTCTTCTTCTTTCTGCGGCTCAACAGCAGCAGGTCTTAGCCTGAATAAGATCATTACTAATACAAACAAGATTAACAGCAAAGTAACTTCTAATAGTATGAAAAAACTGTTGGTTTCAGTAATCTCTGCTCCAATTCCGGTAATTCCTCCAGTTATCCCGCCAGTAGTATTTTTTACCTCTTCTTCTGTTTCTTCTTCCTCTGCAGTCTCGTTTTCTTCTGTTTCTGTTTCATTTTCTTCTACAGAAGTTACATTTCCTGCAGGGGACTCTATTGCTAAGTCTTCATAAGCATACTCTCCAAAATCAACTGAATCGTTATCGTCGTTTTTATCAACACAAATATAATAAGTTAAGGATGAAGAAGCTTTAAAGCTTATATTGCAAGAATCTTCCTTTAAAATGCAGCTTCCAACAACTTTAGGAGTTGAAGACCCGCATGGATTGCTTCTTAAAGAGGCTTCTCTGCCCCCACAGCCTTCTAGCCCTGAAATAGCTGCTTTCACACTCTCTCCTGTCTTAGCAGGATTTGGAGAAAGTACTATACTGACTTCGCCAAGGCAGGTTTTCTCTGAAATAACAGTTTTCTCACCTGACTCTATAGGAAGTCCAGAAAATTTGATTATGTTACCAGAATCTCCTCCCATCCCAGTTATAGAATCTACTCTAAATGAAAATTCCCCTTTTGAAGCGTTTTCTTTCATCCTGTAGACAATAATAATGTTTTCCTTAACATTTTTCGTTAAAAAATAATCTAAATCAATTGTAGTTTCTCCATTGTCATCTTCGTAAGCTGGTTGAGAATCTCCAATTAAAGTTTCATTATCTCCTAATTTTCCATCGCTATCTTCATCAACATAAACCTCTAAAGCAGAAATTTCAGTGTCATCCCCGCTCCCCAAAGCGCTAATAGTCATATTAATTAGCTCCACATCTTCTCCGCTGGCAGTTAATGACAATTGCAGCATTTCGTTTACGAAATCTGGCTCCTCAGGATCGTATTGCCATTTATGATCTCCCATGTCATTACTTCCTCTCTCTGCTTTCGCGCCTCCTGCAACAGCCTCAACCTCAAAACCAGGCCCGGAAAAACTATCTATCTTATCAACAAACTCATCGTATTGTCCATTTTTATTACAGTCTACAACAATGTCATATTTACCACCATCAGGGCTTTCCCAAATTTGAGTTAAAGGAATAGCAGAATTAATAAGCGCCACTGGCTCAGGCGCCCCCCTAACATCATCTAAAGCATCGCCATCTGTCCAATTGTCGCTATCTTCAACAATATAAACATCAACTTCATCAGCAGGCTCGCATAATTTGCCGCTCTTTAAATAAACAGAATCTGTAGTTTTAAAAATGTTTTTTTCGATCCCAGCAGCAGATGCGCTCCAAGGATTTGTTGATTGTGCGATTACAAACGATAAAAGCAAAATTGTGCTTATTATCAATGTTATAATGAGTTTCCTCGTTTTTTTCATCCTTCTTTGAATAAATACTCATTTATAAAGATTATTGCAGGAGAAAATATATTCTTTGAACTATAAAACTTTTTCTTAAAAAAAAGTAGTGATACAGAAAGTTTTAAAAATACCGGCGGCATAAATATATATGGCAAAAAAGAAGGTAAATAAAAACACGGCAAATAAAAGCGAAGACAAAAAGCTGCGGGGATTTGTTGCATCCTTTCTTACAATAATAGGATTTTTGATAGCGATAATCCTCTGGAAAGATGACAAATATGCAATGGCTTACGCAAAACAGGGACTTATATTATTTATAGGATTCCTTATTGCATCAGCACTTGGATGGATCCCTGTAATCGGTTGGATTTTCTGGGTAGTTGTAGCTGTATTCTGGGTAATAACCTGGGTATACGCCCTCCAAGGAAAAGAAAAAGGCGTGTGGATTGTCTGGGATTTAGCTGAAAAAATAAATTTGTGATTTTTCTTTTGTTTTATTTTTTATCTTGTATTTTTAGTGTTAAAAACATTTAAAAAGCATTTTACTCTTTAGTTTCTATGCCCCTGTCGTATCGTGCTGATTAAAACTTGGACACTATTATATTTTTATTCTTAAATAACCATCTGATTATTTATTTAAATAAACTAATACGTTATTATTTACTATAATAATCCTTAAAAATCTATAATAATTTGGTTTTAATAAAAAAATGAATAGAATGCAAGATATTATGGGAAAATTAGAAAGGCTTGGAAATAATATTTTAAATGATAAATTAAGAGAATTAGAACCGGGATTAATCAAACTCCAGTATTCTTATATGGAACATCCTCAAGAAGAACTTGCATTAATAATGACTCCTCCTTTTATAGGTGCTGTTGGCTTGCCAAATAATACTCTTCATTATAGACCATTTTTAAGAAGCGCTATGAGGGCTGTTGATAAAGGATTACATCCTATTGGACCATTTTTAGGTCTTAAAGTTCATGATAAGTATATTGAAAGTGTTAATGGCCGTGTTGTTCAATTGAACGATTCTTTTTGTGATACTGAAAGTAATTTTAACCCCACCTTAATTGCTTGTAATAATGATTACTATACTCGTGCTATTAGTGAATTGAAAAATGTTCTTCATGCTGAAGGTTTCGATTTAGATTCTTCGTGTTGGGAGGATTACAAAACTTGGGAGTTAGAGAGGTTAAAAGGTTTCTAAATTGACTAATCAATAATCCCTTTTCTTATTAACAAACTTTAAAAACCCAAAAACGCTTTCTAAACCATCTTTAATTAGATATGACTAGTTAAAGACAGTGAACATTTTGTAGTGATGAAGTTTTACCCGCCCCTGTCGTATAGTGGCCAAGTATTCAGCCTTTTCGAGGCTGAGACCCGGGTTCAAATCCCGGCAGGGGCATCTATATATTTTGTGATATTCTGGGGACACCGAATTTTCCCCTTGAATCACAAAATCTGCTTAT
>CAZYZS010000044.1:0-6103 GCA_964651965.1 Candidatus Woesearchaeota archaeon | reverse complement strand
ACCATATCCCAATCCATCATACCAATGAGATAGCACAGAGCGAAGCTGCTTTTGGAAAAAAACCTTGGGTAAAATTCTGGCTTCATGGAGCTTTCTTGTTGTTTAAAGGAGAAAAAGTTAGCAAAAGTAAAGGTGGCTTGTATACAATCAGTGAATTGGAAGAGAAAGGATTTCCTGCATCGTCTTACAGATATTTTGCCTTAACAGCCCATTATAGGACCCAACTTAATTTTTCGCTGGAAAGCCTAGAAAATGCAAAAAATTCTTATGAAAGAATAAAAAATATTGCGTCTGAAATAAAAGATGATGGAAAAATAAATGAAAACTACTTAAAACAGTTTGAAAAAGCAATAAATAATGATCTGGACATGCCTTCTGCTTTGGCGGTTTTATGGAACCTTGTTAGAGATGACAAAGCAACAGGCAAGTATAAAACAATAGAGAAGATGGATTCTGTTCTTGGCTTAGATTTGTTTAAAAAAGAAATTATTGATATCCCTAGAGAGATTCAGCAGCTTGCAGAACAAAGAGAAAAGGCAAGAAAGGAGAAAAACTGGAAAGAAGCTGACAGATTAAGGGATGAAATAAATAAAAAAGGGTTTATAATTGAAGATTCCAGCGAGGGAATTAAAATAAAAAAAGGGTAAAATTTTAACAAAAAAAGAGCAACTAAAATGAAACCATCAGATTTTTTGAATTTGAAGTATAAGCCAAAATCATCGGACTTAATTTGCTTGTTTAGAGTGGAACCTGCTTCTGGGGTGAGCGTAAAAACGGCGGCTGAAAATGTGGCTCTTGAAAGCTCAATTGGAACATGGGCAGAAGTTAAAACTGAAAAACAATACATGAGAAACCTGGCTGCAAAGGTATTTTCTATTGAAAAAAATTATGTAAAGATAGCTTATCCTTCTGCATTATTTGAAGGAGGAAATGCCCCCAATATTTTATCTTCTATTGCTGGGAATATTTTTGGGATGAAAATTGTTAAAAATTTAAGATTAGAAGATATTAAAATTCCTAAGGAAATTCTAAATTCTTTTCCTGGACCGCAATTTGGAATTCCTGGAATAAGAAAAATGCTGAAAATTAAAGACAGGCCTCTTCTTGGTACGATTATAAAGCCGAAACTTGGATTAAACACTTATGACCATGCAAAAGTTGCTTATGATGCATGGATAAACGGCATTGACGCAACCAAAGACGATGAGAATCTTAGTTCACAAAAATTCAACGAGTTTGAAGAAAGGATTGCTAGAACCCTTGAAAAAGCAGACCAGGCGGAAGAAGAGACGGGGGAAAGAAAAGCCTATTTAGTAAATGTTACCGCAGAGACAAAAGAGATGATAAAAAGAGCAGAGGTTGTTGAAGAGCTCGGGGGGAAGTTTGTCATGGTGGATGTTGTTACAGAAGGTTTCGGAGCTGTTCAGAGCTTAAGAGAAGCAGACTTTAAATTGGCAATTCATGCCCACAGGGCAATGCATGCTGCATTTACAAGAAATAAAAAACACGGAATTTCTATGATGGTTTTAGCAGATATGATGAGATTAATCGGCGTAGACTCTTTGCACATAGGGACCGTTGTCGGAAAACTGGAGGGCACGCTTAAGGAAGTCTCTGAAATAGAAGAGGAGATTGAAAAAAAGGTTGTAAAAGAAACAAAAGATAGGCTAAGCCAGGATTGGGGAAAAATAAAGCCAGTCATGGCAGTAAGTTCTGGGGGGCTCCATCCTGGGCATGTGCCGTATTTAATAAAGCACCTAGGAAAAGATATTCTTATGCAATTTGGTGGGGGGTTACACGGCCATAAATTAGGCACGAGAGGTGGAGCCAGGGCAGTAAGACAAGCATTAGATGCCACAATGGAAGAAATCTCGCTAAAAGAGTATGCTAAAAGCCATAAGGAGTTAAAGATAGCCTTAGGGCAATGGGGCAGTATGAAGTTTTAGTTCGTTATCTAATTTTTTGTGGAGTCGATTGTATTTATCCGTGAGTTTATATGAAAATTTTAATTGGTTTAATTTTCTCCTAGATAAATAACCATTTTTCCATAAAGTTAACACCCTGTTCAAATTCCTACCATTAAAACCAAAATGCTTCTGGGCATCTTTCATTGTAAATTCTTTGTTCAAAAAATATCCAAAATCCATAAACTGTTTTGTGAATTTATTATTAAAAAAGTATTCTAAAAATTTATCTTTCTTATCTTTATGTAAATCCAAGAGGTCCAATTCAAAAATTTTTATGAAATTCTCCCATCTTGAAATTATAACAGCACCAGCCCTCCCCTTAGTTGTTTTCCATCCCCGTTCTATACCCTCTTCTGAAGAAACTGTTGGCATGTCTTCACAGAAAATTGTAATACCTGCTTTCTCCAAGCATCTTTTATAATGTTCCCTTTCCTTTTTCTTTGTTGCACTTATTCTTATCATATAAACACAATTTGTTGATTTTTTAACATTTATATTCCCTTCAGCAGCAATAACTCCTTTCAAATAATATATTGAAAATTGTCTATATTTCTCTATTTTTGTTTTTGATATTTGAATTATTTGTCTTAAAATTTTAGCGATCAGGGAATTGTTCATAATAAGATGAATTGTCCCATGTTTTGTAATACTATCAAATTCTTCTCTTAATCGCACTCTTTTTAGATTAGTTTCAAGGTAAGTTTCCCAAAATTCCTTGCATTCCTTTTCAAAATATTTTTCTTTGTTTTTCATGGATACCTCTAAATACATCTTTATTGGAAGATTGAATTGTTTTAAAAAATCAATAACCTTCGTTATGGCCTCTTCATTAGAATTAGCAAATACAAAATTTCTATCTCCGATATACCCTTCACCTACAATTAAGCCAGCTACTTCTGGAGAGATCATGATTTGATTAGGCAATGTTAAAGAAAATGGCCTTCCCCTTTTATTTTTATATCTTTTATTGATCTCGTAATTATTACCTTTCACTTTCATTTCATAAAATTCATTTTCTGAATTTAATTTTTCAATTAATTTTTTAGTACTAAAGATAAGGCGGGTTTTCATTTCTCTTTTACTAAATATACATCATATTTAAATCTTTATTGTAATTTTATGAAAGCAACAGCAGGCAGGCTATTGACGCAACAATGCAAGGAATCACATTAAAAAAATATGCAAAAACACATGAAGAACTTAAAGTGGCGTTAAAAACCTGGAGATAATTTTCTATCACAATTAAGTTTAAAAATAGGGCAAGATAGTCTACCTTATGTCTGAAGAAAAAGGGTTTGATACTGAAAAATATTTAGAAGAGCAGTCAAAGGAAATTCTTGAGAGAGTTAAGAAATTTAAAAAATTATATCTTGAATTTGGTGGTAAGATATGCCATGATTTTCATGCTGCGAGAGTTCTTCCCGGATATGAGCCAAACACTAAAATCAAGATGCTTCAGATGATAAAAGAGAACTCTGAGATAGTTTTTTGTGTTAGCTCAAAGGATATAGAAAACGGCAAGATAAGGGGAGATTTTGCAATAACCTACGAGGCAGCTACTTTAAAATCAATAAACGATTTAAGGGACTTTGGTCTAGAAATCGGCGCGGTAGTAATAACGAGATTTTCAAACGAAGAAAAAACCCTGAAATTTAAAAATTATTTAGACAATCTGGGAATTAGAACTTATATCCAAAAAGAAATAAAGGGCTATCCTGCTGAAGTAGAAAAAATTGTCAGCAAAGAAGGTTATGGCTCTAATCCTTACATTGAAACAAGCAAGTCTATTGTTGTTGTTACAGGAGCTGGGCCTGGCAGCGGGAAAATGTCTGTTTGCTTGTCTCAGTTATATCACGATAGCTTAAAGGGTATTGATTCTGGATTTGCGAAATTTGAAACATTTCCTGTCTGGGACTTGCCACTAGAACATCCTGTTAATCTAGCTTATGAGGCTTCAACAGCAGATATAGGAGATTTAAATATGGTTGACCCTTTTCACTTAAAAGCGTATAATATAACTGCAATTAATTATAACAGAGATATAGAAAATTTTCCTATCTTAAAGAAAATTCTAGTAAAAATAGATAAAGATATTTATAAATCTCCTACTGAGATGGGGGTAAGCAAGACAAAGGCAGGGATAGTTAATGATAAAGTTGTCAGGGAAGCTTCGAAACAAGAGATTGTAAGAAGATATTTTAGGTACAGAAAAGAGGCGATTTTAGGGTTTACTAAAAAAGAGGTTGTTGAAAAAGTCAAGAAACTGATGCAGGATCTTAATATAGATGAAACTTATAGAAAAACAGTTGTTCCTGCAAGGCAGGCGGCAGTTTTAGCTGAAAAACAAAAAGACAAGGGAAACAAAGGATTTTATTGCGGCTCAGCCATAGAGATAAAAGGGAAAGTAATTACTGGAAAAAATTCAGAACTTTTGCACTCAGAATCTGCATGCATAATAAACTCTCTAAAGTACCTTGCTAAGATGCCGGATGAAATAGATTTATTGCCAAAAAATATTATCGAAGGAATTAGAGGACTGAAAAAAAAGATACTATCTAGTGAGAGCCCAAGTTTAGATGTCAGTGAAATACTGATTGCCCTGGCAATTTCTGCTTCTACAAATCCTGCTGCTGCAAAATGTTTGGAGAATATTTCTCTGTTAAAAGGTTGCGAAATGCACACCACTCATTTTTCAACAAAAGGCGATGAGACCGGGCTGAGGGATCTAGGTATTAATGTAACAACAGATGCGGTGTTAACTCCAAAAATATATTTTGTAAGGTAGGCAACAATAAATTTAATAACTCCTTTCTTCTTTTTTATCTTATGGTTAATTTCAGGAAATTTACAACAAGCTCAGGAAAGTTGGTTCTTGGAGGGAAGAGTGCTGAAAACAACGAGAAACTAATAGAACAAGCAGAGATAGATGAAATTGTGCTGCACACCAAGGCTCCTGGAAGCCCTTTTGTGAATATCAAAGGCAAAGCAACAAAAAAGGATGTTAAAGAGGCTGCTGTTTTTTGTGCTAGATACTCTCAGGACTGGAGAGACAATAAAGAAGATGTCATTGTACATTATTTCAAGGGAAGAGACACCTGTAAAGAAAAAAGTATGAAACTTGGTACTTTTGGAGTCAAAAAATGCAAAGAAATTACTGTAAAAAAAGAGGACATTGAAAGATTTCAAGGAGAGCAAAAGTGAAAACTCTCTTATTCCATATCCATACTGAAAAATCGCCTGATGCTAACATAAAAATTCCTGGACTTATTGATTTTGTTATTAAAAATAAGATTGATTATTTTTGTGTCACAGACCACCATAATCTTGAGGCCTGTAAGATAATTGAGAAAATTCTGCAAAAAAGAAAATATAGAAACAAAACCCATCTAATAAAAGGTATGGAAATAAAAACAGAATACGGGGATATAATTCCTTGTTTTATTAAAAAAGAGATAAAAACGAGAAAATTTGCAGAAGTTGTAAAAGAAACAAGAAAACAGAAAGGGCTTTTGATTTTGCCGCATCCGTTTGTAAGGCATAAGAATCTGGGCTTTTTAATTAAATATGTTGATGGCATTGAAGTTCATAATGCAAGTACACTAAGATATCACAATAAAAAAGCCAGGGAGCTTGCTGCAAAAAATCCCCGGCTGCTGAGAATATCGGCTGTTGATGCTCATTGTTTAAATGAATTAGGCAATGCATTAAATGAGATAAAAATCGGCGAGAGCATAAAAATAAGCCCCCTATTATGTAAAAATGAAGGATATTTCATTCCAAATCTTAAACATTTTGCCATACATATCTTTAAAACAGCAAAGAGCATCTTTATAAGATGAACTTGCTTCAATCCACTCTGCAAATAGGAAAAAATGGATTAACGCCCGAAGTTCTTGAAACGATAAAAATACACTTTAAAAAAAGAGCCAGTGTAAAAATTGTTTTGTTGAAAAGCGCAGGACATGACAGAGCAAAAACAAAGGAAATAGCTGAAAAAATTCAGGCGGAACTTGGAAAAAATTATACTTATAGAATTGTTGGGTTTACAATTTTTCTTAAAAAGTGGAGAAAAGAGCAAAAGTGTATAAGCTAGGGACATATGTCCTAGGCTACCGAAAAATAGTTCTCATGTGAAT
>CAZYZS010000043.1:0-6381 GCA_964651965.1 Candidatus Woesearchaeota archaeon | reverse complement strand
AAAATGTTACTAGACTTCTTTAAGCTGGGAATGAGCAATATTAGAAGAAGAAAATTAAGAGCTTGGCTTACGATGATGGGCATTTTTATCGGGATAGCGGCTGTTGTCTCTTTAATAAGCCTTGGTCAAGGGTTGGAAAATGCAGTAACAGGGCAGTTTGCATCTATGGGGACTGATGTGTTGACTGTGCAAAATGCAGAGACTGGATTTGGGCCTCCTGGAAGCACTGCTATAACTAAATTAACTGAACATGACTTAAAGCTTATAGAAGGAGTAAACGGCGTGGAGTTCGCCTTAACCAGATACATAAGGACTGCAAGAGCAGAATTCAATAAGGTTGTGCAGTTTTCTACTATTACTAATGTTCCGGATACTCAAGTAGAAAGAGAGTGGCTTTATAGTTCTGGAGGATTAAAAACAGAGGAAGGCAGACTTTTGAAATCAGGAGACAGCGGAAAAATAGTTGTTGGTAAAAATTTTGGAGCTAACGATATATTTGGAAAGCCAATTGTTGTTGGGAAAAAAATACTGGTTGAAGGAAGAGAGTTTGAAATTGTTGGCATATTAAAAACCAGCAGCAATTTTTTCCTTAACAGTGCTATTTTAATGTTGGATAGCGATTTAAAAGATGTCATGGAAACTGGAGACGCTATTGATTTGATTGTGGTTAAGGTAGACAATCCAGATGACGCTGAAGCAGTTGCAGAAAGAATAAGAAAAACATTAAGAAATGATAGGAACGAGAAAGTAGGAGAGGAAGATTTTTCTGTCCAAACTCCTTTGGACACTTTAAAGGCAGTAGGTACTATATTGAAGGCAGTCCAGATTGTAGTTGTGGGAATTGCAGCTATCTCTTTGATTGTAGGAGGAATAGGCATAGCCAATACAATGTATACTTCTGTCTTGGAGAGAAGGCAGGAAATAGGCACAATGAAGGCAATTGGGGCTAAGAACTCGGATATTTTAACTGTTTTTTTGGTTGAATCTGGGCTTCTTGGATTAGCGGGTGGAATAATTGGAGTGGTACTTGGGGGAAGCATTTCTTATATGGTTTCGGCTGTGGCTAATGTAGCTTTTGGCTCCGAGATCATTGCCTTTAATCTCCCAACTTATTTAGTCGCTTTCTCAATTGCATTTTCCTTTGGCCTTGGGGTAATTTTCGGGGCAGTTCCAAGTTATCAGGCATCCAGGCTTAAGCCTGCTGATTCCATAAGAGGATAAAAAATGATACAAGAAGCTTTCACTCTTGCATATAGGACTTTAATACACAGAAAAATTAGAAGCATTTTAACCGTAATAGGAATTTTTATTGCTATTTTTACTGTATTTGTTCTGCTTAGCATGTCGCTTGGATTAAACGAAGGAATTCAGGAGCAGTTCAGGCTTCTTGGAACAGACAAGTTTTTTGTCACAGCAAAAGGAAGTACTTTTGGAGTTGGGCAGAGTGGAAATGTTCAGCTCACAACAAAAGATATGGATACTTTAGATAAGATAAGCGAGATAAAAAAAGCAACTTATTATGTTCTAGGAAACGTTCAAATAACTTTTAAGGAAGAGACGAGATATTATATGGCTATTGCGATTCCTTTTAAACCTGTAAATGGCTGGGATATCTTTTCAGAAGTTTATGACCTCAAGGCAGAAGATGGGAGGCTTCTAAAAGATGGAGACAGAGGAAAGGTTTTATTGGGGTATCAGTACGGGTATGAAAACTTTATGGGCAAGCCAGTTCGATTGGGAGATACTATAGAATTAAATGGACAAGAGTTTGAGGTAGCGGGGATTCTTGAGACCGTAGGGAATTCCCAGGATGATAGGCAGATTTATATGACTTTAGAGGATTTTAAAGAGCTATTTAATTCAGGAGATAGAGTAGACTTCATTATAGCCCAGATTAAACCTGGAGAGAACATGACGAGAGTGGTGGATAAAGCAGAAAGGGCCTTGAGAAGAGAGAGGGGAGTTACTGAAGATACGCAGGACTTTGAAATCTCCACTCCTGACCAGCTGATGGAAACTTTTGGAGTTGTCCTTAACATTTTAATGGCTTTTTTGATTGGAATAGGATCAATTTCTATTGTGGTTGGGGGCATAGGAATAGCTAATACAATGTTCACTTCTGTTTTAGAGAGGAGAAAGGAGATAGGGACAATGAAGGCAATTGGGGCTAAAAACGAGGATATTCTAACTATTTTTATTGTAGAATCAGGCATACTCGGTTTGATTGGGGGTTTTCTTGGATTGTTTTTTGGGATTATTGTTGCAAAGGCAGTTGAGTATTATGCTCAGATTTATGTTGGAAATATAATCAGGGCCTCGATGAGCCCTTATCTTATAGTTGGATGCCTGTTGTTTGGATTTGTAATAGGGACTGTTTCTGGATTTTTCCCATCAAGGCAGGCAGCTAACTTAAAGCCTGCTGATGCATTGAGGTATGAGTAAAATTTTTAGTTATCGCAACCTTTTTAAAGAAACATTATTTCATAATATATATAATATAAAAGAGATGAAAAAGCAAATTACCTTTTTAATATTCGCATTCTTATTAGCTGCGAGTGTATATGCGCAAACTACTAATATGGATACTACAAGGCAGCTTAGACTGCAATATGGTAATGTAATGAGAATAGACAAGATAGGAACTTTTCCACCTGAAATTGCTCCAGGTGCTAAAGGAATCATTAATGTTCAGATAAGGAATGCAGGAGATACAGAGATAAAAGATGTGATTGTTCAGATAACCCCCCCTTCGGGAGTCTCTTTTTTAGATGATGTTTCAAAAAGGAAAATACCTGTGCTTAGTCCATCAGGTTCTTATGAAATGAACTTTAGCATTATAGCCTCTCCGATAGTTACAGAAGGGGTTTACTCTGCAGGTATAAGTATAAATTACCTGAATAAGATAGGGGAAGAAAAGCAGGATAATGACACCTTTGCCATAGTTATCAAGAGCAAGCCTAATTTATTTGTTAAGATTGACAGTTCTGAGCTTTATAAAGGAAATGGTATCGGGGATGTTACCATAACTTTTGTAAATAACGATGTTGCAGATATTAGATTTTTGACAGTGGAGCTTCAAGAAAGTGGAGATTACGATATTATCTCTACAAGCCGGATGTATATTGGTGATTTGGATTCAGATGACTTTGAATCAGTTGACTTTACCCTTAAGCTTCTTAGCGAGAAAGATTATGTTACTCTACCATTAAAAATTACTTATAAAGATGCTCTGAACAATGATTATTCTGACTCTGTAAACGTAGACTTAAGAGTGAGGAGCGCAGAGGAGCTTGGAAAAAAGAGCAATGCTACTTGGATTATAGTGATTGTTGCTATAGCAATAATAATAGTTATCTGGCTTATTTTTAGAAGCATAAGAAAAAGGAAAGAATATGCTAAAGATGGATTTCATATAAAAAGATAAATAAACCAGTTACTTCTATTTGTTATTATGAAGAAAGAAAATAAAAAGAAGAAGTGGAAAGTAACTTTTTCTGAAGAGGCATTAAAGAAATTTAATGACATTCCAGATAATATTGTTGAAGAAATTGAAAAGGTAGCCAAAGGATTTAAAACTGGAAAATTAGATCCTACAAAACTCGGACAGCCCGTTGATTGGGTAGAATTGGAAGTCAAATTAAAATGCCCGCGGTGCAAATCAGGAAACGTGGAATGGCTATTAGACAGAAATAGCAAGGAAATTACATTTCATTGCTTAAAATGCAGCGAAAGTTTTTGGATGACAAAAAAAGAATATGAAAATGCTATTAAGAAACATCCAGATTGTATTGTATGATAAAAAGATAATTCTATTTTTTCTTTATTAGATAAACCTCATCCTTTTTTTTGCATAATGGCAGCTTGATTCCAACGTCTCCTTTTTCCGCCCTTGCAACAGGTTTGTTGTTGATTTCCATGCTTTCTATTTTTGCCCTTATTAAGCCTGTTGTTTTTCCTTTGATGTATATTTCATCCCCAATAACCAGTTTTCCTGAGAATATTTTTACATGAGCCACCCCTATCTTATTCCAGTAATTCTCTATTCTCCCTATAATCATCTTTTTTTCTTTACTTTCTCCACTATCGCTTTTTGTAAAGTCATCGCTTGTAGGCATTTTAAGGTAAAAACCAGAAGAAAGGCCACGATTATAGACTTTTTTTAGCTCGTTTATTAGTTCTTGTGTTTCTTCTTTTGTTAATTTTTTGTCTAGTGCCTCTCTATAGGCTTTTGTTACTGCATAAACATACTCTGCTCCTCTATTTCTTCCTTCAATCTTTAATGCGCTTATGCCTGCTTTTTTAATTTGTTCTATAAATGTTAATGTGCATAAATCTTTTGCAGACATAACCTTGTTGTTCTCTAGTTTTAATTCGTAACCATCGGGGTCGATTATCTTATAAGCTCTTCTGCATGGATGAGAACACTGTCCTCTATTTGCGCTCATATTTTGAAGGAACTGAGAAGTAAAACATCTTCCGGATATTGAAACGCACATTGCTCCATGCCCAAAGATTTCAATAGGCATTATTTTAGAAATTTCTTTTATTTGTTTTAGGTTTAACTCTCTTGCTAGATTTATCCTCTTTGCACCAAGCTTTTTGTAAAGCTCTGCAGTTTTGCTGTTGGATACAGAAGCTTGGGTTGAAATATGAAAGGGTATTTTATATTTCTTGCATAATTCTATAACTGAAAAATCCCAGCAGATTACTGCATCCACTTGTTTTTTTACTTTTTTAATTATAGTCTCTATCTTTTCTACTTCGCTGTCATAGATTATTGTATTTAATGTAAGATATATTCTTCTTTTGTTTTTTCTGCATATCTTGCTTGCCTCCTTTAGTTCTTCAATTGTGAAATTCTTGGCAGAATCTCTCATGTTGAATTCTTTTAATCCTAAATATACAGAATCTGCTCCTGCTTTAATTGCAGCATGTAAACTAGGAAAATCTCCTGCAGGAGCCATAAGTTCAATTTTGTTCTTTTTCATGTATACTTTAGATTAACAATGTTTTTAAAGGTTATACTGGTGAGCAGGTTATGGGAGTTCAAGAAGGCGAGGGAATTTGTTTGTTGCAGGGGCTGTATGATTTATTTGATAATCTTTTAATACCTTTAATTAGCAGGCCATTAGCTAAAGAGTATATCTTTTTCAATTCTCATTTAGACTTTGGATGCGGAAAAGGTTATTGGACTTATTATACTGCATCTAGAAATCCAGGAGCATATTTTGTAGGGTATGATTCTAATTCTGATAGGGTAAGAATAGCTAATCAGGGCATTCCTAGACTGGTCAATTTAGCATTTACGAATGAGAGGAGGAAAGCCCAAGTATTGGGGGCGCCATTTACTAGTGTTGGTTCTTCCTTTGTTTTCCATGAAGCAGGAGAGACAATGTTTGAGGAATATAGAGATTTTATTGGGAGAGGAGATGCTGTTTTTGTTGTGGATTATAATTTAAAGGGGGTGTCTATAGATGAATTTTTCAGGCTATCTAGTTCTAAGGGGGAGAGAAGGCTTATAGGGGAAAATGGTTTGGATGTTGAATATTTGTCTCACACTCGTTTTGATTTAAAGGATTGTTGCAGAGAAGCTGAAAAAAGAGGCTTTCAAACAGTAGATACCCATGAAATAGGAAGAAAATTTTTCTGTTGGATTGGAGAAGCTGCTTAATTCTCATGCTTTCTGTAGAAATGTTTTTTATAAAGCTCTACAGACAAGAAGTACATCAAGATTATTCCGCCTATTAACATCAGGATATTTATTGGCAGTTTTTCAAATTTGAACAGGGAAGATAAAGGTGAATAGATTAATACTAAAGTTAGGAGAATGGCGGCTATAGAAGATACTATTAAGAGACTGCTTGGCCTGGATTTCCAAAATCTTTTTTTTGTTCTTATTGCAAAAGTTATGAATATTTCTGTCATAACAGACTCTAAAAACCAGGCGGTTTGTAGTAAAGGTATGTTTCCTTCTGTAATAAGGGAGAGGGTAAGGATAGTGATTACATCAAAAATTGAGCTTATCAAGCCAAAAGAAATCATGAAGCGAGATATAAGTTTAATATCCCATCTTTTTGGTTTTTTTAAGCCTTCTTCATCCACATGGTCAGTTGAAATAGTCATTAGAGGGCCGTCTGAAATAAAATTATTCAGCAGAATTTGCGATGGCCTTAAAGGTATAAACTTAAGGAATAAGGAAGAGAACGCAAGAGTGAACATATTACCAAAATTGGCGCTTATTGTATTAAAAATATACTTGGTTATGTTTCCGAAGGTTTTTCTTCCTTCTCTTATTCCATTTGCAATAACATCCAAGCTTTTGTTTAAAAGTATTACATCTGCATTTTCTTTGGCTATATCAATTGCAGAGTCAACTGTTAT
>CAZYZS010000042.1:0-6724 GCA_964651965.1 Candidatus Woesearchaeota archaeon | reverse complement strand
TTGGTAGCAATTGTCCTCCTAATTGCACTTATAGTTTTATTATTATTGATAGAATATTATCCCGATACTTTAGGCTCGCTTACTAGAAAGCCGAAGCTGTATGCGGTCCAAGACAGATGTTCCATAATCCTCGATAGGCTGCTCCATCAAATAAAAGATGATGGAGAATGCAGGATAGCCTGCAGAAACGAGTGCGAAGTAAGAAACGAAGAATTTGATAGTTCAGAATTCATAGGGAAGGAAAATGCATGCAATATATGCAATTGCTATTGCAGATAAAAATGGAAGATGCAGAAGAAATAGAATCATTTTATGAAAAAGAGATGGAGAATGCAGACAGAGAATTCTTAAATGGCATTAAAGGGACAGAAAAGAAAATTAATCCAGAAAAAGTATATAAGGAAAAAATAAAATCAATACGGGAAGAATATGAAAGAAGATACGAACAATATCTGAAAATCCAAAAAAACGAAATCCAAAAGGGAAGAAAGAAAAAACCTAAAAATAACAAAGAAAAAACAGAGGTGTTCCAAGTAAAAAGCATAAATCTGAAGCTGACCAGAAGAGAAAGATTAAGACTAAGATACGATCTTTTTAAATTTAAGTTCAAGTTGAAAAGAAACAACTTATTTCGGAAAATAACTCCCAGATTTCTATTGATTTGGTCTCTAAAAACCAAGATGGCCACAAAAATAGCAGTTTCCTCAGTTAAAGGGGCGATAGACGAAACATTCACAAAAATAAAAGAAGCATTCCTCTCTGGATTAAAGAAAACTGGAGAAAAAATAATACAGATTTACTCAAAAATAAAAAAGATTGTTTCTTCTTTATTCCAAAAAGTGATAAAAAAGCTGAAGTTTAAAAGAAAAGGAGAGAAAGAAAAGCAAACAGAAGACCAAAAATTGGCAGAAAAAATACTCGCCAAGAAATAGTCAGTTTAAGTCGTAATAAATATACACCCCAGAAGTGTCTGGTCCTTTGTATTCTCTTAACCTTACAGGAATGGTTATCTCATAATCGTACTTTCCATAAATCCCAGAAGAACTCTCGTTCAATTTTGTGACAAAAACTAAATCTTCCTCATCATCCTGGCTGAATTCTCCATCGAAGTCATCTGACATGTCCCACAAGAGGCCCGTAATAAAATTAGTTGTGTTAGTTGAATTGATAACAGAAACATTATAGATATACTTCTGATGAACTAAAAAACTATCAGTTTTCTTTGGATTTCCTCCATCAGTAAAGATGGAATAAACCGAATCACTAAATCCCCCCATCCTTAATGAAGCGTCTATTTCTGAAAAATCATCGCTCGCAGGCGCTCCAGAAGCATCCCTCCCAATTGCTTGAAGATTTCCCCAATCGACATTCGATTCCATGTCACTTATAAAAACATTGCCCTGTAAATTAGAGGCATTTTCCCACAGAGTCATATTAAAAGTCAAATTATCTGCCAAAAGCTTGTGAGTACTGACATTCCCATAAAACTCCTGCCATGCTCCAACATTAAGAGTCTTGTTAGCCTCGTTGTTATTCTCGTTTTCCTCGCTTATATCTCCTTTGACATCTGCAAAGACATAAAAGTTTGTAATTCCAATCTCTGCATTCCAGGTTACATTGGCTGTCGAATTAGATCTTTGAGGAACCGAGACAGTTCTATTGCTGTTTATCTGCTCCCCAAAACTTTCATTTTTATAAAAGCCAACTAAAAAATTATTAGCATCAGAACACCCATCGTTATAAATAATGGCCCCTACAACTATCTCTTGATTTTCAACAGGATCGTAATTGCTGAAGTTTATTCCAGAAGGCTCTATCCTCAAATCTGAAGAGGCGTAATAGCGGTTTATTGTTGAAGAAGTAAAATTAGCGATATTACCGGCAGAGTCATTTGTAATGCAATTAAATTTCCACTCTCCTGTTTCATTAACAAAAATGTCTGCATAATAAGCATCTCCTTCTAGTATTTGAGTGGAATAATTCTTAGAAAAAGAAGGGGCAATTGCTTCGATAGTAACCTTACCTATATCGGTAAAGGCTTCTTCTGCACTGCAATTAACTCTCACGTAAGAATCGCCACAGACATAACTCTGGTTAATATAAACAGAATTTATTACTGGAGCAGTCCGGTCTATAGTGATTGAAAAATTAGTATTTGAAAAAATAGATATAGAAACATTATCAGTTGCAAGGCAATTCCAGACATACTTTCCCTCTGAAAGATTCTTCGTAAAAAAAGTCTGGTTGTTCTTTCCAGTTATCTCTTTGGTATCGTTAGCATGCCATCCCCCGCTCCAGTTTCCATATAAAGTTATATTTGATAATCCATCAAAATCACTGGCCGAGCAATTAAAAGTAACTTCATCTGAAAAATTAGCGTAACTAACAGGAAAGATTAAAGTGGAATTAGGTATGCTGTTAAGGGTTATGTTAGGCGCCATATCGTAGCCCGCCCCTGTAACACTAAGATTCACCCAATAACTGATATAATTATCTCCACCATTCAGGACCTTAACTCGTATCTCGTCCCCTAAGTTACACGAAGAAAGTAGCTCACAATCGATCGTATAATTATTATCTGCCCCAGAATTTCCAGTAGGGCCTATTATATCTGTAAGATTGTCATTAATGCCCGCAGAAGGTTTCCACAAAACTACTTGCTTTCCATTGGCATTTTCTCCATCCAATGCATTGTTCACGATACCAACAATATAATGGGCAGCTAAAACTGGCTGAAGAAACAAAATTGCCAAAATAAACATCAAAATTATCTTCTTCATTTTCCCTTTCTCTCCTCTTTTATAGTCAGCTCTTCTTTGTCCGGATTAAATTTTAGTTCTACCTTTTGTCCTTCTCTTAGCTTTAACGTATCCACTATCGCCTTCGGAATTTTTACTCTGTAGCCTTTCTGAATACAGGAGTCTTTAAAGACTATTTCTTCTACCATCAATTCACATCCTTTTTATATACTATTAAGGTACTTTTTAAAGTATTTAAATCTATTGCCTTTATAGCTAAATAAAAATGGTCTGATGTTTATATCAAAGGAGAAATGTAAACCTCTATTGCTGCCGCAGCCAATAAAAAAATTGCTGAGAGCACGACTAAGACTGCTGAATCAAGAATGAGCCTTCTCAACCTTCCCTGCCTTAAAAAATGACCCTTCCACGCGGCAATATAAACTACCCCTCCTGCCAAGGAGATTGTAAGATAAGCCATCATCTCAGGTATCCCATGCAAAAAATATTTGGTAAATGCAATAGGCAAAGCGACAAAGCCAAGAGTCTGCCTTGCTAAATCCCCTATGACAAAACCCATTACGCTGGCATTCCAGACAAGAATAAAAATAGCCCCTGCACCATAAAAAAAAGCAAATACCAATGAGATGAACAGCACTTTAAAATTATTGAACAAAATGAGATAAAAAGCCTCTCCAGAAGTGGCATCTCCGGTAGCAACCATATCTCTTATGCCTTCTACAACACCCCCTTGCATATTAAAGAGTATAGAGACTGTTTCAGCTGGCAGTACAAGAGTCCAGAAAGCGAAAGCAAAAACAAATCCAATAAACAAGAACAGCAAGAACAACAAAACTTTAGAATGCTCTCTTAAAAGCCATTCTTCGCTTAAGTAATCTTTCTCCTTGCTTTCTTCCAGCCTTAGAGTTCCCTGGACTATATAGATACAAGGCAGGACAGTTAGGAAAACCATGACTAATGAAGAATAATCCGGAAAAATCCAGGCACTTAACAAAATTGCTAAAGAAGCATAAAGAAATCCCAATATACCCATCTCAATCGGGTGTCTCTCTGCTTTTTTTGGGTTAAAAAGAATATTAACCATAAAAAGGAAAAGAAAAAAGTGTTTATATATCTAACGCATTAAATTTTCGTTAATTATTCATGCGTTAGATACTTCAAAAACATTTAGTTTTTGAGAGTGCTCAGAATCTCACGATTCTGACAGACAGGAAACATTTACAGATAAACAATGCGTTTCCTGTAAACATGGCGAATCAAAAATACAAATAGAATAGCAAAAAATTTATATACTGCTCGGCAAGATTACTAATACATGAAGAGTTATACAAAAGGGGGCTTATTTATACTGGCGGTTTTACTAGCCTTACAGCTAGTTCATGCACAGGAGTTCAATCATGTTATATCAAATTCAGAAGACTGGAAAGATGTTTACTCTTCTATGCTCTATGCAAGTCTAAAAAACGCCGGCTCTGATTTTCTCGTAAGCACAAAGCACGGAGCAATACTTCTAAACGATATCAGCAGAAACAGGGATATAAGAGTAATAACTTCTAAAAAATTGCCCTATGTTTTCAATTACCCTGAAATGATAAAAGCCCAGGGATTTGCAGACGTGGATGAAATATCTGTAAATTCTGCAAACCTTGAACTGATAAACCAGATGCCAGAAATAGAAAACTTCATTGTAACTGCAGACAGTTATGGCTATAGTGCAGTAGCTGTCACTCCCTACGCAATTCAAACAAAGTCTTGGGTCTTTCTTGCAAATCGGGGGAATATATTTGAAATAGACTCTGTGCTTAGCAAAAGAAACGTAAAAAAGATTGTTATATATGGATATGTTGATCGCCAAGTAAGGGATACGCTCTCAAAATACAATCCCGAGATAATAGACACAGGAGACAGGTTTAAAGATAATGCAGAAATAGTTAAAAAATATCTAGAAATAAAACCTACTAAACAAACAGCTCTCAGTAATGGAGAATTCCTAGAAAAAGAGCTTCTCTCAGGAACAGAACCGGTTCTTTTTACAGGGAGGGATAATGTTCCAGAGCAAATAAAAGACTTTATAAAAAGTTCAGGTCTAGACATCGGGGTGCTTATAGGCAACGAGCTAGTAGGAGCAGCAACAAATATAAGAAGGACTACAGGAATGAGTGTAATGGTCAAATTTGCCAGAGGAGCAAGAGGGCAAACTGGCGGGGTGGCTGCAGTAGAAGGCCTTGACTTGTATCCTATCCCAACTCCCACAATACAGCTTTCCTTGTATTCTGTAAAATATAACAAGGTTACAAAACAGCTGGAAGTTACCTACAAAAGCGATTCTAATATTCCCATCTACTTTAAAGGCACAATCACGGTAATTTATGAAGGGAATCGGGTGAGAGTTGGAGACCTCAATCCGGTATTTATCGCCCCCGGAGATTTTAAGACAGTTGTCTACCCATTAGATATTTCCTCAACAGGAAATATAGAAGCAGAAATCTCAACTCTTTTCGGAGAGTCTACCTCTTCTCTAGATCGCATATTAGAACAGAAAACAACAGTGCAAGTAGTGGATGTAATTGACAAGTGCAAGCTCACAGAAAAAGACATAATCGGGGTAAGGTACAACAAACAAAAGAAGACTTTTGTAGTAATAGTAAAGAATCCATTTGATACCGACTGCTGGATTGATGTAGAGCTGAACAATATCCTAATAGATGGAAGGAAAACTACTCTTGGAACCAATGGGGGGATAAAAATACCGCCAGGAAATACCAAAAGGATTTCTATAGAGCAGGAGATGACTGACGAAGACCTCCATGATAACCCATTTATTGAAGTTACGGTTTACTCGGGAGAGCGGGAAGACAGCCTGGTAAATACTTTCAATGGGAAATTCGAGCTGAAAATAGAAAAGCTCACAATTATCACCTACGCGATAATTATCCTTATAATAATAGTAATAATATTGGTGATATTTATCATCTTGCTCAAGAGAAGAGAAAAAGATGATGAAGAAGATTAAGCTGTTTTGTATAGTATAACAAATACATAAAAACATTACTCTAGCTCTCTTCAGCGGGCTTGCTAGCAGAAAAAACTTTCTCAGCATTCTTAACTTCCGCACTGGCTTTCTCTAACATCGCTATGATCCTGTCAAAATCTTTCCTGTCAAAACTAGCTGAAAATAGTTTTATCTTTAGAGGAATCGGCATAATTTGGAAGTCCGAATAATTAATATCTCCTCCTTTCTTTCTCAGCTCGGAAACTCTCGCCTTAAGAGAATCTACCTCCAAAAGTAGAAGCTTCACAGTTTCTTCCTTGAGATATTTCTCCAATTCTTTCTCAGATCCAAAAGTCTTACCCAGGAATAATTTATCAACTAACGCATAATCCTTTTTTCTTAAATATTCTAAAATGTAAACACTGGTTTCATCTTTGAGCTTTTTTGATAAAGAATCGATATCTTTAATTTCAATTTGGTACGGTGGTTTTTTAAATGCTGTGTCTGTCTTGTATTTTTCCATAAGGCGCTTCTTCTCTTTTTCGCCTATAATTATATCTTTCTTCTTCTCGGGCGAAGACACATACCCAGAAACTTCTTTTTTCTGTTTAGTTTTCTTGATTTCTTCTTTCTGCTCAGAAGCTCCTTCTAATATTGGAGCAGCCTTCAATGCAGGTTTTTCTATTTCTTCTTTTTGTTTTTTTATAACTCTCGTTATTTTTCTTTTTTTGGCCGTACTTTTAACCAAAGATATTTTCTTCTTTTCTTTTTTATTATCCTTAAGGGTTTTCCTTTTAGATGTAGGTTTTCTTTTGTCTTTTTTCGGCGCTCTTGCAACTTTTGATTTCACACTTTTCTCGGCTCGCTTTTGCTTTTTTGTTCTAACTTTTCTCCTTTCTTTTTTCTCTTGTCTTTTTTTCATTTTTTCTTATCTTCTTTCTTAGTTTCTTTTGGCGCCTCTTTTTTCTCTTCT
>CAZYZS010000041.1:0-6803 GCA_964651965.1 Candidatus Woesearchaeota archaeon | reverse complement strand
AACGAATCATGTAAAGTTGTAATTGATAGTTCTACGTGAACAGAATCGTAAATATATTTTTGTGAAGATTCATTGACTCAATTACAAAAAGATGGGGACATAGCTAGTTTTGAGATAAAAGATAATAAGACGATTATAGAAATGAATAATAAAAATGAGTTAACAATAGATTTTAATCGTGAAGGTATTTTTGTCTCAAAACCTTCTAAAAGTTATATTGTCGAGTTTAAAAAACCAGCTGCTTTAGCCCAAGCCCAATCAAAAGAAGGCCTAGGAATTCAATCTTACAGTCCATCGGATTATAAAGGAGAGTTAGAGTCAGAACATTCGGCTGCTTTAAGGGATATTGAAGAAAAAATAAATCCAACAGAGCTTCCAGAAATGGGCTTTTGGGAGACAGTTGTCGAATTTATAAAAAGCATATTTGGAATAACCGGGCATGCTGTTTCTGAACCTACAATAAAAGTTGAAAAAGAATTTTATAATGTTTTTAATGGGGTTGTTTTAGAAGTCTCAAAAGAAGAGGCTTTAAAGATTCAAGAATCTGAATACGTTAAAAAAGTTTACGAAAATAGAGAAGTCAGAGCTTTTCTTTTTGACTCTACTCCGATAGTAAGGGCGAATGAAGCATGGACATTAGATGAAGATGGGAATAACTGCACATTGACAGGAAAACCCTGCATTAATGGAGCGGGAGTTAAAATAGCAATAATTGATACTGGAATTGATTATACTCATGCAGACTTGGGGGGATGTTTTGGACCGGGATGCAAGGTAGAGGGAGGATATGATGTTTATAACCAGGATTCAGACCCCATGGATGACCACGGGCATGGAACTCACTGTGCAGGAATTGCTGCTGGAGATGGAACATTAAAAGGAGTTGCTCCTAAAGCCAAGCTTTATGCCTATAAAGTATTAAGTTCTGGAGGAAGTGGAAGCTTTAGCGATGTTATTGAAGGCATTGAAAGGGCAGTTGACCCTAATCGGGATGGAGATTTTTCTGATAGAGCTGATGTTATGAGCTTAAGTCTGGGAGGATATGGAGACCCAGATGATGCTGTTTCGACTGCAGTAGATAATGCTGTAAATGCAGGAGTTGTTGCAGTTGTGGCTGCTGGAAACAGTGGACCTTATGAAGAGTCAATTGGAAGCCCAGGAACAGCAAGAAATGCTCTAACAGTTGGAGCAACTTATAAGAAAAATTATGAGAGCTTTTGGTGGACCTGCACTCCTGGGGAATATACATCATGCGGAACTTGCGGCTCAGATGGAAAAGTTTGGTGTGACTTCTGGGACGATGGAAATCCTAAAGCTGATAGTATAACTTCCTTTAGTTCAAGAGGCCCGGTTATCTGGGATGGTGGAACATTAAACAAGCCAGAGATTGTTGCTCCAGGAGCTGTAATCTGCTCTGCAAGACACGATTCTCTCTTCCCTGCTGGAGAACATCCATACTATATTCCTTGTAGTGATGAAAAACATGTTCAACTTGCTGGAACATCTATGGCAACACCTCATGTTGCCGGTGGTGCTGCATTGGTTATACAAGCCAGGCCGCAATTAACTGCATTAGAAGTCAGATCTATATTGATATCCTCTGCTGATGATTTAGGCTATGATATAAACACTCAGGGAAGCGGGAGAATGAACTTAGTAAAAGCATTAAATACCAGCATTGTATTTTCAACTAACAAAATTGACTTTGGGAATATCAAAGGAAGCCCTGTCAGCAAGATACTCACTATTAAAAATCTGGGCAGCCAAGCAAAAACAATAGAATTCAGCGTTAGCCAATCGTATGGAAATCTAGTAACTTTATCCGAATACACCGTAACAGTGCCTGCAAAGTCAGAGCACAACATCACAGCGACCATACAAGCACCTGTGGGTGTTGGAGGTATTTTCAGTGGAGAAATAAAGGCTTCAGAAGGGGGCAATGATTATTCTATGGCTTATTCTGCCTCTAGACTCTCTGAACTAAAATTAAAAGTCGAAGGAAATCATTTCCCTGACTTTGTTATTTATAATTATGCTCTAGATGAAACTAAGTATGCAGAACAAGACTGGGACTTCATTGGCAATGAGTACGCTTTTAAAGTTTCTCCTGGGGTGTACTACGTTTATGCAGTAAATTACTATTATGGAGAAACAGACAAATATATTTTAATGGGTATGGTAAACGTTACACTCGATTCGGATGTAGAAAAAATATTCAGGCTGGAAGAAGCCAGACTTTTCACATTGGATGCAAAGTCGGCGCAAGGAGAAGCGATAACTTTAGTCGAATCGGGAGAAAGACTTGTCGTCTACCCAAAAAGCGGCACCGCTAAGGATGCAGTGTTAAGCTTTTCTTCTTATGATTGGGAAAACCAAAAGCAGATATATCTGTCAAATGCTCCTGGTGGGGAATTGGATACAGATATTATTCTTAAATATCTTGCAACAGCAGACCCTGAGAAAATTGAAGGAGACATATACGCCGGAGGGTGGGTTTTGCATAACCTAGATAACTCTGTTCCAACAACAATTACATTCGACCATAGTAATTCAGCCAAATATAATTTTACATTTAATCTTCCTGGCTTTGGGTTAAAATACTATGATTCCATTTTATATATTTCAGACCCTGGGGGTTATTCTGTTTCAAGCTACTTAGATATGGGTGCTCCTCTAACACAAAAAGTATATGCTTATGTAAGTAATCCTGTTCCTGGAAATTATTACAGAAATTTCAGCTTGGATATGTCTGCTGATTTAAAAATATGCCCTTCCTTAGATAATAATATTGTTTCGTCCTATTCTAGAGAATATATTTCATCGTATTCTGGCTATTCCACTAATCCTGCTTCAAAAGAAGAAAAAGAATTTTATTTTGGAGGTCCTTATTTTCCAGGCTCAGTCATGACAGATGGCGGACTAATAATAATCAGGAATAAACTTCTAAATTTAAAAGGAGGAGGATGGGTAGATAAAGATTCAGAAACTTCTAGTGAATGCTGTGGAAGTTCATGTAGCTCTTATTACCTGGATTTAGAAAGGCCCCGTTATCAAATTTATGAAAATGGAATTCTTGCAGAAGACGGCAACCTTACTTACTCTTACGGTTACTGGGATGAACAAGCTATGAACTATGCTTTTAAAGAAAGTAAAAATTATTTTGTTAAATTTACAGTTCCTTCTTATTATCCTATATTTAATAAGACAATTGTAAGCGCAGGATTTTCCACTGCAAGAACAGACAGGCAGCCTCCTTGGCTCACTAACTTAGAAATTCTGCCGAGATTTACCCCCGGAAGTAGTTTAGGCCTTAGCCTAAATGTAAAAGATGATGTTGGAATTGCAAATGTGCTTGCTTATTGGAGCAACGGAGGAGCCTGGAACTCGATAACTCTTGCCACTTCCTCGGGAGATCCAAGTAAGTTTACCGGTGCCTTCACTCCTTCTGGAGATATTGTTAATTTGAAAATAGAGATTTTTGACTCTTCACAAAACAATCAAACTTATGAGATGTATCCTGTTTCTTATAAAGAAAAATTATTAAATACCAGCGTAGATCCGATTAGTTCATCAGAAGTAAACCCTGGAGACAAAATAGCTATAAAAGGTTATGTAAAAGACAGCCAAGGCGCTGGTGTGAACGGATTATTAGTTAGGTTATTTTCAAACGGAGTATACTTAGGTTCGTCTCCGAGCTATAAGTACTCATCAACCCGCCAGGGATACTTTAGTTATTATTACACTATCCCGCTTGGTTATTCTGGGCAATTGAATATCACTGCCCAAACACTTGCTACTGGCTCTTATAAAGCATCGTCTTCTGTAGGTTATCCTAAGAATGTTACAAGATACAATCACGATGTCGCTGTAATGAACATGACTATGCCAGATGAAGACAGCGTAACAATTGGTGAAATCAAAACAGCAAAGGCAAGCATAGCGAATTTAGGAAATAACGTAGAAACAGTAACAGTCAATCTTATAGAAGACTATTATGATGAAAAAACAGTAATAGCTACAAAACAAGTAACCTTGAATCCAGGTCAGCTCTCAGACCAAGAGCTATCTTTTAGAGTAAAAGCGGGGTATGAATATTACGCTGTTGAAGCAAGCATATCGAATGATGAGAATACTGGAAATAATAGAGATACTTATTACTGGTACAAGACTCCAGACTACGATGTTGGAGCATATGTTTCAACTTCTGACTATGACTATTATATAAATTATTCTAAGATAATAATGAGTATAGAGAACAATGGAAAAAAAGATATTGAAAATATTAGTTATACCTTAGAAATTGCCAAAGATTGCTATGACGAGGGGGAAATTTGCAGTTATCAAGTTAGAGATTCTGGGAAAGTAGATTATCTTAAGGAAGGGACTTATAAATCAATAGAATCTTCAGCAAAATTACAAGATGAGGGATATTATATGTTAAGATTAAATTTAAGTGCTCCTCAAGACCAATATCCAGATAATGACGTAGATTATCTTTCAGTCCAGGCTCTTAAACCTAGCCCTGATGCAAGTGTTTCTTTTTCCTGGAGCGAGAATGATAAAAGAGAGTATATAATTGGAATTCCAAATAACATAACAGTAGAGTTATATAATGCAGGTGCTGAAACTGCCGAGAATATAAATGTTTACTTATACAAATATTATTATAACAAAGGTACAGGAAAAGGAGAGTATACTTTTGTTGACTCTATCCAAGTGGATAGCTTGGCTGTTGATGCCAGCAAATATATTAACTTTTTATGGACTCCTGACAAAGCAGGAGAACAAGAATTTTATGTTAATATAAGCTCAAATAGAGATAGCAATCAATGGAACAATTATGACTGGGATTACCTGACGGCTATTAAAGATGAAATAGACGTGAATATAAGCTATGTTTATTTGGGAGAACCATATAAGGTTAATGAAAGCGCTTATGCTTCTATAGATATAAAAAATCTTGGTAGGACAACAAAGAGTGTAAACTTGAGCTTCTATGATAATAATGTACTTATTGAAAAACAGACAAAATCAAGCATCCCTGCAGGAGATTATTGGTATAAGAGCTTTTACTGGACACCAACACAAATAGGGGCTCACAAGCTGAAATTTGTTGTTGAAACAGAAGGAGATACAGATACCTCAAACAATGTTAAAGAAGTTAATACGTTTGTTTATAATTGGGCAAAAGTAACATTTAAGTTAAAAGACAGCCAGGGAAATCCGGTTTCAAGATATATAATTTCAGAAGATTATTTCAACATGTCTTCTCCATACAATATGGAAGAGTATCGTGTTGATGGCGAAAAAACCTTTGATGTCCTTGATTTATCCATTTCTGGTGAAAAACTTCCGATCATAATCGTTCATAGCTTAGATAATTGGTTTTCTGAATATGTTGATGAAATGGAAGAAGGCATGATGGCTGTCTTCGCAGAGATACCCTTTAATAAAACAATAGAAATAACTTCTGATTATAATGATAAGATTACAGAAGGGAATAAAGGCTATTATCTTTTATTTGCAAACGAACTTGCGCAAAAACCTGAAGTTTCTGCTCTTCTGTTAGCTAGGAATTTAACTTATCTCACCTCTCAAGGAATAGGTTCTGGCAGTTATCCAGCTTACTGCGAAGATTATAATCTTGTTAGTAAAAATTGTGATGGATATTGGAAAGCGCCTAATTATTTCTATTCTTACTCTTCTTCATCATACAACATCAGGTATTACGAGGCTGAAGAAGATTTAGGCGAAGTAGAAGCAATTTCAGTTACAAAAAGCCTTGATTTTGACTGCGAGACTACTAACCTAAGCAGCCAGGTATCTGGCACAATCAGCAACTTTACTCTAGAAAGATGCCCTTACGGAAGAATCAGATTCACGCAACCAGTTTATATAGGGTACTTTAAGAACTATCCTTATTATTTAGCTCAGCATGTAAAAATCGAGCCAGGGGTATTGGGAGTTAATACAAGCGAATATTCTATGGAGGATTTAATGAACAGAACAGCTCAGCTGTTATTTAGGAATATAGATATGAGAAATCCCCAGATATTGAGAGACGACAAATTGTGTGGCAGTGAAATATGCAGCAACTTTAATTATAATAAAGATACAAAGATAGTAACACTCGATGTCAAGGAATTCTCAGAATTTAAGGTAGTAGAGGGACCTTATTGCGGGGATGGAACATGTCAGGCCAGTTATGGAGAAGACTGTGCTGATTGTGTGGCAGATTGCGGATGCTCCTCGGGACAGACATGCGATGCAGGGGCATGTAAATCAACAGGTGGCGAAGATGGCGGTGATTCAGGAGGTCCATCAGTGAGACTCTGCGCAACTAACTGGAACTGCAGCTGGACTCCATGTACAAATAATTTACAGACGCTTAATTGCGTGGATAAGAATAAATGCGGCACAACTTCTGGAAAGCCAAAAGAGCATGGAACAACAAGAGCTTGCTTGATAAACAAGGATTGCATAGACAATGATAAAGATGGATATGGGATAGGTAAAGATTGTTTAGGGCCTGACATTAATGATAATGACCCTGGAATTACAGATACGCTCGGCTCTCAGAATGTTGAAAATCCAGATACGACTGGAGACAAGATTGTAAAATTTTTGAAAGATAATCTGCTCTACCTGTTAGCTACCATTATTATAATTGTTCTTATTGTAGCAGTAACTATAGTGACCCTTATTATTGTAAAATCATCTAAAAATAGAGGCAGCGGAAGCGGCATAGAAATTACTGAGAAGAAGAGAAAAGATAAAATCAGGAAATTTGAATAAAACTGCTA
>CAZYZS010000040.1:0-7326 GCA_964651965.1 Candidatus Woesearchaeota archaeon | reverse complement strand
TCTTAGCAATAATCCCTGGCATAAGCTCTTGTTCCAGAAGCTTAGGTATGACTATTATTGCCTGATTGCCGTGTTTAGCAATTCTCTTTGTTATCACAAAATTCTTCAATTTAGAATTTTGGGAGACAGAAACATCTTGTTTCTGTATTGTGAATTTTTTTGTTTTCATTTTTCTCCTTGTTCGTTTCTCAAAAGTAATAACTTTTGAGGTAAATAAAATTTAGTTGTATTATTTTTTGTTAAAACGCAATATTTAAATACTAAATAGGAATATTACAAAATATGAACAAAATAGATAATTTTGACCTAAAGCTAATTCAGGAACTAGAGGATAATGCAAGGCAGACATTGTCAGAGATTGCTAAGAAACTAAGGTCCTCTCAGCAAGGGGTAAGTTATAGAATCAGCTCCCTGGAAAAAAGAAAAATAATCGGGGGTTATTATACTGTTATTAATATTGCCAAGCTAGGATATACAAGTTATCGAACAATGATAAGACTGACTAATTTTAATGAACAAAAACATAAAGAAATAATTGATTACTTAACGAAGGAGACAAATGTCTTATGGTTAGTTGATTGCGGAGGGAGATGGGATTTATTAGTGAACTTCTTAGCAAAGAACATTATTCAATACGATAGTATTTTAAGGAAATTTAAGAATAAATTTCCCAAACAAATACAAAATTACGATGTCTTAACCACTGTTGAAGGAACTTATTTTGGAAGGGATTATTTCGCAAAAAAATCAAGAGGGCTAAAGCAGATACCTTTTTTTGGCAAAGAATCAAAAGAAACAGGAAGATGTAGAATTGATAAATTAGATAAAATTGATTTAAACATTCTTCATTTTATGTCTGAGAATGCAAGGATAAATTCTGCAGAAATAGCCTATAAGTTAAAGATTAGTCCAAATACTGTAATCTTAAGGATAAAACAATTAAAAAAACAGGGAGTTATCCAAGGTTTCAAACCCCTGATGCACCTAGAAAATACCTCTTATTCTGGATATAAGGCCCTAATTAAATTTCAGAACATCACAGAAGAAAAGGAAAAAGAGATAATCAATTTCCTTAGAGAAGATCCCCGAGTTGTTGGAATAATACGGCTTGTCGGTTCCTGGGATTTTGAGATAGAATTTGAGATAGGAGACAAAGAACAGATGTTAAAACTTACAAGGGATTTTAGGGATAAATTTAAGGAAGTTATAAAAGAATTTGAAATCATACCCTTATTTCATGAATATAAATATAATTTTTTTCCGGGAGACTTGTTGAAAGAGTAATTTTCACTCCTTTTAATCTTATTAAACTTCTTTTAGCTTCACAAGTTTCATGTTTTGTACCTGCCCTATCTCAAATGGTTTTACTACCTCTCCTTTTTCATCAAAAGTTATTATTCCTGAAGCGCCTTCATAGTTTTTGATTGCATAAAGATTCTTCTTTATTGTTTCTCCATCTGTCCCATCTTTCATTGCTTCTGCGTATAGTTTAATTATATCATAGGCTTCTGCAGAATAATATGGAGGTTCCTCACCATAGTGCGCCTTATAACTTTCACTAAACGCTTTACTTATCACGCTTTCTTGCGAAGGAGCCTGTATATAAATAACGTTATTGACTAAATCTCCTACCATCGCAGATATTTGAGGATCTGCCATAACCTCAAACCCTTGAAAAAACTGCGCAGCAATGCCCATTTCATGAGCCTGTTTTAATATTGTCCCGGTTTCTGCTGGAAAAGAGATCATTAGAATGTAGCCAGGATTCTTTTCTTTTATCTTAGATAATTGTGTTCTGACATCAACAGAATCTTTTTCAAAGATTTCAGAGATAATCACTTTGCCCCCCAATAACTCAAACTTATTTGCAAAAACATCCTCAAAACTTATGCCAGCATCAGAGTTCACATAAATTATAGCTATTTCGCTTGCATTCCGATCTTTAAACAGATAATCTGCAAATACTTTTGCTCTTAAATCATCTGAAGCGACATCTCTGAACACATAATCTCCTGCATTTGCAATATCGGGAGTTGTCGCAGTTGAAGTCATTATTACTATTTTATTATCATTCACTATTGGGGCTATTGCTAAAAGTTCCCCGCTACACATAGGGCCAAGTATGACATTTACCTTCTCTATCTCAACTAATTTGTTCACTG
This sequence comes from Candidatus Woesearchaeota archaeon, assembly GCA_964651965.1. Classification (GTDB taxonomy): domain Archaea; phylum Nanobdellota; class Nanobdellia; order Pacearchaeales; family GW2011-AR1; genus MFWN01. The sequence continues at coordinate 5,164 of CAZYZS010000040.1, read as the reverse complement.
CAGTTATAGCAGTCTCTGTTTTACAGGGGCTATCTTCTGGAATCAATTCTATTTGCTTTCCATCAAGACCTCCCTTAGAATTTATTTCTTCAACGGCGATTTTTGCAGCATTCAGTGTTCCTTGACCGTAGAAAGATAATTCTCCAGTAAGAGCGGTTATTACTCCGATTTTTATAACCCCCTGGTTTTGAGAGCCATACCAGAATAGGCCAATAATTAAGATTAAAACAAGTATTCCTAAGAGGATCCAAATAGTTTTTGATTTCACCATCTCTTTTCTTTTAATATTAATGAAACTGGTTTTTTAAACTTATTTAAGCTCCACTTTTCCATAAAATCCTTTGGGCTTGTATAATAAAATTAAAAGCAGAATTAAGGCGTATATTATTTGCCTTGCAGGGCCAACTATTGAACTTGGAAAACCAATAAATCTAAGAGGTTCAGGAAGCAAGACAATTATTACTGTTGCAATAATTGTTCCTTCTAATGAAGCCAATCCTCCTATAATAACTATTGTCAATACAGGGATTAGTTGCAGCAGGGTAAATGAAGAAGGGTCAATAAACGTGATATAATGGGCATAAAGAGAACCTGCTATTCCTGCAAAAAATGCAGAAATTCCCAAGGCATAAGTTTTCATTTTAAAGGTATTTTTACCCAAAACTTTTGCAGCCAATTCATCATCTCTTACAGATTCTAAAACCTTTCCAAAAGGGGAGACAGTTATTCTTCTTATTATAATATAAGAAAGCAACGCGACTATCAATGTTAAAACAAGAAAGCTAAAATTATTTGAAAAGCTAATCCCAAATAAGACTGGCTTTGGAATTCCAGGAAGTCCTAGCGGCCCCCTTGTCAATCCCATCCAGTTTAATGCAACAGCATAAACAACAAAACTGAAAGCAAGAGTGGCTAAAGCGAGATAATCTCCTTTAAGCTTGCTTGTTGGCCAGGATAATAAAAACCCAAAAAGCATTGATATTATTCCTGCCATAACAAAAGCAAACCAAAATGGAAAGCCATTTAGTGCGAGTAGGGCAGAAGTATAAGCTCCTATTGCAAAAAAAGCAATATGTCCTAAATTAAGCAGTCCAGTAAAGCCTATTGTTAACTGGAGCGATATTGCTAAAATTAGATAAATTCCTATTAAAATTAATAAGTGAATGAAATAGGCTTCTATCATTGTTCTTTCTCCCCTTGCTTTTTCATTCCTAAGATTCCTTTTGGTTTAAACAAAAGAAAGATGAACAGAATTATGAAAGCAATTGCATCTTTATATCCTGAAGGCAAAAACCATATTCCAAAATTTTCAGCCAATCCCAATATGAACGCCCCGACTATTGCTCCTGGAACATTTCCTATTCCACCAATTATTGCTGCTGTGAATCCTTTTATCATTAAACTAGTCCCCATAACTGGCTCCAGGTTTTGTTCTAATCCGATAAGTATTGCAGCAATTCCTGCAATTGCAGAACCGATTGCAAAAGTCCAAGTGTAAATTTTTTCTGAAGATATACCTACAATTTCTGCTACATCTTTATTATCAGAAACAGCCCTCATAGCTTTTCCAATCTTTGTTTTTTTCATAAATAAGAACAACAACCCTAACAAAATCAGGGAGGCAATTATAATGAAAATTTGTAATGGAGTTATTATTGCCCCAAAGAATTCTAATCCTTTTGCAACTTGGATATATTTGATTGTTTTAACATCTGCTCCAAATAAAATTAATATTAATGACTCAAATAGTATTAATAATGCAAAGCTAGCTAACAGCAGAATAACATTACTTGCTTTCTTTTTTCTTAGTTGTTTGTAAACAACAAGGTTCATAAACAGTCCCAAAGCCGAAGCAAAAATAACTGCAAAAATCGCGGATATCCAGAAATTTAATCCCAAGGTCGAAAATAAAAAATAGAGCACATAAGCTGAAAAAGCAATTGTTGCTCCATGTGCAAAATGTACAAACTTATTAATTGAATAAATTAAAGAAAATCCAGAAGCAACTAAAGCGTAAATAGCTCCGGCTATTAATCCATTGATCAACAATTGTATTATTATAGACATTCTTACCTCTTTTAATAATAAGATAACTGACCTATAAAAAGTTATTTAAAATAAACAGTTTAATTATCTTTAGCTATTCAGTTTCACTACTCTGACCTTCTTGCCAGACATATCTGGATAAGGCTTAGGATAAATTGCAATTCTTATTTTTTTAAGGTCCTCGATTTTCTTTAAATTTATCCTTTTTATCACAGGCTCTGGGAAATATGGAATTAAATCAAGTTCAACAAACAGCGCAGATAAAGGCTCCCAAATCCAGTTTCTTTCCTGCCATAACAGAGTGTCTAAATCATATAAAACAAGCAGGAGTAATACCAGGGAAGTAGAAAGAAAAGCGACAACTAACACTGATATAAAAGAGCCGTCGTTTACGTAAAAAAGGCAGAATAAAATTATCCCCCCTAAAACCAACAAACTTATCCACTCGTAAAACATCATACCATTTCTAATCTGGTAATCTACTTCTTTGCAGATTTTTTCTAACTCCATGGCATTATCTAAAATCTTGTCTTTGGACTCTTCCTGATTCTTTGTCTTTGTTTTTAATTTCTCAAGAAAAACATACAAAATTTTCAATTTTTTAGGCGATTCTTTATCAAAATCTATTAATTTATAGTCTATCTGCGAGATTAACAAATTGTCTATTTTTTCCCTGACTGCTCCAATAATTCGTTTATCAAATGTTTCTGACAACAAGTAAATATTCAATAAAATTGCATCCTGTTCTCTCAAAGATTGTCTTATAGAGCTCAGCCTAGCGTGCCTATTTGCAATTGAAAACGCAATAATTATGCCAAATACAAATGAAGACACAACCAAAAATCCAGAGAAAACAGTTTCTTTAAATTCTATCCCTCTTCCTCCTTTTATTAACAATCCCGCTATAATAAAAATAAAAAAAGCAATTAATAACCGGGTATAAATCGACACTCTTTTCATGTTATTTCAAGCCGAAATTTATTTAAATACCTTTTTATGATCCATTTTCAGGCAAAACCTTTAAAATCCCAAGTATTATTATAGTACGATGAACAAAAGATTTTTAATAATCTTAATCATAGCTTTAATTGCTATAATTATAATAGGATATAAAATGACAGGAAATGTTATAAAACAAAACCCACAAGTTTTAATAAAAACGAGCATGGGCGACATAACTTTAGAGTTATATCCGGATAAAGCGCCAATAACAGTTAAGAACTTCTTAATTTATGTTGATGAAAAAGCTTATGACGGAACAATTTTTCACAGAGTAATTTCAAATTTCATGATTCAAGGAGGGGGGTTTGGAACAGACGGAAAAGAAAAAGCTACTCGCGACCCAATAAAATTAGAATCCAACAACGGCTTAAAAAATGAAAAATACACTGTTGCAATGGCAAGAACAAATATGCCCGACTCTGCCACTAATCAATTTTTTATAAATGTTAACAACAACGATTTTCTTAATTATGGAGTAAGAGATGAAGGATATGCGGTCTTTGGCAAGGTAATAAAAGGCCAAGATGTTGTTGATAAGATTGCAAAAGTGCAGACAGACTCAAGCGATAAACCACTTAAGAATGTAGTGATAGAAAGCATAAGAAGGGTATAGAATTTTAAAATAAAAAAAGAGGCGAGAATGATGATAGTTAATTTAGTTTTATTTTTAGTATGTATGACTGTACTTATAAAATGTGCAGCATATGCTATTAGATACTCTTCACGGCTTGCAAAAATTCTCCGTTTTCCTGAATTTGTGGTGAGCTTTTTTATTATAGCTCTTATTTCAGCGCTTCCAGAAGCAACTATCTCTATCATGTCTGCCCTGGACGGGGAGCCAGAATTGGGATTGGGAACTCTCCTAGGGTCCAATGTAGCAGATCTGACTTTAGTCTTTGGCATAGTTGCTTTATTTTCTTCAAGCGGTATAAAGGTAAGGAGCAAGATATTAAGAGACAGTTTTTCTTATCTCATTCTGCTTTTATTTCCTCTTCTTTTAGGCCTTGACGGAAGTCTTTCCAGGATAGATGGAGCAGTATTAGTTCTTTCAGGATTGCTCTTCTTTGGGCATACCTATTTTGAAAGTAAAAAGTTCCATAAAAAATTTAACAACCCTAGAAAAGGCAGTTTTATCAAAAGCCTCGTCTTATTAATAATTAGCCTAGCAATAATCCTGGCAAGCGCATATTTGACTGTAAAATTTGCAGTAGGTTTGGCCTATGACATAAAACTCCCCCCAGTCTTGATAGGGATTACAATCATTGCTGTGGGCACCTGCCTTCCAGAGCTGATTTTCTCAATTAGGGCTGTAAAAAAGAACCACGATGCCCTTGCATTAGGAGACATTCTTGGCACAGTTATTACAGATGCTACAATATTGCTTGGGATAGTTGCCTTAATTTCTCCTTTTAGTTATAATCCCTTGAATCTCTACACTACAGGGGGCGCAATGTTTTTAGCAGGATTGCTGGTAATAGTTTTCATGAAATCTGAAAAATCAATAAGCAAGTTAGAAGGAGTAATTTTGCTTCTTGTCTATATAGCCTTTGTTATAATAGGATTTTTTGTAAATTCTGCCTTAGAGAGTTAGATAACTTTTTAAATCTGATAACATCAGAAGGAATATGCTTACTCCAGAAGAATTTCACGAAAGAATAACTCGCCCATTAATCGAATATCTGTCAGCCAGACATGGGGTAACGCCTTCTATTTGCGTTCCCTCTTCTGAACTTGATGAAAGAGAATTTAATCACGCTTTATGGTGGGTTAGAAGAAAAAGAAATCCCCAAGGGTATAAGATGGCAGTTCTAAGGCCCGATCTCCCAGAATCTATAATGCAAGATATAACTAGGGGCAGTGTCTTAAGACCAAAAAGGATTATATTCATAGAAAGTGAATATCATAGACTTTGCACAGTTCATGTGCCTTATTCTACAGAAGAAATTGGAAGGCAGTTGAAAAATGGGTCTTTGATCGACTGCCATGCAATTGTAGAGGTTCCTAGAAACTATCTTTCTTTAGTAGGTTAAAAGCCATTTTTTATTCTCTTACAAATCTCCATCATTTCTTCTTTGCTCACTTCTATTGTTTGAGGATAATTTCTAAACCCTGTTTT
>CAZYZS010000039.1:0-7911 GCA_964651965.1 Candidatus Woesearchaeota archaeon | reverse complement strand
TCCATATATTCTTTTTCACAGGAGCGGTTTCTATCTCGATTATCTCTTTTTTCATGACAGGAGCAGATTCTATCTCCATTCTCTCTTTTTTCATTGTATTATGTAATAAAAAAGGTTAATAAAATTAACTAAATAAACTGCTCAACCATTCACATATTCTTATAAGAATATTCTCATTTTTGCTTGGTAGCCCTGAGGAACTTAAGTTAATCTTCTCAATTTCTTCTCCAAGTTTTATACGTTGTGACTCTAAGACTCCTGAATCTCTTGTCCAGCTGCTCCAATTTTTTCCAACTATTGCTGCCTGATTAATTGCCCAATCACCCCTACCTAGATTTTTGAGTAACTGAATATAGTCATAATCTTCAACCCCATCACGTAGATAATTTAATCTCATTGAAGGAACAACTCCTGGCAGCCCTACTTGTTGACCAGGATAGACTAACATTCCTTCGCCAGGATAATTGTTTGCAGACCAGTGACCTGCATTGTCTGCATTGTTCCATGGATCAGATGACCAAAAGTCTGTCCTCCAATATAAAAGTCCTGTTATATTCAAGCTTTGGCTTATAAATCCTGGTTGAATCCTGTAGTTAATAGGTGCAAAATCTATCTCCCATTTAGGCGAATAAAGATCTTGGACCAATCCATTGTACGACCAGACTTCATCACCTTTTTTCATTGCCTGGTCTACTAGGCTCTTATAATTATCATACTGAAATGGAACAATAACCCAGATGTCAACTGCAGATTGTCCTGTACCTCTTCCGTCATCAAAAAGACCTGTTGTAGGCGGCATAGTTATTAATTGTCTAATCCCTGCTTCATGAAATCTGCTGCTCCATGCAATTATCCCGCTATAGATATTTGGCGCATTTGAACCCGGTTCGTCTAAAGGATAGCATATAGGCTCTATGCCAGGAGCGTATCGTGTTAATTGCGTTTGGATTACAGAAAGGCTTGGGGGCGGGTCCATATAACCTGCAGAAGGATTGGCATTTGCCCAGTAAGGTAGCGTGGTCTGAGACATTCCATACCTATCAACTAGCATCTGTTGATTTGTTAAATTTGGATAAATATAATTATCCGGGCCTGTAAGTCTTTCTGGATAGATTTTATGCCTAGAAAGTTCTTTCATTGCTTCAAAAAGATTCGCTGCTTCAGCAGTTGTCTGAGAACTCATAGAAATACCAAAAAGAGTTTTTAGCGAAGGTTGTTTTGGTAAATTGAATCCCCATACATGTACAGTTACATTTACTGTTGAATTCCCCTGATCACTTGTAATTTTAAATGTACCTGTATAATTTCCAGGAACTGTTCCATTAGGTACATATATATCTATCCATATTAGTTGGTTATACCCCATTGCTAAAGAGAAGGGAACAGCATCCAAAGTTGCTCCAGTCAGATCGTTGCCTGTAGCTGGATTAACAAAAGGTATTAACCCATCTGGATACCAGCCAGTTCCTAAGGGTTTGTTTATTGCATCAACATTGTTAGGAGAAGAATGAACATAGATATAACTTTCTCTATATAAAGTAATGTTGGATTTAGAAATAGTATTGCCGCTATTTGATACAAGGTCAGAGGCCACAACATTAACATTAGAAAGGGCCACAGTTTCAGCTCGGATAGCTATTTGAAAAGATTCGTATTCGTTACCTGCAGCATAAATTGTAATATTCTTTTCATTTCCTATCGGAACTGTTTGGTTTATTCGGGCCATACTTAGTAAAGCCGATACATGAATATTTTCTTCACTACAATTGGCACAAACAATGCATTTCCCATTATTACAAGTTCCTCCTAAACAAATACTTCCATCACTTTTGTTTAAATCATCCTGGCAATTTACGCTGGTTCCAGAACACATCTCTTGAACGTCACATTCTGAAATATTGTTTCTGCATAAAACAGTTGAAAGATTGAAAGAAACATAGCATTGTTTTATTGTTTGATTGCATAACCCTGTTCCACAAACTGCTGTTAGATAAGAGCAGTTAGAATCAATTGTGCAATTAATTAGTTCAACACAATTTCCAGTTGAGTTACATATTCCAGAAGAGCATGCTCCACAACTACCTCCACAACCATCTCCCCCACATTGTTTTCCTGCACAATTGGGAGTGCATGGCGCAGGACCGGGGCCAGTTGGCTTTTTGCAGTCTTTAGGGCAGTTGTTATAATTTTCTGTTCCATTGCATTTTCCATCGCCACAAGGAACTATCGGCTTTGAGGTGTCATTAATCCTAGAATCATTAACAGGAGTTGTGTCGTTAACATAAGTCTGGTTTGGTATGGTTGCATTTGGCTCGATTGGCTGTATAAAATAATTGTAGCTTATATAAGCAAGTGCAATAAGAATTGCTATTAGCAGAATAATAATTAATAGAATAAAAATCCAATTTTTATGAGATTTTTTTGCTGGACTGCTTTCTATAACTATTTCCTCTTTTTTCATGACAATAGTAAGAGAGAAGGAAGGTTAATAAAATTAACTAAAAAAAGATTTGAACCAAGACCAAAATCCTTGCTTGCTTGAAGAGGAGGAATAAAGTGGCTGGCTTGGAATAGAAGCTGGCTGATATTCATAAGGCCCAACGTCCCATTCTGCACTCCCATTATTATCTCCGTCAGTTGGGCGCAGATTACCCTCCAAATCCTTGTAGAAATTATAGGCTGGGAAATACTGCTGCAAATCAGTTATAACGCTTGACATATCTGTTCCATTGTCAACTGCAATGCTTCCTTGCTTTAGATGGTAATCGATGTTTAGATTGGAAGTATCCTTCCAAACAGAAATAAGGGAGTTATCTAATTCGGCAATTGCTGGAGCGAATTCAACCTTAGTAGAAATTAATCCGGCGTAATGATAACCTGCTTCCTTTCTAGTTACCTGCCTTGGTACATTGTCCTGGGCTGAAATAAGGTAATTATTTTCAAGAGGCAGATACTTATAAACATCCGCAAAAAACACTTTTGCTGCATTAATGTAACTTCCATCCCCTACCATCTCCCAAAAATGCACATTAAATGAGGACGTTACAGGCGAATTTTTAAAAATTAAAGTCCTGTCCAATACAGTGCCTTCTTTTCCGGTGATATCATTGGAGTCAGTGTTATACAGCTGCGGCCGCGAGGAAATAAAAGCATTTCTGCCTTTAGTACAAGAAGGAGAAACGCAGCCGCCAATGTTTCCTGCGATATTATTAAAGACTTTCACTTCATCTGCTCCAACAATACAAATCCTCCCCCCAATTAAGAGGTTATTAAATATGAGTATCTTACCTGTATTAGGGCGCCATTGATTCACCAGGCAAGGTTCTTCTCCAGAATTATTGTAAATTATGTAATTGTTATAGACAGTTACATTTTCCATTAATTGATAGACTACTGGCTCGTTGTTGTTTATTATTTTATTATCTGCAATTAACAAATTTTTATTTCCAGCATATGCCTTTATTCCACCATAATGCACCCCTAACCCGCCCGTTATTGTGTTATTCAATATATAGCAGCCGGTGCAGGCTAAAAAGAAAGCGTCACCTGACTGTTTTTTAATATAATTGTTCCTTATGGTTGTGTTAAACCCTCCTCCTGTAAATCCTCTATACCCCCCACGATTATCGTGCATATAATTATTTTCTGCCAAAAAATTGTAAGTATCCCCATACAAATATATGCCATTGGAATAAGAACTTCCTCCATCGTTAAATCTCAGCTCATTATTTCTTAATATATTGTTATAATTACCACCATGCCAGGCTGTGAACATCAAATTCCCTTTTGATTTTTGGAAAATTAATCCATCTATTGTTGTAAAGTTTTGTATGCCAAATGTTAATAGCTCGCTTTTATCATTGATGGATATTTCTCCGCTGGTTTCTAAATTAACCCCGTGCAAGGGCCAGAGATATATTTTTTTGTTTCCACTCACAACTGTTTCATTAACATAGAACTCGCCTTCGGAGTCAAAGATTAGACTGTTATAATGATTTAGAATAGAATAGTTGGTATTCCTGTCTTGATAAACACAAGGCCCTACACTGGTGTTAACTTCTTCAAAAAGTATTTTGTTTTCTGAAGGAATATAGTTAAGAATTTTTTTGTAAACCACTCCATTAGGAAATATCCATATTCCAATATAAGAGCCAACTAAAGTGCTTCCCCCTAATCCTGCTAGCCTGCTGTCGATAATTGAATGATTTGCAACATCTTGTGGCGGAACAGTCAAATAATGACCTATATCGTCCTTATAAAATCGATCCGGCATATTGGGATATTGGGAAGTGAAAGTGAATTCCAGCCCTTGCATTGGATTGCCAAAAGCGTCTACGCTCTGCGGAACAGATGCATAATAAATATTCTGCCAGTTTTGGTTTCCAAGGCATTCTTGCTGAGAAGAACATTTTTTCCATCCTGTTACAACCTTGCTACCATCGATTATTGCCTCTTCATTAGGATAGCTTCTTATTATTACTCTCTGGGTTTCTGTGCCGCTGTTTTTAAGAACAATTGCTTCCCTGTAAGTTCCCCCTCTTATTGCAAGTGTTTGTCCTGCCTGGACAAAATTAAGCCCTTCTTGTACTGTATTATAGGCCTGCCTATCCCCATTACCGCAGGTTCTTGTTGAAACATTGTAATTATTGCAGTCGTCTATTAAATAATCTACATAATAATTGGCCTCAAAATAAGCAGAGGCCTTGCATGTTCCTACATCGCAATATTCTGCTATTGAACACGGACAATCTTGGGGGCAGTTCAAACAATTTTCTGTTCCCTCACAACCAGTGTTGCCGCAAAAAGGCCCGCCTGAAGCAGAGCATTTCCCATTCTGGCAAGCTCCAATGGAGCAAGAAACTCCATTACTTTTGTTTAAATCATCCTGGCAACTTACACTGTTGCCAGAGCAGGTTTCAACTGCATCACATTCACTTAGGTTGTTTCTGCATAAAGTTGTTGATAAATTATAAGCTACATAGCATTGTTTTATTGTTTGATTGCATAATCCTGTTCCACAAACTGCTGTTAGATAAGAGCAGTTAGAATCAATTGTGCAGTTAATTAGTTCAACACAATTTCCAGTTGAGTTGCATATTCCAGAAGTACATGTTCCACAACTCCCTCCACATCCATCTCCCCCACATTGTTTGTTTGTACAGTTTGGAGTGCATGGCGCAGGACCGGGGCCTGGCCCTGTTGGCTTTTTACAGTCTTTTGGGCAGTTGTTATAATTTTCTGTTCCGTTGCATTTTCCATCGCCACAAGGAACTATCGGCTTTGAGGTGTCATTAATCCTAGAATCATTAACAGGGGTTGTGTCATTAACATAAGTCTGGTTTGGTATGGTTACATTTGGCTCAATTGGCTGTATAAAATAATTGTAGCTTATATAAGCAAGTGCAACAATAACTGCAATAACGAGCAGAACTATAAGAATTATTATTAAAATTTTCCATGGACCTTTCTTTTTTGTAGGAGCAGATTCTATAGCATAACTCTCTTTTTTCATTGTTATAAAAGAGAAAGAAGGTTAATAAAATTAACTAAAGAAAGATTTAAGCCAGGCCCAGAATCCTTGCTTGCTTGAAGAGGAGGAATAAAGTGGCTGGCTTGGAATAGAAGCTGGCTGATATTCATAAGGCCCAACGTCCCATTCAGCGCTTCCGTTATTATCTCCGTCAGTTGGGCGAGAATTACCTTCTATATCTTTATAAAAGTTGTATGCTGGAAAGTGTCTCTGTAAGTCTGCTATTATTCCTGACATATCAGTCCCATTATCTACTGCAATGCTGTTATCTTTTAAATGGTAATCGATGTTTAGATTAGAAACATCGCTCCAGATTTGTATTTTTCCATCTTCCAAATTAGTAAATGGCTCGTTTACTTCGATTCTAGTATAATAGTTGCCATTATAGTACCAGCCCACACTTACGCTTTTAACTGTTCTTATAATTCTATCATCTTCATGAATTAAATAATCTCCGGGCTTGATTAGAGGGAAGTATCCAGCTGATATGCACATATGGGACATATCGCTTAAATCCGAAGGGTTTCTTATTGCTCCAGCATATACTTTGGGGCTGTTCTTGAAGATTAATGACCTGTCTGTAGCGTTATGACCTACAGTATATCCCCCCTGCCAACTTCCAATCTCAATATTAGTAATAGAATCCATAGAGGGCTTTGCCAAAGAAGGATCAAGAATATTATTTTCAAAAATAGCATTGGATGGAGGATAATAAACTGCGAATTGTCCATCTAACAGATTATTTACTATTACCAGTTTTCCAAGCATAGGGCTCCATTGGTCAATTCTTCCATCATTTACAAAATTACTATAGAGAGTCATATTTTCTAAGTCTTGAAAAGCTAACACGCTGGGGGTATCATAAAATTTGTTCTCTGCAAAAAGTATATTTTCTCCTCCTGCATAAGCTTTCATTCCACTATTATGTATCCCCGCGCTGTAATTCACAGTATTGTTTATTGCTGCGCAGTTAATGCAGGTCCAGAACAATACATTGTCTGCTAAATTTTTGTAAAAATTATTATTGCGAATCAATACCCCTTTTGGTTTTACAAGTCCACTATTCCTATTTGGGAGAATGATGGTTGGAACGTTATTCTCGTAAAAGTAACTATTTTCTACTGTAAAATTAGTTGAACCATGAAGATAGAGAAGATAATAACCTTTATTGTACCTCACTATATTATTTCTAAAAAGAGTATCGTAATCTGTTCCGTAATCCTGGGTGTATATCACGTTTCCATTGGATTTTTGGAAAATAAATCCTTCAATTGTATTATAGCTCTTGGCATTTACTGTAATAAAAACGTCTTTTTTAACAGCTCTTGTCACTTCGCCCTCAGTTTCAAGGTTTACATTATTATAAGGCCATAAGTATATTTTATACATCCCATTATTACTCGTCTCATTTACATAATAATCTCCTTCTAAATCGAAATAAGTGCTGTTATAATGATTTACGATTGAATATTTAGTGGGATTATATCGCGGATCAATAGCCTCAATTATTATCTTCTTTTCTGAAGGAATGTAGTCTAATATTTTCTTGGAACCTATCTGATTATTAGAATGCTTAACTCTTACATAAGACCCAATTAAACTACTTCCTCCAAGACCTTCTAATCTATCGTCGATTAGATAATTTGTTCCTACGCCTCCTATAGGAGTAGTCAGGTAATTAGTTATATCATCATAAAAAAATCTATCCCTCAAATTCGGATATACGGATGGGTATAGTAAGCGGTTATCTTGCAAAAAGAAGCTTAAAGCATCAGTCGTATTTGGGAAAGACGCATAGTAAATCTTATTCCAATTCTCATTTCCAAGGCATTCTTGCTGTGAAGTGCATTTTTTCCATCCAGTTATTGTTTCAGAGCCATCAAAGATTACTTCTTCATTAGGATATCCCCTAATTGTAATTCTTTGACTCTCTGTGCCGCTGTTTTTTAAGGTTACCGATTCTCTGTAAGTTCCCCCTCTTACGGCCAATATCTGGCCGGCTTGCACAACATTAACTCCTTCTTGCACTGTATCAAATACCTGTTTATTTCCATTGCCACATGTTCTTGTTGAAACATTGTAGGTATTGCAATCATCTATTAAATAATCTACATAGTAATTTGCCTCAAAATAAGCTGTTGCTTTGCATGTTCCTGAATCGCAGTATTCTGTTATTGAACATCCTGGTGGGCAAGTTCCTTCACATCCATCATCTCCACATTGTTTTCCTGAGCATTGGGGAGTGCATGATGAAGCACATTTCCCATTCTGGCAAGCTCCAATGGAGCAAGAAACTCCATTACTTTTGTTTAAATCATCCTGGCAACTTACACTGTTGCCAGAGCAGGTTTCAACTGCATCACATTCACTTAGGTTGTTTC
>CAZYZS010000038.1:1433-8519 GCA_964651965.1 Candidatus Woesearchaeota archaeon | reverse complement strand
TTCGTGTGACACAGACTATCTCGTTTTCCTCTAATTGTTCCCATTTGTTAAACAAAGCAGCTCTTGAAATTCCTGCACCTTCGATTATATCTTTTTTGCTCATATCCATTCCTTTGTTTTCAATTAGGAAATCAAGTATCTTAAATAAAGGATTCTCTCCTAAAAATTTTACTAATAATGATTTATCAGAAATCTTTTTAGATTTCTGATGACCGTCAAAAATTTTAATTTTTGAAGTTTCTTCCATAGAAGTCTGAAAATAGAAAAGTATTTAAACTTAACTGTTGAAAGTATGTTTATACAGACTTTAGAAAAGGGGGATAGTGGTTAAAAAAATGTGGACAGATGAAGAAATAAAAGGCAAAATTTTGCATAAGTTAACTAGACTTGGAAAACTCTCTCATTCTCATACTTCAGTTGATAATCTCCCTAAAGGATTTCCTCCAGAAATTCGAGGGCGAGTCAAAGACATGACAAAAGAGCTAAAGAAAGAAGGAATACTGTTCAGCAAGCCTACAAGCTATGGAGAAGAAGTTTCAATTAATCCCGCACAGAAAGATAAAATTATGTTCTATATTAATAAGTTTTTAAGTATTTGAAAGCAGAGGAACCAAGCTCACAGTTAGTAAAACTTTCTTGATTTATGCAATAATTTCGTCATTAAAATAAAATACCTCTCTATCATTCAAATAGTAGTACAAACGCATACAGTCAGTATTGCATATTACAAGATTTGTTGGTGAATTTGCTGCTGGTGAATGTTTCATGTCCATAAATGTAATAACACAATCTTGATGACAACCATAAACTTCAGAGGAATTTATCTTTTCACAAAGAGCTGAATCTCTCTTTCTTAATGCAAGTTGATAGTTGCAATATGCCTGCCCTTGAATAGTTGAAATGTTATTACATAAATTTTCATCGTTGACCCCAATAGCTAAAAGATAGGTACAATAATCATCTCCATTGCAATCATTTACATCTTTTGTTTTAGATGCTAGGACTGTATAACACAACTGTTTTTTTGGAGCACCGAGGCAATCTTCACTGGAGTTATACATAATTGAGTACTGATATGCTTCAACTCTTCTTATTTGCATACAGGTTTTATAGCCTTCAGGATTAGAACCAATATACACTTCATTCTCCATAGTATTTACACTAGTATGACAATATCTTGGCACACACGATTCAGTTATCGGCTTAAGTTTATCAGGATGAATAAGAAAGTTTATGATAATCGAAAGTAAAAAGAAGAAGATAAACGAGATGATAAATGATTTAATAGAAAAAGTATATTTCGGTCTTTCTTTAATAGTTTCTTTTTTCATATCACTTATAATTATTTTTTAGTTTTTAACCCTTTCTATTTTTCAAGAAAAATAAAAAGAAACTCCCGCATAAATACGGGAATTCCCTAAATGCTCCTCGCAAGATTTGAAAGCGGAGGAACCGAGCTCACATTTAGTAAAATTCTACGCCTTAATTATTGTTTCTACCTGTTTTCTAGTTTCTAAAATATCTTTTTCATTTATCTTTGACAAAATGTCTTTAGATTTAGTCAAGAAAGGTAAGGCGTTAGAGAAGACAAAATCTATGTCTTCTTTAGCAACAATTTTATCAACATAATATTGAGAAGCATTCCTAGCATCAAAAGCCCTGCTGATTATTTTGCAGTCCTCCTCTGAGTAAAAACTAGATAGAAGCTTCTTCATAAATTCCAAAGTGCATGCGTGAATTTCACATTTTATTCCAATTTTCATTAGAATTGAGTAAAGTGAATAGTACATAGAATAATAACATGCAGAAATTGCAAATTGAAGGTTTAAGCCTTTCTCGCGATTCATTGTCCCAATAGCATTTTCAGCCATTTTAATATACCCAGAAGAAAGATTCTCATTAGGTTCAATAAGGCGAATGCCCTCCTTCTTGTTGCAACACCATTTCAAGCTTACCATATTAACTCGATAAACTCTTCAACTCCTTTTAAAATTATATGATTTTTAATTATCTCTTTGATAAAAACGTCATCTTTATTAAATTTTTCTCTGTTGGACTTTACTACATTTATCTTTATCGTATATTTTTCTTCCAAATCTCTTATTTCCCTTATTTTACCCATGACAAAAACATCAAGGTCGGATTTTTCATTGCTTGTAAAATTAGCATAACTTCCGAAAATGACTAATATGCCCTCAGCTCTCTTCTCCAAAGCAATAAAAAGCTCCTTCAATTTAGGGTATTTATCAAAAAAATTGTTCTTTCTTCCAATCTCCAGAATTTTAAGAATATCTGGAATTTGAGGATTTAATTTATTAAGAAAATAGTATTTATTCTTGCCTTCTGTTGAATACTTAAGAATATTTTGCTTTTCCAAAAAATTCAGCACATTTGCAACAGTTTTTTGGTTCATCTTAAGCTTTTTTGCAACCTGCCCCCCATAAATCCTTTTAGAATAATCAGAAGAAAATTCAGCTAAAACTTTAAAGGCATTGTTATTAAGTAACATTTTACTTACATAAGTAAATAAGTATTTATAAACCTTTTGGTCTGAGATTTGAAAGCGGAGTAACCGAGGTCACATTTAGTAAAGAAAATAAAAATTCACCGATTATCTTCTTTTACACCTATTATTTTTGGGTCTTGAAAAATTCTTGTATTTTCTTGATCTTTTTCTTAATATCTAAACTTATTTAGGCTTTCCAAAGGTGGCAAAAAATAAATCAAAACCTGGCTCAGTAACAAAAGAACTGAAGCGAGAATCGTTTTCTACTGGATACCAGACTCCCCCATCTTCTTTTGAAGAAGGATTATAAAAAGTAAATAACTTTCCTTCTGAATAATAATCTTCTTGATAAGCTGCATTATAAAGAACACTATAATAATTATTGGTAAATGGTTTATAAACGGCATCAGGAGCCCCAATAACTATATAATAAGTTTCACCTGGAATAACTTCAATATCTGGAAAATCAAACTCGTAGAATTTTGAAAATGGAAAATTACCTTCATAATAAAACTCCTCTTGATTAAGAATTATAGAAGTTAAATCCGAGCCAGACAAATCTTTCCTGATTGAAACTGTTAATGGTCCTGGATTGTTTTCCCGAGAAAGATCTATCCTTACTCCAGTGAGGATAGGATAATTAGGTTTGAATGATTGAGCCAAATAACTATTCTCATTCTGCATTCTGGGACCAACCATCATCCCATCAATATGATCTCCTTTTATGCTATATTGATCCAAATAACGAAGATCAGTACTAGGGGAAACAATATTAAGCTCTCCATTATAATCATCTTGAATTATAGATTCAATTAAGTGAATATTAGAATAAATATTATAAACTTCTTCCAATGATACCCAATTATCGTTATTCCCTTCTATATCCCCAAAACCTAACAAAGCTTGATTAAAGGTTGTTGGAAATGACGCCGAAGGTAAGATTATAACTCTATTTTCTTTTTTTAAAATCGGAATTGCTTCAGCTGAGTCACATGCACTCAACATGATACCAAGTCCTTTATAATTAACCTTGTCAAGCTCTTGTGCTATTTCAGAATATTCCATAAGATATTCGTTAGCAAGAAGAATAGAAGTTGGTGAACCGTGAGCATCTATAGATAATAATATTACATCATTGGAATCAGAATTATCTGCAAGCCACTCTAAAGCGGCTAAAAAATTATCATGAGTAGCTTCTTCTCTTTTTAAAACTCTTATATGATCTTCTTTCCAATTTTTGCTAATAAGCATTTCTTTTAAAAGATCAGCTTCATTACTTTCAGTATAATCTTCAGTTATAGGAGCAAAAACCAAAACTGCCCAGTAATCAACATCTGAATTAACCGGATTAGTTGCTATACAATTGCCAATCATACAGCTTGTTCCATTTTCACAATAGCTGATTGAACTCCATTCTGAGCAATTATCAGAATCATAATTCCCACAAACCTTATATTCAGTATCATTATAACATGCTTTAAGCCCCTCTTTCACACATTCATTCTGGCAAATAGATTCTGGCTGGATCTCTTCTTTGCTCATTTCTTCAGAAGATGTAGACCCTTCCTTAGCAGGCTCTTCGTTTTCTATTTTATCAGAACTTTTCCATAATAAAAATGATACTATTAGTATTGTGACTACAATAAAAACAACTACCGCTAACAATATCAAAATTAAACTGGATCCTCTCTTTTTCATATTGCTTATAATTTTATTAGGTTTTTAATTCCTTCTATTTCCAAGGGATAATTCTCACGCCGAGTTATTTTCAAAATAATTTTTATCGTCGAGAAAATGAGATACTCCTCGCGAGATTTGAACTCTGCTCGTTCAAATCTCGTTTAATTAATAAGAGAAAATAATTGAGGGCGTTTCAGCCCTCATCATGCTCCCGCCGAGATTTGAACTCGGGTCAGCGCCGTTCTCCTTCAGATTTCTCAGGTGCGTAAGTCTTCAACAATTTCTTGTGTCAAACTCTTGCCAGAGATTGCAGTTGTCCAAGAGGACTGAGTTATTATCTCATCGATTTAAACTCACCGCTCGAGAGGGCGCTATCCATAGCCTCTCCAAATCAGTAGATTATGGAAATTTGGCCACTAGACTACAGGAGCACTCAATTTGTTAATAACTCGAATCTTTTTAAATGTTTTTGATTGCTAAAAGAAATGTCGATATTATCTAAAAGGAATTGAGGGTCTTCTATACTCTGTTTCTAAAATATCATAGTCTCTAATGACTCTCTCAATATTTTTTTCTCCTATAGAATGTCCATCCAATTCTCTCTGAATGACTCTTGTAGGATTCACACTTAATACCAATGCCATATGGTCTATGTACCTACCCTTCCCTGTTCCTTTTCTAAAAATAACTAAAGAACCCAATTCTGGTTTGTCTAATCTGGCTAATTTTTCTATTTCTGGTTCGTAATCCCACACACGAGAAACAAACCTATCTTTATTAAGAATGCCTACAATATAAAGAGAAGTTCCAAAACAGTTTGTAAATATTTTATGTCTTTTTGCTAATTTAATCCTTTTTAAAATAGTCCTGCCCATAAATTCACGTATATATTTATAAAAATAGCTCCAAAATAATTTCAAATAAATAAAAGAAATTCATTTATAAATATAACTCAGAGCCTACTTTAGGTAAACCTTGTAGCCTTTTCTAACGTGCTTGCTGACTTTTATCCCAACTTCATCGCCTTTCTTTGCAGATGTTACAGGCACGCGATTTATCTGCATGCTCTCAACTTTCTGCTCAAAGTCCACTTCGCCGCCTTTTACGTGTATGGTATCTCCCACTTTTATAGGGGCTTCCAACTTTATAGCAGCTGCCTGCACGTGCTCGAAATAGTTAGACACCTCACCAAGAGATTTTTCCTTGATTTCTGGTTTCTCCGCAACTTTTTCCTTTTTCTTCGCCGCAGCTTTTGGTGCTTGCTTTGCTTTTTTCGCTTTAGGTGCTTTCGGAGCTTTTTTTACCTTCGGCTCTTTCTTTGGTTTTGCTTTAGCTTTTGTCTGCTTTGCTTTTGCCATAATTCCTTAAAGAAGGCAGTGTATATAAAGATTATGGAATTATCTCTGGCCCAAAATATTTCTCATAATCAAAATCCTCTTTTTTTATTCTCCCAGTTTCAATCATCTCTTCAATCTCAAGCATTTTTTCTTTGAACTTATCAATATAAAATTTAACTGTCTTGCATACAAGTTCCATTCCTTCTTTTGGCCATAATTCAGCTTTATTTGAATACAAACATCTCCCACCGCAAAGGTCCAAATAACTACATTTAATACACTCTCCTCCAACCTCAAATTTCTTCAGCTCTTTTATATTACTATTTAAGTTCCCAGCTTCAAAATCAGTTATACAATTCATAATAGGGCAAGCAACAATTTTCCCATTTGTAGTTATAGCATATCCCGCATGCCCTGCGCCACATCTTAATTTTGTTTTCTCTCCTTTAAGCAGGCTTTCCACAATTCCTAAAAAAGGATATAATCTCAAAACCCTGCCTTTTTTCATCTCACTGATCCAAAAATTAATCAATTTTTCAACTGACCCATCATACTCTGCTACAAATTTTTCAAATTTCTTTTTATTAAAGTCATTTTTATAAAATCCGGCATCTAATTGCCAATGAACAGAAGAAAATCCAATATCAATAAGATGCAAAACTTGTTCAAACAAATCGGGAAATTCAGAAGAGATACACATTCTAGCTATTAACTCTCCCTTATAGCCCTCTTTTCTCATCATATGCACATTTCCCATAACTTTATCATAGGTCCCTTCTCCTCGGTTATAATTTGTCCTTTCTTTTGTTCCATCCAAAGAAACAAGAATCTTATCAATTTTGTTCAAATATTCAGTTGGCAACTTATCAAGCAGTTTTCCATTTGTCTGCATTCTAAATGATACATTTATTTTATCAATTATTTCCTTTATTTTCTCAATTTCAAGAAGAGGCTCTCCGCCATAAAACACCAATACCGCTTCTTTATCTTTTTCAAGAAATTTTTTCAGTTTTTCGATGGCTATTTCAAGTTTTTCAGGCGAAGAAAAATCAAATTTAAACTTCTTATCTAAGCCATTATCAAACTCTGTAAGCGATTTCTCATAGCAGTACCTGCAGTTAGAATTGCAGCTTTCAGTTAAAAGTAAGTGATAGTGCATAAAGAAAAAGAGCCAAATAAGAGTATATATAGTTTATATAGTTTATTTATCTTGCAAATCTTCAATAGCCTCTTGGAACTGCCCTAATGCATTTGTATGCCATTTCCAGCATAAAGAATCTCCAATACCTGTATCACAACTAACTCCGGGATCTTTTGCCTCATTTGCTCCAATAAGCCCCCAAACCAGCAAAATTACTAGAATAATCAAAATTACTATGACAATTATATAAACCGCCTTTTTTTTCATGTTTTAATCAAGGTAGTAAGGTTTTTAAAACTAACTATCTACCCATTTACATGCCAAGAAAGAAAAAAACAGAAGAAAAGAAGCCAGAAGAGGCAAAAGAAGAAGAAAAGCCAGAAGAGAAGAAGGAAGAAGTTAGCGAAGCAAAAACAGAAGAA
>CAZYZS010000038.1:0-1333 GCA_964651965.1 Candidatus Woesearchaeota archaeon | reverse complement strand
AGAAGAAAAGCCAGAAGAGAAGAAGGAAGAAGTTAGCGAAGCAAAAACAGAAGAACAGCCAGAAGAGAAGAAGGAAGAATTTCCAGATGTTAATATTGACATCGATGTCTTCGCAGCTCACTAGTTTTTTATTTGCTGCTTTATTTTTTTGCTATTTTCCAAACCAATTAATTTAAAAAATCAACTTCTTTTAGTCCAATATGACACTTTTATTTATCATTATTTGGATTTGCCTTATAACAGCATTTTCTTTATTCGGCTCCTGGTATGCAAGAAAATATAACAAACCAGACGCTCTAATTGGATTATATGTCGCTTTTGTTCTAATAAGCAACATACTCGCCTACAAAATAGCCGAATTTAATTTAGGATTTTATACTTTTTATTCAACTGCTGCTACTTTGGTTTTTGCTGTAACTTTTCTTCTAACTGATATAGTAAATGAAAAGTTTGGAAGAAAAGAGACGCACAAAATGATTTTTATTGCTTTCATAACACAGATAGCTGTTACTTTTTTTATCTGGCTTGCAGTGCAGATAGAACCGGCTCCTTTCTGGCAAGACCAGGAAATATTTGCAAAAATAATTGGATTTACTCCAAGAATTATTCTTGCAAGCTGGATTGCTTTTCTAATAAGCGAGAATTTTGATGCTTATGTTTTTTCGTGGTTCAAAAATCTTACAAAAGGAAAATACCTTTGGGTAAGAAATGCTTTCAGTTCAATTCCAGCAATGGCTTTAGACACAATTATATTTGTTACGATAGCTTTCTATGATAAAATGCCAATCGGAACAGTTATTCTAGGAATGCTTGTATTAAAGTGGCTTGTTGGAATAATTGACATTCCATTTATGTATTTGAATAGACGGGTAATGAAAAAATAAAGAGCTATTAACAATTACATACATTTATAAGCCGGGTATTCATGAGCCTTATGTCTTTATTACTAAAGTTCTAAAGAATTATACCTGATAAAAGATTAGTAGCTTTTTCTTGTATCTCCTATAAAAATTTAAACATGAGAAATAACTATTTTAAACGAAGGAATCAATCTCAAAGAAGAGACAGAACAATACATTGTTCTTGCGGCAACCAAGCCAAGCTTAGAACAAAGGAAAATTATCCCTTCGGAAGGAAATCTAAATGCAGAAGAACAGTAGCTTATTATTGTAAAGGTTGCGGAAAGATAGAAGTAGTAGAGTCTCTGAATAAAACTAGATCCGGTTTTAGATAAAAAACAAAAGATTTATCTCCCAAATTTCTCAATTAAAAATCCTAAAACAAGGTATGTAGCCCCACCAAAATATTTTAATTAAAAACACATTCAGGGGGG
>CAZYZS010000037.1:3603-8654 GCA_964651965.1 Candidatus Woesearchaeota archaeon | reverse complement strand
GTTATAATTTATTATCCTGCAAATATCACCTATCCTTTTAATGTAACTGAGATAAATTTTAGCGCGAAGGATACTGACTTGGACAGCTGCTGGTATTCTCTAAACGGGGCTCCAAATATAACCGCTGATTGCAGCCAGAATATAACTGGTATAACTTCTGTTGAAGGGGCAAACACTCTTTTTATTTACGCAAATGATTCTGGAGAAGGGCTAGGATTTGACTATCAGGCATTCACTGTTGATACCACTCCTCCAAGAATCTCAATAGAATCCCCTTTAAATACTACTTATTATCCAGAAGCTCTTACTTTTAATATTTCAGCAAATGAGGATTTATCTTACTGCAAATTTACATTGGATAATTGGGTAACTAACTATACAATGACTCAGAGGAACACAACTTATTTTAATTATACTAACATTTCTATGCAAGAAGGGGCATACATTGCAAGATTTTGGTGCAATGATTCTATGAATAATGTCAATGCAACAGAAGCAATTTCTTTTGCTATTTCTTACCCAACAATACAGGCAATTTTATTTTATCCTACATCTGAAATAAATGTAACTCGCTCTGGCTATTTTAATTTTACAGTCAATGTAAGCTGCAGTGTTGTTGACTGCGGAGACATAAATGTTACTTTGGATCCTGCAAACTGGTGGAATGATTCTTGGAGATATAGGAAAGAAATAAATATCACTAATACTGCAGCAACGACTTTAGTAGATTTTCCAGCTTATCTGAACATCACTTATAATGAAAGCATGAAAACAGACTTTTCAGATTTGAGGTTTATTAATGGAAGTTGCAACGTTCAAGGGGGTGGGTTAATGGATTATGAAATTGAAAATTATACTCCTAAAAATGCAAATGTATGGGTTAGAATTCCTAGTTTGGTAAGTGGCAAAAATACTCTTTGTGTATATTATAATAATTCTGCAGCTTCCTCTGCACAAAACAAAACGGGCGTATGGAAAAGCAATTACAAGATGGTTTTGCATCTGTCAGAAGGCAGTACTGGGACGAGATATGATTCTAGCCTTAATGGGAATAACGGGACTCCTTCAGGATATGATAATGATGAGAAGATTGCTGGATTAGTGGGGTCTGCAGACAACTTAGCTACTAATGATTACATCAGCACTAATTATTTGCAGGACAGTGTTACTCAGTATACTATTGCGGCGCTTATTAGGACAAGTACTACAACAGGAACAATTGTGCAGGACAGAGGGAGCGGCGCAGGGTATAGCCTGACTTTGGCTATCCGTCCTCCATGTGGTGGAGCAGGATGTTCTGGAGCTTCAGATGGGGTTCCTGGTTTTGGAGTTGACAGAGATGCTGTTTGGATAGGCTCTTATGGGGCTACAAGAGTAGATGATGGAAACTGGCATTATGTTGTGGGGGTATTTAATTCAACTTCTGGAGAGACAGTAACTTATCCTAATTTGACTGTCTATATTGACGGACAGCTTTCTTCAGGTGGGGGTGTAAACCAGGCAGGAACGCCTGTGGCTCCATTAACCGGGTTATCTGGGACTGCGATAGGGTATCATCAGGCATGGAGCGGCAATTACTTTAATGGGGCTATCGATGAATTAACAATCTCTAATGTCGTAAGAACCCCCCAATGGATAAATCAAACATACCAGCTAATGTTCAACCAAAATAATTTTGTGAGCTTTGGAGAAGATGAAGAATATAGTTTATTAAAAGGAATAGTAAACACCACTTATGGAGCATTGCCATTTTTCACTGATGAAAATCCAATAACTATTAGCCTGAATAAAAGCCAAAGCCAAGAAGTTGTATTTTTTGTAAATGTTACTGGGGCAGGAACTTATGAGTTTTTTGCATTTGCAAATTTAACAAGGGAGGAAAATGTGAGCGTAACTTCTGCGAGAGTTAATATAACCATTGTGCTCCCAAACATAACTCTTTTGTATCCTATTGAAGAGAACTTTTCTTCTTTTGATATTCCACAATTTAATTTCTCTATCAATGACGGGTCTTTTGGTGAGTGCGAGCTATGGGGAAACTGGAGCGGAGCGAGTTTACAGACAATCAGCCTTATACAAGTAAATGCCACACTTAATTTCTCAAGCCAGAATGTTGGAGACGATGGATATCATACTTGGTATGTAAGATGCAATGACACTTTTGGCAATTTAGTAACTAGCGGAAGCGCGAGATTTGCCGCTTTCTTATTCCCAGATGCAGTTAATCTAAGTTATTTTAATGCAATACAGAATAAAAATGATGGAACCGGCAACTTAACAATCTTTTGGAATTCAAGCAATCATTCGATAGCTTATAAGATTTATTATAACGAAAGTTTAAGCGGAGAATTCATTTATTTAAATACAACTATAAGCCTGAACTATACAGATACTACTTTTGCAGGAAACAAGAGAAGATTTTATAGAATTGATTCGTGGAATCCAACTGGGCAGAATTCTACAACCTGGTATTTTGGGGCGCATGTTTATGAGCTGGGGCATAATGGAAACACTAGAAACTGGATAGGATTTCCTACTAACTTTTCTTATCTTTCTAATGCCAATAATACTCTCAGAGAGATAAGAAATGCCACTGCATTTGCTTACTGGAATGAGACTATACAAAAACGGGTTTCCTGCACGCCTTACTTATGCCCGCAGTCTTTTGAGTGCACTGACGAGGCATGTAATTTTGAGTTAGAGCGAGGAAGAGGCTATGAAGCATACATTAATAGCTCTGCCCCTTCTGCAATCAACTGGAGCGGGGTTGGAGTGGTTTATGAAAATAAAACAATAAGCTTAAATAAAAACTCCACTTCTTTTGCTAAAAACTGGATTGCAATGTGGGCTAATACATCTTTAATAGACGCCCAGGACTTAATTCAAAGCATAACTAATGCAGATGCTGTCTCTAGGTGGAATCCTTCCACGCAGAAATCAGAGGGATTAGTGCCTTCAGAGTTTCCTTGGGCGCCATATATTGGAAAGAATTTCAACATCAATTTAGAAGAGGGATATGAAGCCTCTGTAACTTCATCAGGAACATGGAATCAAGAATAAACAATAAACGAAAAAAGAGAATTAAAATTTTAGTAATGGCTTTCCTAATTGGAATTTTTTCTTTCTTGTTTTTTTCTGAAATTGTTGATGCAGGATTTGCATGCGGACAAGTTGTAGGAAATGGTTTAGAGCCTCAGTGGATGGGCGTTAAGGTGTATGAGTCGAGGATTAATTTTACTTCCTGTCAAGTCAGCCCTGATGAAAATAAGTTCTGTTGTGACGCAGAGGCTATACCTGGATTTTCTTGGGTAAAAGGCAAACAGATATATTCAGAAATCTTTGATAATGAAACGGGCTATTTTGCAAAAGAAGTTTCTTTAAAAATTAGCGGAGAGGGATATGATGTTTTTCCTACACTTTATCTAGAAAAAGCAATTAAAGTTAATAACTGGAGCAAGGTTTTTTTAAGCAACGATTCTAAGTTCCTGCTTGAGGCAAATTTCGCAGAGCCATTTACGAAAATTTGGATTGAGAAAAATAAAACTAGGGTAGAACTGTGCAACTCCTCTAATTATTCTGGCAATATTTTAGGTGATTTTGGAATGAATTATTTAAAGATAGTTGCAAGTGATGGAAAAAGGGAGTTTACTGAAAGTTTAGAGTTTGCTGTTTTAAGGGATTTTAAATTCAATAGGGTTTTTGCTTGTGACAAATGCGGAAAATTCATTAAAAGAGGACAGAATGTTACAATGAAAATAAGCCTTAACCTTTCACATTATGTGGAAGGGATGGAGTTTAAGGAGTATATTCCAAAAGAATTCGAGATAATTGAGACAGATGGAAAAGTAGAAGAGTACAGCGAAACACACAAGGTTATTTCCTGGAATGTAAGCGGGAAAGAGATTGTTAGGGAGTATAAAGTAAAGGCTCCGGATGTGTTGTTTTTCCCTGCAAGATATACTTTTAAAACAGAACTTGGGAACTTGCCTGTTGGAGAAGATAAAATTGTTGTAAGCAGGTTTTTTTCTTTTTTGAGCTTTGATGAGGGAATAAAACTTAGGGAGATAAAGAGGAAAGTTTATTCAAGAATCCAGCCAGAAAAGCCCCTTGTTTTTGAGCCTGCTAATGGCAAAGTAGTAAAAATAGCTGTATTTCCCAAAAAGCTAATTGAGAATGTCGAGTTTGATTTTAAAGAATATGAAGGTGAGGGAATTGATGGAGATGCAAATTATTATTCTTTTGAGAGCAGCTTAGAAGATGAAGACATAGAAAAAGTGTACCTTGAATTCAGGCAGAATAAATCCGAAGGCAATTTAAGCATTTATGTTTTTGAAGAAGGATGGGAAGAGTGGGATATTTCAGAGCCTGAGCTTTTGAGGGAAGATAAAAAATATTATTATTATGGCATTTACCTTCCTGCTACAAAGAAAATTTCCTTGGTTGGAAAAGAAAAAGAAGCTGGCTCTTTTTTTAGGATATTTGGCTAGCTTTGCTTTTTCTTAGTGCGTAAAAAACATACCCCCCGATAATAAGGTTGAAAGAAAGATTCAAAAGGCTTACAAAATTACCCTGAATCACTGAAACTAGGCTTGCAAGCACATTTAACAAGCAGATTATAATAAGGGCTAATGCTGCAGACCTCTTTCTTTTTAAAAGCCCGTAGCCAATAATAGCATAAATAACTGCAAAAATAAAAACAACTGCTGAAATAACATAATAAACTCCTTCAAATCCTGCTGTGAAATTAAAATTCGGAAGAGGAGAAAGGAGGTCTTTATTGTACAGAAGTATTATCCCGGTTAGAAAATAGACTATTGCGGCAAAGAAACAGATTCCCCCGATTATCTTTATGCCTAGGGAATTTGGCTTTTTTTCTTTTTTAGTTTCAGGCTCTAGGATGCTGCTGAATTTTTCTTCGGGATTAAAGGCTTCTTTAATTTCCTGAAATTCTTTTTTTGCTTTTTTTGGCATGATTATTCTAAATCAAGCCGGTATTTAAGATTTGCTGTTCTATTTTTTTAGAAATGCAGATTCTCTTTATCTATTACATA
>CAZYZS010000037.1:0-3503 GCA_964651965.1 Candidatus Woesearchaeota archaeon | reverse complement strand
ATATGGAGAATTTAGGAGACTATAAGCTAAAGATAATTACTCCCTCGACTTCTTTAGTAAGGGTTGGAACAAATGACTTTTTTATATTTAAGCCTCAGGAGACTGGAAATTATACTGTTCAGCTTTGGAGGGGATTGGGAAAAAAAGAGTATTATTTCGAGGTATTTGAAAATGAAACAAAGGAAGGAAGCAGTGAAACTTTGTTTAGAAATTATGGGCCCGGATGGTCTGATAGCTGCTCAAATGGGCTTTGTGTAAGAAGTGTGCATTCTGGAAGCCCCAATATAAAAAATTCTAATGGAGAATATAAGCCGTTTACAGAAGTTGTTAATTTTACTAAAGAAAAAGAAAAAAACCTGGAAGTTAGCTGGAATGGAAAAAATATTAACCTGGAGGCAGAAGCAATTATTTCTGGAAAAAGAAAAGAAATTCCTCCTAGCATGAATTTCAATACTATTATAAAAAAAGGGCTTGGAGAGTACAAATGGGCTCATGAATTTGATAGTATTTTTGGATTGCAGGCAATTGTTCTGAAAGTAAATTCCAGCATGAATATTTCAGTTATTGATAGAGATACTTTGTTAATTGATGAAGTGGTTATAGATTTTTCAGATTTGTACAACAGAACTTGCTTGAGAGAGCAGGATGCTGTTTCCGAGGAAACTTTTTGCGATGAAAGCGGCATAATTGTCCAGAGCAGGAAGATATCTGAGAAAGAAGTTGAAATTGAAATTAGAAATTTTACAGGAAGACATGTTGTTTTAGACCCCACAGTCACATCACAATATCAAACGCCTGATAGCGATAACTTGAATGATGCTTATATATACAGCAGAAGCGGATACACAAATCTTAATTATGGCGCAAGCACTGACTTAAATGTAAGAAGCCGTACTGACAGAATACAGAGGTCGTATATAATGTTTAACATTAGTGCACTTCCCAGCGATGCTACAATTTATGATGCACAGCTTTGTCTTTTTCTTTATTCTGACGGCGGGACAAATGGGATAACTGCTTTGCATGTAAGAGCTTATAATTGGAGTGAAGGAGAGCTAGATGGCGGAGATGCAACAGGGCAGGGATATCACACAAACATTACGTGGGCAAACCAGCCTTGCGGAACTACTTTGAGTGGCACCAGCTGTAATAGGACTATGGAAGATTATAAGACAACAAACCCTGGGAATAATAACTGGGTGTGCTGGAATATTACTAAAGCAGTACAAAGGGATTTTGCAGCAGGATATGAGAATGTTTCAATTGTTCTTAATTCAACAGAAAACACAGGGTCTAGTGATGGTGCAGACACATTCTATTCAAAAGAGCATGATACAGCAGGAGAGCGGCCATATTTGAACATAACTTATAATTATAATGCTGCTCCCAACCATACAACTCCAAAAATAAACTCTACTTTTGGGACAAATGGAACAGATGAGAACATAACTGTATATAATCAATCTACAACTGACTTGGATGGAACTGCTGTGAGAAACATAATTAACTGGTATTTGGATGGAAGGTCCATTTTGGTATTAAACCTGCCATTTGAAGGAGGCTCAAATTCATCCTGGACAAAAGATTATTCTGGTTATGGGCATAATGCAACTCAGGGCACTTCTGCTAATCAGCCTACCTGGAACTCTACTGGAGGTTATGACAGAAAAGGAGCGTATGAATTTGCTACAAACGATTATTTTAACATATCTGCTACTGAAGCTTTAAAGTTAAGAAATGCAAACTTTACAGTCTTTGCCTGGACCTATGTAACTGGAACAACACAACAGATGTTTGTCTATCATGGATATGGGTGTTCTACTTGGTCAAGCTATCTTTTGTCTATAGGAGGAAATGAGAATGAGCCTCAATCTGGTAAATACGCTTTTGGGTTTGGAACTTCAAATGCAGCTACAAACAATAATGTCTATTCTACAGGGAATGCGCTAACAAACAGGTGGGTTTTTTTGACTGCAACTTATGATGGTGCAACACTTTCTCTTTATGTAAATGGTGTTTTGAATAATACTGCTTCTGCTTCTGGAATACCTTGGAATAGTTTAGAAAGCTTATATATTGGTGCAGACCCTGGCTGCGGGCTAAGGGACCCGGTTAATGGGAAGATTGATGAAGTAAGGATTTACAATAGAAGCCTTTCTGCTGTGCAGATAAAAGAGCTGTATAATAACAGGACAGATTTAATTGTAGCTGAGGAAACTTCTATAGGGGACAAGTGGAGCGCTTGCATCACTCCAAATGATGGGGTTTTGGAAGGGCCTCAATTATGCAGCAGCAACCTGACTGTTTTGTTTATTGATTCTTCTCCCCCAACGGGTACATTAATTACACCCTTGCCAGGGGCAATAGTTGATGAGCTTCCAGTCAATTTAACTGTAAACACAACAGACAACTATCAACTTCGAAATGCCACATTATTTATATATAATTCTTCTGGAAGCTTGATAAACCAGACGACTAGAAATATTTCCGGTACTTCTTTTTTGCTTGGAATAGAGTATAATTTTCCTTATTATGGATTGTTTAACTGGAGTTATCTTATTGCTGATAATTTTAGTTTGCAATACCATACAAATAATAATTCTATTAATTATTCTTCTGGCGCCCCTTTGAGTGTTACTATAAATTTTCCAGCAAATACCACTTATAATGATAATCATTTTCCTCTAAATTTTGAAATTGTTTTGAATAAACGAGGAAGCAGCGTGAAGTATGAAATTAATGATGATGGGAATGTTTCTATGAGTTCAACAAACAATCTCACTTATAATGCTACTAACTCTTCAATGATTGATGGGGCTTATAGGTTTATGGTTTATGCAAATGCTTCTGCAGGGAATACCAATTACACTACTTATGTTGATTTTTATGTTGATGTAAATATGACTCCAACTCACTCTACTCCTGTTTTAAGTGCAACAACTATCCTGAACTCTACTAGCGACAATTTAACTGTTTATAACCAGTCAACTTATGATGCTGATGGAGATTATGTAAAAAATATTATTAATTGGTATATGAATAATGTTTCTTTGACTTTATTGAATCTTCCTTTTGAAGGGAGTTCAAATTCTTCCTGGACAAAAGATTATTCTGGTTATGGGCATAATGCAACACAGGCCACTTCTGCAAACCAGCCAACTTATAATAGAACTGCTGGATATGATAGAAAAGGCGCTTACCAATTTGCTACAAATGATTATCTAACAATATCTGCTACCGAAGCCCTAAAATTAAGAACTGCTAACTTTACAGTCTCTGCCTGGACCTATGTTACTGGAACAACGCAGCAGATGTTTGTTTATCATGGACTTGGATGCTCTACCTGGGCAAACTACCTTTTGTCTATTGGGGGAAATGAAGGAGACCCTCAGCCAGGCAAATATGCGTTTGGGTTTGGAACTGCTAATGCTGCTACAAACAACAATGTTTATTCTACTGGAAATGCTCTAACAAACAGATGGGTGTTTTTAACTGCAACTTAT
>CAZYZS010000036.1:0-9771 GCA_964651965.1 Candidatus Woesearchaeota archaeon | reverse complement strand
CATAAAATACTTCTTTTCCATTTATATAACAAACAGCCCCTTCTTTATGAGCAAGAGAAAGAGTAAGAGACTCTATCTTTTGAAGGTCAGTTACTGTAAAGTGCTTTCTAAAATAGAACTTGCAACGGCTACAGCTGCTCCCACTTAAGGTGGCAGTATAGTCTGACCAAGTTGAATCGTCAAAAGATTTATTCATCCAGTCTTTTTCATCACAACCTCCGGGATTAGCAGTTACATAAAGCGCTACGCTCAAGTCTGAAGTTTCAAGTTTTTCAACTGCATTTCCTGAAGAATATTCCACAACGCCTAATTTTGTATTTGGATACTCTGCAGGATTATTAATGATAAAATTGGCTAACTCGCCAGTGGCTTCTTTTAAAACATCTATTTTTTTGTCTCCACAGTCAGTAAGATTAAACCTCCTCTTGCCGCAATAAAAAGCATCCTCTGTGCTTATGTTCCATAAGATTAGCTTATCAAGTGTTTCGCTTTCTCCGGTACACCACTCCATGCTGCCGGAAACGTCTGAAACGAGCACTATGCCCTGTGTAGAGGCTGCAGCTCCAACCTGTATCTCTTTTATTCTCTGCGAACCAGGGCCTTTTTCTAGATGCATGGTGAAGTTTTTATTGTCGGCATTAAAACGAACATTGTCTATCCCTACATTTTCTTTGCCCATTTCACTGAGCAAGTCGGTTTCATCTTTCTTCTTTTCAAGATAGTTCAGAAAAAAATAAATAACTATCGAAATTACCACTATTACTATCATAATCAGCAATATAGCTGCTATAAGCTCTGCCCCGCCTCTTTTTTTCATTTTTTCTAATATAAATGGATATATATTTTAATAGTTAAATGCTTATAAATTTATCTATCTGTTTTTTGGCTTTTTCTTTCAACTCAAAAGTTACAATAAATGTTTAAATAATTGTATGTGGTAAATTATCTATGCCCATAGGAATAATAGAAGTTAAATTGAGGGATAAAAAAGACCATTATGTAGCCACGATTTACAAAGATGAGCGAAAAAAATTGAAGATACCTCCTGAAAGTATTTTAATACTGGGCATTGATGGAGAAGAATTAATAAAAATCCCTACAAAATCAGACTTTCATATTACCATACCCAAGAAAGCGGTTAAGGGGCCCGATAAAAAAATTAAAATGGAAGTAAGAGGCATTTTCGACAAACGAGCTTCATTGAATCGGGACAAAGAGATTTTTATCGAAGAGTCTATTAACTTACAATCGATAATTCCAATAAAAAACTTTTTTGGAAAGGAGATATATGTCTTAGTACAAAAAGATTATTTATATGTGTGGTATCCGGTTGGTGGAGGGGCCGGGCATATCCGGATAAAGAGATTGCTTGATGCTGAAAAACTAGCCGAACTAATGGGCTTTTACTTTGGAGACGGAAACACTTCAAGGGACATAAGGTCCTTTAGAATAAATAATTGCGAGGCTTCGACACTTAATTACTGCCTCGAAGTACTGGAGGAAATGGGAATTAAGAGAAGTGAATTCAAGGTGCAAGTTATTTACAGTACAAACAAAGAAGTTCTCTCTGAAGAGATTAAACAAAGATGTGTTTCTTATTGGAGCAGACAATTAAAAATCGATAAAGACCGGATAGTATCTGTAAATAAAAGCAAAAATAAGAAAGAGTCACTAAAATATGGTTCAGCTAGGGTGTTTTTAGATCGTGCAGTCTTAGTTGAAATTTTGCTCCATGGCTTGCTGAAAAAAATTATCGAGATTATTGAACACCCTAAAAGTTCTCTTGAGGTTAAGATGCTAAAAGGCTTTCTAAGAGGGTTAGCAGCCGCAGAAGGCAGCGCCTCATTAAATAAGTATAACTCCTTGAGCAGATTCACCTTGTCCTTTGACCCGCATTCAAATGAAGCAGAATTTTACAAGAGACTATTAAACAACCTGGGGATTATTCCGGGAAGAATCCATAACAATGAGCTACAAATTCAAAAAATGTCAAATTTTAGAATTCTGAGGGAGATGGAAATATTCAAAATGCATGAAAAAAGAGCAAATAAATTCTCCTTAGGCTACGCTAATCACAAATTTTCTTGATTTCTTAAAATGGACTTCTCAAATCCATTTTCTTTTAAATCTTTAAGCCTTGACTGAAAACCTGATGTGAATTCTAGCACCTTATTCAAGAATATATCTTTTAACTCACTGGTCAATAAATCTCCCTTTCTGTAACTTTCATAGATTTTTCTAGATTCTGCTTCATCAAGAAATAAATATTTTAAATACAGGAACGAAACATCAACATTGGGATTACCCCCTTTCTTTCTATGCTCTTCTACGGTTTTCTGCCCCCCTGAAAAAGCCCTGCCTACTTTTTTCCTTATTGTTCTTTCATCGTCTAATAAAAATATTGCATTGTTTTTTGATTTTGACATCTTTTCTCCATCTATCCCTGGCAGAAAAAGCGAATGCAGGATTGATGCTTTTTGATATCCTGCTCTTGATGCGATATCCCTAGAAATTCTTATGTGCGCATCTTCATCTGGCCCTATTGGAACCAGAACATTTTTTATTCCAAACTGGTGTTGTGGAAAGATTACATGGGCTGACTGTATTGCCGGATAAAAGTGCAGGCCAATGTTCTCCTCATTTTTATAGCCGTATGTGGCTTTTATTTCAGAAAGATTAACGTGCCTTGATAACTTTATTGCCAAATTGTAGATATTAGTATATACCTGGTCTATAATAAAATGGGTTTTATTTGGGTCAAAACCATATGCGATAAGTTCTTTGGCCAGTTGCATTGAATTTTTTAGGCCCTGCTCTTGGCTGCTTACTTTTCCGGCAACATAAGACTCGTCATCAGATATGGGAATAAACACAGGGATATCATATTTTTTTTGAAAAAAAAGGTTTGTATCGAAAACTGCTTTATGCCCTATATGCAAAGATCCCGAAGCGTTTACTCCAGAAAGTATCGCGCATTTTTCTCCTCTTTTTAATGCAGATAAAAACTTACCGAAATCTCTGTGCGAGATTAACACACCTGTATTAAAACTATAAAAATCCGGCTTTTCTTTTAGGCTAGATAGGGGACTGGCTCCAAAATCGGTTATAAGCCTTCGGTTCTCTTCGCTTATAGAAACTTCCCACGGAGTAACCTGATTTTTCATTAATTAACTAAAAAAAAGTAGTATATAAAAGTTTAGATTTTTATAAATAAGAAAAGCACATTTTCATACTAGAATTTTATCTTTTTCCCAATCTTTTTTTCCGTTATGAGTAACCTCTAAAAGAATTAAACATCCTTCTTTTTTTGTCTCTAAACGATGTTGTTCTGGAGGATTAGTTACTTCCCCATTTCTTAAAAGTTTCAATTTATTATTCGTTTGTATATAGCATTTGCCTGAAAGGATTATGTGCTTTTCCTTTGTCCTTTCATGATAATGTAAAGATGTTCTTGAATTTCTTGGAAGATACTGTAGAATTAATGCCTTATTCTTTAATTTTTTAATCCCAAAGTACAATGATTTCGAAGTTTTTGAAAAAGATTTTTTTGGCTTATGAAATAATTTAAAATCCTTTAACTCTTTTTCCCAATCCATATTTTACCATCCCTTAAATCTTTTTCGTATTGATTTAATTTAGCGTCATCAAATGAAAGAGGGTTTTCTATAAACTGATAAAAGTATTCTGCCATTTTCTCTGATAGTTGTCCTTTTAATAAAATATAATCGACCCAGTCTTTCCATGTGCAGATAAAAAAATAATCTATTTCTTTTTCTTCCAAATCTTTATACCGTTTTTCTAATGAGCCCATTAAATCTCCTTCCATAATTGAAAGAAAAAGATGTATTTGATATCCCTCCTTTTTCAAATTTTCTATTGTAACATTTAAACTATCTCCCCCTCCAACACTATCATCAACAACTGCAATTTTATCTTTTTTTCTTGGCATAATCCCTGAAATTACGGATTTTAATCCGTGTTCTCTAACTTTTTTTCTAAACCAAATCATTTTTTTACCTGTTTCCATAGATATCGCGGTAGCGAATGGTATGCCTGTTGTTTCAATACCTCCAATTATATCAATTTTCTTTTCAACAATCTTTTTAGAAAATATTTTTGTTATTTTTTTAAGTGCAATTGGATTTGATGCAATTTTTCTAAAATCTGCATAAAAAGGAACCCTCAACCCACTTGACGTTTTGAAGGGCCCTCCTTCTAAAATAAAAACTCCCTCATTTAAAATTAAATCCATGATATCTTCTTTTTCTTTTTGATTCATATATTATTAAGTAGAGAAAGATATTTAATAAACTTATGTCTTAAAATTGTAAATAAATCCTTAGACTAAAAACTGGAGTTTATTGCTCTTCTTCTTTCGGCTGCTGGACTTTTATCTCTACGCCTAGCTCTTTAAGCCTTGCTATATGGGCCTGCATTATCACTTCCACATTTGCAACCATTTTTATAAGCTCGTTTCTCTCTGCAAGAAGAGTGTTTAAAGCTCCTTTGTGTATTCCTATTTCTTCTTCTCTAGAAATCTCTGGCTGATTATTTTTCTGGATTGGCTTAAATCCTGTTTTATTGCCTTCGGGCATTGTATCATCTATTATTGAATTCTCCAGGTTTGCAGTATCATCAGTTTCCATGATAATAGGCTATTTTATTGGTTTATAAAGGTTATGTGAAAAAGATTTTTGACAATTAGTTTTATAAACCTTCATTTGTTTTAATTACTATAAAAAGAGGAAAAATGAATAGAAATAAGAAGTTTGTTCTTGAATTTGATGAGATTGGTATAAAAGATGTTCCAATTGTAGGAGGGAAAAATGCCTCTCTTGGAGAGATGTACAGGACTCTTAAAAGAAAAGGTGTGAAAGTTCCAAATGGATTTGCTGTCACAGCCTCAGCTTACAGGTATTTTCTGGAAAAGCAGGGGATAAAAGAAAGAATAAAGCATGCTTTAAGAGGATTAAACACTCACAAGACAAGAAATTTAATGAGGAGAGGAAAAAGAGCAAGGAAGCAAATATTAAAATCAGAAATTCCAGAGGAAATAAAACAAGAGATTATAAAAAGCTACAAGAAATTATGCAGAGAATACGGGCATGAGGTAGACGTGGCAGTCAGAAGTTCTGCAACAGCAGAAGACTTGCCTGATGCCAGCTTTGCAGGACAGCAGGAAACTTTCTTGAATATACGCGGAGAAAAAGAGCTTTTGAAAGCCTGCAAGAAGTGTTTTGCCTCGCTGTTTACAGACAGGGCAATATCTTATCGTGAAGACAAGGGATTTGACCATTTTACAATCGCATTAAGCATAGGTATCCAGAAAATGATAAGAAGCGACCTGGCGAGCTCGGGAGTTATGTTTTCTATTGACACTGAATCTGGATTCAAAGATGTTGTTTTTATAACTTCTGCTTATGGATTAGGGGAGAATGTTGTGCAGGGAGCTGTAAATCCAGATGAATTTTATGTTCATAAGCCAACCTTAAAACAAGGATATAACTCGATAATCTCCAAAACTATCGGAGAAAAAGCAATAAAGATGATTTATCATAAAGGAGGAGTACGACCAGTAATTAACATACTAGTGGAAGAAAAAGACAGAAAAAGATTCTCGATAAATGACCGGGAGATAATTCAACTGGCAAAATGGGCGGTTATAATTGAAGAGCATTACAAGAAGCCAATGGATATGGAATGGGCAAAAGATGGATTAACAGGGGAGCTGTTTATTGTTCAAGCCAGGCCTGAAACTGTACAGAGCCAGAAAGACTTAAGCAAGATTGAAGAATATATCTTAAAGGAAAAAGGGCAGCTTTTATGCGAGGGAGCAAGTGTTGGAAGCAAGATAGGCAGTGGAAAAGCAAACATAATACTCAACGTAAAAGATATCCATGGGTTCAAAAAAGGGGAAGTTTTAGTAACAGACATGACTGACCCTGACTGGGAGCCTATAATGAAAATCGCTTCGGCAATTGTAACAGACAGAGGTGGGAGAACTTGCCACGCATCAATAATAAGCAGAGAACTGGGCATACCTTGTGTTGTAGGCACAAATATTTGCACTAAAAAGATAAAGCAGGGACAAAACATAACTGTTTCATGCGCAGAAGGCGAAAGGGGAAAAATATACTCTGGAAAACTTAAATTCGATATTAAAAAAACCGATATTGCACGGCTTCCTAAAACTAAAACAAAAATAATGATGAATGTTGGCTCACCTGCATCTGCCTTTGAGTGCTCTTTCATACCTAATGATGGATGCGGATTAGCAAGAGAAGAGTTCATAATAAATTCTTACATAAAAGTCCATCCCAATGCGCTCATTAATTTTGACAAGATTCAAGATATGAAGCTGAAAGAGCAGATTGAAGAATTGACTTATGGATATAAAGACAAAAAGCAATTTTTTATAGATAAACTGGCAAGCGGAATAGCAATGATTGCCTCTGCATTTTATCCAAAAGACGTTATTGTAAGGACAAGCGATTTTAAGACAAACGAATATGCCAATTTAATTGGAGGCAAGGCTTTTGAGCCAGAAGAAGATAACCCTATGATTGGGTGGAGAGGCGCTTCCAGGTATTATAAGCCAGGATATAGGCAGGCATTTGAACTGGAATGCAAGGCATTCAAGAAAGTAAGAGAAGAATTTGGATTAAAAAACGTGAAAATAATGATTCCGTTCTGCCGTACTGTTGAAGAGGGGGAAAAAGTGCAGAAGATAATGGAAGAGCAGGGATTAAAAAGGGGGAAAGATGGATTAGAAATTTATGTAATGTGCGAGATTCCATCCAATGTTATTTTGGCAGATGAATTTTCCAAGATATTTGATGGGTTTTCAATTGGAAGTAACGATTTAACTCAACTAACTCTCGGATTAGACAGAGACTCAGCAATTGTTTCTGACATTTACGATGAAAGAAATGCGGCTGTCAAGAATTTTATAAAAAACGCAATAGAAAAAGCGAAAAAGAACAAGAGAAAAATAGGCATATGCGGGCAAGCTCCTTCGGATTTTCCTGATTTTGCCCAGTTCTTGGTAGAATGCGGCATTGATTCTATATCTTTAAATCCAGACACAGTAATAAAAACAAGAATAAAAATTGCAGAGACTGAAAAAAAGTTGAGAAGATAAGGTTTAAATAATCTCTAAATAAATAGTTCTATGGCTAAACAAAAAAATTTGTGGGTGTTAATAATTGCTACCTTGATTGTGGCTGTAGTCATAAATGTTGTGCCTTTTATTTTTATAGAGCAAGGAGATAGCTTATTTGCTTATGTAGGCGCTACAGTAAGCGCACTCAACCTGGTAGTAACTGGATTTGCAGCAGGGCTTGGATTTTACCTGGCAAAAGAAACAGTTGGAAACTAAATCTAGAAAGCATAACAATAATGTTTAAATAGAGTAGCTTCTTCTTAGACTTAAGAGGAAAAAATGGTGAAAAGATTGAAAGTATTAATTGCAGTGCTTTTTTTTAGCCTGTTCTTTGTGAATATGGTTTCTGCTGAAGCCTGGCTTGTTAAAGAGCCGAGCAGTATTTATAGTTTTGGAGATAATCTCGAATTGACTGCCAAGTTATCTGAAACAGGGAAGCAGCTAGAGGCGCGGCTTAACTGTCAGAATGAAAGCAAGATTATTTTTTTCCAGTATATAAGCAACAGCACATCAATAGAGATTGTTTACCCTTTAACTAAAACGCTTCTTGGAGAATTCAAAGGAGAGTGTAAGGTAAATCTAAAATACGGAGAAGATGAGATAGCCAGCCAGTATTTTTTAATTTCTGATGTTATTTTCCTTAATACTGAACTAAAAGACCGGTATTTTGAGCCCGGCAAGGATGTTGAAATAAAAGGGAGGGCAGAGAAAGCTAACGGGCAGCTCCTAGAAGGATTTTATGAAATTAATATCCCCGAAATAAACTTTAGCAAGGGAGGAAATGTCGAAAATGGCATTTTCAGTGCTAACATCTCTCTCCCAGAAAATATGAAAGCTGGAAATTATTTGATGAACATAAATGCATACCAAAAGAACGAAGGAGAAATTATTAATAAAGGGGAAGAAAAATTAAGCATAAAAATTAAACAGATTCCAAGTAAAATCGATATTGCATTGGACAACCAGAATGTAAAGCCGGGGACTAATCTAAGCTTTAAGATAATGCTCTACGACCAGTCAGGGGAAAAAATAGAAGGTGAGGCTTCTTATCTAATTGAAAACAGCGATTCAGTTGCATTATTAAAATCCCTGAGCAAGATTGATGTCCAGGAAATGTTTTTCCCTGAGAAGAATCTTACTATTGGCTATTACAAAATTAAAGCTTATTCCTCAGGATTATCTACTGAAAGGCAGTTTTATGTGGAAGAAAATGAAGAGGCAGAATTTAAGATTATGAACAGCGCCTTAATAATCAAGAACGTTGGCAATGTGCCTTACAAGAAGGCAGTACAAGTAAGCATTGGAGGAACAGTGGAGATAATTAATCATGAACTTGCATTAGGAGAAGAGAAAGAATATCAATTAATTGCACCAAAAGGCACTTATAGCATCAAAATCACAGATGGGGCATCTTCCATCGAAAGCGAAAGCGCAGGGTTAATAACTGGTAGAGCAATAGCTATAAGGGCGGTACAACCCGGATTTTTTGCAAGAGGGAAGATTTTTGCATGGGTTTTCTTAATACTAGTTTTAGGTATATTCGTTTTCCTAGCTTCCAGAAGAACTATTAAAGGGAAATTTGTTTTAAACGATAGACTTTTTGGAAAGGTGACAAAAGAAGAAAAGAAAGATAAAACAATAAAGGCATCAGAACTTGCTATAACTCCAAGAAGGGATGCAAAAATAGCAGAGCATAGCCTTGTCTTAAACGGGCAAAAGCAAGATTCTGCAGTTATATGCCTCAAAATAAAGAACCAATTAGATGGCATGGCTAAACTGAACATCGAAGGGATATTGGGTCCTGCATATGACAAAAAGGCAACAATATACCGGAGCGGAGATTACATAATCCCCATATTTTCTCCTGCAATGACCCGCACTTTCCAAAATCATATCCCTGCTGTAAAAACTGCCATGGAAATCCAAAAGAAGATAGAAGAGCACAATCAAAAATATAAAGACAAAATTGAGTATGGCTTATCAGTCCATCACGGTAACTTAGTAAGCAAGATACACAACGATAAATTAATGTTCACAAGCGTTGAAAACACAATTGCAACAGCCAAGAGGATAGCAGATATTTCTGAAGGAGAGATATTGCTAAGCAAGGCAATGCATGAAAAAACAATAGCAGAAGTAAAAGCAGAGCAGGAAAAGAAAAATGGAATTGAAGTTTTTAGGGTAAAGCAAGTTGTAGACAGGGAGAAGAACACATCTTTTATCCAGGGATTCTTAAAAAGACAGGAAGAAGGAAAGATGAAAAATTCTCAGTAACTCTCTATCTCTAGGTTCTCTATTCTAGAAAAATGCTTTTTATTTCTTGTAATAAGCTTCTCATTATTTGTTATTGTGATTGCAGCTATCATTATATCCTCTAAATCTATCAGCTCTCCGGATTTTATCAGTTCCGATTCAATTTCTCCCGCTAAAAAAGCACTCTGCTTGTCAAGGCTCAATACAAAAAAAGAATCAATAAACTCTTTTATTTTCTCTTTCTCATTCTCTCGGACATTTTTTGAAGAAAGCCCTCTAACCAACTCGATTATTGTAGGGGAAGCAACAGATATATCCTCTCCCAACTCTTCTAGCTTTTCAATCATGCATGCTGC
>CAZYZS010000035.1:0-10278 GCA_964651965.1 Candidatus Woesearchaeota archaeon | reverse complement strand
GCTTACCTTCCATTATTTGCAGGAGAAATAGCTGACCTGCTCAGAGGAAGAAGCAAACATGATAATTTAGTACTAGAATACACTGCCGAAAAGGGAGTAAACAGCTTCCTTGATTACAGAAGAAGATTAAAAGAAAATCCAGAGCAGGCTAATGTCATACCTGTTGAATACTTTAGGAATCCAGCTTATGCAGAAGAAACAGAAGAGGAAAAAGGTCCTAAAATAGTAAAAATAGTAGACGTTAAAGGAGAAGAGCAAGAACCTGCTACAATAAAAATTAATGATTACAAAGCAAAAGATATGAGAAAAACAGGATCTTAATTCTAAAAATTTATCCAATGTTAACTCTTACTTTATTAGAAATATCAAAGCCTTTCATTTCTAAATTGGCAGTTACAAACCATTCAGTTCTAACTGTTGTGCCAGATATAAGCTGGGCTGATTTTAGCAGAGTATCTGCAACAGCATTGCCTGTGGAGTATTTGTTAATGTCCTTTGGAACAACAATCTGGAATGGATAAGTTTTTTCACCAGAATATTCTTTCTCGCCATCTATTGGCTTCTTGAAAGTGTAAATGGTATCTGAATCTGTATTTTTTGACATTCCTCCTTTAGAATCTCTAGAATAACTTGTTTTCTCCCGTGTTCCTACTAATCCCACATTTAATGCAGTTGCTGCAACTGGCTTTTTTAATTTTAAAACTACAGAGCCAGTAATTGTCTCTCCTGGAGAAAAATCGTATTTATCCAGGTTAATTATTATTTTACCTTTCATTTTTGTTAGAATCAGTAGCACAACCACTATTATAACTATAAGAAGCATTGCTCCAATAATAATTAAGCCGACACTTACCATTTATAACCTACCACTCTTTTTTCTGTATCAAAAAATTCCTAAAGGAATTTTAGGATGCTCAGAAATGCGAAAATAACTGAGCATTTCTGACATGATAAAAAGGTTTATATTATTTAAATGTTTACTTAATTTATGTCGGGTCCTGGCTACGGAAAAAAACTAATAGGCAAGGCAAATGTTTATTTGCATGAGAAAGGAAAAAGCAA
The DNA here is from genome assembly GCA_964651965.1 of Candidatus Woesearchaeota archaeon. Lineage (GTDB taxonomy): Archaea > Nanobdellota > Nanobdellia > Pacearchaeales > GW2011-AR1 > MFWN01. The sequence goes on along the minus strand of CAZYZS010000035.1, from coordinate 9,216 downwards.
TGCAAGAATCACTCACGTGGATATTGAACTTGATGAGTTAAATAAGATTATAAAACCCGGAGAAGCCAGTTATGTGCAGGCAAAAGAAGGGGGAGTTTTCATAGGATTAAAAAAAGAGATGATTGAAAGGGCTGAGAGAATATTGAAAGATGAGAAAAATAATGAAGAAAAAGAAGAAAATTAAAAAAATTAAATAAAAAAGCTTAAAAAGAATAAAATCTTATAGGGAATATGAAAAAGAGCGGTGCATTATTAATGGGCCTAGTTATAGGAATAACTTTGGTTGTTAGCGCGAGTGCTATTATAGATAATTCAACAGACAGTTTATTCCCTAAGAATAAATCATGGAACTACACTAAAATGGATGACTGTGTTGGCAATGATACTGACTGCATTAATTATGTGAAAACAAATATTTCTTTTTGCAAAGCTGGCGAGGCAAAAAACTTCACCTGCGGAGACAGCAGCGAAGTTGAAATATGCAAGTGCGGAAGTGGAAGGTGGAACTGCAGTATAGAAAAGGCTATCGAGACTTGCGGCAACAGGACAAGAGAGATGATAAGAGAAAGGATACAGAACAGGACAAACTTAACTTTTATTCCATGGCAGAAAATAAATGAGTCTGAATGCATGCAAGGGTGCAAATGCAGAGGGGCTGTTGTTTCTTGCGTAACAGAAAATGGAAGAACAATAAATATAACAGCAGGTAATTCTGGAAATTACATTTACATTTATGTGGAACAAACAGGAGCAAATGCCTCTACAAAGATGGAAATAATAACTTACTCCAATGGAGATTATGTAAAAGTAAAGACAGTAACTTCCAATGGAAGTGAAGTGGAAATTAAGGTAATGCCTGATGAAGCTGAGGAGATAGCATTGGAGAAAGTAAAAGTAAGAACCTGCAATTCTGAAACTAACTGCAACCTTACATTAAAAGAAGAGAAAAATCAGCTGAAATATGAGATGCAGCTTCAGCGGCATTCAAGAATTCTTGCAATTTTCCAGAAGAAAATGCAGATAAGAACTGAGATTGATGCAGAGACTGGAGAAATAATAAAAATAAGAAAGCCATGGTGGGCTTTCCTGGCAACAGAGCCAAAAGAATAAAAGATTTCTTGAAAGATTAAAAAAGAGGAAAATATGGGAAAAGAAGAAAAGAGAAGAAAAAGAAAAGAGAAAATAAAAGAGATAAAACAAGAGATTAAAAAAGAAGTTCTTCTCAATGTTCCTAATACAATCACCATGCTTAGGCTTGTCAGCGCATTTGTCTTTGTATTGCTTTTGTTTTTAGGTTATGACAGATGGGTAGTCGCTGTTGTCTTTGTATTTGGGGCTTTAACTGATTCCTTGGATGGCCAACTTGCAAGGACACTAAAACAGACGACGAAGGTAGGGGCTAGGCTTGACCAAATCGTAGATAGAATTTTTGTGGTAATGATTGTTGTCTCATTGGGGGTATATTTTTATCTTTATTCCCACGAAAAGATATTCATACTTTTTTTGATAATGTCTAGGGAGATTATAGGACTCCCCGGAGTTATAATAAGGCTTTTTAGAAGAGTAGACACTTACGAAGTAAAATATATAGGAAAAGCTACTACAGTTATACAATTCCTTGCTATTGGAGTTGTTGTATTGGGGGCGAGCTGGAGCATTTATCTGGCAATCCTAACGTGCATAATTGGGATATTGTCTGGCTTCGATTATCTAAAAGATTCTGTGGCTTAAAATAAAAATATTTTAAAAAATAAAATTTAAAAACCCTATTTTTCTTTATAAACTTATAAAAAGGAGTTAAAAATAGCAAAATGAGCACTGGCAGAGATTTAAGAAGTTTGAATGATTCACCTGAAGTAGCAGATGCTTTCAGCAAGTTGGTTTCTGGAGGCAGATCTAATTACAAAACTGTAATTGAGAAAACCAAACCTACACCAAGATGCGATGCATGTGGCAGCGTACTGGAAGGAAAAGAGAAATTCTGCCCTGAATGTGGAAAGAAACTAATAGCATAGAAACCTCTCTTAAAAAGCAAAATAATTTAAACAAATAAACCGCCTAGTTCTTATGGAAAAATGCGCATTTTGTGATATTAACAAATTTAGAAAGCGAATTATCTATGAAAATGAGATTTTTTACTCTATATTTGATGTGCATCCAGTTTCTCCAGGACATGCATTAGTAATCCCAAAAAGGCATGTTGTTTCTCTATTAGACTTAAATGAGACAGAATGGAGCTTTCTCCAAACTACAATTAGAGAGACGATTCGAGTTATAGAAAAAACTAATTTTGAAGATTTATACAAAACTATGAAACAGAAAAAAGTTACTTCAAAATCTTTGTGGTTTTGCGATAAAATGCTAAAACATTCAGGGTTGCATAAAAAACCAGATGCTTATAACATTGGAAATAATGATGGAGAAGCTGCTGGCAGAACAGTCAATCATTTGCATATTCAGATAATTCCAAGACATAAGGGGGATGTCGAAGATCCTATAGGAGGGATAAGACATATAATTCCTGGAATGGGAAATTACAAAAATTAATTTTTCACCCAGAAAGTTGTATTCCCAAACATTCTTTGTATTTTAACATTCCTTTATATCTCCATAGTAAAGTGGCCTCGCCTGCTGTGGCATCTTGGCCCAGCTCCCCATTCGCCCTTGCTTCTTTTATTATATCGCAAAAATTATCCGCCGTTATTTTGTCAACATAACTTGAGGCGATCCAAAGTTGGATATCAGACTCTCCTCCGCCCTCTTTTATCTGCCCTTCGTTTAAAATATAACTATTATCCCAAATCCTGCAGCCTTCTGCAAAATGATAAAACTTAAGCGATATTTTCCCTGCTGATGGAACATCCTTCACAATCTGCTGTTCAGACATCACAGTTTCCAGCCGATCAAAATCGGGTTTGGCGTAAGTGTCGTTTTTAGCAACGAAGGAGCATCGTATTGCCTCTGGAGATACCGAATTAGAAGTAGGAACAATAACAGAAGATGGCTTGCTTGGCTGATTAAAATAAAAAAAGTAAGCACAAACTCCTAAAGCTACAACGAGAACAATTACAATTAAGATAATTCCAAGAACTAACATTATTCCTCCTCTTTTTCCTAACATGAGAATAAAAATAGGGATTTGTTTTTAAATCTTTTCACTTTTTTAGTCTTAAGAAGCCTGCTATTTTAACTACAGCAGGATGTACAATAAAATTAGAAAAATTATTATCTGCGTGAACATGCCAAACAGGAAATCAGCGTCTCTTTGTATCTTGCTATGAAATTTAAGGTATCTTTTATAATTCTTTCTATGCTTAATTCTAGTAAAATACCCTATGCTCACCATATCAGGAAGCAAGGATACGAATGCTCCCAGAATGAAAAGTTTGCTGTGAATCTCATGATAAAAAAGAGAGATTAAAAGCAGAGTTATAAATGCATCAAACAATCCGAAGAAAAATATCTTTTTTGTGATTTTTGCCTCGTAAAACTCTTTAAAATGTTCTATATCAAATCCAATCCCCCAGTGTGGAAGCATGTCCAGCAAAAAGTGACTTATAAGCGCGGCCAGGACTATGAGCGTTACGGAATTAAAGTGCAGTCCGATTATTCCACCTAACAAAGCATGAATAAACCAAAACATTTTTCCTCTCTTTTATTTAAATCAAAAAGGGACAGTTTTTAAATCTATTTATTTTTATGATTATAGTTCTATAAAATAGATTTTAAAAGATATTTTTTAAAGTTTGATAATCCTTATAAATGCGAGGCGATTAGCAGATTCATGAAAAAAAATACGGTTTATATTGCAATTGCATTGATAGCTATTTTTTTGCTGGCGGGGGTTCTTGCAGAATCTCAAAAAAAGCAGGTTTCTGGATGCAAGACTAATTGTAGCAGCATAAGCAGGAATGCTATAAAGATATGCAATGATGACTATAAGGCGTGCAGAATAAAATGCAATGAAGAAAAAAAAGCCTGCCTAGACGCGACGCAACAGAAGTTTCATTCGTGCCTGGAGAACTGCAGCAGTAGATGGTGTTCTAGAGATTGTACTAAGCAGAGGATTAAGGAAAGAAAAGAGTGCAGCAAAAGCGAATGCTTGCTAGACTGCAGAGACAAGAGAGGCAATTGCACAGAAACGGCAAAAGCCAATTTTTCATCTTGCAAAGAAAGCTGCGAAGTTTCACCTTTTGAAATAACCGAAGAAGAGTGCGAAAATGCCTCTGGATTTTTTTATAGACTATGCAATGGGCCATATTTTGATATTGTATGCAGCAAAGAAAGCTATTGCATCTGTGATGGTAAGGCAAATTACACATGCCCTATGAATTATACCTGTAACCATGACATAGAAGAATTCTTGCCTAGAAAAACTCAGGCGCCAGAAGTGTATAAGGACTTAATAGGGCATAATCTAGGAGATATAGGCATCTGTGAAAAAGCTTTATAAACAAAGTTAGCCAGTTACTATATGGCTAAAAGAAAAAAGAGATATTCTACTAAAAGAAAAAGCGTACTAAAAAGTAAAAAGAACTTTAATAAAAAAACAAAGAGGATTTATCTTACTGTTTTATTGCTTGTCGTACTGGTTCTATTGATTGGTGCTGCTTTTCTCTATTTTTTTAAATTTAAAGAGGAGCGGGGCATTTTTAAACAGGAGCGAGGTATTATCCAAGAGGTTATTTCTGTTAATGGAAGGCAGTTTATTTTTTCAAAAAAAGCAGATGTAGAAAATGCTCCTGTAATTATTGTGCTTCATGGGAGCGCGCAAAACGCATCTTCCTGGTTTGAAAATCATCCGCAGGGAGACTTCGTTGGGCTGGCTATTGACCGAGGGTATGCTGTAATTGCTCCTGAAGCGCTATCCCCTTTTTGCCCGACATTTAAACAGTGGGATTTTAGGGAGAACTCTTCAGATATTACCTTTTTTGATGACATTTTTAACTGGATTTGGCTAAGAGAAGATTTAGACTCGGATAAGATCTATGTTGCTGGAATGTCGGCTGGCGGATTCATGGCAAGCAGGCTTGCGCAGCATTATGGCAGCGAAATAAAAGCGATAGCAGTACATTCTGCGGGCAATGCAGATAATGTATATGCGGCACCTGGAGTCTGCTACTTCCAATATAACGCTAGCTTATCTTCAATAAGCCCAGAACATGCAAGAACACTGTTAATACATGGGACAAACGATACTATTGTACCTTATGAAATGAGCCTGTTTTACTATCTCTCCCTAAAAAATGCGGGAAGAGGGGTAGTTCTAATACCGCAATTAGAAGAGGAGCATTACTGGTTTGATACTTATAACGGAGTTATACTTGGCTGGTTTAATTAAGAAAGTTTATTTTATTCCAAACCTATTTCTTTCTACTTTCAGTACTTCGCCCTTTTCTAAAGCATCAACTACTACAAAATCTCCATCTTTTAGTATCTTTGTAACGTTCTCTGTTCCAACTATGCATGGGATACCCAACTCTCTTGAAATTATTGCCGCATGAGAAGTAAGCCCTCCTAAATCAGTTATAATTGCCCCTGCCTTCTCCATGGCCATAACAAAATCTGGAGTGGTCATTGGAGTAACTAAGACTTCTCCCCTGTTTAATTTATTTATTTCGCTTGCACTCTTTATTATCCTAACAGTTCCTTGTGCTATTCCTTTACTTGCTATTAATCCTTTAACTACCTTGCTAGGAGTATCTGTTTCAAATTCGTTTTTTACTTTTTCTGCCTCTACTCCTGTCAAAATCTTGATTGAACCTTCTTTTGCAATTATTACATACTCTTTAGTTCTTTCCTCTACGTCTACAACTTTTTTATTCTCAAGTCCTTCAATTAACTCTCCATATAAATAGAAAGGAACTCTTTTGGAGTCTATATTAAGAAATTTTCCTATTTCTTCAAACAACCAGTGAATATTAAAACAACCGTAGTTGATTGCTTCTACCCTGTTTGTTCTCAAAAAACAAATAGTTTGCATATCCTCAATAGCCCTTAATAAACTCCCGTCTTGTTTTATTTGTTGAAGGAACGTATTTAATTCTTCTTCTAAAATTCTTGCATTATTTTCAATTTTTTTTAGTTCTTCTCCCGGATTAGGAATATTAACAATTCTTTCGATAATTTCTTCTTCTTTATAAGGGGTATATCTTAAAAATTTACAGTTAAGCCAGGAGTATTTTTCTAAATGATTTCTTATTTCTTCTGACCCCCTTAGTTTGTCTGGATTATATTTTAATGCTAATTTAAGCAAGTCCTTCTTTTCTTTTATAGTATTACTCTCTTTACTATTATTAGATAAAAGGGCCATTATTTTCTGTAATTCTTCCCTCTCCTTATTAAAATGACGCCTCAATTGTTCTTCAAGGTTTATCCTTATAACTTCTTCTAATGCAAGCATAATTACTGCATTGGCGCCAAAATTATTATATAATCTCATGAAGCTTTTTAAAGACTCGAGAAGATTACTTGATTTTTTATGACTCTCGCAAAATTCCATAAATTCCTGGCTATGTTTGTCAATCAGATCTAACATCTCCCCAATCTTTTCTGGTTTACTGGTAAAAAAACCCTGAAGTTTGTCTAGTTCTTCCCTTACAAGGTAGAGATCTCCATCTAAATAATACCATTTGGAAAATTTTATTGGCTCCCCTAGCAAGTCTGGAAGATTATTCCAACTGCCGATGGGCAAAGTTGAAAAACTCAGAGGCTCCTGCTTTATGTGGACTATTTTTTTATATTCCACTATATCTCTTCCAGGGATTTAATTATTTTATAGCCTTCAGAAGGTTTAGCTTCTCCAGCTCGGACTATCTGAAATACTTGAGGAATGACTCCGGACATAGAAGCGGCCCTACAATACTTATCCTTATCATCAGTATAATTCGCTGTAGAAAGCCCTCTGGACCCAAGATATTCTGCAACATCTGTATAAAGTGCTGCTTCTGATTTGTCTCTTCCATTAAATTGTTCTAAAGAAAGCCTTTCATCAACAAGCAAATCTAAACTCGCCTGCTTAATGATTTTGTCTATGGTATTTGGAACACCATTAGATAAAACAGCTATTCTTCCAGAATTTCTTAATCTTCCTAATACCTGTGCACTTTCTTCATAGGGGATTATTTCTACTCTTCCATCAGCTAAATAAACATCGGCCACTCTTGCAGTCTCTCTTTGCCATGTTTTAGGATCTTGTTTAAACTTGGCTAATAATTCAGCATTTTCTGTGGCGAAGAGTTTCATAAGGTTAGGCGACCAGACTAAAGTATCCATTAGGTCAAACATGTAAACTTTATCTTTCATCTTGTTCTTGCCTCCTTTCAATTACCTCTATATTTATCCTTGCTATAACTCCGGGAGGGAGTTCTCGCTCAAGCAGTTTTGGTATTATAATAATTGCCTGACTTCCATGCTTGGCGATTTTCTTTGTTATTGTGAATTCTTTATTTTCCATTTTTATTTTTTATTCATTTTACTTACTGTTAAGGGTAACAATATGCTTTATATAATTTTGTTGTTAAAAATTATCAACAAATAGATGGATTTAAATAGAGGTATAAACTAAGAGAGTTATGGAAATGAACATAAACGAAGCACTGGAATCTCTGGGTTTAACAACTAAAGAAATAAAGATTTATATCTCCCTCTTAGAATTAGGTGAGGCAGCAGTAAATGATATTACAAAGAAATCAGAAGTAAATAGGGTAACAGTATATCCTGTAATACAAAAACTCATCGAAAAAGGTTTTGTTTCAAAACTTTACAAAGAAGGAAAAAGTTATTTTAAAGCTATAAATCCTAAACAAATTCTGGATCTATTAAAAGAAAAATCAGACAAAATAGAAATGGTGCTTCCTGAACTTGAAAAAAGAGCAGGCATTACAAAGGCGTCTACATCTATTGAATTATTCAAAGGAAGAAAGGGAATCTATTCTTTTGTAGAAAAGCTGTACTCTGGAGAAGAGAAACAGTTTCATGCTTATGGAAATTTTGATGTTGCTAAAAAAGCTCTCGAATATCAAGCAATGCATGGGAGAAAATTAAGAATACAAAAAGGCATCAAAATGGATATAGTAATCAGCCCATTCTATGAAGATTACATGAAGGAGAAAAATTATCGTGAGTGGACTAGGATAAAGTTTAATGATTCTTTAAAAGGGCTTAATGTCTATATTATTTTTGGAAAAAGAATTATAGGCATCTTCGAAGTTACAAAAGAGCTTATTGGCATAATAATAGAAAACGAAGAAATAGCCAGATATCATAAGTTTGTATTTGATAGGCTTTGGAAAGAGGGAAGAAGGTATAACTGAACATTTATAACCCTTTTTTTCTACCTTTTATTTATGGAATATGATGTTGTTTTCGTTTTGGGAGAGAAATATTTTGACCATCCTTTATGCGGTATAGCTATGCTTAAAAGGTGGTTGGAGAAACATGGCTATTCAGTAGGAGTTATTGAGACTCCAAATAAGGCAGAAGATATAACAAAATACGGAAAACCTAAATTATTTTTCGGAGTGAGTTCAGGAGCAATGGATTCTATGATAAGAAATTACACTGCCTTAAAAAGGCCAAGAGAAAAAGATGAGCTTATGGGCTATGAGAGAAAAATTCCTGATAGGGCAGTCATTGTATATTGCAACTGGATAAGGGAGAACTTTAAAGATTCACTCATCGTTATTGGTGGGACAGAAGCTACTCTAAGAAGATTTTCTCACTATGACTATTGGGACAATAAGATAAGAAAATCAATTCTTTTTGATTCAAGAGCAGATATTCTTGTCTATGGACCTGGAGAAAAACAAATTTTAGAAATAGCAGAAAAAATAAAAAATAAAAAAGAACTTCTGGGGATTAAAGGAACTTGCATAAAAACAAGAGAAAAGCCAGCTAATTTTATAGAATTGCCAAGTCATGAAGAAATCTTGGAAAATAAAGAAGACTGGAAAGAGAAGTTTTGCTATATGCAAAACTTGCTTTCTAATTGGGAAAACTTATCCCAAAAAACAGGAAATTTTTATGTTCTTCAATTTGAATCTCCAAGGTACACAAGCAAAGATTTAGATGAGTATTATGAATTAGGATTTACAAGAAAATTGGATAATGATATGAAAGGCTTTGATTTTTCTGTTGTGACACACAGAGGATGCATTGGGAACTGCAATTTCTGCTCTTTAAGGTTAACAATGGGAGATAAAATTGTTTCAAGAA
>CAZYZS010000034.1:0-10790 GCA_964651965.1 Candidatus Woesearchaeota archaeon | reverse complement strand
TTGATTAATATGATTTGCAGCGTGAGTTGCAAGGTCGCAGAAGTTACCATATCCCAAAAAGAATCCAATCGCTCCAAAAGTAACAGCTGGAACTGCCTCAAATCCTCTTTGAATAAGCTTGCATCTTCTTTCCTGTTTCTTACCATTAAACTCAAGCATCTCGGCGACTGCCGATAATCTATCCTTATACTTAAGATCATCAATACCCAATTCTAAAATTCCGCCTTTTATTCTCAAATCCTCTGCAATAGCAGTTACAACCTGATCAAGATAAACTGCAGAGTCTCTCGGAGAGTTCATCCTATCTGCTTTCAGCCTAATCTCATATGGGCAAAGGTCTGTCTTCGCAGGATCATACTTATAATGCACTCCTAACTCAACTAACGAAGGCCTGCTGCTTCTCGCCATAAAATCTCTTAAAGATTTCATCTGGTTTGTTTAAGAAATTAGGGCTATTTAAGCATTTATCTAATAGAAAAGATATATAAAAAAGTTTAAAAGTAAGAAGAGACTATAAACAGTAGCCCTAAAAGGATTAAGAGTTCTTGTGATAATAGAAAGATGAACGAAAATGAAGGTAATGCAATGGTATACCATTATGTAAGTCATGCGTTATTAAATGCAAAACTAAAACTGCGAAGGGGTATGAAAGAAGAAGCAGATGGATTTAGAGCCGGATTAATAAGTCAATTAGAAAAAATAGATTGCGAGCCTTCTTCAAAATGCATAAGAGAATTAAAAAATACAACGTGGTATGACTCTGAGTCTGTCCTTGCTTTTCAGAGAAAATACGATTCAGAAATCCATAAGACTTAATTTATTCCTTATTCTTTTCAACCAAATCAAATAAATCGGCCAGAGGATTCTCAAAATCTTTGTTTATTTCTTCTACTCTCTTTTTTTGCTCATCATCTAACTCTTCTCTTATCTCGCTTATTTCCTCTTTCAGCTCATCTTTTACCCCTGCTTCTTCCTGCTGTTTTTTATAGAGTTCATAGAGCCAAATCCAGATTTCATCAAAATGCTTTTCCTGCTCCAGCCAGACTTTCTGCTGATTGCTTAGGTGCAAAACTGGAAGAAAAGCAGCTATTCTTTCCTCTCTGCCTGTTCCTGCAAGCTCTGTAAATCCTAATCTAGTCTCAGGCTTTTTATTAAAATAAGTCTTTATTTTAGCATACAAATGCCTTATTCTCTCAGCAACACTTACCCTATCCTTTTTGCTGTCAAAATCCACCTGGGAAAGCTTTTCTGCCCTTCTAAAAGAAATCTCTCTTTTTATCCTCCTGTTCTCTGTATGGATTGCCTTGTTCAAGGCAGACATCAATTCCTGCAAAGTTACCTGCCTGAACCTTGGAAGAGGGGTTTTGGGTATTAATTCAGGCAATTCATCTTCATCTATTTCTATCCTTTCAATTTCCTGCTTTTTCTTGTCTTCTTTACCAAAAAGTATTTCGTCCAAGCTTCTTATATATCTATTAAGCAGAATTTCTGACTTTATCCTTAAAAGAAGAGAAGCTGCCAAAAGTACCTTGCTGGATATAAAGAAATTTGCCTCCTCCATCGCCCTTATTTTTTCCAGGTACTTTTGTGCTAAAATAGAAATATCAATATCCCAAGGGTCTAATTGCTCGGTCTGGATAAGCTCATAAATAATGGCCTGCCAACTGGCTTCTTTATTAGTAATAAGGTCATAAAACTGGTCCTGGGTTATCTTGTCGGTTTTTGCTGTGCTAGATGGCCCTGTACCAGCTATCTTTCTTGTACTAACTACAGAGTTGCTTATGCTATTTTCCACCTGTTTTTCAAAAAAATCTTCACCAGTTTCCATATGTAGTTCAGAATAATAAAATTTATAAACCCTTCTTCTTTAGCATAATAGCCAAAAAAAGGAGGCTAAGGGTAGATTATATTAGACTACATAGAAAATCTCTTTAATGCTTCAAATTAAAATAAAGAGCATATAAAAAAGAGATTTTCGTTGTGTCATTTATTAGTTACAACAAAACCGAAAAGTTTAAATAGTAGTATCACTATACATCATTATCACCTCTTTTTCCCCAGAAGAGGCTGAATAGCACCTCTATTTTTTCGCTATGAGGCCTCTTCGAGGGTTTTATGATTACTAATCATAACGGGGCTTTATCATATTTCAAAAAAAAAGAAGTAATTAATTACATCTTTACACAGAATTACAGCCATCATTATTTAGTGTTTGGCTCTGTGTTTCATATTCAAAGCAAAAAAGGTAAAATTAGACTAATAGGCAACCTACCTTATGTTTAGGCACTACCAAGTTAAATTTATACTTTTTTTCGTTTAGTGGATTATAGCATTATCTTTTTAGGTTCTGCTCCACTTTTTTATAATTTACTCTTAAAATATGTTATTATAAAGTAGTTACAAATAGAAAGGTTTAAAAATGCATTTTTCTTATAAAAGTTAGTAAAATTATTATGGGATGCATTATAAAATGGCATATGAACCTCAGAGTGATGAAGAATTTAGAAAAAATCCTAATGTAGTCTGCGTTAAAGATTATGAGAATAGAGAGCGTTTTATTTTAGTGACCCAAGAATGGGATGAAGGAGCACCAGGGATTGCCTCAAAACTATTTCCGCCTGGAAACGTCGCTATAGTATGGGGAGAGATTTCTTATGGCATACGCCCTAATCTTGAAGACAGATATCATGCTGCCTCATTGCAAAGTAGAGTTACTGAAGTTGAAACAGTTAAAGCAACAGGGTTAAGGAGAGATATTCTTGATACTTTACTAAGAGGATTTATTGATATAAATGCTCTTAGTGAAAGAGTAAAAGAAAAAGGATTTAAGGGGCGAGTCTCAGTTAGATAAAATCTACAAACACCCTTCTTCTGAAATTATATAGGACTTCTTCGAGGGTTTTATGCTAACTTTACGTTATCATATAAGAAAAAGAGCATTGAAGTTCATAAAAAAGAGATTTTTAGTGGATTATTAAGCATTATCTTTTTAGGTTCTGCTTCCACTTTTTTCATATTTCACAAAAAAAGGACTTAGTTCTTTACACAGAAATTAAGGCATTTATTATTTAATATCTGCCCCTGTGTTTTTCATAAAAAAGGTTAGAATTACCTATTATAAGCAAACCAGTCTAGATTCTGGCACTACTATAGATTAAGTTAACCTTTTTTTCATATTTCAATAAAGTATCTAAATATTTAAAAATACTCTAAGAATCTCTTTTCTATGAGCATGGTTGTATTGGAAACCGTTGTTGGCGGAGAAAAGGGCAAAGAGTGGATTAGAAAAAGTTTTCCCTCAAATAGCAATTATCCGATGGTTTGCAGAAATCCTGAATGCTATTCTCCTTTAGGGATTTTTCATACTGACCCAATTTCTGAAGCAGCATATTTTGAAGAAGGAGTTTCAAGAAGAGGAAAACCTTCTTCAGTTACGTGTCCAAAATGTGGAACAGAACACGACTTTGAACAATATCTTAAGGTAGGGGATTCTGTGGATGGAACAGACGAAATTCCTTCAGAAGCAAGAGTTACATTAGAAGAAATGCCTAATTTGTTAAGAAAGAATATTTCTAAATTCCCTAGAAAATAATATCAAATTAAGACTTCTTCGAGGGTTTTAAATTTAGTTGCTGTTTTAGAGGGTTCATAATATCACAGAAAAAAGAAGTATTAAATTACATCTTTACACAGAATTAATGCCATTTATTATTTAATATCTGCCCCTGTGTTTTTCATAATCATAAAAAAGAGATTTTTAGTGGATTATTAAGCATTATCTTTTTAGGTTCTGCTTCCACTTTTTTTATAATTAAAAGGAAATTCTATTTACTTTTCTCAGCAAATTCTGTATAGTGACATTTGCCACAATAAAGCCTGCCGCCAGAGTTAGCTAAAAAAACTCCTGGCCCGCATCTAGGGCAGAATCTCCCTCTAGAAGTTTTGTCTCCCTCAATTTTATATTGTTTCCATTTCTGTGAAGTTGGCTTATTTCTAGGCTTTTTCTTGCCCTTGGGTCCTGATTTTTCTTTTGCCATGAGTATTACGCTTCCTCCTTCTTTTCGCCTTCACCATCAGCTTTAGGCGCTGCTGCGGTCCCTGCAGCTTTTTTATCTGCATCTCTCTTCTTCTTGGAGGTTATCTCTGTTTTCTCCTTGTCCTCTTTGTTAGAATATATAGAAGCTATAATTAGAAAAGTTTTCCTTCCGAATTTTCCCCGGATGTTATTCACGACAATGTTCTCCTCATTTGCCTTAAAATGCTCTGCAATAAGCTTCACTGCATCTTCCATACTTGGATTCTTGCCTGCATCTGTAATTATCTTTAATTCCCTTCTCCTTAACAAATCATTTTGCTTGTCTTCTATTATTTTCATTTTAACCTTTGTTAGAACTATCTTGTCTTGATAGCATAAGAACCTTTTTCCTTAAGCTTTAATTTCTGAGCAACCTCTGATTTTTCAGGGTCCAAAATTATAACTCTCCCTTTCCAAGAGTCAGTTGCTTCAGTAGCGCCACATCTAGGGCATTTTGCCTCTTTCTCATAAAGAGCGTTGCATTTCTTGCATGCTTTTTTTCCTGCCATGTTTATTTTTTCTCCTTCTTGATTTTAAATTTACAATTCTCACACTCAAAAACTTCCACCTCTCCCGATTCTAGTCGAACCATCGTCTCATCCTTGCAGTTAGGGCAATACTTTGCAGTTATTTTTTCAGAGGCTTTTTTGCTCATTTTTTCTTCTTGCCTCCTTTCTCTGCCTTTTCTGCTTTTTCCTCATCTTTAGCCGCTTTTTTTGCAGTTGCTTGTGCCTTCTTTTTATCTTCTTTAATCCACTCTAACTTGCCTAATCCGGGCTGCCTCATTGTAAGCCCTATTTTAGGCTCTTCTCCTTTATAGCTTACAGCAACAACTCTCGCGAGACAAGCGTCTCCTTTCTTTAAAGCCCTTTTGCTTGACTTGCCAATAAGGGTATTTGTCTTTGAAAAGCTAACATAGTCATCCATTGCCTGGCTTATGTGTATCATTCCTTGCATTACCCCTAAATCCATAAAAGCCCCAAAATTAGTTATCTCGGTTATAACTCCATAAATTAATTCGTGCATCTCAGGTTTCCAAACTAGAAGTTTAAATCTGCTGTTGTAATATGCAGCTCCATCTCCTGGAATTATAATCCCCTCGCCTACACTTAAAACATCCAAAACTCCAATTACCTCTCCCATCTCCTTATCATGATATTTTGCATAAGTTTCTTCAAGCTGTTTTTCAACAGCTTCCTTAGTAGCCAATCCAAAAAGCTTAGGTTCTACTCTTATGTGGTCTTCCACCTCAACAATATAGAACATTTTTATTCCTCAAAAAACTAAATATATGATAAAAAATGCATTTATAAAGCTTACTGAAGCATTTTTTATACAGACTCTATCTTTTTTCCTCTTATGCTTAATATTCTCGCCTTTCCTTTAAGCTTGTTCTTAAGCTCTTTGTCCATTGTAGCAACAGCATCCCCATCTTTAACTTCTGTTATTATAGACTCGTCCCCGCCTTTTTCTTTTGTTTTAAAGACTTTGATTTTTCCTTCTTCAATATGTTTATCCAAAATCTGTAAGGCGACAGAAGCAATCTGTTTATCTCCTGCTTTTTCTGCCTCTTTTTTTAATTTCTTAATCTCTTCAACAACAGAAGATAAAATAACAACCTCCCCTGAAACAGGCATCTCGCTGATATAATCAATTTTCTGCTTTGCGCAGTACACTAAAAAATTTGCATCTAGCATTATTTTCATTACTATTGAAAGAGAAAGAATGTTTAAATAACTTTTCAATCCCTGCCAGAAAAATAAACTGTCTCGCCATTATATGCAGTAAGTTTTACTCCTGTATGTTCTCCCTCTGCTTTTTTTAATTTTCCAACAGCTCTTGCTTTAAGCCTGTGTCGCTCAATTAAAGCTATTGCTTCTCTTGGCCGAGAACTTGCTGCAAAACCATCTATATCCATAGGATATTTCCCATAAGCATCTCTCACACTTGGAGAATCTTCTGCAAAAGCAATCTCCCTAGGATCGGGCTCGAATAAACCCTTTAATTCAACATACAATCCATGATTAGCTAATGGCCTTGCAAGTTTTCCATTATATGCTCCTCCGCTATTATGAAACACACTTGTAGCCAAGCCTTTTCTTAATAAGTCACTGAATACCGGATATAGAATAGTTGAAGGCCGAGATAAATATTCCATAAATTGCCTGCCTCTATCGGTTTTGTGCCAGTTTTCTCCAAGCATCTTTATCATTGTTTTTCTTTTTGCGCTAATTCCATTGGACCTTGGATTAGGCAAGCCACAAATAGCAATAAGAGTGTCTCCTGCTCGGGGTTTTGGCAGATTTTTTAGTCTTTCTTCATCAATGGTGCTTACAGAAGAGCCACTTATATTATACGTTGCCGCAGCTTCTCTGTAACCTCTTATTCTGTCCCTAACAAGTTCATGTTGCAATATTCCTAATACCCCGATTTTTGCTGCAACCCTTCTTAATTTTTCTTGTATAAACTGAACAGGTATCCTGCCTCTTGTTTCTATAACTCCCGATAAAACCCTCGCTTCTGCTCCGAATTTTGCAGTATCATCAAGGTTCATCGCTGCAAAATCTTCTACCCCGCAACGAAGCGTATCAATATCCTCAAAAGAGAGCGCTTTAAGCTCTTCCAGTAATCTTTCATAAAACTCTATCTTTGTTCCAACACCATCACAATTGATAAAAATGGCCTTGCCTTGAGGGTCAAAAACAGCGTAAGTAACTCCCTCCTTAACAAAAATGCTTGGAACTTCACTAGCATATATGCTTGTTCTAGGGAGTGCGCTTATCATTGTTCCAGATAAATTAGCCTCACAATTTACTCTTGAGCCAAGGTCTGCTAACTCTCCATTCAAAACAGGCAACTTATGATGGTTAGCTCTGTCTCTTAAAGCATCTCCTATTCCCGCAATCATGCCCAAGGCCATAGAACTTGCATCTATCACATCTCCAAAACCAAGAGGCTTAGCTCCTATTTCCAAGCTGTAAAAAACTAACCTGTCTACAAGAGAACGAACATATTTTTCTAAATTTCTTTCTCTAGGATTTCCGCCTATAGAATGAACAACAATCACACGATCTTCTGGCGGCCTTAATACTGCTATTCCTCCCATACCCTCACTTATAATCTCCACCAAAGGACTATTTCTAAGCGTAGGCTTTAATCTCTCATTCAATAATCTAGAACCTTTATCACCCTGCTTGATTGTTCTATTTATATAATCATCCACACTTACTGCCATACGTTTTCAATTGCTTACTTGTTTAAAAGAATTGTTGTTTTCAAAAAGCAATGTTTAAATAACTATCTTCAACAAATTTTATAGAATTTCTCTTGGCTCGTAAGCTGTGCCTTTAGGGTATCTACCAAAAAAATACTGCGCATCAGAAACAACGCCAGATATCTGCGCTCTTGCATCTCCTATTGAACTCTCTTTATCTGCAATCATTCCTTCTATCATTCCTCTAGTTATGCCTGCATCTGCAAAAATATGTTCCTTTCCAAAACGCTTAAATAATCATTTTTCTCTAAGTGATTATGATAATCCTATTCATCGGAGCTCAAGCTTCTGGAAAAGGGACGCAAGCAAAAATAATAGCAGGAAAAAAAGGCTTCGTGCATATATCAACAGGAGATTTGTTAAGGGCTGCAACAGGAGAACTAAAAAAAGAAATAGATTCTTATATAACCAAGGGAAAACTAGTTCCAGATGAGCTAATTCTAGAACTATTAAAAGAGAGAATAAAGCAGCCAGATTGCAAAAAAGGGGTTATTCTGGATGGCTATCCTCGCAATCTACAGCAAGCAGAAGAATTAGAAAAAATTGAAAAGATAGGGAAGATATTTGAAATTTGGGTAAGCGATGAAACAGCCAAGAAAAGATTAATGGGAAGGTGGAACTGCAAAAAATGCGGAGTAGCCTACAACATCGTTA
This sequence comes from Candidatus Woesearchaeota archaeon, assembly GCA_964651965.1. GTDB lineage: Archaea > Nanobdellota > Nanobdellia > Pacearchaeales > GW2011-AR1 > MFWN01. Next base: position 2,787 of record CAZYZS010000034.1, on the reverse strand, counting down.
CAGCTCCGAGACCAAAAAAAGATAAAATTTGTGACGGCTGCAACATCCCTCTATACCAGAGAGAGGATGATATAAACGAAGAGGCAATAGAAAAGCGTCTTGCCATTTATCATGAAGAAACAGAACCGATTCTTAAAAAATATAAAGACAAAGTAATCAGGATTAATGGCGAACAGGAAATAGAAAAAATAACTAGAGATATCTTGGAAAAATTAAACTGAAATTATACATTTAGAAACAAACAGAGAATTATAAAAAATAATAAAAAATAAAAAATAAAAAAGGTTATTTACGCTTCTACTTCTTCCTCTTCACTGCTTTCTTCCTTTTCTTCATCACTGCTTCCTTCTTCTTTTACTTCTTCACTGCTTTCTTCTTCGCTACTTTCTTCTTCACTGCTTTCTTCTTCGCTACTTTCTTCTTCGCTACTTTCTTCTTCACTGCTTTCTTCTTCGCTACTTTTTTCTTCTTGAACTTTAGGCATTTTTACCTCCGATTTTTAATTTGATTAATAAATATATGAACCTAATTTATTTTTAAACCTTGCTATAACAATGTAGTAACTCATGAATAGATAAAAAATAGAAACAGATTTGTAATGTTACGAATTCAAAAAATTTTATATGTCCTCAATGAGTTTAGATGATTATGCAGAGTACAAAAGAGCAGAGGTTATTAGTTAAAGTTTTTAAACCTCTTTTATCTTGTTTTCATAGGGGGGCATAGGATAATAGAAACTTTTAAATATAACCGTATATTAAATCTTTATGAGTAATCAAGAAAAAGAGAGAATAAAAGAGTTCTTAAGAAAAAATCCTAATGCAACTTACAGGGATATAAAGAAAAAATTGAATGTGCATCTAGAGAGAGTTTACAAAGATGGGATGGGCGAAGCATTCAAAGAGGCGGGAGTTGAACCGCCAAGAACCTTAAAGAGAAAAACAAAAGAAGAAAGAAGAAAGATTATAATTGATTATATCAAGAAGAATCCCTTAGCAGGCTGGCACAATATAAAAAAAGATACAAAAATCAATATCGCATCAGCATTCAAAAGCATTAAAGAGGCTTACAATGAGGCGGAGATAAAATACCCAAGAGAAGAGTCTTATAGAGAATCTGCAGACAAAAAGAAAGAAAAGCTAATTAAAATCTTAAAAGAAAATCCTAGAATAACCGTCATAGAATTAATGAAAGATATAAGAACTAACCCTTATCGTTTTTTTAAAAGTATAAATGAGCTATATGAAAAAGCAGGAGTTAAAAAGCTAGCGGGAAATGATAAAAGAAAGATAAGGAAAAGGCAAATGGTGATTAATTTTATTAAAGAGAATCCATTTGCAACTCAAAGAGAAATAAACAAATCGTGTAAAACACATGTGCAAGAATTATTTAAAAAAGGCATCTTTGATGCCTATGAGCAAGCAGGAGTGAAGTTTCCCTATGAAAGATTAAAAGAATATGGAATAGGCTTAAAAGAGATAAGGCAAAGAGCAAAAACATTTGAAGATAACATTGCAATAAAATTGTCCGGGTTTGGAAAAGTAAACAGACTAGTTAAAACAAAAAGAGGGTTTGCAGACATAATTTTTGAAAGAAAAAATAAAAAAGCAGTAATAGAAATTAAAGATTACGAGCTAAAAGACATTTCAGTCTCCCAAGTAGAACAGTTAAACAAATACTTAGAAGATTGCAATTGTAACCTTGGTTTTTTAATATGTTACAAAAAACCAAAAAAAGATAGCTTTTTAATAGGCAAAAACAAGATATTTATATTGGAAGAAGATGAGTTAAGCAAAATAGCGGGTTTAATTGACGGGACTGTAGTTCAACAGCTCAGAATAATCGGCTCCAGAAAAATTAGAGAAACCGATTGATGGGGGTGCAACTCCCCCCAGGCCCATTCTAATCTTATGCAGAAACCGCTAAGCGGGGGTGCAATTCCCTCTGTCCCCATTTTTTTCCAAATACGAAACGTTTATAAATTATTTTTTTCTAGTAAATATGAAAATGAGGAAATTAATATTATTTATATTTGCATTTCTACTATTAGCAATAAGCATAATTGTTATAGTATCTGCAGGATCTGTACAGCTAGAGATAACAACCTACGCCAATCATGATGTAACAGTCAATATTTTAGACCCTGTCAGGGAAGACCCTCTTCTTACCACCTTAGAGGATAGTACTGGCCAAGATGGAATAGCGAATTTTAATTTTGAAGCTACTGCCAGTAAAATAGATATCTCTGTACTAGTAAGAAAAAACGGCAAGCTGGTAGTTTTTAAGAAATTTGAAGGCTACACTCCGAGCGGTACAATAAGCTTAAGAGTGCTTAAAGAAACTACAACAACTGTTAACCAAACAGCAAATAATACCAATCAGACAACAAGTACTGCAGCCAACAACGCGACAAATCAAACTGCAAATGCAACTTCTGTTGCTCCTACAACAAACACTTCTTCAACCGAACAAAATGCTTCTGCTAATAAAACAAGCGAGTCCAGCATGCCAAAATACTTTTCTGATTTGCCAATAATGAAAATTATAATGTATACCGTAGGGATACTTGCCATAGTATTAATAATCGTAGGATTAATTTTATTCTTAGTTTTTAGGGGCAAGAACAAAGCCCCGGGAGATATAAAAGTTAAAAAATACAGCGAGTTAAAAGAAGAGATAAAAGAGAAGAGCAAAACTGTAGACGAGAAAAAGATAGAAGAGTTAGAGGAAAAGATACAAGGGCTGCAAGAGGAAGTTACGGATATAAAAAACAAGAAATACAAAATA
>CAZYZS010000033.1:0-10928 GCA_964651965.1 Candidatus Woesearchaeota archaeon | reverse complement strand
ATGAAAAAAGAGATAATCGAGATAGAAACCGCTCCTGTGAAAAAGAATATATGGAAATTTCTAATAATAATTCTTATAGTTCTGCTTCTTCTTGCAATATTTCTTGTTCTTGCTTTTACTTTGTATAATTATATAATAACCCCTAAAAATGAGACAAATTTAACGAACATAACAGATATAAATACTTCTCAAAATAACGTTCCTACGCCTTTAATAAACAACACTCAAATTAATCTAACAAATACTTCTGGAAACAACAATAACAATGACAATAATGGCAACGGCGAAACCTGCACTCCTAGTTGTGCAGGAAAACAATGTGGAGGAGATGGATGCGGTGGGAGTTGTGGCTCATGCTCTTCTGGAATATGTAATTCAACTGGAAATTGTGTTCAATTAATCAACTGCACAGTTGATTCTAACTGCTCTTATCTAACAGCAGTTTGTGGAACAGGATTATGCAATCAAACAATAAAACAATGCTATGTAGCTTATAATTTATCAACAACTTTATGCAGAAACAACCTAAGTGAATGTGATGCAGTTGAAACCTGCTCTGGCAACAGTGTAAGCTGCCAGGATGATTTAAACAAAAGCAGCGGAGCTTCTTGCACTGGCGGGAATTGCCAGAGTGGAAAGTGTACTGCAGTTGTCTGCGGTGATGGAACATGCGCAGCAGGAGAAAATTGTCCTGCAGATATTGTTGGATGCGCAGACAATGTTTGTTACGAGCCTGCATGCACAAATGGCTGCGGGCAAACACAGGTTTCTGCTAGAGCAAATGATGAGGCCTGCATTCTTCCAAAATACTGCAATGGAGCAGGAAGTTGCGTTAAATGCCTAACAAGTGCAGAGTGTGGAGCAAACGAAAGCTGTATAGGCGGAAATTGCGTCAATGAAAAATCCTGCAATACAGACGCAGACTGTTCTTATAGAGGACCGGGATTTATCTGCAATCAAACCAAAAAGCAGTGCGAATGGAAGCCACCAATAGGAATCCCAAAACCTACTTTTGGAATCGAAGAAACTTATCATATGTATGACAATCCTTCAAACAGGAATCCTCAGTTAAATTATACTCAAAATTCTGAGGGGGGATTCTATACACATTATATTGATAATACAAATCCTGCATGCACTAACACTAATAATAACGGAACAGTAGACAAACCAAGATGCGCACCGCCTTCGGGGAATCTAACAGCTGGCAGCATAATTGAAATACATGGAGGCACAAAAGCCAAGCCTTATGTTTCTGGAGGCGCAGTTATCTTAAACTCACAAGGAACAAAAGAGATGCCTGTGTTTGTGAGAGGCTTTAGCGAATTAGAAAAACCTATTTTTACTAAAAATGATATCTGGACAGTTGGAAAGTATATGATACTTGAAAATGTTGCTACTGATGACATTACTATTAACTTTAGATATGAATATCCTTACCATGAATATATCTCTATTAGAAATTGTGAGGCATACAACGGAAGGGGCAGTAAAATTTCCATATCCCAAAGCCGTAATAATACTCATGATAATTGGGGTCATGATATTGTTGTTTACAATAACTACCTTCATGATGCAGCTGACCTTTTTGGAGATACAGATACTCCTTCAGGACATGTCGGTGTAGCAGTATCTTCTTATACAAAAAATATTTGGGTTGTTGATAACCATATACGCGGGATAGTTGATTCATTTCACGCAGGGCATGGCGGGACAAATATAAGTTATATTTTTATAGGAAGAAATGAGCTTCACCATGACAAGGAAAATGCAATCGATGTTAAAGTAATAAGTGATTTTATTATTTCCCAAAATAAAATGTATGGATATAGGGATTCATCCAGCTCGAATGCAGACGCAATCAGGATTAATGACGAAGGAGACACAAGCAATAAAAATATCTGGATAATATTTAATGAGATATTTGATAGTGATATTGGCGTTTCACCATATACTGCTCCTTCTAGGCCTTATGTAGTAGGAAATCTTATTTATGATACTCCTGGGTTCGCAATATTGGATGATGGAAATCAGAATAAAGGTTCTGTTGTGGTGGATAACACTTTTTACGATGTAGGAACATGTATAAGCGGAGCAAAAGAATGTTCCAATAATATAATATCTTTTTCAACCATGCCCTTCTATCTGAAAGGGAATCTTTGGAACTGCTCTAATCATCACAATATCTACAACGAAACTCTTGTTAATATGCCTGCTTTTTGCGAGAGAATAAGCTACTTTCAATATAATAAAGAGGACTTTGTTCTAACTAAAGAGAACAATGCAACTAAAATAACTGTTCCAGGAGCTAATTTTGAAGCTCTTGGCGTAGAATATAATGATAGAATTTCTGTTGAATACATGCCAGAAGTTGCTTACAATGCAGCCAATTGCTCTAATGGCTGTGTAGCTGGAGGAAGCAGCACACGCCCCTATTGTTATTGGCAGAGAGTAGGCAGTGTTTCAGGCGACACAATAACCTTAAAGAGAGATATTGCTTGCCCCAGGGTAACGACTGTAACAGGAGTTAATATAACAATTTGGTATTACCCCTCTGCAAATAGAAATGAACTTTTAATGAATAATGGTTCTAATTGGAATATAGGAGATAAATTAGAGTATAATTACGATGGCATTCCAAGGACAATCAGTAGCGTTACTAAAAATTATATATCTGACCCTAAAGGAAAAATAAAAGACAGGATTGTTTTCAGCCCTTCAACTAATGAAGATATCCAAGGAGATAAGTCTCTCTGCAATTGGAGAGTTAATAGCAACTTTATCAGGGATTTTAGATTAAACGCTGACAGCACTGCAATAGATAATGGTAATTTAAGCGAAGTTTATGCCTTGTTTAATACTACTTTCTATGAAGAGTTCGCTTCTTTAAACAGTCTAGGCCAGTTGGACATCGCTTATGACTTCTATGGAAATAAAAGGCCGCAAGGAAGCGGATGGGACATTGGAGCTTATGAATACACTGGAGGAATTGGGGGGAGCTCTGCTCCTTCAACAATACAGTCACAGCCAGAATCCTTACATTCAGAAAAAGCAGCATTCTCTTTTGCCTCGCAAATCTACAACTTTTTTAAGGGCTTTTTAACAGGAAATACAATAAAAGAAATAACAGGGTATTTCTTAAAAGGTTAATTTTATCCTATTTTATAATTTTTTTTAAGTCTTTTATACTATGAATTATAAAATCGGGCTCTTCTTTCAGTAGCTCTTTTTTAGAATCCCACGCGCACTCTCCGGTTATTATAACACTCACACAACCAGCTTTCCTTGCTGTCTTTACATCTGCTGTCCTGTCGCCTATGTAATAAACTTTATTTTTATCCAGCTTTCTTTTTTCAATGTACTCTTTAAGGAATTTTCCTTTATCTATGAAATCCTCAAAGCCATAGACTCTTTTGAACTCCTTTTTTAGTTTAAAGTGTTTTAAAAGAGGATACACTGCTGATTTCAAAGAGTTAGTAACAAGTATTTTTTCCTGCGGAAGAGTTCTTATAGAATCCACATCCTTGCATTTTTTCACTTTTGGCAAGTCTCTTAGAACGTCTTTCATGACTCTTCTTTTCAGAAAAATAGTGATTAAAGTATTGAACCCAAGTTTCCTAAGGGTTTGCCTCATATTTGCCCCCATGTCAATTACTCGGTCTATATCCTTGTAAGAGTATCCAAACCTCTTGACATTCTTATAAACCGCATTGTAATAAAGAGCCTTGGTATTTACAATTGTTCCATCAAAATCAAAAATAAGCAGCTTCATTTTTCCTCTTTTTTTACTTTGAGCTATGATAAACTATATTCCTCTATATATAAATATTTTTAAAACCTAAAGTTCTAAGTTAAAGATGGCCATAGGAGATAAAAGACAACAGCTCGAAGCATCTTTGAAAGAATTGGCTTTAGATGGAATTGGTTTTTTATTCAGAAAATCAGAAAATCTTCAAGACGAACACAAAAGCATTCTTGTAGCCTTGGGCTCTGAAGATGACGCATTAGATGTGGTTTACATAGCTCCAGCCCATAGCCGGGTTGATTGTATGGGAGTTTATACTCGTTCTAGGGGTATTGCTAATTCTTCCAGACTATTAGCTACAGATCATGTAGAGATAAGTATAGACCCTATAAAATACAGAGTCTTCCACACACGATTTAACATTCCTCTTCCAGATGCAAGAGAAGCCTTGGTACAAGGAGAAACTTTTAGCTACCAAGAGCTTAAAGCAATGAGTTTAGTTATGTGATTAATTTCATTTTTAATTAAATTTTTATACCAGTATTCCATGTAGTTCTATGGAGTATATTAAAGAATTTAATCGTTTAAATAAGGCAGACGTTTCTATTGCAGGAGGAAAAGGCGCCTCATTAGGCGAGATGACTCAATCAGGAATTCCTGTTCCTCCCGGATTCGTCATTCTTTCTAATGCCTTTGAAAAATTTATTGAAATAACCGATATTAATGTGGAGATCGATGCCATCCTAGACAAGGTTGATATTAAAGAGATGCATACAGTAGAAAATGCTTCTGAAGAAATACAGGCACTGATTCTTAACGAATCTGCCCCAAAAGAGATAGAAAAAGAAATAAACAAAAGCTTTAAACAACTAAAATGCGAGTTTGTTGCAGTTAGGAGCTCAGCAACAAGCGAAGATAGCGCAAGTGCAGCCTGGGCAGGCCAGTTAGAGTCTTTTCTGAACACTACTAAGGAAAATCTTCTAGATAATGTGAGGAAGTGTTGGGCTTCTTTATTTACTCCAAGAGCAATTTTCTATAGATTTGAGCAGAAATTAAACAACAGCAAGATAAGTGTGGCTGTTGTTGTCCAAAAAATGGTTGAGAGTGAAAAATCAGGAATCGCTTTTTCAGTCCATCCGGTAACACAAGATTATAATCAATTGATAATAGAAGCCGGTTTTGGATTAGGAGAAGCAATTGTTTCAGGCCAGATAACTCCTGACAGTTATGTTGTAGATAAACAAGACAAGCATATAATAGATATAAATGTCAGTGAACAGCAAAAAGCATTATACAGAAAAAAAGAAGGGGGAAACGAGTGGAAGGAATTAGGAGAAAAAGGAAAAGAGCAAGTTTTGAACAAAGAAAAGATAATTGAATTAGCAGATTTAATAATTAAAATAGAAAAACATTATGGTTTTCCAGTTGATGTAGAATGGGCATACGAACAAGGAAAGTTCTATATTGTACAGAGCAGGCCAATAACAACCTTAAAAAAAGAAGAAAAATCAGAAGCAATATTTGATTGGTGGCTTTCTCGTCCATATCCTATACTGCAGATAGAAGCTTATAACAATTTCTTAGAGGATATTTCTAAAGAAATAAATTATCCCGTCACTCGTCCGATTTTTATTTATAATGCTGAAAAGAAACTTGTTACTCTTTATTATAACATGAAAGAATTGTTGCCAGGAATAAGTAAGATAGGCGAGAAGATAACAAAAGAGTTTGAATTTAGGAGAAAAATTTTCTCTGAATCAATAAAGGTTTTTGAACAAGTTAAAAAATATTTTGATGGCGAATTATTAGTGAAATCTCTGAAAGAATTCGAGAATTTTTTTAGACTATTCCAAGACTATATGAAGTATGTTGCCTATATATGGGTGTTACCTGGACTTGATTTTGTTCCTTCAGAAATAAAAGAAGAAGCAATGAAAATCAGAGAAAAAACAGAGGATTATGCAGGAAGAAGAGATAGCATTATGGTAGACTTTGCTAATTCAATTATCAAGGATAGGGAAGTTGATGCTTTTTTCTTGACATTGGATGAAATAAAAAAAAGAGAGAAAGACATTAAGAGAAAATATAAGGAAAGGAAAAATGGCTTTTTATTTTATAAAGGAGAAGTAGTTCCAAAAGATGAAATTCCTTCTTTTCTAGAAATCAATAACTTTGAGATAAGAGAGCCCGAAGCTAAAAATACTGAAAAAATTACTGGGGCAGTAGCTCAAAAAGGGAGAGTTAAGGGGATTGTAAGAATAGTCTATACTGAAGACGAGCTTGGCAAAATAAATGAAGGCGATATTTTAGTAACCAACATGACCAGGCCAGAATTTGTACCTGCAATGAAAAAGGCCGGAGCAGTAGTCACAGATGAAGGGGGGGTAGTTTGTCATGCTGCTATTGTTGCGCGCGAACTTAAGAAACCATGTATAATAGGCACAAAAATAGCAACAAAAGTCCTTCATGATGGAGATTATGTTGAAGTTGACGCAGACAAAGGGGTTGTAAGGATATTGGAAAAAGCGGGGGAAAAGAAAAAAGGTAAAATAAAACTTGAGAAATTTTATTCACGTGAATATTGCTTATTTAATGTTTTTGTCTGGAGAGATGGAAATTGTGTTGCCCAGGAAAAAGATTTGGGCTATAATATTCAAGATGTTATCTATATTTACAAAAACAAGAATCTTGATGTTTATTACGATAATAATGAGCTTTTAAAATTTAGAGAAGAGATATCAAGAAGAATCAAAGAAGATGAAAAGTGGTTTGATTCTTTAGCTGGTAAATTCCAGGATTTATGGAAAGAATTGTTTCAATATATAAGCAAGAAAAAGAAGATTAAGTCAGTTAAGGAGCTTAGGAATTTTTATAACAATTGGGTGAATTGGTGGACTCCCCTGGCTATAATAATGCAAATTCCAGAAATATCTGGAATCTCTGATAAAATTAAGCAAAAAGCAATAAAGCTTCGCTCAGAGACACAAGAGCATTCTGATAAAGGCACAGAAGTTTTCTTAGAATTTTTTAATGAAAATTATCCGGAATATCAAGAAATAGCTTATTTGATAACCCCCGAAGAAGTTTTCTCGCTTGAAAAAGGAAAATTAACAGAAGGGCAAATTAATTTAATAAAAGAAAGAGAAGATGGATTTGTGCTTTTAAATGATAAAGAAATTCTAGAGAAAGAATTGGGGGCTGAACTAAAAAGCAGGGGGTTGGTATTAGAAGGAGAAGCCAAGGAAAAAGTCTTCACAAAAGAGCACTCTAGGGAATATTCGCTGTTCAGGGTAGCGAGCTGGTATAATTCTATGCAAGAAGGTTTACAGAAGATTGTTGGAAAAGGGGTAGATGAAGCATGTGCAGTATATAAGGGAGGGGGGTTAGTAGGTGTTTATTATGAGCCCAAAAATCTTCAAGAAGAATTTGAAGAGATTGTTAAGAAGTGTCAAGATGTCGAATATATGAAAAAAGAAATAAGCAATTTCTTAAAGTTATTTGCAAGGCTAAAAGAGTATTATATCGGTAATAAAAAAATTAAAACACTAAAAGAATTAAGAAAGGTCCAGGAGATGTATTCGTTATCGTGGGCATATATTGCAATAATTTACACAATTCCAAGATTCCCTGTAGATGAAAGCTTAAAGCAGATGTCTTATAAAGCAAGAGAAGAAACCCAGGAATATAACGAAGCTTCTGAATATTTATTTAAGGACTTTTTAGAAAAACACTACCCACAACTTAAGGGAATGACAAGATTTATCCTTCCAGAGGAAGTTTGGAATAAGGAGGTTGAAAAACCTGATTTTAAAGAAAAAATAAAAGAAAGAGAGAAAGGATTTATTTATTATAAAAACCAGATTTATGTAGGGGATATTCAAGAAAGTTTAAGCAAGTTGGGGGTAAGATTAGAAGATCAAATATCTACTGTTTCTGGTAAAGCGGAGGTAAGCGAAAATGAGGTAAAAGGGCAAATAGCCTTCAAGGGCAATGTTCGAGGGATAGTTAAGGTTGTTAATGCATTCAAGGATATTTCAAAAGTAAATGAAGGGGATATATTAGTTACTGCAATGACAATGCCAAAATACCTGCCTGCAATGAAAAAAGCAGCCGCCTTTGTCACCGATGAAGGAGGGATTACCTGCCATGCAGCAATAGTCAGTAGAGAAATGAAGAAACCTTGTATAATAGGCACTAAAGTCGCAACTCAAGTTCTTCATGATGGAGATTTAGTTGAAGTAGATGCAGATAATGGAGTTGTAAGGATACTGGAAAAAGCAGGGGAAGGAGGAAAATGAATTATGTACCTCTATTTAAATTTCTTGATTGGAATGTTCTTCTTAGTGACTTATTTCTACAGGGATATTCTGATTTTTATCCCGCGGCTATATTAAAAAATGGAAATTTTGAATTTTATTCTACAGAAGAAAGATTAAATGAAATTGCAGAAGCAGGCTACAAATCAGCATTGAATACCAATTTTGATGATTTTCAGAAAAAAGCGATTAAAGCAACAAAAAAATACGTTGATTTCGAAAAAGAAAACATTGAAGAAATGGATAATAAACAATTTATCCAATTTTTAGATAGATTATTTGATGCAGCAAAAGACTTTTCAGAATATTACTCTAAAACAGAGTTTCCTTACTTTGCAAAAGTAGAAAAAGAAGTTCAGGATTATATGGGGGAAAATTCTTTCCAGGAAGTTTTATCTGGCAAGGCCAACTTGGATTCCTGGCCAGCTGACAAGAGAAAGTTAGCAGAATATATTAAGAACATGCAGCATCTCAAATATAAATTAAGGGATTCTGTGAATAAATTGATGATTGGAGAAACATCGCTTCTTTACAGGTTAATGAATCAAATTATAAAGAAAACAGGAAGAGAAGATGCAGTTGAAATGACCTTGATTGAACTTAGGGATTGTCTAAACGGGAAAATAATAGAAAACGTTTCTAACAGGCATGAATTATTCGTTGCAAAATATGATAAAAAACTAGAGTTTTTTACAGGAAAAGAAGCAGAAGATAAAATAAAAGAAATTGAGAAACAACCGCCTGATAAGGAACTTAAAGGAAACACTGCTTGTAAGGGCAAAGCAAAAGGAACTGTCAAAATAATTCTTCTTTCCACTAATCCTCAAAAACTATTAAACAAAATGAAGCAAGGAGATATTTTAGTTTCAGATACAACCGGGCCTGAATTGATAGAAGCGGTAAGGAAAGCAGCAGCAATAATTACAGACGAGGGCGGGCAGATGAGCCATGCAGCAATAGTTTCAAGGGAATTTAAGATTCCGTGTATTGTAGGAACTAGATATGCCACAAAAATACTCCACGATGGAGATTTAGTAGAAGTAGATGCAGATAAAGGTGTTGTTAGAATCTTATAATCCTAAAGCTTTTAGAGTAGCAACTCTCGCTGTAATTTCTGTTTTTAAGGCCACCATAGAATAATCCCTATATCCGCCAATGCCTTCTTCCTCTAAACTTAACCCAACACCGGCATAATCTGTAAGTTCAGATATTGTCGCATTAGTATTTTTACCATATATTCTCTGAACACTGGCCAGATTTGAATTGCCTATAGGAAGAATTAATCTGTTTCCTGGCATGACAGTCGTTTGCCTTCTTGTGTGAGCATTTTCTCCTAGAAGGTTCTCAGAAATATATCTAGTTCTCCATCCTGCTTCAATGTCTAATAATTCATTTGCTACTTTTTCAGGATCGCTTTTTAATAAGTCTAGTCTATCTTCATCAATAACCCCTTTATCGACCCATCTGGTAACGTAAGGTCGTAAAAGTTCAGGCAAGTTGGGAATCCCCGATAGCTCTACAAAAGTCCCGCTGGAGGTTATAGTTACTTGGTCTTCTAATCCCAATGTTCTCACTACAGATTTTCCAGCAGCCTCAGCTACAGGACTTCTTCCATTATTGCCAGTACATACAAACTCTATCTGTGTAAACATGGTAATGAACATCAAAGATTCTTTATAATGTTTTTAAAGGTCAGCTAGATCTATTTTATACGCTGTTCCATTGACTTCTATTTGCCCTTTATATCCTTCTAATCTCATCAAAGCATGCCCTTCCATTGGCAACCAGCCACCAATTTCTTTTGGGTCTATTATTTGGCGCATTCTTCTGCTATTTATAGCAGCTAAAATTAGCGGCTCTGTTAAGCCCGCGTGTGAATTAATAGTTCCTAAAGGAGTATTTTTTTCATAAGCAGAAGTAACCGCATCTCTTAAAGCTTCTCTCCCTGTTTGTAGCATCTGATTCCAGGGCGTAACTTCTTGCCCACCTAATTGGTTTGCATCTGGATTTTGAACAAGCCATCCTAAATAAGTATCTAATCCCATACTTTCAAAGGCCTCCCAATTTGCCTTTATAGAATCATAACCTAGTCTTGGGTCTTCAAAGCCAGTAAATACCTTTAAAGCAAGAGATTCTAGAGCTGTCCTGCTTTTTGGTACTTCTAGACCATATGCTCCAGCTAAAACCGCTCTTCCAGTGTCTAATGTTCTCTTTTCATCGCTGTGCCTTAAATAAGCTTTTTCAGGACTAAAACCTAAACTGGCTACAAAATCTCTTAATTCTTGGCTTCCTGCCCCATATAAAACCGGTACAGATATCATAGCTAAAGAACCATTTTTTAGTTTTTTCCCATGTCTTCCAATATAAACTAATTGCCTTTCCATGATGAATTTACTAGGTTTTTACCCCTTTTAAATCCTTTTATTAGTGTAATTTAATAGTAGTTAAAATAATTCAGACCGAAAGGTTTATAAGTGCATACACATATGTGTATGCATGGCTACTAAAACAATCTCAATAACAGAAGATGCATACAAAAGACTGGCATGCCTTAAAAAAAATAATGAAAGTTTCTCAATGGTAATTGAAAGAATAACTGGGAAGAAAAAGATAAGCGATTTTTGTGGGATTCTATCAAAAGAGTCTGCTGAAGCTTATGGAAAAGAAATAATAAAAAACAGGGAAGAAAGGAACAAACTTCATAAAAAGCGAATTAAACTTATTGATGGGTCTATGAACTAATGGTATGTTTAGACACTTCTTTAATTATAGACTTTTTAAAAAATAATAAAGATGCAGCATGCATGATTGAAAAGCTTGAAGATTTGGGAGAGGTGCAGGCTTTCGGTGTGGCCGATAATGAAAAC
>CAZYZS010000032.1:0-11087 GCA_964651965.1 Candidatus Woesearchaeota archaeon | reverse complement strand
CTCGCCATAAATATTTTAGAAAAACTTAGTTTAAATAATTATCCTATTAGAGTCTCACGATTCTGAAGTCTCAAAAATTTATTATTTTTGACGACTCTCAAAATCTCACGATTTTGAAGTCATTAAAACCTTGTTTAGGCATTTTCTCTATTTCCATGTCTTTAACTCTGCTTCCAGAAGGGCCTTTTTTGCACAGCTCTAGAATCTTATTAACTTCATTGTCATATCCTTCAAAAACAGCTTCAACTCTCCCGTCATCTAGGTTCTTAACATACCCATAAACTCCTAAATTATCTGCATGCTCTTTAATAAATGCTCTAAAAGAAACATCCTGTACAATTCCATAAATAAAAACCTTAAGTGTTTTCATTTGATTGTATGAATGCAAAACAAACTAAGTTTTTAAATTTTTTGTATTTTCCCTGATTCGTTTCTCTCTAGCTCATCTGCCAAAGCCAGGTGGGGGACTCTTTTCCAGTCGTATCCTAAAAGCAGCGCGCCTTTTTTATCTACTTCCAGCGGATTTCCTGCTAAAAGTAAATTCATCTCTTTTGGATAGCCATTGATTTCGTGCTCCAGCAAGGCAATAGAGGCATCACAAATAGCATAATCTGGCATTTTGCAAACCAAAATATCATGGATAGAGTATTCAATTGGCCATTTATGCATTCCGACTTTCCAATTCCCTCCATAGTGCCTTGCAGGAAAGCATCCTAACATATTCTTTAGTGAAATAGTCGCCTTTGCTGTTACATGCCCCTTTAATACAGGAAGAGAAATTAAAAATCCGTCTAACAGAACCTTAGGATATTCTATATAAACATATTTTTTGAACTTTTTGCTGTGTTTTTTTATGGTTTCTGCTTCATTCAAATCAATCAGAGGAACATGATACTTTTCGCTCAATTGTTCATAACCCAGTTTTTTGAAACACTCTTTTGTCTCGCATCCTCCAGAACCTTCTGCAATAACTATCTCTGCCTTCTCATTGTGCTTTCTAATATATTTTATAATCTGCTCAACGAACATGGGATCAGTTGTTACAGGAAAAGCTTTTGCAATCGTTAAATTTGGCTTGAGAATAATTTTCTTTTCATGTTTGATGATGTCCTCAAAATTAGCGAGGTGAAGAAGTTTAGGCACAGATTCTTCATAGCTTACAAACTGCTGTTCTACCAAGCCAATAGCCTCTGCTTTTTGATGGCGTTTTTTCTCGACCCTTGCTTTTTTCAAGTTTTTCAGCCTTAATCTGTTTAATTTCTCTTCTTTCTCTCTCTCTTTCTCTACTTGTTTACTTCTTTCCTCTCTTGCAATCTCCAAGTTTTTCAGCCTTAATTTATTCAACCTTTTCTCTTTCCTTTTTTCCCTCTCTAATTTTTTCATACGCTTTTCTCTTCCTTTCTCTAAATTCTCTATTCTTAACTCATTTAACTTCTCTTCTTTCGCCTTTTCCTCTTTGATATCCTTCATTCTCTCCTTTCTTGCTTTTTTTAAATTCCTTAATCTTAATCTGTTTAATTTCTCTTCTTTCTTCTTCCCTTTCTCTATTTCTTCCATTCTCTTCTCTCTCGCTTTTTCCAAATTAGCCAATCTTAACGCTCTTAGTTTTTTCTTTTTTTCTTTCTCAATACTTTTTTTAGATTTGTTTTTTCTGTTTAATTTTTTCTTTACTTCCTTAGTTTTGGCTTTTTTGATTGACTCCTTAGAACTCCTTTTAATCTTTTTCTTAGGGATCTTCCTAACTTCTTTCTTATCTTCTTCCTCTTTTTTTATGCCCATAATTTTTTTAAAGGCATTTGCAAATGAATTAGCCATAAACTATTTCGTTACCTCTTTTTATGCTTTTTTACATATTCCTTATGTCTTGGTATTTTATAAATGTTATTTAATACAAAAGGTTATAAATATTAAGCATTTAATGCCTCTATGAAAAAGAGGAAAGTTGTTTGTTTAGCAATTCTGCTAATTTTTATTCTATTCGCAATTGCTTCAGTTCGTGGAGTAACGAGCTACAGCTCATCCAGCGAAGCTGTTCCAGTTCCTGAGCCTAGCCAGAAAACTCTAGACTATTATAACGGGGATAATGTATTATGGATAATGGGCACAATTCTTAGTTTTGCAATGCTTTCAGTTATTTTATTTTTTGGCTTTTCAGCAAAAATAAGGAATTTTTCAAAAAAAACAGCAAAAAATAATTGGGTGTTTACTATCTTAATTTATTTTTTAATTCTCTCCTTAATTGACTTCTTGATATTCTTGCCTTTGAGTTTCTATTCCAGTTTTATCCGAGAACACGCCTATGGCCTTTCTGATCAGACATTTATAAAATGGGTTTCAGATAGTATAATTTCTCTAATAATAAGCATAATAAGCGGAGGGTTTGTTGCCTGCATTTTTTATCTTCTCGTCAAAAAAAGCCCGAAGAGATGGTGGCTCTACATGGGCATTCTTTCAATTCCCCTTATTATTTTCATGATGTTAATAGAGCCTCTTTGGATAGCTCCCCTTTACAATGATTTTGGCCCAATGAGTAATCAAACTCTAGAAGCAAAAATTTCTTCCCTGGCACAACAGGCAGGAGTAGAAGGAAGCAGCATCTTCCAAGTTAATAAAAGTGTAGATACAAATACAATTAATGCCTATGTTGCAGGTTTTCTAAATTCCAAGAGAATTGTTATATGGGACACTACCATCAACACTCTAGAAGAAAAGGAAATTTTGTTTATAGTGGCTCATGAGCTCGGGCATTACGTCTTAGGTCATGTTACTCAGATAATAATAATTTATCCGATTTTTATTATTCTTTCCCTTTTCTTGATGAATTTAAGCATAAATAAGATTATTAAGAGATTTAAAAAAAGATTTGGATTTAAAGAACTTTCAGATATAGCTTCCCTGCCCTTGATTTTGCTTATCCTAAACCTTTATTTCCTTATTTTTACCCCTTTTCTTTTTGCATACAGCAGGAATATAGAACACCAAGCAGATACTTTTGCTATCGAGTTGACAAGGGATAATTATCATTGTGCTACTGCCTTTGCAAAAATGGTTAATGATAACAACTTTATTAATCCGCGACCAGGTTTGTTGTACCAATTATTTCGCGGAAGCCATCCTTCTTTAGGAGAAAGAATAGATTTTTGTAATTCTTATAATCCTTGGGAAACAGGAAATTTTAAGTATGCTTCTAAATTTAAACAAATAGAATAAACTTCAGCACATTCTATAATCGAGTTCATTGTTTATAATTGTTATGGTTTGACTGGCAAAATAAGTCTGCTTGCCAACAGAAACGCTTTTTTCTATCCTTTTAACCTCTTTTTTAGGCAGGCCTTCATGATCTCCTATAACAAAAACAGCCTCTTTTAATTCCTCGTTATCCAGCTTTCTTATATCCCTCCCTTTTTTATCCATAATATAGATTTCTTTCCCTTCTTTTTGCAGCTCTTTTATTAATTCAAAAAAGCCTTTTTTCTCAGCAAAACATCCTGGGAAAACTTCATTTTTCTGCCCTGGCCTCACTTTATATAGCATTCTTTTAATCAGTCCTCCAACATCTTTCTTGCTAATAGGCATTTCAGGATTAGACACAAATTCCAAATGAACCGGAGGATTTGGAGGCCCAGTAAAAATAAGGTGCAGTTTAACATCCTCTCTTAATTTATGCGACAAGAAAAAAGCAGCAATTATGACATTACAAACAATATCCATTCTTCCAGCAGCCATTAAGTCATCTAAATCAAAATTCCCAGATGTCCGCGCTTTTGTTGAATAATAGATAAGTTCTCTCATATTATAAACAATCCAGAGGGCTTTTTATATTCTTTATTGATGCTTGCGATATTTGAGTATAGATTTGTGTTGTTTTTATATCAGAATGCCCCAATAATTTTTGGATTATTCTTAAATCTGTTCCATTTTCAAGAAGATGTGTAGCAAAAGAGTGCCTTAACAAGTGAGGATAAACTCTTTTTTTGATTTGGGCTTTTTTTGCTGAATTATCTACTATCTTCCCGATTGTTTTCTTGGTTAGTTTTCCTCCGCGATTAGAAGGAAATAGAGTCTCTTCACTTAATAAATTGCAGTAGCTCTCAAGCTCTTTCTTCAGGCTTTCAGGCACTTTTACAAATCTGTCTCTTTTTCCTTTTGCCAATTTAATATGGATTAAGCTTTCTTGAAAGTTTATGTCTGTTTTTTTTAGATTGATTACTTCACTTACCCTTAAGCCGCATCCGTATAATACTTTCAGAATTAGCTTATGTTTGATATTATCAGTTAATTCAATCATTCTTTTTACTTCTTCTTTTGTCAAGATTTCCGGAATCTTCTTGTTTCTCTTTGGGTTAGGAATATTTAGTTCTTGGCAAAGAATCTCTTTAAAGAAATACTTTAATGCAAATACAGCATGCCCGACACTTGCAGGGTCTTTTTTATTTAATTGAAGCAAGACAAACTCTTTAGCAGTTTGTTGATTGACCTCCTTTTCTTTAAGCTCTGAGAATTCAAGGTATTTTTCAACATGTAAGAGGTATCCTTTTATTGTTTCTCTGGAATAATTCTTCAAGAGAAGATTCTCTTGGAGTTTTTTCAGCAAGTCTTGATTTTGCATAATGTTTAAAGGAAGAAAGAGATTATAAAAGTTACTATGTATTCTATTGATGGATATATAACTACAAAGAGTTCTATATCCATAATGTTCAAGGAAATCACAGATGAGTCTAAAACCCCCGACCACCCGCCCCTAGAGAGGAGAAATCGCCTAGTCCTGCGGACAGATAGCTGAAAATCTGCGGATTTTCAGAAGAAAAACTTCTTTTACCCGACCAAAACGAACACGAATGAAATGCTTCGCACTTCATATAACAAAGGGTAAAAGGTTCGCTTCGCTCACCCAAATTTTTCTATATTAATTTGGGGTTCCTTCGTCCTTCGGACAATTTGTTAGCTTATGTCGAAATTAATTCTTTTACCGAATTTAATCCTTCATCAAGGTCTTTTTTTAACCTGTCTATATTTTCCCTAATATAAGAACTAGCATTATCTATTTGGGTTAATTTTGTTTGAATATTCTTAAAGTCCAATAATTTAATCTGTAACTCCTCAACAACTTTTTGGATTTTGTCTATAGGGATTTCTTCTTTAGATTCACTATTTTTTTCAATGAATAGTCTTGCAACTCTTAGGGCAAAATAGAGCCCATAATCATCAAAGGAAGTTACAATATAATTGTTTGTAATTTTCATTGGCTTCAGGGCTGATGGAATTTGGGATTGGGACTTAAATAAGAATATCCCAAACTTAGCACTTCTATTTTCTATTGCATCATTTATTTCATCAATAGTTTTTTTATGGGAGTAAGAAAGGCTATCTTTACATTCAATAACAATTCTTTTGTTTTCATCCCCATTAATATCTACAATTAAATCCCCAATTTTATTTGTTCTCCCTAAAATTTCTCCACAAGTATTACATTTATCTTCGTATTCGGATAAAAAGTCTTCTGTTTGTTCAAGAACAACTTCTTCAAAATTGGCTCCCTTTAAAGAAGTCTTTTCAATTATCTCTTCTTTAGATTTTTCTTTTAATACTTCATCTCTTAATTCCTGTATCTTACCTAAAATTTCATCTTTTAACTTTTTAATTGGAGAATTTTCTTCAAACGGATTGAGCAATTCCCCAATTTTACCTTTCTTTTTATCAAAATAGTCTTCAAATAGCAATCTCATTTTACCAAGAGAACTTTGATTATTTTCTACATCTAATTGTTTTTCTATCATAAATTGAATATCTTTAGATTGATTTTCAGAATCTCTTAATAATTCCTTGAATCCTTTCTCAAAATTCGTCCAAATATCCTTTGCTTGATTTTCAGAACTTCTTAAAAGAGTATTAGACTGAGATTCAGAAGATTTAAGCAAGTCTCTGAATTCTTTCTCTAAATCGTTTTTTATATCTTTAGATTGAATCTCTGAATTTTTTAAAAGTTCTCTGAATTCTCTTTCAAGAGCATTTCTAAGGTCTTTAGACTGAGATTCGGAATTTTTTAAAAGTTCTTTAAATTCTTTCTCAATATAGTCTACATTTTCAGCAAGATAAAGATTTTTCAATCCTATCGCTCCGATTATTATGGCTTTTTTGATAAAATCTTCTCTTTTATTTTCTGCAATATCTCTGAGTATTTTTGATGTATTTGTGTCATCAATAGTAATACTCCTAATAGTTATGGTATTATCATCCAATTCTATTTTTTTATCATCCGAAACCATAAAAATACCAAGAACGAAGGACTTTAAAAATTCTTCTTTTAGAAAAAGAAGCAAAAGGACGGAACCCCGACTTCTTTTTTAGGAAAAAAGAAGCAAAAAAGGGCGATTTCTCTAATTAATAGGGTTTTAGACGAACTTCCCACCATCCACTCATCTGTGACTCACGAGGGCTTTTGTAGCCAACTCGTGTTTTTTCTCACGAAAAAATCCCTGAACAGACATTTACAGGTTCAGACTTTGCAAGTCCTCAACCCAAATTTGCATTTTTTAATATAACTTTCAAAATACTATTGCAAACTTCTGTAAATGTCGTATGTTATCAGCAATAGCGATGGCTTATATCCAACCCCCACCCGAAGGCAATGCTAAACTTCAGTTAAAATTGCACTTATCGAATAATTTATAAACAGGGTAAACCTAATTTTGATATGAACACCAAATTAAAAACAATGCTAATTATTTTAGCAATTTTAATTCTAATTGCAATCGTGGTAGTCATTTTAATAAATTACTTTAATGATAAGAAATTAGAAAAATGTTTGGAACCAACCGGTCGTCCAGTTCATACTGGACTTAAAAGTATAGATGATTGCTATCACGATTGCTGTCAAAAATCAGGAGAACAAAGAACTGCATGTTTTGATGTTTGTTATTCTATTGATTAACGCATTGCCTTCCCCTCCCTTAAATTTGTGCCATCGCTACTTGCTCCTTTCAGTCGCACCTCGCCTTGCAGGCTCTCGGCTGATGCCTCGGGGCTGATAACAGACATTAAAAGGAAAATCCTTGCAGGATTTTGCCCAAATTTCTTGCTTATAGATTATGTTCTTAATTAGGCAAGAAACATCTTTTAATGTCGTATGTTAACTTTTTTCTTTCATAGGTTGCATAACAAACTCGGGCCTTGCTATTATTTCTTTTTCATTGGTTCTTCTGGCTATTTCAATGAGGTTATCTTCATAGAATACCAAGAATTTTTCAGGGACTTCTGTTTCTTCAATATCTTTCTTAAAAATGGGCTTTCCCGTTAGAAGGCTTGTTACAGCCTCTTTTTTAGCATGAATTACAGGAAGAATTTCAGAGATAATCTCGGCTGGAATTAAAATTGCCCTTAATTTTTCCTCGTTTCCCTTTTCATAATCTTCAATAGCCTCTTTAAGTTCATAAAGGTTAACAAAATTTTTATCATCTTCAGAAAAAATTCCCGCCTTTATTCTTCTTAGCTCGGTCATGTGTGCGCCCCCTATTTTTTCTCCCAAGTCTGAAATTAATTTTCTTATATAGGTGCCTGCCTGCACTTCTGTTAAAAATAAAATATCTTTACCTTGTTTCTCAAGAATTTCAAATTTTTTTACTTCTCTTTCTCTTTCCTGCCTTTTAACTTTAGATCTTCTAGGAGGCAGCTGCATTATTTTTCCTGTAAACTCTTTATCGATTGTTTCCTGCAGGAGTTTTTGTTTTATATCTTTGTGGGTGTGCAAAATTCCAACATAAGTCTTATCATGCCCTATAAAATACCCTAAAAGTTTGCATGCCCTGTTTAGGGCTATTGGCAAAACTCCCGAAACTTTTGGATCAAGTGTCCCAAAATGCGAAGTTTTACTTAATCCAAGCCATTTCTTTACAAATTCGTCCACCTGAAAGCTCGAAGGTCCAGAAGGTTTATCTATATTAACAATAGAAAAATCTAGCAGCTCCTTAATACTCTTATTTTTATTTATCTTTTCTAAATCCATTTTTTTCAAGAATTTTGTTTATAATGTTTGTAGTTGAAAATCCCTCTTCTAGTTCAAAATTTTTAAATTCTCCGCCCCACTTTGCAAGAAGCTCTTTTTCTTCTCTGATTCTTTCTTCAATAAATGTACCGCCCTTGACATGAACATTTGGCTTTATCATTTCCAGCAGCTTTAGTGGTTTATCTTCGTTGAAAATTACAACATAATTCACACAATCTAATGCAGCCAGCATACTTGCCCTTTCTTGTTGTGGAATAATTGGCCTGCCCTCCCCCTTAAACCTCTTTATGGAGTCATCGGAATTAAGCAGCGCAATCAAAACATCCCCCTGGCTTTTAGCTTCTTCTAATATTTTTATATGGGCATAATGTAGGATGTCAAAGCTTCCGTTAGTTGTAACAACTATTCTGCCAGATTTTTTTAGCTCTTCAGCTATTTTTTCTATTTCTTGATAGTTTTTTATTTTATGTTCCGTGCTCATGTCTGAAGCTATATTTCTGATTATATAAATGCTTTTAAACTAAAATCTATATTTTTAATTATGGGAACAAGAAGAAGGTTTTTGGCAAATTCTTTAGGGTTTTTACTTGGAGGCGGGGTATTAACAACCGGATGCAAACAAAGAGCAGATACCCCGAGGGATAAGACGATAGAGAGTCTCCAAGATTCAGCAAGGACATTTGTAAAATCTATCCATGGTGAGGGCTATAGTTACGATGTAAATTTAGGCGAAGATAGAGTTCACGTAAATTTAAGCCGAGTTAAATTTACTCACTATAACAATAAACTAAAATATTCTATTGGAGACACAGACGTAAGAGTTTATTCAGGGGGGGAGATAGAAGTGTGGTACAAAAATGCTCGCGTGAATGATGCACAAACAATTGCAGATTATCAACAAAAAACCGATCAAGTTCTTGAAGCAGTTGCTGAGGCTAACCATAATAAACTTAAATCAATGCTGAGAGGTACAGGTTTGCCAATTGATGTAAATCATCTTTCTAGATAAGCTTTTCTTTTATTCTCGGGAAATTTTTCAATAGCATATCTTAGCATAGTTCTTGGCATCTGTTTGTAATTCCTATTTAAAAATTTTATTAAGCATTCTTCGTCTCTTTTTCCAATTTCCCTTAGCATCCATCCAACTGCCTTGTGTATTAGATCATGCTTATCTTTTAATAAAATTTCAGAGATTTTTATTGTATCTTCAAAATCCTTGTTCCTGATGAATGCAGCAGTCGATATAATGGAAATTCTCCTTTCCCATAAATTTTCAGAAACAGCCAATTTATACAAAATATCTTTATTTTTGTCCAAAAGAAAACTCCCAATAATGTTTGGAGCAGATAAGTCCACCAAATCCCAGTTGTTTATCCTCTTTGCATTGTTAAGGTAAAATTCAAATATCTCTTTTTTCCCTTCTTCATTTTTTTCTTTGTCTGCTTTCCTAAACTGTTCCACTAAAACAAATAAAGCCACCTGTCTTTTTTCATGAATTGGAGAATTAAGGAGTTTCTGGATCTCGCTTATTTTGAGCTCTTTGAATTTTTTAGCTATTTGTCTTTGATCTTTGTTATTTATACCTAAGAAAATATCTCCTTCAGCATACTCTCCTTTTCTTGTCTTGAAATATCGCTGGCAGAGTGTTGCTCTTTCTTTGTCTGCATGCAAATTTAACTCTTTCTCTAATTCTTGTAACATAAAAATTATTAGAAATATAAGGTTAAAAACCTGCTTATTACTTCTGTAAGGCCATCCTGTGGGCTTGTGGCTGCTTTTGTTTGCCTGCAACATGCTCTGCCTGCTTTGCCTGTTGCTTTGCCTGCATTAATCCAGCTTCAACAACCGATTCTTTTTTCTCTTTCTTATCTTCTTCCTTCTCTTTTGTCTCTTCCTCTTCTTTCTTTTCTTCCTTTTTCTCTTCTTTCTTCTTCCCTTTTTCTTTAGTTGCTGCTTCTTTCTGTTTCTTTTCTCTTTCTATTTTGTACTTTATTGCAGCAGGAATTTCTGCAAGCTCTACTCTTATAATTCCATCATCGTATTTTTTTGCTTTGACTTTGATTTTTATCGGCGGCTTCCTCATCCCTCTGAACCTTATTTCATTGTTGAGTATTCTATCTATTTTTACCTTATCCAAGTCTCTATCATAAACTTTCATATGTCTTATCATGAACTCCTTTATTGCTTTAACTGCTTTGTTTGCTCTTTTGTATTCTGGAACTTTTAGCCACTCTCTTCTAAGGGGAATAGTATATTCTCTTTCAAGCACAATTTTAGGTTCTTTTTCCTTTGCCATGTTTAACCTAGATGCCTCTTTCTAAGCTTTCTCGGCTTGATTTTTAGTTTGTTTCTCCTCCAGTTTCTTCTTACCGAGGTCATTCGACTAGGATGCACCCTTTTTCCAGCCCCATATTTTTTAATTACTGCCCAAAAAGGAGCCCACTTGGTCCTTCTTCCATGCACGGCTAGCTTAACTTTCTTCTGGTATCTTTTTCTTCTTGAGTTAGGCATTTTATTCTCCTTTAATTGAATCTAAAAATTCCTTTCCTTTTTCAGTCAATTTTCTTCCGGATTTTTTATCTTTGACTTTTTCAACAAGCCCTGCTTTTTCAGCTTGCTGTAAAATGACTCTTATTATCTTTCCAGACGCTTTTCTGAACTCTTCAGGTTTCATGCCCCTGTTTTTCTTTCCGCCATACCTAGTTCTTAATCTTCCAACCCCTACTGTCCCATGGATATAAATCTGTCTTAAAATAGACGCAGCCCTCTTAAACCAGAAGTCCTCTTCCACAGGCGGTCTTTCTTTAGAGCCCCCTGACTTGACAAAAAAGGCCCATTCAGGAACTTTAAATTCCGGATTTTTTTTCAGTGCTTCAGCTAGCTTTTTATTGTATAAATCTGCAGGTATTTCATAGACTGGCATTTTGAATAATTAAGCCGTATCTTGCGATACTAGAATGGTAAGTTATACCATTTAGCTTAAAAATAGACTAAAATAAGAGTTTATAAACTTTGCTTTTGCTCTTTTCTTGTGCAATCCATAGACATATGTCCTACCCCTAATTAAACAGTTTCTCGAACGCAA
>CAZYZS010000031.1:0-12651 GCA_964651965.1 Candidatus Woesearchaeota archaeon | reverse complement strand
TCTTCATAAATCTTTTTTTCTTCCATAGTCAATTCAACAACAGCGATTTTGGGAATTCTTTTTTTGTAATCTATTATTGTGTCTGCTCTTCTTCTCCTTATCATGACCTCTTCCAGCTTGGCTTTTAATTCCTTGGGGTTTAAGGGATACCTTTTGTTCCCCCTGAATAAAAATTTTTTTTTAAATTCCTGAATCGTGCCTAAATGCCCTTTTTTTAACAAGTGCAGCAGGTTGTAAAGCTCAATTAAATCATTCTGGAAAGGCGTTGCTGTCAAAATAAGAAACCTTTTTTTCTTTATTCTATCTATAAACTTCCATCTTATTGTTGATCTGGCTTTTAGCTTGTGCGCTTCATCCACAATCAGCAAGTCCCAGGGGA
Source organism: Candidatus Woesearchaeota archaeon (assembly GCA_964651965.1). Lineage (GTDB taxonomy): Archaea > Nanobdellota > Nanobdellia > Pacearchaeales > GW2011-AR1 > MFWN01. The sequence goes on along the minus strand of CAZYZS010000031.1, from coordinate 12,272 downwards.
TTTCATGGGCTTTGTAGTGCTTAAATCCTCCTCTTTGGTATATTTTTACTCTGTCAAGGGAGGCAATTGCAAAATCAATAGAATCCCAGTCATCCTGGTTTTCAATTATCTTAAAATCAAGTTCAAACTTGTCTTTTAATTCAGCAACCCACTGGTCAACTAAAGAAGGCGGAGTAATTATGAGGGCCTTTTTTATAAATCCCCTGACAATCCCCTCTTTTAAAACCAGCCCTGCTGTTATAGTTTTCCCCAAGCCAACCTCATCTGCCAGCAAGGCAGTGGAGTTCATATCCTTAATTATTTTAAGTGCCCCCTCTGTCTGATGCGGAAGATGATACTCTAGATTATCTTTAATCATATCAAAACAGATCAATGCGTCTATCTCCTTGTCTTGAGAGAAGTTTTCTGCTTCTACTTTTAAGTCTAGCATTTCAGGAGAGTCAAATTTCATATCCTTTACATTTTCAAACCTGCTGGGAAGCTCTGAAAACGACTCATTAATTATTATTCGGTCTGCCATAAAACACCTTTTAAAAATTTAAAGCAAGGAAGAAAAATAGCGCTAGTTTTTAAAGATAATTATTCTATAAAGAAATTAAAGCTATTCAAAAAAGAACTCCTCATTTAAAATATCAGAGTTAGCGATAATGTCTGTTGCAGTTATTATGCCGACTAAACTTGCCTTATCAATTACAGGAAGTCTTCTAACCTTTTTTTCAGTCATAAGCAAAGCTGCGTTATCTAGGCTCTCGTTCTTTTCAATTGTCACCACATCCTTGTTCATTGCTGAAGATACGCTCTTATTCAGAGCGGAGATATTGTTAAGGATATCTTTTTCAGTTATAATTCCTGCAATTTTATTGTTTTTAAGAACAATCAAGCTACCGATGTTTCTATTAGACATGATTTGCGCTGCCTCTTTTAAGCTCATGTCGTGGTCTATTACAACAGCCTTGTTCATTACTTCTTTTACCTGCATACTACTTTAAAAGAAAAAGAGTTTATAAAACTTATCACTCTGTATCATTAATCTTTATTACATGATAACCAAATTGTGTTTTTACTGGCCCAATTATCTGCCCTTTTTTTGCTGAGAAACAAGCCTGTTCAAATTCTCTCACCATTTTTCCTCTGGTAAACCATCCTAAGTTTCCGCCCCTTTTCTTGGAAGGGCATAAGGATTTTTCACTTGCCAGCTCTTCAAAACTCCTTCCTGCTTTTATTAAGCCGAGGCAAAGTTCAGCTTCTTCTTTGGTTTTTACAAGAATATGTGAAGCATTTATTTTATTCATATTATTATTTAAGAAAAAGAGTATTTAAATTTTCCACTGCCCATTTTCCTGCACAATTTTCCCGTCTAGAATTATCTTTGCTTTTTTCATATCTTTTATAATATCCCAGTGAATTGCAGAGTCATTTCCCCCTCCATTCTCCTTGATGGCTGAGCCCAAAGCCAAATGTATTGTCCCGCCTATTTTTTCATCAAAAAGGATTCTTTTTGTTGGCTGGTTTATCTTTGGATTTAAGCCTATTCCAAACTCCCCAACATAACTTGCATTTTCATCTGTTTTTAATGTTTCAATTAGAAAATCCTGGTTTCTTTCTGCTTTTGCTTCAATGGCCCTTCCATCTTTGAATTTTAATTCAATTCCAGATACTTCTTTTCCTTCCCTTGTCACAGAATATTCAAATTTAATCCATCCGTTTAAGCTTTCTCTTACAGGAGCCATAAAAACTTCTCCTCCAGGCATATTGTTCTCTCCTTTATCAGCAGCAGCAAGTTTTCCCATTATCTCAAATTTTAAGTCTACGTTCTCTCCGATTAAATGTACTCTTTTGCCTTTTCTGAAAACTTCCAATACTCGGTCAATTTTTCTCCCCAAACTCTTCCAGTCAAGTAAGCAGGCAGAATATACAAAGTTTTCATAGTCTGTCAGCGACATTTCAGATTCCTGTGCCAAAGCCGGGCACGGAAAACCAACAGTGCATCTTCTTATTTTATCTTTTTCTTCACAGATATAGTCCCTTATAGAAGCAGTTATTTTTTGTCGTGCTATAATTTTTTTTGGGTCTATTGAAGTAAGCTCTCTTGTGTTTCCAGTAGTGTCAATTCCAATATATTTTTGTGAGTTTCTTACTGTATAGTCTAAAATAAATGGAAATTTTTCTATTTGCTCTTTAGTTGCATGCTTATAGAAAAAAGAAGTTAGTCCAGGGATATCTACTCTTAAAATAGGATGAGCTCCTTTTAAGATTATCTCCTTATACAAAGCAGCAATAAAATCTTGCGCTTCAGTTCCTCCTGAAATAACTACGTTCTCTCCTTTTTTAACTTTCAGAGAATAATCTACCAGTAATTTTGCTAATTTTCTTGTCCTTAAATCAGTTGCCATTTTCAAACTTACCCAGAATAAGAATTCTGAGGTTTTCACCTCTAAAATACTGATGAATAGTGCATTTAAAAAACTTTCTTATAAAAAAGAGCTTATCTTATGCCGTAGTTCAATTCTAATAAGCCATAACACTAGAAATGCAGCATCTAAGCTGTATTCAATTGTACTGTGCCAGGCAGAGGGAGCATATCCCAAAACATTAAGCCCTATCGAGTATGTTGAAAAAGGATAAAAAGGCATTATACTTCCTGAAATAAGGGCATCTAGAACTAGATGCATAAATATTCCAAAAGCGATAACTAGAAAAATATTTCTTAATTTTAAATGCCTCTCTCCTAGCCCTTTATTTTTAAATTTCCAGAAAGGAATTGCTATTATAACAAAAGCCAAAGGAGCAAAAAGATTATGAGAAAAAGTTCTATGGACTTCTCCTATTGTATAGCCAAAAAAACTTAGAGTGTAGAATACCGCAATATCGAGGTCCGGAAGAATTCCTGCTAACCCTCCTACTAGAACATAATGTAATGGAAATGCTTGTTTGTTTTTGACAAAGTAGTCTCTATAGAGTTCAAGTAGTATTATAACAATCAGTATATGTGTAACTGCATAGGGCATTTGTTTCCTCTTTTCAGCTAATAGTCTTCTGCTTCTTGTGGAGCTTCTATCTTCTCTTCTACAATAGGCTCTGCAACAGGTTCAGCCTTCTTTCTTGTCCTTTTAGGCTTTGCTTCTTTTACTTCTTTTTTTTCAACTTCTGTCTTAACTTCTGTCTTGACCGCCTCTGCCTTAACTGTCCCTGTAAGCTCTGCAGGGTCAATGCTGTTTATTAAGGCCTTAAATTCATCAAAGTTCTCGGCTGCGATTCTTGTGCCTGCTTTTGTAAATCCCGTATATCTATCTCCTGTAACAAACTCCCTTATTGTCAAGCCAACTCTCCCTCCAAAGTCATCTATTCTTACCACTACATCTGTAGTTTCGTTCTTTTTTATTTTTCCTATATCCTTTTCCATATTTGTTACTGGGTTCTTATATTTATAATGTTTGTGGTGCTCTAGAAGAACTTAGACAGTGCTACTGGGTGATAGAGAATTTATAGTTAATACAAAAGTATATAAATTTCCTTTTTTTAATTTATTTATGCCAAAAATATGCTGTAAGATATTTTTGGTCATCCCAAAAATTTAAATAAAAACAAGAAAATTTTTGATATGCCAAAAAAGAGAAATTTAGGCACTATAGAGCGCATTCCGTCTGGAATTAAAGGGTTAGATAAGGTAATAGAAGGCGGTTTTGAAAAAAACAGTGTGATACTTGTTAGCGGAGGCGGAGGTTCTGGAAAGACTATTTTTGGGATAAGCTTCTTGCTTGAAGGGATAGAAAAATTTGATGAGACCGCAGTTTATATCTCTTTTGAAGAGAACAAAGATAAATTCTATAGGCATATGTCTAGGTTTGGGTGGGACCTTGCTGATTTAGAAAAAAAAGGAAAGTTTGTTTTTATAAAATATACCCCTGAGAAAATAGCGAGAATTGTAAAAGAAGGGGGCAAAGATATAGGAAAAGAATTAAAAGAATTAAATGCAAAAAGGATTGTTATAGACTCTCTTTCAGCTTACACTGTCTTGTTTGAAAAAGAAGCTGAGCAAAGAAAAATGCTTGTGGATTTATTCGAGATGATTGAGGGATGGGATTGCACAGCAATAGTTATAGCTGAAGAAAACCCTTCCATAGAAAAGTATCACTCTTCTGTCATGGGATTCATGGCAGATTCCATAATTTATTTATATAATATAATAAAAGATAATCGCTCATTAATAAGGGGCATGCAGATAGCAAAGATGCGCGGAACCCGTCACGCCTTTAACATCTTCCCATTTTCCATAGGAGATAAAGGCATAGAAGCCTATCCAGAAGATTCTTTATACGGCATTGGAAAAAAATAAAATAAAACGCCGCCACTGGGAGTTGAACCCAGGCGCCCCGAAGGGCCCGGATTAGCAATCCGGTGCAATACCGTTATGCGATGGCGGCATACAAAAGATAGAAAATCAAGGTTTTTAATGTTTATTGTTATATAAGCCCAAGCAAACTCCATGTATTTCTTTTATCTCTATTGTGATATTATATCCTTTTTATTGCAACTTAGTTTATAAGCAAAGATTTTCATAAAATAAAATGGGACATAAGAGTAACAGGAAGCATAGAACTTTTGAAGATATACGGCATTCTGCTTTAGCAAGCGGGAGTCTTTGGAGATTAGGGGCTGTAGATTATATTATTTATCTTGATACTAAGTCTAGAAATAATGAAGAAATAGATGAACTTGAAATGCACTATTTTTATGATGCAAAAAGGACTCTCTTGGAGCATGAGAAATTTGAATTCCATGACTACTCACCAGAAAGAAAGAGAGCAGAGAAAAAATGTGCTAGTGCGGCTCAACAGTACGAGGAAACTAATCCAAGCAGGGACCTGCCATTTTAAATTTCCTTAAAAGATAAGAAATTTATCAAAAAGAATTATCTCAAATAGCTATATTTATCTTTTAATGCTCCTAATTTTTCTATAGAACAGCTGAAGAATAGAGTGTTATTTAATGTTTTGTTGGAATCAGTTGCCTCTGTTTTACAGGTACTTACTGCGCTGGACATATCTTTTATCAGGTTATCCTGTTCTAACTGCTCGTTGGATATCTTGTTCCCGCTTGCCTGAAGTTTTTTAAAATTAGTAGTGCAGTTTTGAACGCATACTGGCTCTGGGAAATTCTGCGTTTTATTCTGTATCTGTTGAGGAGTCAAAGGGCAGCTATACTGGCATAAAGTGCTTGAATATAGCTCTCTTTTATATTCGTTCATTTTTGAATTTTCCTTGCTTTCTGGAAGATATTTAAATATAATATAAGAGATTGCAAAAGTAACAATTGCAGTTATTATTACCGCAGTAATTACGGCTTTTAGAGTTTTTGATGCCATTACAAGCTTTAACATAACCGTTATTTAAGCTTTGTGGACTAGTAATTTATTATTTTTTGTTACTCTGCTTAACAACCTTTTTATATTCCTTTTTCTCTCTTTATTTATGGAACTTCATCTTGCATCAATGGAAAATATAACCTGCTGGGCATTTAGAAGCCTATGCCAGGGAGTTACAGATTCTTATACAGGAATATTTTCCATGCAGTATCTTGTAAGAAGAAGCAAAGCTTGGAAAGAAATAGATACTTTTCTCATTCCTTTTCAAAGGCAATGGATTCAAGTAGCAACATCTAAAGAGCAGGAATGTAAGGAATTTATGCAAAGATTAAAAAGAGAACTGGAGGCAGATAAAGAAAAAAATAATGTTTATGGAGTTCAATTAAATTTATCCTGTCCCTCACCGAATATAATAAAAATCGGGCAAGGCCCAGCGCTAATCAAGCGAACCGTGCGCACCGTTGCTCTGCTTAACGTACTCCTAAGCCAAGATAGTTTCAAGGTAAGCCTGAAAACCCGCTTAGGATTGAATGAATTTGAGGTAAAACAGAGAAAAATATTTAATTTATTAAATGAAATTGAAAAAATTCAAAATCCAAATTTTTCTCATGTTGTTATTCACTTTAGGCATGCTAAAGAGCCTTCTTATGCAAGATATAATTACGATTTTTTAAAAGAAATCAGCGAATATAAAATTCCAATTGTAATAAATGGGGGAATAAATTCCATTAGAGATTATAACAACATAATAAATACCATAAAAAACAAGAAAAATATAATTGGAATAATGATTGGAAGATCTGCTTTAAAAAATCCTGATTGTTTTGTTCAGTTTTCCAATACTCTTAACAAAACAAGCCTTCAGGAGCATGGATTAAAAAAAATTAACCAGGATTTTATAGAGCTTTGCAAAATTCATCCTCCCCGCCCAATTTATCTTGAAAAAATAAAAGAAATGTGTGAATGGAATAAAGATTAGTCTTGTAGACTTATTTTAATAAGATGAACTAGCAAAATAAAACTTTATAAACTTGTTTTATTATAATATCCTATGCAAAAAAGAGGAAAAATCAATCCATTCATCTTTATAGTTATACTTTTATTCTTAATTATTTCTACCAGCTTTGCTTCTGCAAGTTTAATGGAAGATTTTACTAATTTTTTAAGAAATATTTTAGGAGTTGAAATCAGCGATGATTCTGGCTTGCAGGGAGAATTGCATCAATCAGCAATTCTAGAGGGCTCTCAATATCAGGATCTGGTTGCATATTGGAAATTTGAAAATAACGCAAAAGATGAAACCGGAAAATATAACGGAACACTTTATGGAAATACTGTCTATGTTGCAGGAAAAAAAGGAAATGCAATAAGATTAGATGGTGACAATGATTATATGCAATCAACTTTTGGGTATACCTTAAACCCTTCATTGACTCCTTTAACTTATTCGCTATGGGTGAGATGCAGTGCAAGCGGAGGAAACGCCAATCCTATCTTCTTATCACAAAGCTCTGCAGGAACAGACCAAAGAATGTTTTTGGCAATACAGTCTGGAAAATGGGCAATGGGGATTCAGGGAAGTTCTTCATCCAGTTATAGCAACACTGCGGCGGACAATAACTGGCATATGATCACAGTCGTTATGGATAAGACTAATGCTAAGATGTATGTCGATGGAATTGATATTGGATATTCTAAACCTTATACTAGCTATAGTTTTAATAGCTATTTAAGACTGGGAGTCTATTCCAGTTCTCTGGAATATGATTTTGCAGGAGATATTGATGAGGCAATGGTGTACCAAAGAGCATTAAATATAACTGAAATACAGCAGCTTTATTGTTCTCAAGGAGGTACAGGAACATTTTGTTCTACTGCAAGTTGCACAGATGGAATAAAAAATCAGGATGAAACAGATATAGATTGTGGGGGAACAAAGTGCAGTAAATGTTCAAATGGCAAAGCATGCGTTATTAATTCAGACTGTTCTAGTAATCAATGCACAGGAGGAAAGTGTGTTGTAGCATGCACTAATGATGCTGGCTGTTCTTCTAGTGGAAGCTTTTGCCAGGGAGCTATGCCCTATACCTGTTCTTTAGGAACAGATGGATGCTTTGACAGAATAAATAAAACAGCATGCGGAAGCGGGTATACTTGCAGCAATGGAAACTGTATAACCCAAAATACTACTCAAAAATGTGCTAGTACAGATACTTCCTGCGGTGCATATCCGAACTGCTTGAACTGCAATAATAATGACGGGTGCAGCGTAGGGGCATATAGGGATTACCGCTGCTCTAATAATACCTGTGTGTATGTTATTATTACAAAGGACGAATCTCTGTCAAACAATAATTGCAATGATCTTTTAGATAATGACTGTGATGGAAAAACAGATATGCAGGACAGTGGATGTTCTGGCGTAACTCCTCCAAATTCTTTCCCAAAAGACTATGCAGCTTACTATAAATTTGAAAATAACGCAAAAGATGAAACCGGAAAATATAACGGAACACTTTATGGAAATACTGTCTATGTTGCAGGAAAAAAAGGAAATGCAATAAGATTAGATGGTGACAATGATTATATGCAATCAACTTTTGGGTATACCTTAAACCCTTCATTGACTCCTTTAACTTATTCGCTATGGGTGAGATGCAGTGCAAGCGGAGGAAACGCCAATCCTATCTTCTTATCACAAAGCTCTGCAGGAACAGACCAAAGAATGTTTTTGGCAATACAGTCTGGAAAATGGGCAATGGGGATTCAGGGAAGTTCTTCATCCAGTTATAGCAACACTGCGGCGGACAATAACTGGCATATGATCACAGTCGTTATGGATAAGACTAATGCTAAGATGTATGTCGATGGAATTGATATTGGATATTCTAAACCTTATACTAGCTATAGTTTTAATAGCTATTTAAGACTGGGAGTCTATTCCAGTTCTCTGGAATATGATTTTGCAGGAGATATTGATGAGGCAATGGTGTACCAAAGAGCATTAAATATAACTGAAATACAGCAGCTTTATTGTTCTCAAGGAGGTACAGGAACATTTTGTTCTACTGCAAGTTGCACAGATGGAATAAAAAATCAGGATGAAACAGATATAGATTGTGGGGGAACAAAGTGCAGTAAATGTTCAAATGGCAAAGCATGCGTTATTAATTCAGACTGTTCTAGTAATCAATGCACAGGAGGAAAATGTATGGCCCCATGCATAACTAATAGTGATTGCTCAATTTTAAATGATGTTTGTGCTTATGGAGTATGTGACGCTTCAAGTAAATGTCAGCAACTATTTAATAGTTCACAAGTCATCTGCAGGTACGCTGCTGGAGAATGTGATTTAGCTGAAACCTGTACAGGCTCCTCTGCAGGCTGCTCATTGAATGTTTTTAAGTCCGCAGGTACGCCGTGCTCTATTGGAAAATGTGATGGAAATGGAACTTGTTCTCAAAAATGCTCTGATGGAACTAATTATGGCTCTTGCTCTTTAAATAAACCCTCTTATTGTTCAGATGGCATTTCAGTTAATAATTGCAGTTTTTGCGGCTGTCCTAATAGTTATACATGTCAATTCGATGGTGGCTGCAAAATTCTAACCAAAGGCAACATTAAAGATATGACAAAGTATTCTAACCGGGGAGTGTTTTTGCTTTCAGATAAAAACTGGAGAGAAGTTTTGCCATGGGTGAGTGTGGCTGTATGGTCGGGAAATGAGATTTGCAAAAAAGGTACAGAAACACCCAATAATATATGTGTTTATCCATTCCTTATATATCATGAAGAAAGTGGTACTTTTGATGCTGATTCAATCGTCTATTTTATGCAACAGTATAATTCAGAAAATATAACTTTGATAGGAAATAGCCCCCAAGACCTTGATAATCTTTTGGTCAGCGCAAAACCCTTTGGTGCTGGAATGAAAATAGATCAGATTAGGAGAGTAAATGAGCAAAATTACCTTAATTACTGGCAAAATTATGATTCTATTGTTCTTACAGAAGATAAATATGAATTAGCTCTATTAGCGTCTACTTATGCATCTTTAATCAATGCCCCCTTGGTCATAAACGGAACCAGTTTAAATAACCTTTACGCATTTTCAGGAAGAAAAGTCATCTGTGTAGGAGATGTTTTACCTGAAGGAGATAGTTGTGATGAAACCTATAATTTAGATAGCTTGCAAAAAAAATATGTTGCTGCAACAGGAACAACTAAAATAATTTTTGTTAATCCAAAAGATATTTCCCGCTCAATAGCAGGTACATTTACTCCATCTAAATCTCCAAAGGCCATTACAGATTTATTTACAAAAACCTCTCTTGCTGCTCCAGTACTTGCAAGCGCAAAGAAAGAAATTATTTTGATGGTAGACGAGACAAATACAGATTCAGCAAATTCAAAGATAAAACAAGAGTTAAGCAGATTTTATGACATACCTGCACTAATAAAAACCCGGCCATTTCTAAATGAATTTTATTTAACTATTATCTCTGATGGTATTTCTATGCCCTATAAAAATAAAAGCACGACGAGTAGTCAGGCCAATGATCAATTTTATTATTCTTCTTATGATTCTGGGAATATAAGAAATCCAAGCATGTCTATTGGCAGAATATTTGGAATAAGCATTTCTGATGTTTCATCATTGATATCAAGAACTCTATTTTATAACGACATTAAAAAACCAGATAATGCAAGCTTTATGGCATCTCTTGTTGTTGGCATTAATGGATCAGATTACGTTAATATTTCTGTATCTGCCTGGGTAGCTAAGTTTAAGGAAGTCAGGAGCTTTGTCTCTTATGGTTTCAGCCCTACAAGAGATTATAGTTTAAATGATCCAAATCGTTGGGTAGGATATGATTTTATAAGCTATAATGATCATGGAAATTCTAATTGGGCAGGTATTTATTCTAATAAAATTCCTCTTTTGAATAACCCTATTGTGTTTAGTTATGCCTGTTCCACTTGTTCAACCCAGAACAAAGATTCATTTTGTGCTAATGCAATAAGGCAGGGAGCAATTGCCTTTATCGGAGCCGTGGATTTAGGCTATGACGGTAATCCTGTATTCAAGGATACTTTTAATAATGTTTATTATAATGGTATGAGTGTAGGGGAGGGTTTTAACAGGGCTTACAAGGGCTATCCTGTTCGTTGGATGATGACTCTAATTGGAGATCCTACTTTGAAATTTGGACCTAAACTAAAGACCAAGATTGCTGATGAGGAAACATGGTAAAAAAATTTTATTTTATTATTGCATTATTTTTATTGGAGATTCTTCCACTTATTAGTGCTGAAATAAGTGCAGAGATATTAGTTAAGCCAAGCTTCAAATTAGGGGAAGAAATTTATTTTGAATACACTATCACTTCAGATACAGCCCAGGAAATTGTATATACTGAAAGTGTTTTTTGTCCGGAAGCACCTCTCCCTCTTCTTCATTTAGTGGCTGCAAATGTCAGCTCGAGCCTTCCAATACAACGAAATTACACGTATATGCAAGTTAGTGAAGAAATGCAACCTCAAATTTGCGCTGCCATAATAAAAATAATTTCTCCATCAGAAAATATTTTCGAGAAAAATTTTACAATAGATACTTTTCCTGAAATGTCTTTTAATATTTTATTATGCAAAGATTTATCATGCCAGAACAAATCAAAAATTTTCATGAAAAATGAAAATATTTATTTCTTTTTTGCATCAGATGCGTCAACACCATCAATAAAGGCTACACTAAATTATCCAGATGGAACAACTAAATCAATAAATGTTCCAGGCTCAATAATTATAGAGCAGACAGGTGCTTATAGTTTAGCCGTCACTGTATCTAAAGAAGGATATAAAACAGCTTTGTTAAATGAGCAGTTTGCAGTAATAGAACAGCCAGCAGAAATCAAAATAGTAAATCCAGTCGTTGCAGATGCAAATCAATTTATTGCTGAAGAAATTTGTAATAGTGATGGAAAATGCTCTGAACAGGAAAATTCCAAAAATTGCCCAAAAGATTGCAAGAGTGATGAGGTAAAACATATTATATTATTGATTCTCATCGGAATAATAATATTTGCCCTGATAGTGATTATTATTTTTATTTCAAAAAGAAGAGCATCTTAAGTGCTATTTTTTTCTATAATCTTTCAATCCAAGTATTCTTTTCTGCTCTTTTTTCTCCCTGAATGTCTTTGGAACATAAATTTTTTCTTTGGTTTTTGGATTCAGTTCAGTATAATACATGCAAGTTGAAACAGTCATGGGAGTTGGAGTGAATATCTGCACAGATTCTGCATTTTTAAGCTGTTTTATTTTTTCCTTTAATTCTCTCGCTTCTTTCATGCTGCTTCCAGGATGTGCAGTCATGAAATAAAAAGCTAAATCCCCGCATCCAGCTTCTCTAAATTTTTTTATGAATTCATCTAAGTTTCCTTTATCTTTGTTCATTAGCTGTAAGACTTTTTTGTTTACATGCTCTGGAGCTATTTTCAATTTTCCTGAAATATGATGCTTTAATTCCTCCAAATACTCTTTGTTTGCCAAGTCAAATCTTATGCCGCTTCTTACAAAAACTTTTTTAATCCCTGGAATTGCCCCTACTTTCTTCAACAAGCTAATCATCTTTTTCTGGCTTTTATCAAGTTTGTTGCAGTTTATACACTCTCCCTTGCATAAAAAGCAGTCCATTCCGTACATATTTGCAGAAGGCCCACCTAAATCATCAACAATACCTTTAAAGTGTAGCATTTTTGTAAAGCTCTTTATTTCTCTGATAATAGACTCTTCGCTCCTTGATACAATCTTATCTCCCATTGTAAGCCTTAACGAACAGAAATTGCAGTTTCCAATGCATCCTCTGTGTGTCACAACAGAAAAATCAAAGCCTTTCATATCATTA
>CAZYZS010000030.1:0-13263 GCA_964651965.1 Candidatus Woesearchaeota archaeon | reverse complement strand
GAATGGAACGAATGTTTGTATAATTCTAAACACACTAACTGCTACAAATGCGCAGAGCCTCCTGGATTGCATGAATATAACGATATAGGGGTTTATTTTGACATGAATTATACTTATATTATTGGAGAAGACCAGATTAAAGCAGTAATTGCAAACAATGAGAAGACTCCTGTTGAGAATATACAGTATACCTTAGAAATTGGAACCTGCGAGTATTTTGAGGAGGAAGTTTGCAATTATAATGTTATTGAACAAGGAACAATAGGAAGGTTAGAGATAAATGGGGAAGCAGTTATCAAGAAAAATTATACTGCATTAGAAAATAGAAAAGAATATAAGATTAGAATGACTGCGAGCTATCCTGGAGATGAAAATCCGGGAAATAATGTTGCCATACAATCTATTTATGCAAAGACTCCTGGGCCGGACTTGTCGGTTCATGGCTATCATCCAGAAACCTCGGTAATTGCAGGAGAGCCAAAAAAGATAGAGTTTGGAGTATACAATCAAGGCACAGTTACATCAGAAGGGAGTTCTGTTACAGTTTATCAGGCCCAAGGATATTGCTATTCACAGGAAGAATGTGCATTCTCTTTGCTTGGAGAAGTAGACATAGGCAACGTGGGGCCTTATGAAAACATATATAGAAACATAACTTTTACTGCCAGTTCTAAAGGAGGCCATACTCTTTTATTTGTTGTAAATTCGACACAAGACACTAATCTGGAGAATAACGTTGATTATCTCGCCTTTGAAGTTAAAGAGCCTGGGCCGGACTTGTCGGTTTATGGCTATTACCCAAGCCCTTCAGTAATTGTGGGAGAGGCAAGAGAGATGGAGTTTGAAGTTTACAATTATGGCACAAATGTATCAGAAGGAGGCAGTGTTACAGTATACCGAGCTCAAGGATATTGCTATTCGCAGGAAGAATGTGGTTTTTCATTATTAGGGCAAAAAAACATGGGTCCGATTGAACCTTATGAGAGAGCAACTTATAATATAACTTTTACTGCTAGTGCAAAAGGGTACCACACGCTTTTATTCGTTGTTAATACTACAATAGATACTGATCTTGGGAATAACGTTGATTATCTCGCCTTTGAAGTTAAAGAGCCTGGGCCTGACCCTGGAATCTATATTTCTTACTGGGAAAACCAGAGAGACTTTATTTTTAATAAGAGCAATAAGATTACTTTTGAAATAGAAAATTACGGAACAGAAAAAGCAACCAATATCACTGCATCTCTCTATGAAATTGAAACAACACACAAGCCAGAATACATTGAAACTCGCAGATTAATAGATGAAGTCTATATTGGAGATGTGGAGAATGGAGAAAGAACAATAAAAAATTTCACATGGACTCCAAACAGAACCGGAGAGTTTAACTTTTATGTGAATATTTCTTCTGATTGGGATGTTTATGAGGAAAATAATGAACAATATACTTCTCTTACGGCAGTAAAAAATGAAACTGACATTAATTTGACTGGGATATACACAAGTTCATCAATTATTGCAGGAAAAGAAAGTTATTGTTATGTTTATGGCAAGAATCTGGGAACTGGTATAGAAACTATTAACTTGAGTTTCTATGACAATGGTGGCTTGATTGAGAAAAAGGCACTTAACTCCATCTATGCTGGAGATTATTTGTCCATTACATTTCACTGGCAACCTCCAACAAAGGGATTGCACAGACTAAAATTTGTTGCAGAGGTTCCAGGGGATATAAACCCTGCAAATAATCTGATTGAAAAAGATGTTTTTGTATACGAATTGACTAATGTTACTTTTAAGGTAAAAAACAGCACAGGAACTGACCAATTAAGACATATTTTCTCAGAACAATTCTATGGGCTAGATGATGACATGGGCTGGGATAACTTTAAAGTTAATGGAGAAAGGAAGTTTGAAGTCCCTGATTTATCAGTGAATAATGGAGTTTTGGAGTTTTATATAATGAACTTATTTTCGCAAGAAACCTCTTATGATATTTATGGGGTTGCCACCTTATTTAATGTTTCATTTAATAAGACTATAGAAATAGCTTCGGATTTCTACAACAAAACAACTGAAGATAATTCGAGTTATTATTTAGTATTTGCAAATAAGGTACCTTTACAACAGCAATATAGCGCTTTGTATTTTAACCCCCAAGATGGTTACCTCTCTCAAATTGGCATAGTTAATTATGAAGATTACTACCCAGTTTATTGCACTGCTTATGATTTTGCAAATAAAAAATGCAACAATTACTGGGAAATCCCAGAAATAATCGACAAGTCTTCTTATTACAACTCAATAGAAGGAGAAACTGACGAAAGCATACAAGCAATAGCTTTATCGGATAAAATTGATTTTGACTGCGGAACAACCAATCTAAGCGCACAAACATCCGATGTTATTAGCAATTTTACTATTGAAAGATGCCCTTACGGAAGAATAAGATTCAAGGAAGATGTAGATATTTCCTACTTTAAAGTATATCCAAGCATTATCGGGCAATATTTCAGGATAAAAGATAAAATAATAAGCGTGAATGTTGAAAAGCTTACTATGCTTGCCAACAAGCCAGCAGAGCTCTTGTTCAGAAATATAGATATGAGAAATCCACGGATTTTGTATAACGGGCAGAGCTGCAACAGCAGCATATGCTCTAATAAAGTTTACGACTCAAGCTCAAAAACACTCAAAGTAGATATTTCAAAATTCTCTTCTTTTGAAATAATTGAGGGGCCTTACTGCGGAGATGGGGCATGCCAGGCAGATGAAGGAGAAAGCTGCTCTAGTTGCTCAGCAGACTGCTCTTGCGGCGGAACAGGCGGTGGTGGAGAGAGCGGAGGAGGGAAAGTTACCTGCAAGGCTAACTGGAACTGTATCTGGACCCCATGTACAAATAATTTACAGACTTACAATTGCGTGGATAAGAACCGGTGCGGGACTTTAATTGGGAGACCAAGCGACAATGGAAACACAAAGCCATGTTTAATAAATAGAGACTGCGTTGATAATGACAAGGATGGATATGGAATTGGAAAAGACTGCCTAGGACCTGATATAAACGACAATGACCCTGGAATAACAGATACCACAACCTCTAACCCAATTGAAAATCCTGACACAACTGCAGATAAAATTAATAAATTTTTAAAGAATAACTGGCTTTATATTATAATAATACTGGCTTCTTTGTGCTTGCTGGTTATTCTAGCGATTATTCTGATAAAGGTATTTAGGAAACCTTCTAACAAGACGGCTCTCTCTCCAAAGAAAATAGAAGAGTTAAAAGAGAAAAGCAGGAAGTTTGAATAAAATTAATTTTAGTTAGATTTATAGCTCAATTGGTTCTACTTGCTCACAAATATAATACATTTATCTTTGCAATATCAAAAAGATTATTAGCGAGAAAAATGAGCACCGAATTTTTCGAGCAGATTATAGGCTCTCTGTAAATACAAGCGCAAAAGACTGATTTTAGAAAAACCTTTTATACTCCTTTTTCTATTTGCTTACATGATAAAAGTGGGAGAAAATAAGAATTCTAATCTGAAGATTAGAATCGGACCTGCTGGACTTGGGCCAGTAAAGAAAGCTGTTGAAAATATTAACGAATTTGTAAAAGAAGGAATAAATGCTTGTGAGATCGAATTTACTTATGGGATTTACATAAAAGACAGGAAAGATGCAGAAAAAATAGGGGAAGAAGCTAGGAAAAAAGGCATAAGGCTAAGCATACATGCTCCTTACTGGATTAATTTAAACAGCAAGGAAAAGAAAAAAACAGAGCAAAGCATGGAAAGAATTTTGAAATGCTGTGAAATTGGGCACTATCTGGGAGCTTATAGGATTGTTTTCCATCCAGGTTATTATGGAGCTATGGACAAAGAGGAAACCTACCAGAATATTAAAACAGCGATTTCAGAAATGCAGCAGGAGATAAATAAAAATGGGTGGAAAGTGGAACTTGCTCCTGAAACAACAGGTAAAGTTAATGTATTTGGCTCGGTTGATGAAATTTTAAGATTGGTGAAAGAAACTGGATGCTCCTTTTGCATTGATTTTGCACATATCTTGGCAAGAGAGAAAAAAGTGGATTATGCAGGAATACTGGAAAAGTTCAAACAGTTTAAACAGTTACATATTCATTTTTCAGGAATAGAGTACGGAGAAAAAGGAGAGAGAAAGCATATTAAAACAGGAGACAAGGAGATAAAAGAGCTTATTGAAAACTTGAAAAAGCATGCAAAAGACAAAGAAATTGTTATAATTAATGAGTCACCTTATTGTGTTGAAGATTCCATTAGGACTTTGAAGTTTTTACACTCGCTTCTTGGTCTATTTCCTGTTTTCTTTTTATGTTTTTGTCTATGTGCCCCAAGGCTTTATTTCCTAATTCAGGGCTTTTCCTAATTAAGTTTAGAATATAAAGCATTTTCTTTAGAATTTCTTCATAGCTCTCTTCCTTATATTCTTTTAAATTGTCCAGCCTTTCCTTGGTTTTCCTGCTTATTTTGATGGTTGTATTATCTGCTTTCATTTTTGGGTATAAAGGGGTATACTGAACTATACTTTATAAGTATTACTATTATGTAATTATTATATAGTTACTACATCATAACAAAGTTTATAAAGGCAAAATTGCCTGTTTTTATAACTAAATTTATTAAATCTACAAAAATGAAAAAAGCAATTTTGGTTTCCATAATTGCTGTGATTGCTTTAATGACACTGACTTTTGTCAGCGCTTCCACAGGAAGTTTAACAACTAACTGGGAAGTTGAAATTGACGGAATGATTGTTTACCCTGACAGTGCTACAGTAACAGGAATTGAAGCTGGACAAACAATCCCTTTAAGGGTTGCTTTTACAGCTCTTGACTGTGCTGAAGACGTCAAAGTAAAGGCAGAGATAGACTACAAAGATGCTGACATTGAAGACAGAACAGACAGATTCGACCTTGTTGAAGGAAGCACTTACACAAAGCGTCTTTCTTTAGAGCTGCCTTCTGACATTGACCCTACAGAAGAACTTACACTTACAGTAACCATAACAGATGGTGACGAGACAGATACTGAAGAGTATACTATACTCCTTCAGAGAGAGTCTTATAATATAGAAGTTCTTGATGTAGATGCTCCAACTGAAGCAACAGCAGGAGAGGTCATTGCACTAGACATAGTTTTGAAGAACTGGGGTATGCACGATTTAGAGGATGTTTTCGTAAAAGCAAGCATCCCTGAACTCGGAGTACAGAAAAAAGTGTACTTTGGAGACTTGGACCCATTAGACGAATGCGAGGAAGTAGAAGACGAATGTGATGAAGACGACGGAAGCTGCAAGTACTATTTCAAAGATTGTGATTGGGAAGATTCAGCTGTGAAGAGGCTCTACTTAACAATACCAGAGAATGCAAAATCTGGTGTTTATAACATAGAAGTAGAAGCTTACAACGTTGAAGCTACTCAAACAATTAAGAAAAGTATTTCAATCAGTGGAATGGAAGGGATATCAAGTGTTCTTACTGGAACAACCAGCAAAGGCCTAAGTATTGGAGGAGAGGTTAATTATGACCTAGTTATAATTAACAGCGGTTCCAAGATGCAGGTTTACACTTTGACTCCAGAACAAACTAAGGGATTGATTGTAACAGTCGACCCGGTTGTTACTGTTCCAGCTGACTCAAGCAGAACTGTAAGGGTAACTGTCAAAGCTACAGAAAGTGCTGACGAAGGAACACAACTTGTAAAAATAAATGTAGAGAGCGAAGGCCAGGTTGTTCAACAGGTTGCCTTATCGGCTAATGTTGAAAAAGGAACTGTGGCTGTAACAAACTCTGTAGTTGTTCTTACAATAGTGTTAGTAATCGTATTTGTTGTTTTGTTAATAATATTAATAGTGTTATTGACAAAAAGACCAGCAAACGTGGAAACAGAAGAAACAAGTTACTACTAAATTTTTATTTAGTTTTTTTATTTTTTTATCTTTTTCTTTTTTTTATTTTTTTATCTTATTTTTTGATTAGATTTATATATACTTGTTTCTTCTGTTTATAATGGTTAAAAAGATGGTGAAAGAGAAAAAAATTGGAAAATCAAGAGGGCTTTTAATTGGACTAATTGGAATTACCATCTTTATGGCTTGTATGCTCTTATCGCTTGTAGTTGGAGTATTTGCAGCTTCAAAAGTTGGAAGTTGGATTATACTCGTTGCAGGTTTATTAGCATTTGGTATTTTACCATTAATTGGGTTAGTCATAAGCAAAAGAGACTGTAAAAATAGAAAAAGGCTTTCCTTAGAGGGGGTCATAGTAAATATAGTAATTTTAATTTTGTTTGCCTTTGTTATAGTATCGGTGCTATTATTCAAACTGCTCCTTCCTCGTTTATTGGGTTTTAATTAAAAATCTGTTCCCTGTTCTTTTAAACCTGCAAACTTAATACTTTAGAAATTCCTTCTTGCATTGATACTCCGTATAATGTTGATGCCTCAGTGATTAGAGCATCATTATGCGTCACTATTAGATATTGCCCTGCTCTCATGTGTTTCTTGAGAAGGGCTGCAAGACGCTCGGAATTTCTCTTATCTAAGGCAGCATCAATTTCATCAAAAATATAGAAGCAGTAGGGGCGGTATTCTTGTATAGCAAAGATAAGTGCTAAGGCTATTAATGTTTGTTCCCCGCCTGACAAAGAGGTGACATCAAAATACTTGCCTTTTCCCACTTTAATTAAAATATCCAAGCCTCCTGCAAACAAATCCTCCTGATTTTCAGGCTCTAAAGTTGCCTCTCCTTTGCTGCTTAATTGCGAGAAATTTCTGGAGAAAAGAGCGTTTATATCTCCCAAGGTTCTTTTGAATGCTCTTCTCTTCTTAGTGTCAATTTCATCGATAATCTTTAATATTTCCAGTTTTTCCTGGTCTAATTTATTCACTTTTTCAGCTATTGAATCGTATTCTTTTTTTAATCCCTCATAAACTTCCAGGGCCCTTAAGTTAACATTGCCTATGTTTGCTATTGTAATCTGAGTTTCCTGCAGTTTTTCCTGCAACTGTTCAACAGAGGCTTTTATTGTCTCAATTCCTTCAAATTCCTTGAACTCAGTTTCCAGCCCTTCAAACTGGGCGTTTATTTCTGCTATTTTTATCTTGAAGTTGTTAATATCGTTCTCTTCTAATCTTAAATCGTTCTGTTTTTTCAAAACGTCTGTTTCAAAAAAGCGTATTTTGTCCTGCAGGCTGTTTTTCTCCTCTATCATTTTCTTGAATTTGTGCTCTAAAATCTTTTCTTTTTCTCCTTTGTCTTCCACTTCTTTCTGTTTTTCTCCTAACTCTTGAGTTATTTCTTCTATACTGTTTTCCAATTCCTCTTTTTCTCTTAAGCTCTGCTTAACAATAATTCTCATCCTATCGAGCTCCCTTTGTTTCAATGTAACTTCCATTCCAACGTTTACTTCTTCATGCCTGGCTAATTCGTCTACTTCTAGCTTTAATGAATCATAATCTTCTTCTATATTCCCTAGCTGAGAGAGCGCTTTTTCCAGGTTGGCTTTCTCTTTTTTTATTTTTTCCAACTCTTCATTTATTCTCTGGCTGCTTTCCTGCAAATTTCTTAAATGCAGCTTCCTTTCGCTTAAATCCTCGAGCTTTAGAATATCTTTTTGCCTTTTGTCCAGCTCCTCGGTTATTCTTCTTATGTCCAATAGGCTATTTTCTTTTAGTTCCCATACCTTGCTTCTAGATTTCTCTGCCTCTTCTATCTCTGCCTTCATAGAAGAAATTTTTTCATTTGCTTCTGCATCAATATGATCTATATGCTCTTTCGTTATTTTTGTCTTGCACAAGGGGCATATATCTATAGAAGACACTTGTTTTTTTATTTTTTCAAGCTCTTCTATCTGCCTCATGGAAGAAGCAATCATCTTTTCTGTTTCTAAAATGGATTTATCACTTTCTATCTGCATCTTTCTCTTGTCTTCTAGATCTTGTTTAAGCTGCAAAATAGAAGAATTATGCTTTTCAAGGCCGTCTTTAAAATGAAGCCCTATCTCCAGTTCTTTTAGCCTCTCTAGCACAGAATCTGCTTCGCTTTCTGTTCTTGCAAGTTCTTTAGTTTTATCTTCAACCCTCTGTTCTATCAACCTTAGATTAGACTTATGAGAATAGAATTTTTTTCTTTTTTCTTCTACATCCTCGAGTTGCTCTCTTTTTTTCTCAAAATCTGCTTTCCTGCTTTTTCCTTTGCTTTTAAGCATCTCTTGAATTTCTTCTTCAGAATGCTCTATGTTTTTTTCAAGTTCATCCTTCCTGTTTTCCAATGCAGATAATTGGTTCTGGAAGTTTTCTTTTCTTACTTCTAATCCTGCTACCCTAGCTTTTAGTTCTGCCAACTGGTTTTTCAGAGTGTCTTGCTCAACTCCTGAGGATTCCTCCATCTTTGTATTTATTCCTTCTACTTTGCCACTTAAATGCTTCACTTCTTCTTGCACCTTGGCTATTGCAGTTTTAATTTTTTCTATAGACTTATTCTTTTTATCTATTTCCTCCTGTATTTTTTCCCTTTCCTTGTCCTTTTCTTCTAGTCTTCTTTTGAGAATAGAAGCCTTGCATTTTTTTACAGTCTCTTCTAATTTTTTAAATTTTAATGCTTGAGCACGTTCCTGCTCTAAGTTTTTCATATAAGAAGTTCTTTCCCTCAAAACAGCTGAAACCTCCTTGAGCTTGTTGTCTGTTCTTTCCAGCTCTTTTAGGGATTTTTCTTTCCTTATTTCATATACTGAAATTCCAGCAACTTCCTCAATAATTTTTCTCCTTTCTTCCCCATGCATCTTTACAAAATCAGAAATCTCTCCCTGAAGGACAATGTTAAATCCGTGGGGGTCGATTCCTGCCTGGGCAAGCAATTCAAGAATCTCCTGACGTGTTTTAACCTGATTGTTTATCTTGTAAATGCTCTGGCCGTTCCTTCTTACCAGTCTTTTCAACTCTATTTCGTTGTCTGGCAGGGAAAAAGTCTTGTCAGAATTGTCAAAAACCATTGAAACAAAGGCTTCATTTGCCGGTTTTGCTTCCTTAGTCCCTGCAAAAATGAGATTAGAAGCCTTGGCTGCACGCATAGATTTTATTGAAAGCCTGCCTAAAACAAAGCATATGGCGTCTGTAACGTTACTTTTGCCAGATCCATTCGGCCCAACTACGCAGTTCATGCTCTTGTCTAAGATAATCTCGGTTTCTCTTGCAAAACTCTTAAATCCGTGTATAACCAGTTTTTTAATATTGGGCATAATAACACCTCCAAAACATTAATTATACAAGAAAAGAGGGTTTTTAAGGATTATTAATAATAAAATTAGTAGTCAAATAATTTTTTCTGTTCACTTTCTTTTTTATGTATTTGAAAAGTAGACCAAGATTTCCTGAAAAGCCCATCATTTTTGTACTTTTTGCTGTGAGCTTTCATAAACTCGATAGTCATTGGATCGCTTGTATACCCAGAGCCAAAATCTTCTCCTATTTTTTCCTTTATTTTTGCAACTTCTTTTTCTCTCTGGGATTTTGCTAAAATTGAAGCAGCACTTACTGCCACATAATCCCTGTCTGCTTTATGCTCACAGATTATATTGAGATTTTCTGTGAAATGAACATATTTTATTACCTGGTTTCTCCAGGCTTCCCTGTTAGTAGAAGGGCAGTCAATTATTATGCTTACTGGCTCGTTTAGATTTTCAGTCAGCTTATTTATTATTTCAGCTGCTTCCATTGCCTCTATTTTATTTAAGTTAGTTCCTCTTTTTATTCCTTCATCAATTTTATCTGGAAACGAAAGAGTAACATGATAAGAAATTGCTTTTTTCCTTATTTCCTCTGCTAAAAATTCTCTTTTTTTGTCTGTTAGTGTTTTGCTGTCTCTTACGCCCATTTCTCTAAATTCTTTTTCCAGGCTTTTTGGGATCAGGCAGCCAGCTAAGGCCATTGGACCTATTAGAGGACCTAAAGGCAAACAATAATAGTTTATTGTTTTCTACCTGCGTCATCTATGCCCAAAACAAGGCTGTTTTCTTCATTAATTTCTTGCATTAATAAGTTTAGGAGCGGGGGTTTATAAGCTTTTAGAAGAATTAGCAATTTCTTTTTCTCTTAAGAACGAAGATGCGCGATGAAGAGATTCGAAAGTTCCTGCATCAGACCAAAAACCTTCTACAAATCTCGCATCCATTTTTCCACCAGAAATATATTGATTGTTCACATCAGTTATTTCTAATTCACCTCTTGCAGAGGGCTTTAAATTCTTGATTATATTAAAAACATCAGCATCATAAACGTATAAGCCAGTAACTGCATAGTTGGTTACTGGATTTGCAGGCTTTTCCACTATATTTTTAACATTATTGTTTATATCAAGCTCTGCTACTCCAAATCTTTGTGGGTCTGCTACTTTTTTTAAAAAAATTCTTGCTCCTTCTTTAAAAGAAAATACATCTTCCTTGAAATTATCTTCAAAAATGTTATCCCCAAGGATAACTGCAACAGGTTCTCCATTTGCAAAACTTTCTGCGAGAGCCAGGGCTTCTGCGATTCCCCCCTCTCTTTCTTGGATAGTATAGTTAAACTTTAAATCAGTGTCTTCTCCGCTGCCCAAAAGTTCTAAAAAATGCCCCACATGATGCCTCCCTGAAACAATTAGAATTTCTTTTATGCCTATGTCTCTTAAGGTTTGTATTGGGTAGTAAATCATTGGCTTGTTATAAACCGGAAGAAGGTGCTTATTGGTAACCTTAGTTAAAGGCAGCATCCTTGTTCCCTTTCCTCCTGCTAAAATAACTCCTTTCATTTTAATCCTGCTTTCAATGGCCCCCACCATCCTTCATTTTCTTGGTACCATTTTATAAGATCGTTTAATTCCTTATCTAAATCTTTGTGCTCGTATCTAAATCCCAAAGCTTTTAGTTTCTCCCCTGAAATAGAGTATCTGAAATCGTGGCCTTTTCTATGCTCTATACGCTGAATCATATCTTCTCCTAAATTAAAATAAAGAAGGATTTTCCTAGTCATCTCTATATTTGTTCTCTCATTTTCCCCTGGTATATTATAAATTTCTCCTAGATTCCCCTTTTGAGAGACATACCATATTGCCCTGCAGTTATCTTTAACATGCAGCCAGTCTCTTACATTCAAACCAGGATTTTCAGGGCTCCACATTAATGGAACTTTTTTGCCTTGGATGAGATTGGTTATGAACAAGGGGAGAACCTTTTCTGGAAACTGGTATTTTCCATAATTATTTGCACTTCTGGTTATAATTACCGGAGTATCGTGTGTCTTGAAATATGCAAAAGCGATCATCTCTGCAGAAGCCTTACTTGAAGCGTATATGTTTCCTGTTCCCAATCTGGCTGTTTCAGAAAAACTCCCTTCTTTAATGCTTCCATACACCTCATCTGTTGAAATTTGAATAAATCTTTTAATCCCATATCTCTTGGAAGCGTCCAAAAGATTGGCTGTTCCAACAATGTTTGTTTTTATAAAATCTTCTGAATTTGTAATGCTTCTGTCTACATGACTTTCTGCTGCAAAATTAAAAACGAGCTCGGGAGCTTCACTTGAAAAAACACCTTCAACAAAACCCTTGTCTGCTATGTCTCCTTTAACTAATTTGTATCTCTTATCCTTATCCAATCCAAGATGTTCTATATTTTTTCCTTGTCCTGCATAGGTTTGCTTATCCACATTGATAATTTCTATATCAGAATTTAAATCCTTCAACAAATATTCTATAAAATTGCTGCCTATAAATCCGCATCCGCCTGTAACAAGCACCTTCATGCTTATAGCAAAAAAAATTTATTTATAAGCCTTGACTATGAATAATAGATATTAGAAATTAGTAAAAAAGTATTAATAGATAGAGGAATTAAATAAATAATGGAATTTGAATTAACTCCCAAGGAAAGAATTAAAAAATTAACCTTCCCTAGTGAAATTAATAAAGAGTTAGCTTATTTTAGCGGTGTTTTAGCAGGAGATGGGAGCATTGGATTTAATGAAAATAAAAAACAATATTGGATTAAATGTGTTGGAAATCCGAGAGATGAAAAAGAATTCTATAATGAGATAATTAAGCCGATTATCAAAAGATTATTTAATCTAGATATAGGCCCGAAGCTTTATGATAAAGGCACTACTTATGGATTTGATATAACTTCTAAAAACCTAGTGAGATATTTAACTGAGTTTATTGGATTGCCTCTTGGCAAAAAATATGGCAAATTAAAGATACCAGAAGTATTTCTAGGAGAAAAAGAATTAGTTAGAAGTTTTATTAGAGGGGTTGCAGATACTGATTTTCACTTAGCTGTAAGAAAGGGGCATTATCCTGTTATTTCCGGAGTGTCTAAAAGCAAGATATTTATTGAAGAGATTAAGAGATTTTTAGAAGAAGATGGATTTAAAGTTTGCATATACGAGAGAAGAGATAATGATAGCCGAGTAAACAAAACCGTAATAACTCACAGGATAGAACTCTCCGGATATAAGCAATTTACAATGTGGATGCAAAAAATAGGATTTAGCCATCCTAAAAATAAGGAGAAGACTGATTTACTTTTAAGTCAAGCTAATAAATTGCCAAACAGTAAGCTTTAAAAGTGTGTTATCTATTAGATAGTCATAGCGGGGTAGAGCAGCCTGGAGTGCTCGCAATTTGCTTAAAACAGCATAGCGAAGGGCCCATAGAATCCAGGTTCCGAATTTGCTCGTAAATCATGGGTTTCGGACACCTTGAGGTACTTTTAAGAAAATCTTAAAGGCTCGAACGCGTGGTTCAAATCCCGCCCCCGCTATTTTTTAATATTCTTTAACCCTTTGTTTCATGTATTAAATATGGCCTTTAATCCTACCAAAATGGTCAACTTTGCTATATTTGTTGTCACTATATAGAAATAACAATAGAAAGCTTTAAATAGTCCTAAAACCTCTGTTTTTTATATAAAATAAGGCTTAAAAATGGAAAAAATAGATAGAAAGGCATTTTTGAAAGGAACGAGCAGAAGACAGTTTATAAAAGGAGGTGCTGTAGCCGGCGTAGGCGGGCTTGCAGCAGGAGGACTTGCTTTTCTTGGCTTGAATTCTATTGGAAAAAACCTGGGGGACATTCTTATTGAAGCAGACAAAGAAATAACTGCGCTTTCTCTGAGTATTCAGGATATTTCTGGTCAATTAGAGAGGGAAATAGCAAAAGACACTGAAAGGTTAAAAGAAAGCTAT
>CAZYZS010000029.1:0-13760 GCA_964651965.1 Candidatus Woesearchaeota archaeon | reverse complement strand
TATATGAATGCAGAAGCCAAGTTTCTTACTGCAAAAACAGATGAAGAAAAACTTGTCTGCTTGGAAGAGATGCTTAGAACAATGCCAAAACATAAATCATCTGAAACTCTAAGCAAGAATCTTAAAACGCGTTATAAAAAATTAAAAGAAAAGCTGGAAACAGAAAAGAAAAAGAAAAAAGCCTCTGGAAAAAAATTAGGCATAAAAAAAGCAGATATGCAGGCAGTTATTGTAGGATTGGCAAATACTGGAAAATCCTCGCTTCTTTCCTGCCTTACTAACGCCCAATCTCAAGCAGCAGATTATCTTTACACAACTAAGACCCCTGTTCTAGGCACTATGAATTATGATGGTGCAAAAATCCAGTTGATAGACATGCCCGCTATTGAAAATGAGCTCTGTGATTTAGGAGTTGTAAACACAGCAGACACTTTACTAATCATGATTACCAATACTACTCAACTTGCAGAAATAGAGCCTTTCTTAAGCAGGGCATCAAAAACAAGAATAATCATTTTCAACAAAATAGACACTTTAAATGAAAGTCAAAAAAGAAAAGTATATGCCAATCTTCAGAGCAAAAAGTATAATTTTATAATGCTCTCATGCAAAACCCAAGAAAATATAGAAACTTTAAAAGATAAAATTTTCCAGAGTTTCAATAAAATAAGAGTCTATACCAAAGAGCCAGGCAAACCAGTCGATAAAAATGAGCCGATAATCCTGCCTCAAAATTCAACAGTGAAAGATGCAGCAGAAAAAATCCTTCACGGTTTATCTTCAAAAATAAAACAAGCTAAGGTCACAGGCCCTTCTTCTAAATTCCCTAACCAAAAAGTTGGCTTAGAGCACATTTTAAAAGATAAAGATATCGTAGAGTTTCACACTAAATAATTATCGAGTAATTTTCAAGTTTTTCACAACAGAATATAATTCAGCTGCTTTCTTGTTCTTCTCAAAATATTCTCTAGTAGGCTTGATAAGCCTATCCAATTCAACTGCACAGGAGTTTTTTAAGTCCATCGGATGAAGTTTTTTGGCAGTATATGCTTTTTCAAGTTCTGCATAACTTCCAAAATCTATATCTCCTCCAAATTTAGCAGGCCTTTCAATCTTCAAACTCTTTATATTCCTAAAAATGATGTATCTAAAGTATTCCAGGATAGGATTTCCCTCGACAATCCCTTCTGGGCAATATCCCCTTCCTATTTTCTCCTTTAATTCTTTCAGGCTGTCGTGCATATAAATGCAGGTTTTCGGGTCTGATTTGGACATTTTAGAAGCCATTAATGTCTCGTCATCTGTATCTTTCTTCTGCATCCCCTGTAATCCCAAAAGTATATGATGATGCACCGCAGCAGGTTTTTTCCATTTGTATTTATCTGCAACATCTCTCGCCAACATGTTTGCTCTTCTCTGGTCCATCCCTAACTGGCAAATATCCACATCTAATTCAAAAATATCTGCAGTCTGCATGCTAGGATAAAATAACTGTGCAGTAGATATCTCTTCACCTTCTCTTCTTCCAGCAATTGTTAAAGACTTTTTAGTTCTATTAATGCTAGTTTCCTTTGCCACTCTTAAAACTCTATCCCAATATTTGACACTGTCCATTAATTCGCTTGCCCAAACAATCTCCACTTTTTTAGGGTCTATGCCGCAAGCTTTCCAAACTTCAATGAAATATCTTCCAGCAGTCTGTATTTTTTCTAAATCTCCCCCTAGTTTATTATTGATAAACCCAAAATAATCTGCAAGATAAAGTTTGAAATGAACCCCTGCTTTAAGCATATTTCTCAAATTAGTTGCTCTTAAAAGTCCAAAGTGTATCGGAGCTACTCCCGAAGGCTCAAACCCGTCATAAGCTATCGGTTTATCGTTAGTTTCGAATATCCTTCTAAGATCCTCTTCTGTAACAATTTCCTCAGCAAACTCTTTTATCAAATCAACTTTTTCTTCAGTATCCATTACTTACTCACTTCTTTTATGTTTAAAAAACTTTGTTTATGATTTTTTAAGTTTTTTAAGTCATTTTGTTTTGTTCAAGAGTTTCTTTCACTTTTTCCAGAGCTCCGCATCTTACATACCTATCTGTTCTCAAAATAGCATTTTTTATATCCCTGCTACTTGAACTTTTATGCAAAACAATGACATTGCCCTCATATCCCAGTAACGGACCAATTCCCATATACCCTCCAGAACTTAATCCAAGATACTTCAAACCTCTTCCAATATAATCAAATGGAGCAAATACAGGAACATAATCACTAATTCGTTCAATAAAATGTTTTATTGGTTTAGCGACTTTCAGTAGAGGCCCAAACATCAGTTCTACAGTTCCTTCAGCAGCCTTAAGAACCACATTTCCGGTAGAGCCATCAGTAACTATTACTGCTCCTTTATATCTGCCAATAAAATGACCTTCAAAACACCCTTCAAGAACATTCCATCCTCTCTCTTTTAATCCCAAAAGACGTTTACGCGTACCCTGGACCAGCTTGTTTCCCTTATGAGGTTCTTTTCCAATGCTCAGCACCCCGACTAATGGGTTATCTACTCCTAAATAAGCCTGAGAAAAAGCCCGCCCCATTAAAGCATTATTATATAGGTCTTTCTCTGTTATCGGGCCTATAATTGCACCCCCATCAATAAGAACATTTCTATGAGGCAAGGATACGGCTATTGCAGGTTCTACATATGATGAAAATCTATGAAGATGCCTAGAAGAAGCAACCACAGTTCCCATTGTTTCTCCAGGAGAGATTACTGCATCAACCTTCTCCCTTCTAAGCTGCCTCATTGCTTTATAAATAGAACTTGAAGAATGAGTTGCTTTATCAGTATGGCTGTAAGTTCTTAAAGAAGGGACAAAGTTGCGGGCTTCAACTCCTCTGGGAATAACTTCCGGATGTAGTCGTCCCATAAGAAAAGCTTCTTGCTCTGCTTCATCTAGAGGCATAATTGGAATAACATCATTTGCTAAATCCTCTTCTGGATAACGTTTATATTTTTTAGGTATCTGGTCATATCCTGGAAAAACAAGTATCTCTATACCAGGATTCCTGACCCTCTCTATGCCCCTTTTAACTGCATCGTACCCGCTTTCACATTCTGTAGCTTCAACAGCAATTCTTTTCTTTTCCATGGAAAATATGCTCAAATTAACTATAAAAATGTTACGATTAAACAATAGTTAAAAATAAAGGCATGTTTATAATATATAGCCCGTAACCCTAATTTTTATATATTAAATATGTTAGGTACACTGATGGAAAATCTCTTAAAAATCTGCCTTGCAATATCAATAATTGGGATTTTCCTGCTACTGCTTCTCTCAAATGTTTTATCCCCAAAAGCAATAACTCTGGGAGAAATAAACGACAAAATGTTGAATCAAAAAGTTAAAGTCCATGGAGAAATATTCAGAATAGAAGACAAGGGCACTTTTAAAATTCTCTCTATAAAAGACGAAACAGGAAAAATAGACGTTACATGCGAGTGCGGAAATCTAACTTATCAAAACATCGAAGTGGAAGGTACAATAAAAGAGTACAGAGAGTATTTGCAGATACAGGCAGATAAAATTACAATAATATCAGAAAGTCGCTGAATATTGCGACTTTGGGATATAAGAAAATTGCTCTCATTTTGCAATTTTCTGTACAGAAAATTCCTCCTAAGGAATTTTCTTGTATTCCAAAATTACTAAAATTTTGGATATAAAATAAAGTAATATAAAAAAGAAAAAAAGGAAAAAATTTACTTTCTTCTTACCGCTGCAACAGGCGCGCTTCCACCGCTTCCCCAAGCTGCAATACCGACAAATACTAAATATACTATGTTTAGTATAGGGATTATTTGGAATATCGACCACCATCCAGGCTTGCCAACTGCCTCGAAAGTCTTCCACATCCAGATAATGAAGAATACTGCATTAGCTAAAGCGAAAAGCCATCCGACCCAAGGAATCACTGTCCCTATCAAAAGCAAAATAGGCCACCAATGCATTCCCGCTGCTCTGACTGCTATTAACTGCGGACCCACTAACGGAATCCATGCCAGTGCCGGATGAGGGTGTCCTGTCTTTCTTCCAATAGCTGTAAATGCTAAAGAAATGTAAATCCAGATAATTACTGCTATAATAAACGCCACTATCAAAAGCCCTAATGCCAGCGCCAACAACGCCCCAAAAATTCCTCCAGCCAAGGCTGCATCAGATCCAGTCAACGCTTCGTCAGCCAAAAAAATTAAATCCATTTTTCAACCTCCTTTCATTTTCTAACTTTTCGATATATAAAAATATAAACTTAAGGCTGTCCAGCTTTTACTGCCCCAAATATTATATTTCCCTGGCAGCTTCCTGCCACCCCTAATGGAACATAAATTCTCCAGTAAGTTTCGTTTATTGCATCTTGAATATCATTATTCCTTCTGTAATCAAGATTAAACTTTCTTACGACTGTACTCGAAGTCATATTTTCATAAACATTATTAGCCCCGTCTAAATCAAGAACTCCGGGATTAGAAGCAGTCAGATTATATTTTTCATGCTCAATTGAAATATTTTTGGTAGCTCCCAAAGTGCAGTTCATTGCCAGATTATCATTTAACGAATAACCATACCCCTTAAGGCTGAGATTGAACATCACATTTCCTACATTTGTAACATTAGTTATGTTCTCATTGGAGACATCCGTTGCATTGACAGTCCCGTAGTTTATTGTGTCTGGAACAGCCAAGGCCAGAAGTTCTGAAACATTAATGGGGTCGCTGTTAGTGCTGTTAAGATTCGTGCTATCATTTACCCACATTGTACAATTCCAAACTCCTGGATCTGCATAATACCAAACTTCAAAAGTGCAATTTGCTAAAGCATGATAAGGGTCATCTGGAACTCCTCCCCAATCTTCAGTAATCTCCGTGAAATTACAGGAGTTGTTCCTGTAATGGGTGTTATTATCTTCTGCCCCGTTATAACTTGAAGAAGAATGGAAAAATCTCGCAGTGACCAAGCTTAAATTTACTTCTCCATTGTAATCTCTAATTAATCCAATACAATATACTTTCACCGACTCATTAGGAGTCAAAGTGATTGTTTCAGCTCCGTTATTTACACTTACATTTATTATGTCTGGAAAAACCTCCCCGATATTTAAAGTGGTGATCACAGTCGCATTAGGATTTCCAATCCCTCCGCTTACAGGAGAGCTAAAAAAAGAAAATAATAAAAATAACAGAGCAGCCTCTATTACAATAAAGCTTACCTCTATTGCTTTTATCCCCCATTTTATAGTATTTTTATCCCCCATTTTATAGTATTTTTATCCCCCATTTTATAGTATTTTTATTCCCCATTTTAAGTTCCAATTTCCACATAGATATAATAAGCTGTCGCGCCATTAAAATCAGACAAGCCTATCTCAGGGACAATCATCTGAAAATCATATTTATATCCATTATAACCCGCCTCATTATCTTCTAACAATGTAGCATACACCATATTACCTCCATCGTATAAAGCAACCTCTTCAAAATCCACATCTTGAGGATTGCTGTTTTCATAAGTATTTAACGTAGGACATGTATTTGCAGGCATATACCTGTTCCCAATATAAAAGGGATTATGGCTTCCAGAAACTGTTAAGTTATCGTCTGTTGAATTGATTGTCGCGTTAAAGGTGATGGTTATGTTATCATCTGCCCTTGTATGGTTAAATTTCACGTTCTCCCATTCTAAACTTGTAACATTAGAGCAGTTAATGCTGCTCCAGGATAATGCAGTAGAATTTGCTGTAGCATAAATTCTTCCGGTTATAGAACTAATTGTCCAATCAAAAACAGTTGCTCCTTCTGGGTCCATTAAAGTAAATTTCCCAGTAACATTACCAACAAATGCCTTCCATCGAGGATCCTGGATAGTGGCATTGATATCAAAAGTGCCTATTCTGCCTCCGGAGATGTTAATCATTTTTGTGGCAGTTGTATTTTTTGTCACATTGCTTAAAATATCAACAGCATCTGGTCCAACTGGATCCGCTGCCTGAACTCCTATTAATAAAAAGATAGCTAGACCTACAGCTATAACTAAAAACAATTCCACCAATTTTTTTTGGTTTTTCATCTTCTTTATTTTCACTATAATCTCTTCCCTTTTTAACCTTCTACTTCTTTTTATAAAAAATAATAAAAAAAATAAAATAACTTTATTGCAACTCTACATAAAAGTAGTAGTTCCTGTATGCTTCATCTGTACCATGCCCGTTTTCCAGAACAACCATTTCAAAATCATAGTTGTTTCCGTCAAATCCATTTCTCCCGTACTCTTCAATAATCGATGTGAAAACTACCTGTACAGTATCTGACTGGTCTGTTAAAAGTACCTCTTCAAATTCTGTCGCATATCCCTCACCACTAGCATTAAACATGTAAGCTGCTGCACACTCTCCTGGAGTAAACTGGACATTTGAAGTATAAAATCCTTCATGACTATTGGAATCTGAAAAAGTCTCGTTAATTCCATCTACATCGTCTGTAGAGATATTAAACCAGGTCTCTAAAGCTTCGTGGTCATTTTCAAGATCAAAGCAAGCTATATTGTTCCAATCGACCTGCCCGCTTCCGTTTTCAGTTGCATACACTTCACCTTCTGGATTTGCTAAGCTCCAGTTGTACAAAACCTTGTCATTACTATCTGTCAGCTGAATTGTACCAGAAACATTTCCATAATAACCTTGCCAAGACTGGGTGGTAGTATAGCCATAAAGAGTCAGATAAGTTACATTTCCTGCATTAGCATCATGGCTCTCTGCAACATCTGCTGGCGCACTTGTTGTAATATTGTAAGTTATATCTGCACCAAAGGGCTGTACTGCCAAAACTAAGCCGAATGAAAACAAAGCTATAACTACGATTATGAGCACAAATAAGCACAAACTTCCTACTGTCTTCATATTACCTCTTTTTTCCTCCTTTCAAGGATTAATTATCTTATTTTTAAAACTAACATCTTTATAAATGTTTCGTTTTTTTCAAAAATGAAATTATGATTTCATAAATGAAAATTATCTTAATCAAAATTGAAATGACTACTATCAAAATTGAAAACATTTATAAACTTAATTTCATTAAAATAAAGAGGGAAAAATAAAAAGCATTTAAGTATCATATGTATTAATTTGCAAATGCTTTTTATTTCAGAAGCAGAAAATGGAAATTTTAAAGGATCTTTTCGACGAAAAGATAATAAAAATAATAAACCTTTTTATAGAAAACTCTGAAAAGAAATATTTTCTCACAGACGTGGCAAATCTCACAAAGGTAAATATTACCACCACTTTCAGGATACTCAACAAGCTCGCAGAAAAAGGATTCTTAAGAACGCAAATAATCGGAAAAGTAAGGTTCTATCAACTGGATCAAAATGAGAAAACCAAGGAACTGATGAAATTATTGAAAAAAGATGAAGATCCATTACAGAAGTTTATAGAAACAATCGCTTCTCATCCGCGTTCTAAAAAGGTAATACTAGAATCCAAAGAAGGCAATTCTGCAAAATTGTTGGTAGTGGGGGATTTCTTGCCGCAAGAAAGACTTAACAAAATTGTGCAAGAGATTAAAGATAAATACAATTTTAAGATAAGCTATGTTGAACTTTCAGAAAATCAGTATGCCAAATTAAAAGAGTTCAAAAACTACAATTTAGAACAAAAGATAATCTGGGAAAGGCAAAAAACTTAATCCTAATACAGCTCTATATAAATTGCAACCTCCGAATCTACTCCCTTATACTCCCTTAACGCTGCCGGCACTCTCACTTCATAGTCATAAGTGCCATAAGCACCTACGGCGCCTTTATTAATCTTGGATGCAAAAACCAAATCTTCTTCATCAGCCTGGCTGTATTGCCCGTCATCATCATCCAGGCTATCCCACAATATACCAGTCATAAAATTAGTATTGTTCGTAGAATTGGCAATTGGCGCATCTATAACATTTTTCTGGAATATTAAAAAAGCATCCTTATCCCGAATCGTTCCACTATCTGTAAAAATATTATAAACCGAATCTGTAAAAGAAGACATTCCCAAAAGAGTATCTATATCTGTAAAATCGTTATTTGTGTTTCCTCCAGTTTTGTTCTTACCGACAGCCTGAATATCTGCCCAAGAGACTATGCTTTCTTCATCTGCAATAAAAATGGTTCCGTTATAACTATCATTCGCAGACCATTTAATGACTCTATTCGTCTCGTCATCCAGCACATAAACGCTTTCTGAAGTAACGTTTCCATATAAGACAAACCATGCTCCTACTGTAACACTCTTATTGACTTCGTTATTGCTTTCATTCCATTCATCCAACAACCCTCCTGAAGCAATTGGAGGGTCTATAACAACATAAATATTGCTGTTCCCTGTATCCGCTGTCCATACTACATTGGTTTCAGTTGTGTTATATTTAAGAATGCTCAAAATTTTATCTCCGTTTATCTGTGTTCCCCCGGCATCAGGGTCTCCGTCATAAAATCTCACTACAAAACTGTCTACATCTGCTCCTCCAAGATTTCTTATAGTGGCATTAATAAAAACCAAATCATCCTCTGCAGGAGTGGTTGTATTAAAAATAAAATAAGTCAGATTAATGAAAAAATCCGGATAAGTAAAATTAAATATCCAAGTCTTGCTTGTATTTGTATTTCCTGCCCGGTCCCAGCAAGTAACGTTCCAAGAATGTCCGCCTTCTGTTAGCGTATCTATATCCTCGCTATAGGGAGTTCCAGAAGTAACATCTTTAGTTGCCCCCTGCTTAACGCCATCTATTCTTAAATCACATCTTAATTGAGAGTCAAGGATATCAGTAGCATTCCAGACAAAGGTAATATTCCCCTCGTTAAAATCAATTCCAGAATTATTCAATGGAAGCATCAAATTAGTATCAGGAGAGGTCTTGTCTAATGTAAAAGTCCTTGCATCTGGCTGAAAACTGTTGTCATCAGGATCTGTACAATTTACAGTCCAGTTGCGGTATCCTTCTAAAACACCAAAAACAGTAAAATTATTCTGCTGATTTTTAGCTATAGAATCATCAGTCTGATTCAAGTGCCAAGTTCCATTAAAATCCCCCCACAAATCACACTTGACTATGTCTATTGGGTCGATAGGAGTATAAAAGAACCTTAAAGTATCATTAGCAGTTATGTTTCCGTCTTCAGGCGCATCTAAAGTCACGTTGGGGGGGGCTTTGACAGTGAAATTAATGTCAAAACTCTCATTTAAATTCCTGGCTTCATCAACACAGGTTACATTCCAGGTATGATTGCCATCCGGAACCAACAGATAAGTAATAGAATCGGTACCATTGCTTACATTTCTCGAGTATTCATTTTCTCCATCAAGATAAACATCGCATGAAATATTTTCATCTAAATTATCAATTATAGTAAAATTAAAAGTCACATTATTAGTAGTGATTAATTCCGATTGGTTAGGGTAATTCAATGTAAGTAAGGGTGCATGAGTATCAACATAAAAAGTTCGCTGTGTGTCTGTATTGTTTAATCCTGTCTTGTCAGTAACATTCACAGTCCAGTTATAATGGCCATCTGGAAAATAATCTATTGAAAAGTTATTGTCTTCTCCGTTTAATATGGCTGTTGCATTAGTCATATTCACTTGCCCATCAATAATCAAATAAGTTGCTAAAAAACCCTGGTCATCTTCTGGAAAATAAGTTAGATTAAATCCCGAAGTATTAAACCAATGTCCATCTTCTGGCCAGACTAATGAAATTAAAGGGATAGTATACCTGGTAAAATTATAAGTTACGCTGGTATTAATGTTAAAGGAATCATCCCAGCAGGTTACGTTCCACTCATGATACCCATCAGTTATACCAGAAATAGTAAGGTTAGTGACTGTTCCATTTAGAGCATCAAAATTTTTTGCCATAACTTCATCCCCAATAGTAAGGTTGCAAGTAAGATTTGTATCAACGAGGTCTATAACTGTAAAATTAAAACTAATATTTGCAGCATAGATATCTTCCCCATCTGGAAAGAATAAAGTTATATTGGGAGCGTTAGTATCAACATAAAAAACCCTTGTCTCTGATTCAATACCCAAACCAGCGTAATCTGTGCAATTAACCCTCCAAGAATAAGTACCATCTGCTATCTGCTCTATTTCAAAAGAGTTCTCTTCTGAATTCAATATTGCAGTAGAATTAGTTCTATTTTCAATGCCATTTATAAAAAGAACACAAGAGCTCAAATTAGTATTGTCAGAAGGTATGTATTTAAGTAATGCCGAAGGTGAATTAAACCAGGTTTCATTAAAAGTATTTAGTAAAACTAAAGGAGGCTCGCTGATATTAACACTCCAGGTAGAGCTGCTATTTAAATGTCCTGCATCATCTTCACAAGTTACATTCCAGTATTTTATTCCATCTGTAAGATTCTCAGCGTAAATATCAGTAACTTGTCCGGACTGTGCTGGAAATCCCTCACTTAAAATCTGGCTGTTCATTATAAAATTACAAGAAAGAATGGAATCTATTGTGTCATTTGCAGTGAAGTTAAAATAAACGTCACTATAATTAAGAACCTCTTCATTTTCAGGAAGATTCAGCTGTATTGAAGGATAATAAAGGTCTACACTAAAATTTCTTTCTTCGGGCTTATCACTGCTGCCGCTTAAATCAAAGCACTCAACTGTCCAGTTATAATTTCCTTCCCCAAGTCCAGTAACATTAATAACTGTATTCCCGCTATTATTTATTTCAGTTTGATTAACGATTTCTAAAGTACCATTGATTATTAAAGTACAGTTTGTAAATCCGGAATTATCGCTTGCATTAAAAACAAAAGAAATGTTCCCATCACTATCCAGATAATTTTCTCCTGGCCACTCCAAAATTACCTGAGGAGGGGTGTCTGTAATGCTGAATTCCCAAGTCAGACTAGTGAAGTTTCTTCCTACATTATCCTGGCAGGTTATATTCCAGTAATGGCTACCCCCTAAAAGCAATCCTGAAGAAAGGTTAATTAAATCCCCATTAGATGCAGAAATGCTTGAGTTTATAACCTCCCCATCTAATGTGGCATAACAACTTAAGAGGCTGTCCATATCATCTGTAGCATTAAAACTAAGGTTTATTTCATTTAAGTTATAACTAGTATCATTTCCTGGAGAAATGAGAGTCACATTTGGTTCCAAAAGGTCAATATAAAAAGTCCTGTTTATTGTTGAGCCCAGATTGTTTGCAGAATCTCTTGCTTCAACAGTCCAGTTATAAATTCCGCTTGTAAAATTAATTGTAAAATTATTATACTCTCCATTAAGTATTGTTGAACTATTTGTTTGGTTTAATTGGCCGTTAATAAAAAGCGTTGTATTTGAAAAATCATTGTTACCATCACTGGCGTTATAGAGGAGAGTCAAATTTCCTTCGCTAAACCATTCCCCGTCAGCAGGAAATATAAGCTCAACTACCGGGCTCACTCCTGCCTGCACACTTAAAATTTTGGAAATCCCTGTAGTGATGGTTTTATAGCTTGTATTGACACTTACAAGATAAGTTCCAAAACTCATTGGGCTTGTAAAGTTATAGTTATAACCGCCAGTTGAATTTGTAACAACCGCAGTATAATTGGTCTTTATATATTTAAGATAAGGCGTTGAAGAGCTATTCAGGGAGCTTAATACTGCAGTATACTCTAAGTATCTGCTTGCAACATTAGGGTCATTTATAGTACCATTGTTATTTACCTGCTGCCAGCTGCTCCAGGTAATTTTATCATTAGAAGTTCTAACATATACAACAACACCAGTGCAGTCAGTTGAATCAAATTTTACAGTCAATTTTGGCCGTTGCGCTTGCGTTTCATATTCGCTGCTTCTAATCATTACATCATTTGTAGCAGTAGGGTGTAAAACAACCCCATAATTAGGATAAGAATTATTTGTCCACTTTTTAAATGCATTTGTAATATCAAAAACATAAGTTCCAGTTGAAGAAGGTGTAAAACTGCTTTCTGAAGTAGCAGACCTTGAAGGATAAGCCCCGCATCCAGAAGAACTCCACGCAGTTCCAGTAACTCTGTAATTATAGCTTGCTTGAGCTTCTTCCCAGTTCTCCAAAACTTGAAATACATTTATCTGGTTTCCAGCATCATAATCTTCAACAGTTACATTTGCTTCATAAATCGTTGAATTATAAGGTATTTTGTTTCCTCCATCTCCTAAAACATCATCAAATTTAATTAAGCTTCTGTAAGTATAAGGGTCTGTATCCATTAACAAGGACTCACTTTCCCCATAATTAGTATTTGAAAACTGGCTGTCTAAGTAAGAGTCTTTTGTTCCATAATAACCATTTGAATCTTCTTGCTGCCAGGTTAATATTCCAGAGCACCCCTCTCCCTGGTAATCCCACTCAATAGTGCCCCATTCTACTCTAGCTCCTGCATCAAGTATTTTTGTAAAGTTCCCAGTAGTGTTTGTCCCAGAAAGAGTGATATTTTCTCCATCTGTTCCGGTCTGGTAAAAAGTTCCTTTGTTAAAATCACTGCTTTCAGTATCTGTAAAATTCTGGTAATTATTATAATCTCCATCTGCAGTTAAATTCTCCAATAGCAATAATGAATTCCCTAGCCAGATATTAATAGGCCTGTTAGCAAAATCAGTTGAATTTGTAAAATTAATTTTTCCAAAAACAGCAACCTCTCCAACCCCTGAAGAAGGATTTGGTGATAAATCAATAGAAATATTCAGATGAACCATTGGAAAACTGCCGTCATAATCATTAGTATACCCTCCGCTATCATTGGCATAAATAGTATAAAGGTAATTGACAGATTCCCAACTGGAATCAGTAGGTATTATTACAGTCCATAAAATTCCTGCAACATAAGTGAATGTTTTTCTTATTTTTTCTGCCCCGCCTTTTGCAGTTTCCCACACAACAACCCACACACTATCAAGATTGCTGTCAGAAGCATTTACATTAATCGTTAAGTTTTCTCCCTGCTCTAATTCATTAGTGGAATTTACAATTATTTGCTCCTCATCTGTCTGGTTGATAAAAGCCAATTGAGGAGAACTTAAATCAACATTAAAAGTAACTGAATCATAACCAGAAGCACCCTCTGTATCATTAGCATAAACCCACCAGGTATTATTTCCCTCACTGGAATTCATACCGCTAATATTTTCCCCGCAGGTAATATAATTTTTAGCAGGGTCAGTATCATTTCTCCACCAGCAGGTATCAAGAGTTACACCTGGAGAAGTGCTTATAGTATAGTTTAATTCCTGGATGTTATAACTATAAGTGCTTGATAAAGGATAGACTATATTGACGATTGGAGGTTCTGTCCAGGTAATATTCATATCAAGCAGAGTGATAATTCTTGTATCATTAGAAATAAAACTAACACGGTAAACAAGGCTGTTATTTTCAGAAAATCCAGAAACACTGCCTCCATTTGTAGCATTATACCAGTTTTGTCCATTATCAGAACTAATCATTACGCTGATATTATTATTAATATGGTCTGTACCTGCTTCCTGCCAGGTAATATTTGATATTTGTTTTATTGGTTGGGTTGTATTTATTGAATAAGAAGTAAAATTTCCTGTGCTGCTGCCTCCAGTATATTCAAATATTACTGCATCTGCAATAGTATTTCCAGAATCAGTTGCGTTTATTGCAACCCATCCAGAAGTACCTGTTGCAAAATTCCATGTTCCAACATAATTCCA
>CAZYZS010000028.1:5813-15332 GCA_964651965.1 Candidatus Woesearchaeota archaeon | reverse complement strand
TCATTGACCGTTTACGTTTATTTTATTGATGAGACTCTGATCGACAGAGTTTATAAAATCATGCGACAACAGGAGGGTGACAAATGTCTGTGGATCGCACATGTAGTAAGGTGGATAGATTAAGATTTGGCGATTTTCCAAATAGCATCAAAATATTCTATAAAACCATTTGCAACTTCTTCTGACTGGATCAATATAGCAATAGGTTTTGGCGAATTCCAAATCGAGATTAGAATAGCATTATTAGTAATTTCAATATTTCCTGGGACTGGGAAAGAAACATATCGTTCTTTTATTCGTGTAGGGGTAACTTTTGGCCTTATTTTAGCGTTCTCTTTATTTGTAATTCCAAGCCAAGTTATGTTTTTCTTTTTTAAGGTAGGCCCAATAATTTTTTGGTTGTAATTTGTATTTCCATAATAGAAATCATAAACTTTATCATCATAAGAGGGGTTATGCATATAGAAAAACCTTAATATTGACTTTTCTGGAGCAGTATCCAGGATAATTTCATTTGCAGTCATGATTCCATTTATCCCAACAAATATCTCAGCTTCTTGTTTTTTTTCTTTTAGAGAGAGACTTTCCAATAAAGGCAAAACTTCGCCTAGAGCTTTATTACTTTCTTCTATCTCTTTGGCCTTTCTTTCTAAATATTCATGTAAACGTTTGGGTTCAAGTGCTTGAAAGTACCTCGTATTCTCTTTAATAATAAAGCTTACTAAGCCTTTTTCGATAAGTCGGTCTAAAACAGAATAGATCTTAGAATTTGAAATCTTCGATTTTTTTATTATTGGGCCAATAGTTGAAGGACCTAAATTTAACAAGGCTTCGTAAGCTCTAGCTTCTCCACTTGAAAGTCCTAATTTCGTAAGTTTTTCTTCATACATTTAATCTCTAAATTAGTATCCTATTTAAACCTTTTCATGTATACCCCCTATAGGGGATATAATATATAAAAAGAAGAATATCCTGACTTTAACAGGAGGTAAAGAACATGAAAAGCACACTTAAGGATATTTTAATGAAAACAGTCATAGGTGTAGGGTTAGCTAGTAGTGTATGGGGGCATGTAAATATGCTCCACTACAGATCAAAAATTGGACCACTAAATGCAAAACCTACGATTGAAAGCAAGGAATATGCCGAGAAAGGATTACAGAGAGGGGTTCTTCCCTTCTACTTAGGCGCATATACTGTTATTGCAGGAATTTTGGCTAAGAATGTCTATGACGAAAGAAGAATAAAGAATCTTTTTTATAAATAATGATTTTAATTTATTCTTCTTCCACAATCTTATAGTTTCTTTAGTGTCCCTTGATTATCACATTATCTATCAGTTTACGGCGGGGGCATTTTCAAATATATTCTTTCAACATCATAATACTTATAAACAAGTCCTATTATGACTAGTGATGAAGTTAAAGAGAGTCCTAGAAATGGCCGAAGAACAGGGGACTGCATTAGCCTTTGATGATGTTAGACTAAAAACCGGATATTCTGAAGTCATGCCTGATAAAGTTGATTTAACAACAAGGTTCTCAAGAAACGTCCCATTAAAAATTCCAATTGTAAGTGCAGCAATGGACACTGTAACAGAATACACACTGGCAATAGAACTTGCAAAACTCGGGGGTATCGGAGTTATCCACAGGGGGCTAAGCCCAGAAGAACAGGCATTTCATGTATCAAGAGTAAAGCATCATCTTAATGGACTTATTAAAAAGCCCATTTGTGTTTATGAAGATGAAATTGTTTCTGAAGTACTCAAAAAGAGAGAAGAGAAAAAGTATCAGTTTCATTCTTTCCCGGTTCTAACGAGGCAAGAAGTTTTAGTCGGGATAGTTACTGGAAATGATTTTGATTTTTGTTACGATACCTCTGTACCTATTGGAAAAATTATGACTACAAATCCTCTAACCGCCCATGAAGGCACAACACTAGAAGAGGCTTATAAGTTAATGCTAGAAGGAAAAAAGAAAGTCATTCCTTTAGCTGATAACTCAAAAAAGGTGGTAGGATTATATACCTTTAGCGATGTTAAAAGAATCATGTTCGGGAATGCCGAAACTTACAATATTGATTCCGAGGGAAGATTGAGGGTTGCAGCAGCCATAGGTGTCGGAGGAGACACCCTTAAAAGAGTAAGGTTATTAGTAGAAGAAAAAGTGGATGTAGTTGTTATAGACACTGCTCACGGTGACACAGAATCAGCTATTCGCACACTAAAAGAGATAAAATCAAATTATCCTAATTTAGATGTTGTTGTAGGAAATGTTTCTGTAGGAGAATCTGCACTAAGGCTGGCCCAAGCAGGAGCAGATGGCATTAAAGTAGGGCAAGGCCCTGGCTCTATTTGTACAACAAGAGTTGTTGCTGGAATAGGCAGGCCACAACTATCTGCAATATATTCATGCGCCAAGGCATTGAAAGATTACGATATACCTATTTGCGCAGATGGCGGACTGAGGTATTCAGGAGACATGACAATTGCAATTGCAGGAGGAGCACACTGCCTGATGATGGGGAGTATGCTTGCAGGAACAGATGAGGCTCCAGGAGAAATTGTTTCATTCCAGGGAAGACCTTGGAAAAATTATAGAGGAATGGGCTCACTAGGGGCAATGCAAGCTTCTAAAGCTGCAAGAGAAAGATATGGTCAGGAAAATAGAAGCCCAGACAAAGTTGTTCCAGAAGGAATCGAAGGAAGTGTTCCCTACAAAGGCAAATTAGCAGACGTAATCTTCCAATATGTAGGGGGATTAAAACAAGGCATGGGCTATGTAGGAGCAAAAACAATTGAAGAATTAAGAGAAAAAGGAGACTTTGACCTAATAACCCCGGCAGGAGTAAAAGAATCTCACCCTCATGATATAAGAGGAATTAAAGATGCACCCAATTATAAAGTAGAAGAAGCCTAAGGCTATTTCCTAGACCTAACAGCTTTCTCAGGAATCTTTCCCCACCTGACTTCTTTCCAAGCTCTTTCATGAATAAAAAAGAAAACTAGTTTTATCAGAGCAAGAATAATGCTAAACTTTAAAGAAGTTACGATATCCCCATAGAAGAAATAAACTGCTATAGTTGTGATAATAAAAGAAATGCCTTCCCAAAAAACTCCTTTAACTAAACTTCTCTGATAAGTAGATGCCATCTTTTCACCTTTTTGTCAGAGAAATACTGCAAATTGAATATATAAAGCTTACGTGAGTAAGCTACAAAACACCTTTCTTGCTCCATCCTAAAACATAATTTTTCTTTATATGAGAAACATCAGGGGTTTTCCCATCTAAAATTAGCCTATAAATCCTAGTAATTTCTCCCACATTCTCTTCTGTATCTACAAAAAAGGAAGTTATGCCTGCTTTCAAAAGATTTCTAGCTTTGTTAAATAATCCCAGCTCTTTTTCGTTGAGTATCTCCGAGCCATTTTCTATCCTATTTATTTTAAACTTGAATTTTTTCTCATCAGTTATCTCTTTCTTGTCAAGTTCATGTGCCAGAGTCATCAGCCTTATTTTTCCATGAACAAGGCAAGCAAATTCCGTGTCCTTAAATTCAGATTGCTCCTCAATTGAAAGTTCAGGAGAAATAATTGGAAAAGCTCCTAGACTTCTGTAATAGGCAAGAGTATAATCATTAAAGCAATTGCAATTATAATCTAAATGAACTGGAACCCCAAAATCTATTTCAAGTATACCAAGATTTCCTGCAAGGATTCCATCGGGCTGTATCTCTTCTATTCTTTTTTTAATCTTTTCTGTATCAGAATCAAACATTATTCTAGGAGTTACTGCATAAACCTTCCTGACTTTTCTCTTTATTTCAAGAAAATCTTTATCAAACATATCCATGTAAATTATATCTGCCCCATTTTTATCAGCAAGCAATGCATCTTCCTTGTTATAAACTCTGACTAAAAGTTGCCTCTTATCCAATTTATTATTCTTAATTTCAGGAAGCCTAAACCGATTTATTTTTCTATCAGAAAAGAAAGACTTAGAACTAACGTTGTAAGTCTCCTCCTTTATTCTGCTTTTTCCTTCTGCCTCCTGTCTGTTAAAGACATCTTCACCAGCGTATCTCCCCCTAGTGAACTCTCTTGAATACGCGGATTTTAGTTCCTCCAAAATC
The DNA here is from genome assembly GCA_964651965.1 of Candidatus Woesearchaeota archaeon. GTDB lineage: Archaea > Nanobdellota > Nanobdellia > Pacearchaeales > GW2011-AR1 > MFWN01. Next base: position 11,198 of record CAZYZS010000028.1, on the reverse strand, counting down.
TCAGGAGTCAGCTTAAAATTTTCATCGTCTAGTGCTTTCCTATAAATAGAAGCAGTAGTAGCAACATAATAAGGAGTTCTCATCCTCCCCTCTATTTTTAAAGAATCTACCCCCAGTTTCTTTATTTCTTTTATTCGGTCTATAAGGCAAAGCTCTTTTGTAGACAGATAGTAAATTCCATCGTAAAGTTTTCTGCATGGTTGTGCGCATCTTCCTCTGTTTCCAGACCTCCCGCCTATAAAACTAGAAAACAAACACTGACCTGATATACAAACACATAATGCTCCATGAACAAAAATCTCAATTTCCTTAGCAAAATTTTTTCTAATCTGTGCTATTTGCTCTTTGGAAAGCTCTCTAGCAATGTTAATCCTATCTGCTTCTTTAAACAAGTTTGCATGATAACTGTTTAAGATGCCTGTTTGTGTAGACATGTGAACTTTTAAGCCAGGATAATTTTCTTTTATAATGTGTAGAAAAGAAGGGTCTTGTATGATTACTGCATCAATTCCAGATAAATAAGCAAAATCCAACTGCTTAAAAAAATTCTTAATTTCAGCATTTTTAGCAAGTGTATTCATTGTTAAATAAATCTTAACATTATTTGTTTTGCATATCTCGATTGCTTTTTTCAAATAAGCCTCATCAAAATTCTTCGCATAAGCCCTAGCAGAAAAATTAGGCATGCCCAAATAAACAGCATCTGCTCCAGATGCAACAGCGGCTTTCAGATTAGCAAGTGCTCCAGCAGGGCATAAAAGTTCTGGCTTTTTCATATATAACAATGTTAAAGTATGTTTAAAAATCTTATAATAGATAACAATAAAGAATAAAAAGAGCCAAAGTCAACAAGTAAAATGACTAAAGGAGTTATTAAAGGTAAAATAAGGGCGAGAAGAGGAAGAAGAAATAGGAATAATATGGAAAGGGCCATCCCCGGCTATTTGAACCCCCAAGAGAGAAAAAGGGAAGATAAAAAGAGGGGCCAGTATTATCATGGAGGCCGCAGATATCATGGTTACAGCCCATCAATCCGAATTAGTTCAGAAGACCCTATGGGCGGAGGGGCCATTTCTAGAATAGGATACTATCATGAACCAACAAGTTTAGATTTAATGTGTTACCCTCAAAGTTTAGAAGCAGGTATCGGAGAAGCCTATGAACCCGAATTAGAATTTGATTAATTCCCCATATAAGTTTTTTCCCACTCTCGCATATAATCTTCAGGGATTTCTATCCTTTTGGTGTAAGATATTTTTCTTGGCATCTTTAGCCTGATAAAAATTCCAAATAATAAACCAACTATTATTCCTGACAAATGAGCTATATGCCCGGTATTATCTGGAATAAAAATCCCTATTAAACTTCCAGCAATCCAAACAAGAGAAGCCAAAAACATTGGCATTGGAATACCGTAAACCCACACAAACATTCTAGGCCTAATTACAGTTAAACATCCAAGAATGCCATAAATCGCTCCAGATGCTCCTAGCGAAGAAGAGTAAAAATTAACAGCAATTAAATTTGCCAAAAGTCCAGACAAAAAGAAAACAGCCAAAAATTTCTTTCCTCCAATTAACTTCTCCAAAATGCTTCCAAAAAGAGCAAGTGCAAATAAGTTATAAAGTAAATGAACAACTCCGCCATGCAAAAATATAGAAGTTAAAAATCTCCAAGGCTGAAAATAAGATGCCTGGTTTAACACAAGAGTATCAGTGAATCCAGGACTCCAAGCTTGCGCTATAAAAACCCCTACACAAATAAGGCAGAGCCATAACGAATAAAATCTAAACTTTTCCATAAAAGAAAGATGTAAAGAATACTTTTAAAGCTAACCTACATAAAGTTTATAAGCCCCCTTAATTATAACTTTCTTAAAAAATAGGTAAAAGATGGCTTACTTTACAAGGGCTGAATTAGAAGAATACAGAAGGCATAATATGTCTGGGGAGCCTGCAGCAGAGTTTTTAACTAGAAAGGGCCTGGATCCAAGAGCATACGCAGACGAGCATGTAAGCACAGCCGTAGAAAAAAACGGAAGCCCTGAAGGAGACCTTGACAGACTAGAGCTCAAACTAGCAGAAGTAGCTAAAGATAGGCATTATGAATTTTTAACTAACGTAACCCCCTCCCACGGACAAAGTATCCACAGTGTATCTGCCCGCGGTTTTATAAAAAGATAATTTTTTATACATCCTTTTCTTATATATTTTATGAAAAAACTGTTGATAATTATTATAGCAGCAGTTATCATTGTTATACTAACTAGCGTAACCCTTTATATTTACAACCCCCCATCTTCGAATTCGGATAGTGCTCTAAATATAAACATAACAAACCAAATGAAAATAAAATCTGTTTTTGAAAACAATACCAAGATTCCAGAAAAATATACTTGTGAGGGTTCAGACATAAGCCCACCACTAGAAATTTCAGAAATACCAAAAAATGCAAAGACTCTAGCGATTATTGTTGACGACCCAGATGCTCCGATGGGCACCTGGCTTCATTGGACTATTTGGAACATCGCAGTTACAGGAAGCAATGTAAGCATAAGCGAAGGGGAAGCTCCAGGAACAGAAGGGAAAAATGACTTTGGAAATACAGAGTATGGAGGTCCATGCCCTCCTTCAGGAACACATAGATATTTTTTCAAGGCTTATGCACTTGATGTAGGGCTTAGCCTAGAAAAAGGCGCGTCAAAACAACAATTAGAAAAAGCAATGCAGGGGCATATCTTAGACAAGGCAGAAATAATAGGGTTGTATAGTAAGAAATAAACAAAATGGCTAACCTCAGCAGGAGTCCAGTAGGATTAAATAGTTTTAGGTTCAAGCTCGTTTTCTACATGAATAAGCTGATAATCAACAAGACTGCCTGAAAAATTTTCTTTGATTTTATTAATCTCTTGACTAAGTTCTGTTGGAGTTTTATAAATAATCTGAAAGAGAGTGTTAAAATTACCTATTCCTATGCTGCATGCATGAATTTTTTCTCTTTGATTTCCATAATTTATTATTTTAGTTTTATTTTGATTAGATAAATTATTTAATTTTAGAACTAGCTGGGCTAGTTTATACCCAATTTTGTCTAAATCTAAAAATATCCTGTAACCTAAAATAAAACTTTTTTCTAATCTTTTAAGCCTGTAATTTACTGTTTCTACTTTTTCATTAGTTTTATCTGCAAGTTCAACTATTTTTATTTTAGCATTATTAGAAATTTCCTGCAATATCTTCTTATCTAACTTATCCAAGTTCTCTTTTTTGGTTTCAGTAAGGCTTAGAGTTTTATCTTCTCCTTTGCCTCCAAATATTTTTAATGGAAAGAAATGCATCTCTATTGGCTCAAAGATTTCATAGTCTAGAAGCTCATCTTTCCAGAGGTCATATAACTTAGAGATAAAATCAAGGATATTTGTCTTTTCTTTAGTAAAAATAGTTAAAATATAATCCCACTCTCCATAGCAATGCATCCTTGTTAATATTAATAATTTATCTTCTGAATGTATTTGCGATAGCTTCTCTTTATTTGGATTTTTCACCCTTAGTCTTATTATATAATTCTTAGAATATCCCAAAGAGTACAGATTAAAAAAAGTAAAATATCCTTTAATCAAACCTTTTTTCTCATATTTTTCTATTCTATACTCTGCCTGCTCTCTGGATATGCGGCAATTTTTAGCTATTTTTGTTATCGGCTTTCTAAAATTATGAAAAATGTAACTTAATAGCTTCTCGTCTATCTTATCTAATTTTATTTCTTCCATAAAATACATAAGTAAGCACTCTTTTTAAATTTTACTAATTTAAGTAATTTTTATTGTTTATTTTTAATTTTATTAGTAAATTTAATTAAAAACTTCTAAATATTTTTAACAGCTAAGAGTATCATGGCAATAGGATACTCAGGAAGTAATGGAGGAATAGGAGAAGTTTACAGAGAAGTCTTAGTAACAGATATAGATGCAGGAGTCTCAAAGTATGAAGCTCTTCGTGAAAAAATTCCAGAAGAACAAAGAGAAGTCAGAGATTCTTATAGCAGGGTAATAACCGGATTAAAAGAACTAAGGCGAGAGATGACTAAAGGATTGGAGGCAGAGATATAAAATGGCGATGGGATTTTCAGGTTCAAATGGAGGAATTTCTCTAACCTGCAGAGTTCTTGCTCTAACAGACATAAAAGCAGGACTGAATAAATCCCGTTCCATTGTGGAACAAGCCCCTGAAGAAGTTAAGCCCTTGTATAAAACTATTGTGAGTGACCTATCTTTGTTATACGAAAGATTAGACAAAATGGATATAGAAAAAACGAACCAAAGGGGATAAAATGGCAGTAGGATTTTCAGGTTCAAATGGAGGAATTGGAACAGTAGATAAAAATTTTCAATTGGATTTAGCTAAACGTCCCTTAGAAGTCTCTTATTTTGTCAACAATCTATGCAATTTAAGATGCAAACATTGTTATGTTGGTTACGAAATACAAGATGGAGAGCTTTCAGTTCAAGAATGGACCGATACTTTTGACAGGCTGATTGATTTAGGAGCACTTACTTTTGGAAATGTTGGAAAAGAGCCCTTGCTTTCGCCCGATAAAACTTTAGATCTATTAAGGCATCTTAAACAAAAGAGAAAAGAAAATCCTAAATTAAGATTTGGTCTTGTGACCAATGGTACTTTATTAGAAAGAGGAATAGTAGATGAACTTGCAGAAATTTCTCCAGATTATATGGATGTAAGTTTAGATGGCACTCAAAAAGAGCATGACTTCATAAGGGGAGAAGGAAATTATAAAAGAACTGTAGAAAATTTAAGAAGATTACCAAAGGATTTAGCTAAAAAAGTTTTTATTAGTTTTACTTTAATGAGGCATAATAAAAATTCTTTTAAAGAAATGGTCCAAGAAATAGGGAATATTGGTTTAACAAAATTTTTAGTTTCACCTTATGTTTCTACTCCTTCTTCTAATGGTGACTTGAAAGTTAGTGAAGAAGATATTGTTAAATGGTATAAGCAGATTGCAAAAGGACAGGAGATAGACTTTACAAAGTTAGATAAAAGTACTATACTATTAAAATCAGATTATGATTCGCAGAAAACATTGATGGAAGGGCTTGTTAAGTATGGAGTTATTGATTTAAGGAATTTATTTATTGATGAATATGGAGTTATATTCAATCGATATCCACAAACAAATGCTTCAGAAGTAATCATTAATTATATGCCTTTTTCAGATACGCTCTCAAGAGCAATAAGAATAAGCCACGATGGTTATGTTGGGGGTTGTTTAGAAATGTTCCACAAAGATTATCCTAAAAGAGCAAGAGCCAGCTTAAGAGAAAAAAGAATTGAAGAGATAATAGGATAAAATACCTTTTTATATCCC
>CAZYZS010000028.1:0-5713 GCA_964651965.1 Candidatus Woesearchaeota archaeon | reverse complement strand
CTTAAGAGAAAAAAGAATTGAAGAGATAATAGGATAAAATACCTTTTTATATCCCTTTTCTTTAGTTGTTTCTATGGAAACATTTACAATTATTCATAAAGATAAAAAAACAAATGCAAGAATTGGAATTTTAAATACAAAAAAACATCCAATTGAAACTCCTTTTTTTATGCCAGTTGCAACAAAAGCCTCTGTAAAATTCCTCAATTCTAAAAAACTTGGAGAATTAGAAACAAAAGCAATTATTTCAAATGCCCTTATTCTCTCGTTAAGACCGGGAGATAAAATAATAAAAAAACTCGGAGGGATTGGAAAGTTCATGAATTTTTCTGGAATAAATGTTACAGATTCAGGCGGTTTTCAGATGTATTCTGATTCAATCTACTTAAAATCAAATGAAAAAGGAGTTTTTTTCAGGAATCCATTTTCAGGAGAGAGAATATTAATGACCCCTGAAAAAAACATGGAAATTCAATTAAACATTGGAAGCGAAATTGCAATGTGCCTGGATTCAATGCCTCTATATGATAAATCAAAAGAAGAAATAGAAAAAGCAGTAGGATTGACAATAAATTGGGCAAAAAGATGCAAGCAAACTCATGATAAACTCCAGAAAAATATACCTAAAGAAAAAAGACAGCTTTTGTTCGGGATTTCCCAAGGAGGGATTTATGAAGACTTAAGAAAGATTTGTGCAACAGAACTCTTAAAAGAGGATTTTGATGGCTATGCAATTGGTGGGATAGCGCTGCCTGAATTTGCATATAAAGGAGAAATGGAAAAAGCAAAAAAACTCGAGCATAAAGCAATAATGATTCATAAAAAAGTAATTCCTGAAGACAAGCCCGTTTATGTGATGGGAGAAGGAGATCCTGTCTGGCTCCTAGAAGCAATATCTCTAGGAGTGGACATGTTTGATTCCAGAATGCCAACTCAAAGTGCAAGAAGAGGCACTTTATTCACCTCACAAGGCAAAGTAAAAATATTAAACAAAAAATATGAAAAAGATAAAAAGCCAATAGACAAAGAATGCAATTGTTTTGTCTGCAAGAACTATTCAAGAGCTTACATAAAATTCCTTTTAAGCCAGGAAGAGCCAGTTGGAAAAGAGCTAACTTCTTATCACAATTTATATTATATAAACGGCCTAATAGACCGAGCAAAAAAACACATAAAACAAGGAACATTTGAAGATTTTAAAAATAAAATAAAAAAGGCTTATGAAAAGGTTTAAAAATATAGACTTATAGACTATTTTATGGAAAGCAAATTAAACAGGGGGTATCCCCATAATTGAAATAGACAATTCTTTTAGCTTAAGCTTTCCAAAAGATAATACTAATCTTTTTATACCCATCTCAAAAATGTTTCTTAAAAACATTTTTATAGCATCTATTCTTAAATTTAAATATAGTTTAATCGCTAGTACTAAAGTTTATAAACTGAAGATCACTCTGGTTATGATGAATAAAAGAGTTGCTTTTTCTAAAAAGAACCAAAAGGAATTTATCAAACTTCTAAAAATGAAATCCCGCTTAGACTGGAAAGAACTATCAGAAAGATTGAATGTAAATGAAAGCACATTAAGCAAGTCATATATGTTTGGTTTATCTTCAATACCCTACCAAACTTTTAAAGAAATGCTTCTTATTATAGACAAAAAAGAAGAGGACGCTCTAAGAGAATATAGCGGAAAAATAAAAGATGAAGTTATAGTTATAGGGAGAAAAGTAATTGGGGAACAAAAAAAAGTTTTAGAAGAAATAAAAGTAACTTTCAAAAATAAAAATCTTAGACTAGATCCTTCCAAAGTTAATTACAGCAATGAGGATATTAAGAAAAGAATAAGGCTTCCCAATAAACTTACTCCAGAATTAGCAGAAGAAATAGGAATGCATTATGGAGATGGTTTCTTGTCTTCCAAAAGATATGACTATAGACTAAAAGGAAACCTTAAAGACGAAACAGAGTATTACCAAGAAATTATCAAACCGCTATTCAAAAAGCTGTACAACCTAGAAGTAAATCTAAAAAATTTTCAAACAACTTTTGGCTTTGAAATCTCTTCTAAAGCGCTATGGGAGTTTAAGACAAAAGTAATTGGAATAAAACCTGGTAACAAATATAATATTTCAATTCCAAAAACCCTGAAAGTCAATAATGTTAAAGTACTGTCTTCGTTTATACGAGGATTATTTGACACGGATGGCTCATTATGCTTTAAAACAAAATATAAATATGAAAAATACTACCCTGAAATAAGCATCTCATTATATTCCAAAAAGTTAGTTAGAGAAGTGGGAGAAATTCTTGAAATGCTGGGCTTTAATCCAAATGTGTATCTGGATTGCGAATATCCAAGGATTTCTCTTAATGGAATTGCGGCATTGAAAAGATATGAAAAACTGATTGGTTGGAGCAGTCAAAAAAATTTAAATAAGCTAAATGACTGGAAGAATAGGTATCCAGAGTTATATCGTGATGGCGGACGTAGCACAGTGGTTAGTGCACCGGTCTGTGGCACCGGGGACGGGGGTTCGATTCCCCCCTTCCGCTTGCAATAAAAGAGGAAAAAATGGAAGATAAAATAAACATTTTATTTGTATGCAAATACAATGCTTTTAGAAGCAGAGTAGCTGAAGTCTACTTCAATAAAATAAACAAAAATCCAAATATAAAAGCTAAAAGCTCAGGCATAATCGGAGGAGCGGTTGTGATGGAGAAACAAGGCGAAGCTTTAAAAAAATGTGGGATGGTCTTAAAGAGGAAATCCAAGGGATTAAGCATGGACTTACTAAGATGGCAGAATATTATGATAATCGTGGCCGATGATGTTCAGCCAAGTTTATTTAACAATAAAAAATACGGCAAGAAACTAATTGTCTGGAAAATAAGAGACACCAAAGACAAAGAAGGAAAAGATATTCCAAAAATAGTAAATAAAATAAAGAGAAAAGTAGATAAACTAAATAAAGATATAAAAGAAGGGAGAATAAGATAAAATGGCAATTGAAACAGTCAAAGGATTCAGAGATGTTTTTCCTCCTGAATCCTTAAAAAGAAGAAAAGTAAGAGAAATAATAGAAAAGAACTTTAAGTTATTCGGGTTTACGCCAGTTGAAACTCCTTCTATTGAATACGAAGAGCTTGCAAAAGGAGACAATGAAAAAGACGAAGCAGTATCAGAAAGATTCAAGCTAAAAGACCGGGGCGATAGAGAGTTATCTTTAAGGTATGAATTCACCTTCCAGCTAAAAAGGATATTCAAAGAAAATCCTAATATAAAACTGCCACTAAGAAGATACCAAATAGGCAATATGTTTAGAGACGAACCAGTTGAAAAAGACAGATACAGAGAATTTATGCAGCTAGATGCAGATATTATTGGAGATTCTTCAATGAAGGCAGATGCAGAATGCCTTGCTCTAGCCGATAAAATATGCAAAGAACTTGGAATAAATTACAAATTGAAAATAAACAACAGAAAGCTTCTTAACAGCATGCTTAAAAAAATTGAGATAACAGACACAGAAAAAGTTTTAAGAGAGCTAGATAAAGTTGAAAAATTTGGAGAAGATGAAGTTAAGAAGAATCTGACAAAATTTGCAGATAAAGTTCAGATAGTCGAGCTTTTCAAGCTGCTTCAAAAAAACATTGACTATTTTGTAAAGGAAAAATTCGAGGGGGCAGAGGAATTAAACGAGCTTTTCAAAATTCTCAAACAATATGATATAAAGCCTATTTTTTCTCCTTCTTTAGTAAGAGGATTTTCTTATTACACAGGAAATATCTTTGAAGGATACAACGAAAAGATAAAGGGCAGCCTGTTTGGAGGAGGAAGATACGATAATTTAGTTGGAAAATACATAAAGAGAGACATTCCAGCAGTTGGGAACTCTTATGGAAGAATCCTTGATTATCCTGACATCCAAGCTGAAAATACAAAGGCGATTTTAATATCAATAAAACAAGATAAAAAAACAATTGAGCTTATGAAAACTCTGAGAGAATCACAAATATCCTGCTTTATGATGGATAAGCCGGGCAAGGCAATGGAATATGCGAATTCTTCCAGCATCCCTTATGTAATTTTTATAGGGGATGAAGAAGCCAAAAAGGGGAAATTCAAATTAAGAGATATGAAAACAGGCAAAGAAAAAATGCTTGTAGAAAAAAGTTTAATTAAAGAGATGAAAAGATGAATAAATCAAGTAAATCCTAAAGCAGGCAATCTCCCCTCTAAATCAGTTCTCTCACTAGATTCTATAACCTCTCCTGTAAAAAGTACTCTTCCAACCTTATCCCCGGTTCCTAATGAAATGAATCTTCCACCCAAGATATCCCTAGAAATCTCTTTTTGTTTTAATGCCTCAAAAAAAGGTTGCAAAACGTCTTCTTCATTTGTCTGGTTTGGACTAACATCATAATCTGCTAACGCCGCATTAATTTCTGCAGTAGTCGTGTATAAAACTTTAGGCTCTTGTGCTCTTTCTGCCCCATCTCCTACAACTTTTACTAAAGTGCCCTGAGCAAAGAAATACTGACTTCCACTTCTTGTATGATAAACCTTAGTCATAAATAAATAAAACTTTACTCATTTTTTAAACATTTAGGTAGTCTAAAAATATCAGTTGTTTACGATATATCCTTTCTCAACAGCTTGTCTTTCTATGTATTCCATTATTGCTGGAAAATCTGTTTCCACATCAATCAGGCCATTTTCTCCTGCTATTCTTAATATCTCCTTTCTTTTTGCGATAGGCCTTAATCTAACATCCACACTAAATCCGTGCGATTCCAGATAGCCCAGTGTAGGAACAGGGCAATTCCAAATCTCTCCGCATGTGTAACCAGGAGGTATGCACGGGCTTACTTTGTTATCCCCTATTCCAATATCCAAATTTCTTCTAAGCATTTTTGCATTAAGCCCATATCCCTCATACCAAATTCCAGCAACGTCCTTAACAACCCTAATATTAACACTTCTTGGTTGAATCTCAAGTCTATCCAACTCTTGTTCAAGCAAGATTTTCATTGCATCTCCAAAAGAATGCTCTTTGTCCTGCATGGCAAGTTTGCCGATATAGCATCCAAGTGAATCTGAGGGCAAATCTTCCCAGGAAAATGCAGAGGATTGCTCAGGAATTATTAATGTGCTGTTCCATCCAAACCAGGTAAGTGTTTCATGCCAAATAGAAGTTTTGTGAGCGAGGTACGCCCCAAGTTCTACTGCCGCATTTTCGATAATTTCTTGTTTTCTGTTCTTTTCCATCCCTCTCCAGTTGGAAGGATAGTTTATTTTTACATAATACTTTACAGGCTCCTTTCCAGAAAACCTAAAATCTCCTTTACCTTCCTTTAAACTTCTTAAACTAATTCCAGCGAGGTACTCTGTCCACTTGGCATATTTTCTTAAATGTGCCATATCTATAGGCCCATATCTACAGGTAAATCCAATTCCTCTTTCATGCTCGCAAGCATCTTCCCCTAGATAAACAGTTAATTCACTAGGACAAGGCAAACATCCAACAATCCCACGAGGACCTGGAGCAACAGCAGAACATGAAAGCCCAGATATTCCAACTGCCCCCAAAACAGAGAAAAATAACAATTTCCTAATTCCGCTCTTGGCTTTTTTCATCCCTTCCACCAATTTTTCCAAAGACATATTCTTTTATTGAGGATAAAAAATTAATTGGTAGGGTTGCAACTT
>CAZYZS010000027.1:12927-15970 GCA_964651965.1 Candidatus Woesearchaeota archaeon | reverse complement strand
TGCTCTTCCGATCTGGCGGCGTGGGATTTTCCGTCGATAAAATTACGGCGTCAGAAAATAAGGAATCGAACTTTTTATCTTTTAAGGTTTCTAAAAATTAGTGAACTGGTTGTTTGAATATTTCTATAACTTTGGCAATATTCACATTGAGGGTAGAAAGTTTCAAATCCTCTTCTTCCAAGAATTCGTTAATAGGTATTATTAGTCTCCCATTTCTAAATGTTGCATCTCTTAAATCTGCTCCTTCTAAAGTATTTTCATAGGCACGTTTAAGATAGGAAAATGCCATCTCTTCAAATTCTTCTTCCCTACCAAATGTATGAAAAACAGGACTAAGTCGTTTTAATTGAATTGGTTTTAGTTGAGGATAATGGCTAAGAGGGATATGTATGCAAACCATACCATTTCTAACAAGAGAATTGTAGAATGATTTAGAGAAATTAAATAGAAAAGGTTGAGTAGAAACTGCAAAGGCTAATTTTCCCTCTTTTTTAGAATGATTTTTTATAGGAGTACCTATTATTACTGCATTAGTATACGCGGGACCATCAAAAATGAAGGTTCCTGGTACAATATATTCATAAGGATATTCTATTTCTTTGACCATTAAAAGAAACATTATTACTCTATATAACTATTACTCCCCCCTAATTAGGGAAAAATATATAAATGGGAAAAGGTAATCTTGTATATGATAAAGGAATCGCTAGAAAGAATAGGGCTAACAACAGGAGAAGCGGAAGTATATGAGGCACTAATTAGCTTAGGCTTATCTTCAACAGGTGCAATAACGAAAAAGGCTGGAATTGCCAGTTCTAAAGTGTATGAAGTGCTTCAGAGATTGCAGAAAAAAGGTTTAGTAAGTTTTGTTATTAAAAATGGAGTGAGGTATTATAATGCAACACCTCCAGAAAGATTAATTGATTTTCTTGAAGAGAAAAAAGAAGGTATCACAAAATCTCAAGAGGAAATCAAGAAGATAATACCAATAATGACAAATAAGATGAATGAGGCAGGAGAACATAGCGAAACCATTGTGTATACAGGTAGTGAAGGTGCTAAAATAGTTTTAAATGAAATTCTTGAAGAAGGGAAGAAAGGCATTTCCAATATTGGTTTTGGCACAGATACTGACCCTTATGTTACTTTTTTGCCACATGCACTTGATAGATACATCCATGAGTCAAAAAAGTATAAGTTTAAAACAAGATTGCTTTTTGCCAAGGGATTTAAATCTCCAAATATTAATGCCGAAATAAGATATCTTCCAATAGAATACTTGCCTCCTGTTAGAACAATGGTATATGGAAACAAAGTTGCAATAGTCAATTTCAATAAGCCAATTACTACAATTATAATAAGAGATAAAGAAGTAGCAGACTCTTACAGAAAACAATTCGAGCTCCTTTGGAAGATAGCTAAACAATAAAAGCAGTTGTCGCCGTAAGAAACTCTACTTTTTGTCTGGACGACGGGTGGCGGCGTTCTTTATCTATTCATTTCATTGGGTATTTCTAAAAAGAATACTCTAAACATTACTGGGGAATACAGCAAGCCCGCAATTGCCAAAAGGAAGAAGTAAGAATCATCTACTGCTATTAAAAACGCCCCTACAAACAAAACGATTGTCCCGATTATTGCAAGAATTCCCACTAAGGTTTTGTGCCTGTATACAGAATGATTGAGTATTGTAATAACCAAGTAGGCTACTAAATTTATAAGAGGCATATAACTCAAGTCAAGATTAAAGGAAGCAATAACTCCGATTACAAAAAAGAATGAAAGCATCAAAGAAATTCCTTCTTCTATAAAAGAGAAAAATAGGCTTATTAAAAAGAACTCTATTTTATTGAGCCTTTTCCCTGATATCTTTTGTATGATGCGTAGAATAAGCAGGCTACAGATAGTCATTATAAAGAGAAACCCATAAATCATAAATTGAAACTCAATGGAATCTTCCTTTACAAAATAAGAAAAGATGAATAATACAAGTATTAAAATGCCTACTGCGAAAGAATAGAACTTATTTTGCATATTCGCTCTTTTTTATAATTTCTTGAGGCATTTATCGTATATAAATGTTATTATTTTTCTGGATGTTTGTCGTTTTAACGAATAACTTCTTGGAGTCTTATTCAATCCAGCTTTTTATTTTTTGCCAAAAGCTCTTTTTCTCTTCAACTGTTTCAGCTGGCTCAAAATGGTATTTTATAACTGGCTTTTCCTGCATCTTTGGTGCTTCTACTGCCAGCTGCTTGTGGGCGAGCTCTATGGCCTGTTCTATGGAAAGCCTGGAATAATCTTGGTTTTCTAAAGCTATCCTTAAAGAATCAAGAGTATAGCCTTTAGCTAAATTTCTTTTAATGTAATCTGCTAATTGCTGAATATATCCTTCTGGCATGGCTGCCTAAAGTAAAAGAAGTTTAAAAAGTTATTTCTGCTTTTTTAGACGTTTTTTTTCCTAATCAGCTGCATATAAATTATAACTCCCACAACTGCCAATGCGACTATTCCTATAACAACTATTAATATGATAATCCATAACTTAGAGGATTTTTTCCCAGTATCTGTTTGTTCATCCTGTCCTGCTGAAGCATTTGAAGTCGTATTAGTCGTTGGTGTAGTTGAAGAGGAGGTATTCGTAGGAGTGGTTGAGGTAGTTGTTGCCTCTCCTGCTATAGTAAAATAACTAAAAGAAGTCAGCTCAGCGCCCAAGTAATAATAAGTAGTATCCTCAGCTTCGAGAGTCGTTATAATCTTTTTCCATTCCTCACTTGAATTGTCAAATTTGTAGAAAGAAATATCCTGCTTGGTTAAACTGTTATTCTGAACCCACGTCTTTTCGACTTGCAATAAGATATGAGCCAGATTGAGTTTCTGGTTAATATTTGTTGCTTCTATTTTTAAGTATCTGTAAACTTTCCCTGATTTTGCTACAGAAACTTGAGAAGGTAATGTAGAATATTTAGACGCGGTGAGTCTAACATTTGTTGATAAGTTGCTAACAGTTAGGTTTATCCTATTTATTCCTAGATTCTTATCA
>CAZYZS010000027.1:0-12827 GCA_964651965.1 Candidatus Woesearchaeota archaeon | reverse complement strand
ATAAATCCATCTCGAACCAGAGTCTCCTGACACGCTGCAGGTAATCTTCCAGGTATAGTTGCCCTGGCTGATTGTTGATGTTGTTATTTTTGTTAAAGAGCCATTAACTGTGGAGGAATTGCTTCCGTAAGACGCCCAGCTTCCTGCGTCATTAAGTCTCATGTAGAGAGTACAGGTTTGGCTTGTTGAATTATGCGAATATAATGTAAAATTAAAGCTAGGGGTCTGAACAGGAGTTATGTTATAATTGGCAGGGGAGGTAAGATTGATGCTGTCTAGATGAGAAGATAATTCGTAATAGGTTCCATTGATGTTAAAGCTGACGTTCCATTTGGCTGATAAAGCAGAGGGAAGTGTTATGTTTATTTTGAATTGTATTGTTCCAGTGAGATTATAATTGCTTCCGCTACCATTCACCCAAGTGTTATTTTGTGATTGGTTTACCCATGTTGAACCATTATACCAATCTATTTTATAGGTTAAGTTGTAGTCTGCTGTATTATTTAGAGTGAAATTAGAAAGATTTCCATAGTAAGGGCCTGTTGAATTAATAGTCAGGTTTACATAAGTAGTGCATTCTATAGAAGCCGAGCCCTTCCAGCAGCTGTAAACAGCTGAATCAGAGGTAATATTCCCTAAATCAGAATAATACTGGGATTGCGATGCAGAAGCTAAAGCAGACGCTAGAAAAAAAGCTGATATAAATAGGAAAATTACTTTTTTCACCATCTTTTTCTGACAATACTAATGAAAATAGAGTTTATAAAGTTTTCTTGTAGGTTATTATCGTCGGAAAAGATTAGAATCAAAAAAATTTCTTGATTCAGAAATTTTTAGGCTTTTAAAAAAATATTTTAAAATGAAGAAAATTCAAATAATTTTTTTCTTCTCTTTTGTTTATTCCCTCTTAGAATAAGTATTACTATTACAGCTATAACTACTACAATTATCAGCGCAAAAATCCATTGAGAAAGGTTAGATGAAGGTTCTGTAGTTGTGGTGGATGAAGGGGTAGTTGAAGGAGTTGTGGACGGTGTTGTGGAAGGAGTAGTTGAAGGAGTTGTGGACGGTGTTGTTGGCTCTGTAGGGGCTGCTGCTTTTATGCTTTGAATAGTGAAATCTGCAGAGGTTGTAGTTTTAACGCTGTTTAATTTTACTGAAATGTCATCTTGGCCATCCCCTGTTAAATCGAATTTCTTTATTTCTCCTTCTGATAATGTGGCTGTCTGGGGTGTTGAAGAAACAGTTACCGTTACAGTCTTATTGAAAATCTTAGTAAGTTTAACCGAATGGGATTCGTTACTTACAGCGAATTTCACCATTCCTCCCGTGGATAAAGACTTAGCATAGCCTTGCTCAAGCTGGCTTTCAGTTATAGTATAAGTTGGTGTTCCTCCGCTACCTCCTGGACTAGTTTCTGGAGTAGTGGTAGAAGCAGTTACAATTAGAGTTCTTGAAGCTGAAGCGTTAACATTTCCTGCGTTATCTGTGCAGTTTATACTCCAAGTATGGGTGGCTACAATTAGGCCTGATTGGGTTATCCCGTTTGTTATGGATTTTCCAATTGAAGACAAGTTTGTTGCTACAAGGCTTCCATCCATAATCAAGCTGCAGCTTGCAATTCCATATGCGTCTGAAACATTGAATGAAAAGTTATAGGAAGAAGTTGTTGCAGAAACTCCGGCTGCTGGAGAATTTAAGAGAACATTTGGCTTGGTTTGGTCTACAAAAATAGTTCTGTTTGCTGTTGCCCAAGTTACATTTCCTAGGGTATCATTTACACGGCAATTCCAAGTGTAATTTCCCTCGGATGTTAAGTTATAAGTCCATGAAGTGGAATTAGAAGTCCCGTTCAGCTCCGTCAAGTTAGGTGCTGAAATATTGCCTCCGCTTGAATTCCAGATATAAAGAGTAAGTGAGTTTATATTAATGGAAGAAGTTGCATTGCATGTGAAGTTCTGGGTTGCAGATTGGGACTGAGTATTATTGGCAGGGCTTGATAAAACAACGTCAGGGTAAGCATTTACAATAACATATCTTGAAGTATAATTAGTATGTCCTGCAGAGTCATTAACAGTTACATTAAGGAAATAAGTGTCGTCTGCTAATGTCCTATAGCTTACCTCTGCTGACCAGGAATTAGTGGTATTTGTATCTAATAAACTTCCTGAAGAGTTGTAGACTTTTAAGATTATTGAATCAGGATTAGCGTCTGTTAGTGTTATATTAACAGTAAAATTGGAAACAGTTCGGTTCTCGTAACTTCCCGGGCGGACAAAAGAGACAGATGGAGATGTTGTATCCAAGGTTATTTTAGTTGTGAAAGCGGTTGTATTAGAGTTTCCTAAGGTATCGTTTGCTGTTGCATTGATGTAATAAGCTCCGTCTGGCAGGCCTGAGAAGTTTATATATAATGGAGAAGAATAAGCGATTGAAGAATTAATCAGATTATGGGAGGAATTAAATAAACTTACATTTATTGTTTCTAATCCAACTAAAGAAGATGCGGCTATTACAGTTACATTTATCTCCGTTGCTGAAACTATTGTTCCGTTGGTTGGTGAAGTTAAGACAACTGTTCCTGGGCCGGTTATGTCTAATAATATAGCATACGTTGTGGAATAATTTATGTTATTACCAGTATCATTAAATGTGGCATTAAGATAGTAAAGCCCGTCTGGCAAGTTAGTGAAGTTATATTCTCCCTTTATTGCGCTGTATGAAGAGGAATTATAAAGTCCCGTGGAGTTATACAAAGTAATATTAAGAGTACTTGCTGCTCCGTTGTCTGTTACTGAAACATTGGCATAAATAGCATTCATTGAATAATTTCCTGAAGCTGTTATCGGGTTTATAAAGGAAACACTTGAAGCAGGAGTTGTATCATTAACCTGAATACTTATATTTGCTTCATTTGCTCCTGAAGAATTTAATGTTATTACAGTAATATTGTACCATCCAGGTGTTTGAGGGGTTGCATTAAACCAGAAGCTATTGTTTGCTGAACCGTTCATAAGATAATGCGTAAAATTTTCCCAGGTTAAATTATTTGATAGATTTTTAAATAAAACATTTGCAGCATTTGTATCATTTTGCTCCCCCGGATTAAATTTAAATGAATCGGGGAGAGTTATATTAATCTGAGTTATATTTGCATCGTTGCCAGGATTAGTGTTATTAATTGTTATGTTGAATATAATTCCAGTGTCCTCATTAACATACTTTATAGTATTAGAATCATCTATCCTGACAAGATGTTGTGCAGCTAATGCCAAGTATGCAAGAAAAATCGTTGATATAATTGCAAAAGCGAATAGACATTTGAATGTAACCTTAGCTCTTTTGTTCATTTTAACACCCTTTTTTACTGCAAATTTAAGAAACATTGGTTTATAAACTTTTCTTTGTAAAATTTATTTTATTTTTACTGGATGGATTTTTTTATAAAACTTTATTGCATCTGCAAGTTTCTCTTCAGATTCTGAATAAAATGTCAATAAGATTTCTCTTTTGTTTACCTTTTCCTTGCAGTGTTTATGAAGATAGATTCCAGCCCCTTTATCTGTTGGAGAGCCCAGTATTCTCGCTATTAGGTTAATTTTTCTATTGTTTATCTCGGTTATTTTTCCAGATTTAGCAGAGAGGATATCTCTAGAAAATTCACCGAGTTTTAGCCTCGAATCTGAAACAGAGCCTTTCTGGGATTTGATAATTTTCTTGAATTTTTTGAAGGCTTTTCCTGACTTTAAAATCTTTTCAGCCATTTCAACTCCCTTGCCTTCCTCTGTCTCCCCAGTCATCTCAAAGAGCTTGCCTGCTAGAAGCAGGGATTTTTTTTCGAGGTCAGGTGGGCGGTTCTGTTCTTGCCTCAAAACAGCCAGCACATCTTTCATTTCCAAAACTGACCCTATACCATGGCCTATGGGTTGGGAGCCATCAGTCAAGATGCATCTAAGATCAATTTTGAAACTCTTTCCAAACTTTTCAAATTTATCCTTGAGCTTGACTGCCTGCGCTTCTGAAACTTTCGCAGACCTCCCATAAGGGATATCTATCAAAACATACTTGCTATCGACAGACAATTTTTTAGAGAGTATTGAAGCGAGAAGCTGCGGCTCAGGGTCGAGATTCATCAACTTTTCTATTTGTATTATCTTATCATCTGCAGGGGCAAGACCTAAAGAACCTCCCCAAACCATGCAGGCATTGTTCTTCTTGATTATCTTTTTTATCTCCTTTATTGAAAAGTCGACACTCGCCAGACATTCGATGACATCGGCTGTTCCTGCAGCAGAGGTAATTGCTCTCGAAGAAGTTTTTGGCATCTTCAAGCCGGCTGCAGCACAGATAGATATAACAATAGGGGTTGTTCTGTTGCCGGCAACGCCCCCGATGGAATGTTTATCAGCCACTTTTCCCCTTAATTTTATTACATTGCCGCTACTAACAATCGCCCGTATCAGGTATTCGATTTCTTTTACAGACATTCCGCACTTGTAGATAGCAGAAACAAAATAGGCAATTTCGGGCCCAGTTAAAGCATTTTTAACAATATCTGAAATTATTTTCTCGAACTCAAATTGGTTAAGAGGGGTGCACATAAGCTTTTTATGTATAAGGTAAATGCTTTCTGGATGAGGGGCGATATTGATCTCTACAACATCGTCCTCTTTTAATTTTAGTGCCTCTATGACTTCCTCTGAAACGGCAACCTCGTCTTTTTGGAGAAGCCCTGTAGCTATATCCACGACAGATACGATTTTTTTATTGCCATTGGTTATTGTTATACGGTCATCGATATTCACGCTCAGTTTGTCTGCAGTCCTCTCGTGGAGAATAGAAACGGGCCTACCGGCCTGCAATTTCAAAATCTTTACTTTTAGCTTCATCTTACCTCTTTTATATGATTATAATATAGGCAGAATCTTGGTTTTTATATCTTACCATCACTCTGTTTTTTGTATAAGTATACTCTCTGTTCTTTTATTGGTTCTAAAAGTTTCTATAATCAAAATTAAGTAGGAGATAATCAAAGGGCCCAGAACTAAACCCAAAACTCCAAACACGAACAAGCCACCAATCATGCTAACCAGAATAACTGCAGAATTTATTTTAGTTCTTCTGCTTACAATTAAAGGCCGGATTATATTATCTATCCAGCTAATGACTACCAAACCATAAATCAATAAGCCGACTGCTTCAGTTGTCCTCCCTACTGAGAATAGGTAAATGTCAACTGGCACCCAAACTAGCCATGGACCAAGAAGGGGGATTACGCTGAAGAAAATTGCAAGCAGAGTCAAAATTACTGCATTTGGAATCCCTAAAATAAATAAGGCGAAACCTGCAGCTAGGCCATGAACAATTCCTACAAGGATGTTGCCGTATATCACCGAATAGGTTATATCCTTAAATTGCTGAAATACTTTTTTCTCAGACTCTTTTGAAAGTGGAGAAAGGCTCTGAATATAAGCTACAAATTCCTCACCATCGCGCAAGCCAAAAAAGAAAACAAACAGGATAATCAAAAGGTGTACCAGAATTGCAGGAGAGCCAAGAATAATATCTTGGAACTTGTTGAGAAAAGAATCTGCCAGTTTGGCTGTAAAAGAATTCAACCCAACTATTAAGTCTTTTGAAATATCCGGAGAAACAAAAAGCTTGTTTATTAGAGCATAAGCGGGAGTTAAAAAATCCTCTCCCTGCAGAAAAGTGTAGATTTGAACTGACTGCCTCACTATTAAAGGCATGAAGAAAACAAGAGGCACAATAATGATTGCCAGAAGAATTAGACAAATAATCAAAGCAGAGAGATTCTTACTTTTTACCAGCGAGCGAATTCTCTTATGTAATGGATAGAAGATGAATGATAATATAAGGGCAAAAATTGTAGAGATAAGAATCGGCCTTAATATCAAAAATGTTAATACTAGTAAAACGGCAACTATAATAATAATCGCAATTCTATTAAAGGATTTTTCGTCTATCATCACAACAGAATAGTTAATACTATTACTATAATTTTACTAATAAATATATGTTTTTAAAGTTTATAAAGGTTTGTTTAGAAATTATTTTAAAGTGGTTAGATAGTTTTTTAAACTAACAAAATAAAATAAAGGTATGGACTGCTTTATTAAAAAAGTCTGGCAAGGAAAAGGAGAAGAAGCTCATCAGTATTTTGTAAGATTCTCCAAGGGAAAATTTGAAAACAGGGCGCTTTTAGTTCTGCAAAAGACGACAAAAATAAAGCTGAAAGGGAGTTTTGAATGGGCAAATGACTTTGCTACAATCGCTTCTGAACTGGCTAGTTTAAATTTTTCTGGAACAATTATAAGCAAGCAGGAACTTCCTGAAATAGCAGAGTTTCTAAAAAAGAAAAAAGAAGGAATAGTCCAATATGAAGTTTTGGGAGTCAGCTCTGAAAAAATCAAGCAAATCCGAAGCAGAGCCTACTGCCTGCTATTAAATGCCGAAAGCCCTGAACTGACATTAAAAACAAAAAAGAAGCTTCCAAAACCTGGAAAATCAGGAGAAGGAAAAGTTGATGATGGTTTTTGCATTATTGAAGCAGACTTAAAATACTGGAATCAAATAAAAGAAGCTTTTATGCTCGCTGAATGCAAAAAAGCAAAGATTGCCCATACTATATTAATAGACAGCATAATCCTGCCAGAAGGTGAAAAAGATTTTGCAAAAATACGAGAGCTGGCAAAAAGAAAAGGCAAGATAATAAGAAAAATAGAAGTAGATGGCGTTCCTTCTTCAGAAGAAAAAGAGCTTTTGGCGTAAACACATTTTTAAATTGCTTTATATTACTAGTCCCATGAGAATACTATTAGCATCGCAATCTGCTTCTAGAAAAAGAGCGCTAGATATCCTGGGATTAAAATATGAAACAAAGCCGAGTTATTTTGATGAAAAATCCATAAGGGAAGAAAATCCAATCGAGCTCGCAAGAAAATTGGCAGAAGCAAAGTCAAGAGGGATAGGCGAAAAAGAGGCAGATGCGCTTGTAATTGCGGGAGATTTATTTGTGGTGTTCAACAATAAAATCTATGAAAAGCCCAAAGATGAAAAAGAGGCCTTTGAAATGCTAAATTCTTTTTCAGGCAATAAAGTTGAAATAATCGCAGGAGTCGCGGTCTATAATTCAAATACAAAGAAAATGTTATCAACTGCTGAAAAATATACTCTTAGATTTAGGAAGCTCCTAGAGTACGAAATAAAAGACTATATGTCAAGGTATCCTGTTTTAAAAGTTTCCGGGGCATTTGAAACAGATGGAGCAATCAGGTTTGCTGAAGGCATAGAAAAAGGAAAGTATCCATTTTTGACTGCTTTTCCAATGAATGAGTTAATAGGATTTCTTAGAGAAAATGGAATTAAAATATAAACTTTTAGCTCACGCAAACCTTTAAAAACCACCTTTTTCTATAAGTGAAATAGGGGATAGTGTTTAAAATGAAGTCGCTTAACTTAATAGAGATTTCGCATAAATTTCCGCTGATTAATCACAAATGCCAAGACACAACCAACCTAGAAGAGGAAGTTTACAGTATTGGCCGAGGAAAAGGGCCAAAAAAATTCTGCCTAGTGTGAACTGGCAGGCTGTTTCTAAGGAGAAAAAAGGTCTTTTAGGATTTATTGGATATAAAGTTGGAATGGCTTCTGCTGTTCTGAAAGATAATACTGAACATTCAATGACCAAAGGACAGAAGATTATAACGTCTGTCACAATAGTTGAATGCCCTCCGTTGAAAATACTTTCGGTCAGATTCTATAAAAATGGAAGGCCTGTTAAAGAAGTGTTGGTTGGAGGAGACAAAGAATTAAAGAACAAAATAAAGCCCGTGAAGAAAAAAGAGAAACATGATTTGGACTTTAAAGATTATGATGAAATAAGAGTTATTGTTTATTCAACTGTTAATAAGACTTCTATTAAAAAGTCTCCAGATCTAACTGAGATTGCAATTGGCGGAAGCAAAGAAGAACAGCTGGAAACTGCAAAGAATTTCTTGAATAAAGAGATACCAATAGAAGAAGTTTTTAAAGAGGGGCTGGTGGATGTTAGAGGGGTTACAAAAGGAAAGGGATTATGCGGGCCTGTAAAGAGATTTGGAATAAGCCACAGATTTCATAAGTCTGAAAAAGGAGTAAAGAAAGTGGGTTCTATTGGCCCATGGCACCCTGCAAGAGTAATGTTCACGGTTCCAATGGCAGGACAGACTGGATTTTTTACAAGGATAAATTATAATAATAAGATAATAGCAAGCGGAAAAATAAATGAGAAAAACATTAATCCTGGCAGAGGATTTGAACATTATGGAAAAATAAATACTGATTATTTAATAATAAGAGGAAGTTTACAAGGGCCTGCAAAAAGGCAGTTGCTTTTAACACAGCCTTTTCGGCCAACAAAAAAACAAGTCAAGAAAAAATTTGAGTTTGTAGGATTTGCAAAATGAAAATCTTTAGAAAAGATTTTATCAAAACAGCTAAAGCTGAAGTCAACCATAAGTCTGTTGACAGGAAGACAGGAAAATGAAAATAAACATTTTAGATTCACAAGGAAACAAGAAGAAAGAGATAGAAACTCCTGTTTTTGACGGAAAAATACGAGAAGATATTGTCCAGAAAGTTGCAGAAGTTGAGAAAGTGAGACAACCTTATTCTCCTTTTCCTCTTGCTGGAAAACAGTATTCTGCTGCAGGAAAAATAAGGCACGGAAGGAGGAGATGGAAAACAGCTGCCGGCAGAGGCATTTCAAGAGTTCCAAGAAAAATATTCTGGAGAAGAGGAACTCAGTTTTATTGGGAAGGCGCAACTATTTCAGGAACAAGAGGCGGAAGAAGAGCGCATCCTCCAAAAATCCTTGGCATGATTAATACTAAAAAAATAAATAAAAAAGAGGCAAAACTGGCTTTCTTATCTGCTCTCGCTTTAACAAGCTCTATAGAACATGTTAATAAAAAATATGAAACATTGGAAGGGAAAAAACTGGAAATAAAATTGCCAATTGTTGTTGAAGATAGCGTTGTTAAATTAAAGACAAAAGAATTTTTAAATTCAATAGAAAAAATGCTCGGACCTGCTGCAGAGTTAGCAATACAGAAAAAGAAAGTAAGGCATGGAAAAGGAAAGATGAGGGGAAGAAAGTACAGGAAAAGCGCAGGTGCTTTATTCGTTATTGGTAAAGGAGAAGAAATGAAGATGAGTGGAATAGAAATTAAAAAAGCCAGCGAGTTAAGAGTTGGAGACTTGGCTTCTAATGGAGCAAGATTAACAATCTATACTGAAAAAGCTATAAAAGATTTAGAAGAAAGACTAGAAGGAAAAAATAAAGAAGAAAAAGAAACAAAAAAAGTGAAGAAAAAGCAGGCAATTAAAAAGAAAAAGGAGAGCAACTGAAAATGTTAAAGCCAATAACTTCAGAAAAAGCAGTAAGGATGATTGAGGCAGATAACACTCTTTTATTTGAAACTGATAGGGGGAATAAAAAATCAGGGATAAAAAAAGAAGTTGAAGAAATGTTTAAAGTAAAAGTAGAAAAGGTCAAAGTTTTCATAAGAGGCAATAAAAAATGTGCTTATGTTAAATTGGATAAAAAAAATCCTGCAATTGATGTTGCAACTAAATTAGGGATGATATAAAATGAAATACTTAAAGTTTACAAGAGCAAGAATACCCGAAATAAGGACAGTTAATAGCAGACAAGACCTTGAAGAGATAGATGCTGGAGATTTGGTTAAAGTGCATTACCTTGGAGATATTCAAACTAAGTGGATGGTCTATGCAGGAGAAAAAGATGACAAACCTGTATTCCTAAGGCAAAGCGCAGATAATCCCCAAGATATAATAAGTTATACTGGAGATAAGGAAAGCGCTTTCTTTCAGAAGGGGCATGTAGTATTAGTGCATGGCAGGGAAATGAAAACACACAAAATAGGAGATATTGATGGACACTGCTATAAAATGGAATTATTAATGGCAGCAGGATTATGGAAAAGCCCTGCAAGAATGGTGCCTATAAGGGCGCTAGAACAGGAGGCAGAAGCAGCATAAACATGGGAAAGAGAATAATTTCACAGGCAAGAGGGCACGGAAGCAATATGTATAGAGTTAGGAGGAAAGCCTACAGCATTAGAATAGGCTACCCGGACAGTGAAGGGACTGCAAAAATAATAAAAATTGTTCACAATGCAGGACACAGCGCTCCGTTGCTCAAGTTACAGATCAAAGATAAAGTTTTTTATATTCCTGCATTTCAAAATTCGTATGAAGGACAAGAGATAAACATCGGAAAATCAGAAGAAATTAAGCAAGGAGATATTTTAAGGTTAAAGAACATGAAACAAGGCACAAAAGTTTATAATATAGAAACGGTGCCTGGAGATGGAGGAAAACTTATAAGGACCGGAGGAAGTTTTGCAGAAGTTGCAAAAAAAGAACATAATAAAGTGTTTTTACTTATGCCTAGCAAAAAAACAATTGCCTTGAGTGATAACTGCAGGGCGACGGTTGGAACAATTGCGGGCAGCGGAAGACTGGACAAGCCAATGAGAAAGGCCGGAATACATTATCATGCTATGAGAGCAAAAGGCAGGAAGTGGCATTACACTTCAGCTGTCAAGATGAATGCTATCGATCATCCTTTTGGAGGCGGAAGAGGAAAGAGAATTAAGAGCAAAATAGCCAAGAGAAATGCACCTCCTGGAGCAAGAGTCGGGCACATAAGGCCAAGGAGGACCGGACACAAGAGATAAAATGGCAAAAGAATTTACATTTAGAGGCAAGACAATGCAAGAATTGAAAGAAATGGATACTCGAGAGTTTGCAAAATATCTAAAATCTAGGCAAAGAAGAGCGGTTTTAAGGCAGTTTGATAAGATTGAAAAATTTGTATTAAGATGCCAAAAAAAGCAAAAGGCAGGAAAGCAAATAAGAACCCATTTAAGAGACCTTGTTATAGTGCCAAGAATGATAGACTCAACAATCAACATATACAATGGAAAAGAGTATGCAAAAATATTAATAATGCCGGAGATGCTTGGGCACAGACTTGGAGAATTTTCTGTGACAAGAAGCAAAGTACAGCATGGCGCTCCTGGAATAGGTGCTACAAGGTCGAGTGCCGCATTGTCAGTTAAATAAAAATATGGCAGAAGAAAAACAAAACGAAAAGGAACAAACTGAAACAAAAGCAAAGGAAGAGAAAAAAGTAGTTGAAGCTCCAAAAGAAAAAGATGAAAAGAAAACAGAGAAAGTGACTGATAAAAAAGAAGCTAAAAAAACTGCAGGAAAAAAATCAGAGGCAAGAGAAGCGATAGTAAATGGCAGAGACCTTCCATTAAGCAAGAAACACTGCATGGCTATCTGCGATTTTATTCGTGGAAAGAGAATAGAAGAGGCTCTTCCATTAATGGAAAAAGTAGCTTCTATGAGAATAGCTGTGCCGATGAAAGGAGAAATTCCCCACAGAAAAGGAAGAATGATGTCTGGGAGATACCCTGTAAAGGCTGCAGAACAATTTATTAGAATGTTGAAACAGTTATCTGCAAATGCAGAGAATAAAGAAATGGATATTGACAAAGGGATAATAGAGTGTAAGGCAGATAGAGCCTCTAGGCCATATAAAAGATTTGGAAGCATGAGATTCAAAAGAACACATGTAACATTAAAACTTGTAATCAAAGATAAAAAGAAAAAAGCTAGGAGGGAGAAGAAAAGATAGAATGGAAGAGAAAAAATTTGTCCAGTTTAAGAAAGACGAGTATGCAGTCAAAGAGTATGTTAAAAACTCGCTAGGAAAAGGAAGGATAAGCTCGGTAAAGATAGACTACACTCCTGTTGGAGAGAAAATAATAGTGGCTACAAACAAACCCGGATTGGTAATAGGCAGGAGAGGAGAAAGGATAAATGATCTCACCTCTTTTTTAAAGAAAAGGTTCAAACTTGAAAATCCTCATATAGAAATAAAAGAAATAATAAAAGCAGAATTTGACGCCCAACTTATAGCAGACGAAATCGCGCTTGCATTAGAAAGGCTTGGGAGCTTAAAATTCAAAATAATTGCCTATAAAACACTGCAGAGAATAATGGATGCAGGAGCTTTAGGAGTAGAAATTCGTTTAAGCGGAAAACTGCCAAGCGAAAGGGCAAAAAGCTGGAGATTTGCATCTGGCTATCTTAAAAAAACAGGAGACACGGCTAAGATAGTTGATAAAGCCCAGTCTGCTGGCAAGACCATGGCGGGGATTGTTGGGGTAAAAGTAGCTATACTAACTCCTGACAAAAAAATCCATGACCAGATAAAAATAGACGATAACATAAGGCAAAGAATAAAGGCAGTAATAGAACTAGAAGAAAGCAAAGAGAAAAAAACTAAGTACAAGGAGAAAAAATAAGAAGATGGCAATTTTAAGATCAAAAGATATAAGCAAGATGTCCGGTAAGGAGCTGGAAGAAAAAATGAAAGAATTAAAAATGGAGCTTACTAGAGCAAATGTGGCTGCAAATAAGACAGGAAAGATTAAAATTAAGGAGATTAGAAGGACTATTGCTAAGCTTTTAACGTTCATGGCTAAAAAGCCTGATAAACAATAAGATGGATATATGTCCGAAATGCGGATTGCCTTCACAGGCATGCGTTTGTAAGGAGATAGCAAAAACAGAACAGAGAATAAAGATAGAGACAGAGAAGAGAAGATACGGTAAAGTAATAACGTTGGTAACTGGATTGAGCAAAGATGTCGACATGAAAGAAATCGCAAAAGGGCTCAAATCAGAGCTGGCGTGCGGCGGAACAATAAAAAACAACGCAATAG
>CAZYZS010000026.1:0-17230 GCA_964651965.1 Candidatus Woesearchaeota archaeon | reverse complement strand
ACAGTGTTTTAAATGGAAACCAAAATACTGATGAAAGCCAGGTGTCGGGGGTTCAAATCCCCTCGGGCCCATTTAGGGGATTTGAAAAGTGGGAAAAGCAATAAAAAAACATTTGTAGACAAAAATGTGTTGTAAGAGCGCAGTAGGGACAGTTTAAGACCCAATTAAACCCCTAAAAACCCTTATTTTAGAGTTTTTATGGCTTGAAAGCATTAATTTCCAAGCATCCGAAACATTTATAAACCCACTTCTAATTCCTTTTAGTATTATAGAGTTGTTAAAGGTAATTTTGCAATTCTATAGTCTAAACTTTAAGGGTGCCTAAAAATCTTATTTTAAAAATGCATATACTCCAGCCCAAACACTCTAAATTAAAGCCTGACGAAATGGCCAAGTTACTTGAAAAGTATAATATTTCTCTATCTCAACTGCCTAAAATCAAAGCCAATGATGCAGCCTTGCTTGAGGACTGCAAGGTTGGGGATATTATTAAAATAGAGCGGAAAGATAAAGGAAAAGTTACTGATTATTACAGGGTAATCATAGCCAAGTAATAAAAAGCAAGAAGAAACATGGTAGAAAGTGAAAAATTAGAAAGCAAGAAAGACGAAGGGGGGGAAATAAAGAGTGAAATAAAAGACCCTCACTTACTTGTAAAAAGATACCTCCAAGAACACAGCCTGGTGGAGAGCAATATTATTTCTTTTAACAATTTCATTGAAGAAAGAATGCAGCAGATTGTTAATGAGTTGAATACTACTCTAGCAAACGAAGAAATAGAGATTAAACTTGGAAATATAAAAGTAGAGAAGCCAAATATAATCGAGGCAGACGGAAGCCAAAAAATGATAACTCCTGCTGAAGCAAGAATCAGAAACTTAACTTATTCTTCGCCTGTTTATCTAGAAATAACAATTAAACAAGGAGGGCAGATAGAAAGCCACGAAGTTGAAATTGGAAGAATTCCGGTAATAGTAAAAAGTAATGTGTGCAATATTGCCAATATGTCTAAAGAAGAACTTATTGAGGATTACATAGACCCTTTAGACCCGGGCGGATATTTCATTATAAATGGCAATGAGAGAGTTATGGTTATGACTGAGGATTTGGCAGCTAACCAGCCTTTTATAGAAATCTCAAGAGGAAAACTCTTATTAAGGCTGTTCTCGCAAAGAGGAAGTTACAGGATACCAGTAGCTATATCTGAAACGCACGATGGAATTCTTGATGTTTCTTTCTCAAGATTTAGGAACATACCGGCAATGGTAATGTTGAAGGCGCTTGGGCTGACTAAAGAGGCAGAGATAGCGAAGTACATAGGAAAAGAGACAGATAGTCTGATTGTAAACCTATACGAGTATGCAAACATACAGAACAGCGAAGATGCAATGATGAAAATTGCGGAGATCACAGCCTTACAGGGGACAAAAAAAGAGATTCTTGACAGAGTAAAGCAAAGGATAGATTCTTATCTCCTTCCGCATATAGGGTTAAACGAAGGTGACAGGAGAGAAAAGGCGGTCTCTTTATGCAAGTTCCTGAAACAATTTCTAATCGCTAAGGAAAATCCAGCAGTGCTTACAGACAAGGACCACTATGCAAATAAAAGAGTAAGGCTTAGCGGAGATCTGTTAGCTGACTTATTCAGAGTAAATTTAAATATCTTATTAAGGGATGTTCAGCATAGTCTGCAAAAAATTTCAAAGAGAAAGAAATTTTATTCTATAAAAACAATTGCTAAATCCACTTTGTTCTCTCACAGGATTGAGTCTGCAATAGCCACTGGAAGCTGGATAGGCGAAAGAACAGGAGTAACACAGAACATGGACAAGACTAATTATCTTGCCATACTGTCTCAATTGCAAAGGGTTTCGAGCATGCTGCCTGGAGAGCAAGAAAACTTCCTCGCAAGAACACTTCATCCTACTCACTATGGCAGATTTTGTCCTATAGAAACTCCTGAGGGAACAGAAATCGGTTTAAGGAAAAATCTTTCAATCCTGGCAAGGATCTCAACAGCAGTTTCTTTGGATGAACCGGGTTTTTTCTCGACTTTAGAGGAACTTGGGATGAACAAAGAAGAAGGGCAAACTGATGTGTTTTATAATGGCAGGTTTATAGGGCATGTAGATGATTATATTGGATTTATAGCCAAGTTAAGAGAAAAGAGAAGAAGTGCTGGCTTGCCAATAGAAATGAGCATAAGATATGATAAATACCTTAACACAGTTTTAATCTCAACTGAAATAGGCAGAGTGCTAAGACCAATTATAGTTGTCACCGATGGAAAGTCTAGACTGACTAAAGAGCATCTTAAACTTGTAGAAGAAGGAAAGCTTAAGTGGGACGAAATGCTTCACCAGGGGATAATAGAGTATCTGGATGCTGCTGAAGAAGAAAATGCGTTAGTTGCCCTAAACGAGGCAGATTTAACAAACGAACATACCCATTTAGAAATAGATACTATTGATCTTTTAGGATTAGTAACCAGCCTAGTCCCATATGGAAATCACGACCAGAGTTCAAGATTAAACAGGGGGAGCAAGACACAAAAGCAGTCTTTAGGATTATACGCTGCTAACTATCTATGCAGGCTAGATACTGATGTTTCCATTCTCCATTATCCACAAAAGCCAATTGTTAGAAGTTTTGTTTATGACACTCTGAATTTGTATCCTGCAGGGCAAAATTTAGTGGTAGCAGTAATGACGTATGAAGGGTATAACACTGAAGACGCACTCATCCTAAATCAAGGAAGCGTACAAAGAGGAATGGGAAGGAGCACTTATTTTAGGCCTTACACAACCGTAGAGTTGCACTATGCAGGCGGGTTAGCTGACAAAATATGCGTGCCAGAAAAAGACACTGTTGGCTATAGGACCGAAGAAAGTTATAGATTTTTGGAGGATGATGGAATTGTTTATCCTGAAGCAAAATTAGACGAAGGAGATGTAGTAACAGGAAAAATTTCCCCTCCTAAATTCTTATCAGAAGCAAGAGAAATTACAATCAAGACAAAAAAAGAATCGAGCTCTGTTGTAAGGCAGGAAGAAAAAGCCACAGTTGATGCGGTATTTGTAACAACAGATGCTGAAGGAAATAAAATAGTCCAGGCAAGGTCAAGAGACCAAAGAATACCTGAGTTGGGAGATAAATTTTCCACGCCTCATGGGCAGAAAGGAGTTATTGGTTTATTGGTGCCGGAGAATGACATGCCTTTCACCTCAAAAGGGGTTCATCCTGACTTAATATTCAACCCCCATGGTATCCCTAGCAGGATGACTGTCGGCTACTTGCTTGAACTTCTAGCTGGAAAAGTCGGATGTCTTGCAGGAAGAAACATCAACGCAACATCATTTTCAGGGGAGACTATGGAAGACTTAGAGAAAGAACTTGCAGGGCTAGGGTTTAGATACGATGGGAAAGAGACAATTTACGATGGAATTACTGGAAAAATGATGCAAGTAAAGATATACATAGGAAATATGTACTATCTCAAGCTGAAATACATGGTAAGCAACAAGATGCATGCAAGAGCGTCTGGAAAAGTAACCCTTCTTACACGACAGCCAATTGAAGGAAGAGCTGTTGGCGGAGCATTAAGGCTTGGAGAGATGGAACAGCAGGCATTAGTTGCTCATGGAGCTTCATTATTATTGAAAGAAAGGTATGACTCAGACAAAGTAGTTGTGCACATCTGCACTAAATGCGGGGCAATGGCAGTAAACGATACAATTCATAACAAAGTTATATGTCCTGCCTGCAACAGCCAGGATATTGAGCCAGTAGAAGTTTCATATGCATTCAAATTATTAATTGAAGAGCTTCAAGGTCTTCACATTCAAACACATTTTGAATTAAAGAACAAGTACGAATAAGATGAGAAACGTAATAAGAAAACAAGTCAAGAATTTAAGTTTCAGTTTAATTAGCCCCGAGCTTATTAAAAAAATATCTGCTGCTAAAATCATAACACCTGAACTTTATGATGTTGATGGTTATCCGGTTGATGGGGGATTGATGGACTTGAGGTTGGGAGCTATAGACCCTGGAGTGAGATGCAGGACATGCGGAGGAAGATTGAAAGAGTGCTTGGGACATCCTGGAAGCATAGAATTAGCAAGGCCCGTTTTACATGTAAAATATATTCCTCTTATCGAGATGTTTTTGAGATGCTTCTGCCAAAATTGTGGCAAAATTCTGCTTAGTGAGAAAGATCTTGAAAAATATAGATTAGCACAAAGAATAAAAAAGAGCAAAGATGTTAAAAAATGTCCTTACTGCAATACACTCCAAGAAAAAGTAAAGCTAGAAAAGCCAACAACTTTCAGAGCAGGAAAGAAAAGACTTTTCCCAACAGAGATAAGAGAAATTTTAGAAAAAATACCTGATGATCAGGCAGTTTTGGTAGGGGTAAATCCTAAAACCGCCAGACCTGAATGGGGCGTTTTAACCTTGCTCTTAGTACCTCCGGTAACTGTCAGACCTTCAATAACATTAGAGAGCGGAGAAAGAAGTGAAGATGACTTAACTCACAAACTCTCAGACATAATAAGGGCCAACCAAAGATTATGGGAGAACCTAAATGCAGGAGCTCCGGAAGTTATTATAGAGGATTTATGGGACTTGCTCCAATACCATATTACAACTTTTTTCGATAATACTATTACTAGAATCCCCCCTGCAAGGCACAGAAGCGGGCAGCCATTAAAAACAATAACAGAGAGAATAAAAGGAAAAGAGGGAAGGATCAGACATAACCTAGCTGGAAAAAGAGTTAATTTTTCATCAAGAACTGTGATCTCTCCCGATCCATCTATACACATAAATGAAATAGGCGTTCCTTTAGAAGTGGCTAAAGTAATTACAGTAAGCGAAAGAGTAAATACAATGAACAAGGAAAAAATGAAAAAGCTAGTACTAAGCAAAGAGTATCCTGGAGCTAACTATGTTATAAGACCGGATGGAAAAAGAAAAAGAATCACAGAAGATTTAAGAGAAGAGATAGTTGAAGAACTTACACCTGGATATTTTGTTGAAAGGCATTTACAAGATGGAGATGTGGTCTTGTTCAACAGGCATCCTTCCTTACATAGGCCAAGCCTAATGGCGCATTTTGTGAGAGTATTGCCTTATAAAACTTTTAGGCTGCACCCGGCTGCTACGTTCCCCTACAACGCTGATTTTGATGGGGACGAAATGAACATTCACTCTCCCCAGACAGAAGAAGCAAGAAGCGAAGCAAAAGTGCTTTTGGATGTTAAGCAGTCCTTAATCTCTCCAAAGAATAATACCAATCTTCTGGGATGTATATCAGATGCAATAACAGGCAACTATCTCTTGAGCAACACCCAGTTGAATAAGCCAGAAGCTTTACAGATGCTGTATTCTGCAGGTATTGCTGCAGAACTTTCAAAGGCCAAAATAGAAGGTACAGAAGTCTTCTCTGAAGCTCTACCTAAAGTTACTTTCTCTACAAAAACTTCTGCATGCCTTGGAGAAGATTGCCCACATCATAAAAATTGCAAAGAAGAGGGCTGCCCAAACAATGCTTACCTGAGCATCAAAGAAGGAAAATTTCTATCAGGGGTTGTGGATAAGAACACATTCGGAGTGGAGGATGGATTTTTAGTTAAACAATTGGATAAGATTGCTGGAAGAGACAATACACTCGAAACAATAAGAAGAGTATTTTCACTTGGCGCTACTTACTTATCAAGAACCGGCTTTACAGTAGCATTAAGAGACCTTAATGTAAACGAAAAAACAAAGGAAGAAACTGAAAAAATAATAAAGAGCGCAGAAGAAAAATCAAATGCAATCATTGATTCGTATTATGATGGAAGTCTCGAACTTATCCCTGGAAAAAGCAAAGAAGATTCCAGAGAGATTAAGATACTGCAGAATTTGAACGAAGTAAGGACAAAGATAGGCAAGATTGTAAAGCAAGAATTCCCAAGAGAAAATCCAGTGAATACTATGATAATCTCAGGTGCAGGAGGCAACATATTAAATATCACGCAGATAGCTTGCTGTGTTGGCCAACAGGTATTATGGGCCAAAAGAATAAGCCTCGGATATACCAACAGAACGTTATCTTTCTTTAAAGAGAACGACCTAAGTTCAAGAGCTCATGGTTTTATTTACTCTTCCTTTATGAAAGGGTTAAAGCCTTATGAATTTTTCTTTGGAGCTATTTCTGGAAGAGACGCACTTATGGATACTGCGCTGAGAACACCAAAATCGGGATATTTGTACAGAAGGCTTGCTAATGCACTTCAAGATTTAAAGGTAGAATATGACGGGACAGTAAGAGACGCTTCAAGAAGCATAATCCAGTTTGTTTATGGGGATGATGGTTGCGATGTATCTTATCTTCATACCGGGAAGAAAATTGCGCCTGGAGAAGCAATTGGAATTGTTACTGCCCAGTCTTTTGGTGAGCCCTCAACACAGATGGTCTTGAATGTCTTCCATTTTGCGGGAGTACAAGAGATGCAGGTTACATTGGGCTTGCCTCGTTTAATTGAGATTTTCGATGCCAGGAAAACTCCATCTACACCCCTAATGGAAGTCTATCTTGACGCGGATCATAACAATGAAAAAGATGCTAGAATAATGGCCGAGAAAATAAGAGAAGTAAAGCTAAAAGATATTGTTTCAGGCATAAAAGTGAATTTCTCTGAAAAGAAAATAGAGGTCTTCTTAGACAGCAATGCTATAAAGAGAATACACACGAGTAACGCAGCAATCTCCCAAAACTTAGAAGCAAAGGGATTCAAGCTCCGATTAAAGGGAGATTCAATGGTGCTCAATCTTGAAAAACAGGATTTTAAAGAAATCTATAAGACAAAAGAAAAGTTGAAAGAAATAATTGTTTCTGGTATAAAAGGAGTTCACCAAGTATTGGTTGTGAAAAGAGACAAGAATTTTGTTATTTTAACTGCAGGGTCAAACCTCGAAGAGATAATGAATCTTAAGGGGGTGAATAAAGAGAGAACAGTTAGCAATGATATCCATGAAGTTGCCAGAGTGCTCGGAATAGAAGCAGCGCGAGAGACAGTAATCAGGGAGATAAAGAAAGTCATAGAATCACAAGGCTTGGACATTGATGAAAGGCATTTGAAATTAGTAGCAGATGCGATGACTTCCAGCGGGGAGATTAAAGGAGTAACAAGAATGGGTATCATCTCAGAAAAATCTTCTATACTTGCAAAAGCTTCTTTCGAAACACCTATAAAACAATTTGTAAATGCCTCAATTAAGTCCTCAAAAGACGAGCTTGCCTCCGTTATAGAGAATATAATTCTTAACCAACCGGTACCTGTTGGAACAGGACTTCCGGGATTGCTTGTTAAGGTGACTGGAAGTTTGGCCGGTAAGGATAAAAAAGAAGAGGTAGGGAAGGAGAAGAGAAAGGCATCTAAAAAAGCTAAATGAAAATGGACAGAACTCTAGATATGAAATTTATTAGGTATATTAACCTGTTTGAAAAAATAACAAGGGTAAGAACACAGCACTGCTTTTCTTATAATGCGACAATTGTTTTCCTTGTACGTAAATCAGAGATTGCAAGAGCTGTAGGGGAGTCAGGAAAAAACATTAAAAAAATATCTCAGATATTAGAGAAAAAAGTAAAAATAATCTCTTGCCCTTCTGGCCCAGAGGACATACAAAAATTTATCTCGGATATCACTTATCCCATTAAATTCAAGAGCATCGGAGTAAAGGATGATTGCTTAACCATAAACGCAGGTATGCAAAGCAGGGCTGCTTTAATCGGAAGAGACAAATCCAGGATGAATGAAATGAAAGAAATCCTGCAGCAGTACTTTGGCATAAAAGAGCTGAAGATTGCGTAGGAATGTTTAAAAACCTAATTTTGCATCAATAATCAACTTAAAATGGGCTTAATGAACGCAAGAAAACTGAAGAAAGGAAGGAGAAAATTTAGATGGAAAGATAAGGGTTACAAAGTCAGGACTTTAAATCTTTATGAAAAATCAGACCCTTTAGAAGGAGCCAGCCAGGCTAAAGGCATTGTTATCGAAAAAGTTCAAAAAGAGGCAAAACAGCCCAATTCTGCGATGAGAAAATGCTGCAGAGTACAGCTTATGAAAAATGCAAGACAGGTTACTGCATTTATTCCAGGAAACCTCGCTCAAAAGTTTCTTGACGAGCACGATGAAGTTATAATAGAAAGAATTGGAGGAAAACAAGGGAGAAGCAAAGGGGATATTCCAGGAGTTAGATTCCAAGTTATAAAAGTAAATGACCAGCCTTTGAAAAGATTATGGAAAGGCAAGATAGAGAAAGGAAGGAGATAAAAATGACAACTGCTACACATAGATATGAGACAAGAGGCAGCGGAACCCTCGTTGCTAGACAAGTACCTAAATTTATTGGGCATATCGGAAAGTTTGGTTACATAGATAAATCTAGCATGGGGGTTGAACCCGAAAATCCTCAAAAAGATTCTTATACCTTTGTAGGCAGAGAAAGG
The DNA here is from genome assembly GCA_964651965.1 of Candidatus Woesearchaeota archaeon. Taxonomy (GTDB): domain Archaea; phylum Nanobdellota; class Nanobdellia; order Pacearchaeales; family GW2011-AR1; genus MFWN01. Next base: position 8,727 of record CAZYZS010000026.1, on the reverse strand, counting down.
TTTGATGAAATGAACGGATTAATGTCTCAAATGCCCGGTTATATTCCTGTTGCTTCTGAACATTATCCCAATAATTGTGATGTGAGAGAGTTGGTATCAGTTACTGGCATAGTTGGGGATTGCGCTGTTAATCTTGTTCGTAACACCAGTCATAATTATACCCACTTAATTATAGCCAATGAAGAACCATCAAAAAGAAAAGGAACATTAAGGCAGTTGGAGGTGGCTTTTGCATAAAATGGGAGACGAATATCGAACATCTTTAAGAGAAAGAGCCTATGTTGAAAGAGAAAGAAGGGCTCAAGGAAGATATAATGCAATGAATTTAGATCCGCAAATGGTAGAAGAAAGAAGCAACCGAGAAGTTGTACATCAGGGAGCACAATAAAAATGGCAGAAAAAATGAACCTACAAATATTGCGGAAAGATTCTACTATTCACATAGGTCGTGCTATTATTAGCCTTCCTAGAACTTGTACTCCTAGTTCTTTATATGAATGGGCAGAGCATATGCCTCCATCAAGATTAAGCAGATGTTTAGGGACAGAAGATAACCATGATGGAACCGTTACTGTTTATGAAAGAAGCAAAGGGGTTGGACATTATAGAATTTCAAGAATTGATTGTAAGACTGGTGCTACAGCCGAAGAGACTTCTGGAACCGATTGCTATTGTCTTTTTGGAGAAGGAGAAACTATAAAACAACTAAAAAGAATAAAAGGAGCATTCAAATTTAATTAAAATGGCAGAAAAAATGAAAATATTTGGGCTATATTCGACAGAGGGGGTTGAGGTAAAAGACCCTGCATTAAAACATTATATCAATCTTGACCAGAAGCTTGTATTAAGGAGCCTTGGAAGAAATAAATCAAGATTTGGCAAGGCAAAGGTGAATGTTATTGAAAGATTGGCTGCGCTGCTTGCTGTTCCTGGGCACAGAGGAAAAAAGCATAAAATAATGACGGGGCATGCGACTGGAAAATATGAAAGAACAATGAAAATAGTATTAAAAGCATTGAAGATCATTCAGGAAAAAACAGGGAAGAATCCATTTCAAGTTTTGGTGACTGCTATAGAAAATGCTGCACCGAGAGACGAGATAACAGTCATAGAATACGGCGGAGCAAGGTATCCTCAAGCAGTGGATGTCTCTCCTACAAGAAGGCTAGACCTTGTTTTGAGAAACCTGGTTCATGGCTCTTACGATAAAGCATTCAACAAAAAAGCCAAGATAGAAGAAACATTGGCAGATGAGATAATTCTTGCGTACGAAGGAAAAATGGAAAGCCTTGCAATGACTAAGAAAAACGAGAGCGAGAAACAGGCCGATTCTGCAAGATAAAAATATACTTCTAAAAGAAATTTATAGTATATTTTTAATAACGAGAATATTTAAAAATATAATCTTTTTGTTTTTCTAATGTTTGAAGAGGATTACCCATCTAGAGTAGGAAGTATTTTTAGAAGCATATTTGAAGGAAGATTGACAGCATTAAAAAATTTAGTTAGCCCTTTATACGATTTGAGATTATATAATTCCAAAGCGAGGGTTCCACAAGGTTTATTGTTTCCATGTGCAGCTGCTTTTGAAACAGCAGATTTTCGTGTTCCAAGATTCTCTGAAAAAACTTGGGTTAGAAATGCTGAAACTGTAGCAAGAGCGAGAATTAGAAGATTTGCTAGAAGATATGACTGCGATGTTGTTGTCTTAGCTGACGAAACTGTTAATGAAGAAGAAACTCCTAGAAGTTATAGAGCTCGTGCTGAATTTTATCGCTCTGCAGATTATTTGAACAGGCATCAGAAGCCTGCTGTAGAGAGACTAAGACAGAGAAAAAGAGCAAGATAAAAATAAAATAGACTATTCGGCTGCAGCTAATGCCCCTTCTAATTTTCTTACCCTTGTTCTTTTTGCCCCTTCTACTTTTCTTTTAGCATTTTCATATAGCCCTTTTAATATTGCGGCTGCATCTCGATTTCCGCAGTCTTCACTACTACGGCGTCTAAGAAATCTTAAATTATGGCCCCCAGATTTTCTATAAACTGTTAAAATATATATCGTATTATCTTTGGCACCAGGATGAAAATAAGAAGCGATTACTAAAACATGAGGGTCATAGACAAGATGATAAGCCCTTTCTTTTTCTATTATTTGACTCGGACGAGCCTGTAATATTTGCCTTGCGCCACTTTGCAGCAAGGGATAATAGAATAGAGTACCTTCCTCTCTTGCGGATAACCCAGACATTCAGTTATAGGGAAAGGATTCTTTATAAATATTTGTTAACAAATAAATTTATAATCTATGATTTTCTATAAAATATATGGCTGGAAAAAATGAGGCTATAATCGGTGAAGTAAAAGACAATTCTAAAATATTAGTATTTGGAGATAATGGAATAATCTACGCTGTAGTTGCCAAATTACAAAATTGTAAGGTAATAACAGTGAATAAGGATAGTGAAGCAATAAAAAGAATAAAAGAGAAAAATTATAAAAATATTGAAATTATTGAAAAAGATATAAATGATTTTCTCAATGAAACTGAGCTAAAAGAAATTGAAACAGTTATCTTTTACAAAATGTTGAGTTCTATTATAGACTTTCAAAATAGGAAAATCTACTTGAAAGTCCTGTTTAAGATTCTTAAAAATATTATTTCTGAAACAGGAAAAATAATTATAACAGAAGATAAAGATAGCTCAAAAGCGCCAGAAGTAGAACTTCTTGAGAAAATAGGCAAAAAAGAAGACTTTAAGCTAAGAGTTCTTGCAGATTCTCCTGAAAATTATACTATTGTTCTCGAGAAAAGCTTGGAAGATGAAGGCCTGACAGATTACCTCAATGAATAAAAAGAGCATGGAAAAGATTTAAAAACCTGTTTTGTTATGGGAATTTATAAACTTTCTATAGTTTATTTAATATTAACATGGCAGTAAAAGAAACACAAGCTGAAAAGATAAAAAGAATAAGCAAGATTAGAAAGAACATCAGGAATATTTGTACATCTGCGCATATACATCACGGCAAATGTGTAGCTGGAGATTCAAGACTTACTCTTGCAGATGGAAGCTTAAAAACAGCTAAAGAACTTTTTGAAGAAATTTCTACGAATGGAGAAATTTTCCAGGAGAACGAAGAGCATACTATCTTTTCCCCAAAAGAAAAAATTGAAATTTTCTCCTTAAACAAGGACACAGGAAAAATTGAAAAAAAAGAGATACAGCATGCCTGGAGACTTCTCGGAGGAAAAACAATAAAAGTAAAGCTAAGAAACGGCTTGGAAATTGAAACAACTCCAGAACATAAATATATTGTTTTTGAGAATGGTGCCTTTATCGATAAACCTGCTTGCTGTTTAAAGCTGGAGGATAATATTGTTTGCGCAAAAAATATTGACTATTTTTGGAAAGAGAAAAATGCAGATAAGAAAGATTATGATTTTATTAAAGTTAAAATGTTATCAAAAGATGACCGACAGTTAATCCAACTAATGAAAAATCCTTTTGAAGACTTAGCTTTTGTTGATATAAAAGAAATATCAGAGGGCTTTCAAGATGTTGTTTATGATTTTACAATCCCTGAAAACCATAACTTTGTTGCAGAGGGGGTAATTATTCATAATACAGCAATGACTGACAACCTATTGGCTGCTTCGGGGTATATGGCTGCAAAATATGCAGGGGACTTAGAGCAGGGAATGACAACCTGGCAGCATTCTGATGAGCAGGAAAGGCTTCTGACAGTTGATGCTGCGAATGTTTCAATGGTCCATGATTTTGGGGGGGAAGAATACCTCATCAATCTGATTGATACTCCGGGGCACGTAGATTTCTCAGGAAATGTCACAAGGGCAATGAGGGCAATTGATGGCACTATAATTTTAGTATGCGCTGTAGAAGGAATAATGCCTCAGACGGAAACTGTAATAAAGCAGGCGCTGAAAGAGAGAGTAAGGCCGGTCTTGTTCATCAACAAATTTGACAGGCTAATAAAAGAATTGAAAATAGAGGCTGATGCAATGCAGCAGAGGCTTATAAAAATAATTAGTGATTTCAACAAATTAATCGAAAGAATCGCTGAGCCTGAATTCAAGGAAAAATGGCAGGTCGGCATCAATGATGGAAGTGTTGTTTTCGGCTCTGCGAGAGATAATTGGGCTTTATCTGTGCCTTTTATGAAAAAGAAAGGAATAACGTTCAAGGATATAAGAAAACTTTACGATATGAATGAAGATGAAAGAAAAGATTGGTGCTGGAAAAACGCCCCTTTGTACGAAGTCATTCTTGACATGGTAGTCAAGCATCTTCCTAATCCTTTAGAAGCGCAGAAATATAGGATACCCAGGATATGGCAGGGAGACTTAGATTCCCAGATTGGAAAAGATTTACTATCCTGCAACCCCGATGGAAAAACTGCTTTTGTCATCACAAGAGTGGTAATTGACCCAAGAGCAGGCAAAGAGATTGCTGCTGGAAGATTATTTTCAGGAAAGTTGACAGAAGGAATGGAAGTATGGCTTAACCTTGCTAAAAGAAAGCAGAGGATACAGCAGGTACTTGTTTACAACGGAATAAAGCCAGAGCAAGTTCAAGAAATCGGGGCTGGGAATGTACTCGCGATATCTGGAATTTCAGGAGATGCTGGAGAAACAGTAACTCTAGAAGAAGAAACTCCATTCATAGAGCTTAAGCACTTGTTTGAGCCGGTTGTTACAGAGAGCATAGAAGGCAAAAAATCAGCTGACCTGCCAAAACTAATTGAAATTTTAAGGACAGTCCAGAAAGAAGACCCCACTATCAAAGTGGAAATCAACGAAGAAACAGGACAGCACTTGATTTCAGGATTAGGAGAGCTCCATCTGGAAATTGTTACAAACAGAATTAGAACTGAAAAGGGACTGGATATTATTACCTCGCCCCCAATTGTAGTCTATAGAGAAACAGTGCTGAAGGAAAGCAGGACTGCTGAAGGAAAATCTCCTAACAAGCATAATGTTTTCTTCATGGAAGTGGAGCCAGTAGAAGATGCTGTTCATGAAGCTATACAGTCAGGAGAAATAGCAGAGGGCAGAATAAAAAAGAAAAATAAAATTTTATGGAACAAGCTCCAAAGTTTGGGTATTTCAAATGAGGAAGCAAGACAATATAGGCATATTTACAAAGGTTGCGTCTTAGAAGACAAAACAAAGGGAGAGGTGCATATTGGAGAGGTAATAGAGATGGTTGCAGATGCATTTGAACAAGTTATTGACGCTGGACCATTGGCAAGAGAGCCTTGCATAAAAATCAAAGTCAAATTAGTAGACATTAAACTGCATGAAGATGCTATTCACCGTGGCCCGGCGCAAGTATACCCCGCAGTGAGAGACGCTATAAGAGGTGCTATGCAAGATGCAAGAACTGTAATGTACGAGCCGGTACAAATAATACAACTTGAAGCTCCGCTCAAATACATGGGAGATATAACTAAGCTGGTACAGAGCAAAAGAGGACAACTTTTGGATGTTAAGCAGGAAATGGATACATCTACAATAAAGGCGAAGATGCCTGTTTCAGAAATGATTGGAATGGCAGGAGACTTAAGGGGAGCAACAGAAGGAAGAGGCTCCTTTTCTCTAGTTGACCAGATGTTTGAAAGAATGCCAACTGAAATCCAAGAAAAAGTAATGAGGCAGATTAGAAGCAGGAAAGGGTTGGCAGAGAACGAATAAGCCAAAAAGAGCATTTGAGTTCTTAAGAAGAAAATGAGCAGGAAAACTTCTTTAAAATATCCACCACTTTTTGTATATCGCTTTCATTTTCAAAATAAAGATTGTCCCTATTTATATAAACTAAAGAGTCTTTATTTTCTTTATAATAATCATCGTGTGCTTTTTTTATCGATAAATTCCTTTGCATGAATTCTTCATTTGTATCATAATTCCTGGCTCTTTTTTGCGTCAGCATTCTTATTGTGTTTTCAGAGGCATCTAAAAAAATTATGATGTCGGGTTTGGGCATAAATTCTCTATCAAATTTAGCTTGAGTTAATAAAATCTCCTGTTCAAATCCGCGAGTCATAGTTGTTATATGCAACTCATTTGAAATTAACCAAGTGTCCATAACCACACTTATTTTTTGCTCCTTTAGACAAAATGCCTTTTTTATATCCTCGATTAATTTATTTCTAAACCATAAAATAGTTTCCATTTGCCCGCAGTTATTTTTGAAATTCTCGATTATGCGATCAGGCAACCCATTTGCTTCTTCAAGTATTGCTGTCGCATTAATTTTTTTTGCAAGCTTTTCTACAAGAAAGCTTTTTCCCACTCCCGGAGCTCCAATAATCGAAATTATTCTTGGTTCCATGTTTTACTTATCTCTTCTAGATTGTTTAATTCTCTTGCAAAGCTTTTATTTTTTTCAATGAATTCTAACATAATATCTCTAGGATTCATTGCTTCTTGATGAGTTATCCCATAAAATAAGATATTTGCAGCCCCCATCCTTACAGCCTCTTTACATGATTCTCCATCAGAGACTAAATCTCCAACATAAGCAAGAATTTCAGTATCTGTTGAAAGAGCGTATAACTCTTTTGCTTTACCTTCAGGAGGATTCCTTACATTTCTTAATAAATGAGAAAGGCCGTCTCTTTTGAATCGCACTTTAACTCGTTCTTTTGGCTCATTTGTTATTATATGAACATTATCGGGGCCTAATGCTCTTATGGATCTAGTTAGAGCCCTAGTTGCAGAAGGTATTATTGGTGGTGGCGGTATTTTTGAAAATTCTTGAACAAATAAGCTCATATAAGTTTCCAAATCTTCTTCCCTTATACCCAACTCCCGATAAAATTTGTTCCAATTATTTGCCTGAAACTTTCTTCTATAAACCTCTGAATCTATTGGAGAGTATCCCATCCTAATTCTTATTTCCTGATCCATGTTAAAGATAGCTGGAAATGAATCATACAATGTTCCGTCAAGATCAAATGCGAGTTTCATTTTAACCTCGATTTAGTAGAGACTTAACAATAGATAAATATTATTAAAGAAAAGTTTATATAATGTCAAGTTTTTATAATAATATGATTGACAATAATATAAAATCATTAAAGGATAGAAAAATACTATCCCATATTATAGAAGATGCAAGAATTCCTATAACAGCATTAGCTAAAAAAACAAGAATGTCCAAAGAAGTTGTATTGTACAGATTAAAAAATTTAGAAAAAAATTTAATTGAGGGATATCAGGCTAGAATTAACTTAAAATTCTTCTGCGATTCCGTGTATACAATTTACCTTAATATTCCTGGGCTTAAAAGAGAAGAAATAGTACTCAGGCTGCAGAAACTTCCAAGATGCCACTGGATTGGGAGCTCTCTTGGAAGATGGAACTATATAATTAGTTTCTCAACAGACAAAAAAAATACTCTCCAGGATTTTATGGATAAGTTGTTTATGCTGTTTCCTAACCAAAGTATAAAGTATATTCTTACTGAACAGCTAAAAGAATTCAAAGACTCTCTTTCGGGGATATTTGGAAAAAATGAAAATTGGATATCGCATATGCAAACCGAAAAATTTGATTTAGATGGAATTGATCTCAAAATAATAAAATATTTGACAAAGAATGCTAGAATTTCTAATTCAGAGATTGGAGAAGCTATTAAAATGACTAGAGAAGCAGTAAGAAACAGAATAAAAAAACTTGAAAAATCAAAAATAATACAAAACTACAGAACAATGATAGCCTTACAAAACCTTAATCTCGATACTTATATACTAGCAATAAAATGCAGAAGAGTTGATTCACAATCTTTGAATGGATTATGTAATCATTTAGCTTTAAATCCAAATATGATTTATGTTTGTATGACTTCAGGAGATGTTAATATTTTAACAACAGTGTGCACAAGTACAATGAAAGAGCTAGATTCTATCTGCAGCAGCATCAGATTAAACTTTCCAGATTTGATAGATGAGTTAGAACCTCTTCCAATAATTGAAGTCAATGACCAAGAATATTTTCCAAAAGAAAGAGAATAAACCAAAAGATGCAATTTAAGGCAATAATCCTTAAAAGTCTATCCAGAATATTTTTTTATGCTTGCCAGAAGGTTTAATTCGATAATGCCCTTTGTTAATCAAAATTGGGCTTCTAAAGTTCTTGGAATGCAGATTAATCCTCATAAAGGGCCGGATTTAATAAGCGATGATAAAATTGTAGAAGTAAAATTCACTATAATTAGACCGAGAGACTATAATTATATTTCTTGGAGAGTCTTAAGACATCAACTCGAATATTATAAAGAGAGAGGAACAGCATACTGGGCGCTTGGAACTTACCGAATGGACAGAATGATAAGCGAAGTGCAAACAACTGATCTTTCGAAACTTGAGGAAATGGTGACAAACAGAGTATTGACAATTGTTCAATGGGATTGGATGAGCCAATTTAGGTTTTACAGAGAGACAGGAAAAACCAGAATCTCCGAATGGGATAATTCAATTGCTTTTGCTAAAGAAAGTCTGCTGCCCCCTGGAAAAAAAAGATACAGAGCACATAAGGGAGAAGTTATATTTACAGAAGGCACAAACCCGGATGATTTTCCTTACCTTGTTCTTTAATTATTTCTTAATTTTTCTATAGATTATATAAGAATAAATTACAGGCACAATTGCCGCAATTATAATGGGCACTATAAAGAAAAGCCAGATATAATCCTGGAAGAAAATTCC
>CAZYZS010000025.1:0-18100 GCA_964651965.1 Candidatus Woesearchaeota archaeon | reverse complement strand
TGCTCGTGTGGTGCAACGGCTCAACACTCAGCCCTGTCGCGGCTGCAATCCGGGTTCGATTCCCGGCACGGGCGTAATACCTTTTGTCGCAAAAGGTGGGCACTCGAATATATACTTAATCGGCTAAATAGTTTGTCTAGTATAATTCTAGTATGCCAAAATTATTTTCTTTTTTATCCAGATAAATAGATATTCTATATGTTTTTATTAGGGGGATAGGAGTTTTGTATAAAGTATCTGTAAAATAAGAAATTTTTAGGAAAATTAGGTATTTTATGCCTGTTTCGGAGTCTTTTACTTCTTCTCTAAAGCCAGGGACCAATCTTACTTCTTTTATTTTTAATTTGTTAAATAAACATTCGCTAAATATTGCAGGTTTAGAGTCTCCTGGACCAATAAAATCTACTCTTCTAGTTTCAACTTTAAAAAATTCTTTAATATTTTCTATAATCCTATTAAAATCTAAATTTTCCTTACATTTAGAAATATTTCTTAACCATAATTCTACCTTAATATCCCTAGCAGAAAAATTTCCTTTATTTTGGATTCCAAAGATGAATGGATGTGAATAAGAAATGTCTAAACTAGTCAGTCTGGATAGATTCATAGACTTATTATAAACATAAACATTGAGCATAGTAAATACTGCAAGAATTAGAGTGAACAATGCAGTCATCATTTGACTATCGATATTTATATTTACTAATGGGATAGGTTTTTCAAATAACCAACTGTTTAACAGTACTATGAATACAAAAGTTGAGAACATTAGTATTATGATATTGACTAGTGTTCTACCTTCATCTTTCAGAAAAGTAAAGGAGATGATGATAATAAAATAAATTAGTATGAAAAAATAAGCTGTTGTTAATAACTCAAATTGAATCCATATAATCAAAAGTATAAAAATTAAGATACTTCCAATGAGTTTGCTTACTCGATCATTAATTTCTCTTTTATTCATAAAAGCACAAGGCAGTGTTAGTATATAAAATTCACTTTTTTATATAAGATATGTGATTCTAAGGGTTATCCAAGTATAAGCGCAAAGTATAAAATTAAGAAACCTTTATTATATTATGATACTCATTTATATCTTGGCATTGTTATGGGGAATTGTTTCATTTGGGATGGTGTTCAAGGCGGTAAAATTTCTTGAATATGCTGCAGAAGTTATAGATGTCAATGAACTTAGGATTAAAAAAAAGAATTTAAGGGTGATAGAATTTCTCCTTCTGCTGTTAACATTCGTTTCAGCCATCTATTATTCAATTTATGGACTAGATTTAATTTTTTATGTTCTTCTTATGGGAACGTTTTTCCTTGTATTTATAAGATTACATTTGTTCTTTTCAAGACCCGGTTTCATATTTTTTATTATTCTCGTATTAATCTCTGGTTTTTTAGGTAATTTCACTGGGAAAATAGCTTTTGATGTAAACAGTCCCCTTCTACTAGAAACTTTATTTTTTGGAATTTTTATAATCCCATTGTATGTAGTTTATTGTCTTAAATTTAATGAAAAAAATAAAAAAAGGATTGTTAATGGGTATATTAGTTATTTCAATAAACTGAAGATAAATAGTAATTACAAAGAGGACCTTAATTACACAATTAAACTCGTAAATAGGCTCAAAGATGCAAAGAAAGAACATGAAGAAGCTAAAAGATACTTTATTCCAATAAGAAAAGAGCCTATGAGGATTACATCAACTATCGGAATTACAGAAAATTTCCTAAATATGGACTTTAATAAGCTAGAACTTAAAGATAGAATACGGGGTTCTATTAATAAGTTTTCTGAATTTCTAAGTATAATTTCTTCAGGGGGAATCGGGGCAGATTATTTAGAAAGCATGATAAAAGCGGGATGGTATTTAAAATTACAACTATCTGAAGAAAAAGATATTAACGAGAAGATATACAACTTAGAAATAACTAAAGCGCAACAGGAACTTCTCAGTATGCTGGCAATGAAAGAATTTCTGATTTTTGCCTATAAATATTGGAGTTCAGATAACCGACAAGGAATTAGAACTAAATATGATACTTTCTTAATAACTCTTGAAGAAGAACTGAAAGTTTTAGAAAGAAGATCTAAAATAAGTAGAGGAATCCCCCTCAGTCTATACAAAAAGCAATTGGAGAAATATAAAAAATTGGGAGCTAGTCTTTTCAAAGAAGACGAAATTAAAAAGGAGTAAATTCAATCTATTTTTAAATTACAGACCTCTGCGCTCCATTATCGAGGTCTTTAAACAGTGCTCGCTCTATCTTTTCCCTATAAATGCTTAACCTAGCGCCCCCATAAATCTCATTCTCTCTCAAAGAATATTCCTCTCCAGCTTTCTTTACTAAAAACAATATTAAGGATTTTGTACATCAAAAGTAAAGAGAAGGGGATTATAATAATCCAGAAAATTACTGAGAATAAGAGTGGAATCTCTACATCCTTCAAAGCAGTAGATAAATCCCATTTTTCGTATATTGTGAATACAATACCCAATATTGCAATTTGAGTAAGAACAATTGTAGTATCTGAAATGAGTTCGTTCCTTTTTTTATCGGTTTCTATCCTTTTTATTTCTCTCAAAAAATCAATTCCTTGAGGGGTGATGGTAATCTCATCTATTTTCTGTAACCATTTAGGTAATTCGTCTCTTCTTGTAGCCAGACCCATTCTATTTTCTGGAACAAGAACAACTATTATCTTATTAGTCTCTTTAAGGTATTTAATAATTTGAGAAAATTCCCCATCAATATCCTTTAACTTTGTTTTTTTCATTAATACTTCTGCCTTGAGGGGGTTAGTATAAGCTTCTTCTAGCAATTCCAAAATCTTTATTATTAGCTTTCTATCCATTCACAATGAGAGACGAATAACTATTTAGAATTTTCTATAAGGTAGCAAGGTAGTTAAATTAAGAAAGATTAATTAAAATATGGCATATTACAATAAAAAACTTAAAAAATGGTTTAAATCTGAAAGGACATCAAATCGAGCAGAAGCAGGAATTTGGGCTTGGAGAAAAAAACAAAGTAATAATGATTCTGGAGCAATTTGTTCTATTATAATCCTATTAATCGGGATTTATTTTGCAATCCCAGGTCCTCAAAATATCGGATGGATTATAGTAGATATTCTTGCAAAAGCATCAGAGGTTATTTCAATTCTTGAACTGCCTTTTAAAGTTATATTTAATTTATTAGGAGCCTTAATAACCTATTTGGATATAAAACATATTAAAAAGCAAATTAAGAAAGGTAATTTTTAAAATTCTCATTTTCTACTTCCACCTTGGCCTTGTAATTGGAGTTTTGTTTAGTTTAGCCCCCAATTTGACTTTTAAATTTGTTAAATCTTCTTCAGTAGTCCATACAAAATAGAAATTTTTATGTTCTTTGCATAATTTTTGATATTCTTCTATTTTTTCTTTCATAGCCCTAACGTACGGAGCCTCATTTTTTCCAAAATGTTCTAGAATTATTGTATTTTCTCCTTCATCAATAATAAAATCTGGATGGTAACAGTGCCCATTTAGATTCATTGTTTCTTCATATAATGGACGAAATCCATTTTGGGATAAAAATAAATAGATTATTACCTCTGATTTAGATTTAAAGGGTATACAATTAAAATCATACTTTCCTTCATATTTTTCCCTAAATTCTTCCTTTTTCTTGCTTTCAACAAACTCTATTTGTTTTAATTTCTTTTTTGCCTCTTGCTTTTCTTTCCAGTGTTTTAAACAAAGATACTGCCCTTCCTGGACTTCGTCCCCACAAACCTCACATTTTGGTTTCTGTTTTTCTTGCATAGAACACTCATAACATAGCTTAAACCAGGCTTTTGTTGGCTTTCCACAGTTTTCGCATTGTGCCATTATAAGAATGTATGGAGAAAAGCGTATAAAAATCTATCCATTCCAAGCCGACAATATTTAAAAAGTAATAGTACTTTTAGCCTCTATAAACTAAAAAAACAGAGAGTGCCCACCAAACAAGACAAAAGTTATGGGTTTTCGGCACGGGCGTTTAACCTTAGGTTTATTTTAGTATATTTTAAATATCGCCTTTAGTTCTTATTAAAATGTCTTACAAATATGTTGAATTCAAAATTAATTCTTCAGAAGAAGCCAAAAACCTCCCAAAATTAGTTAAGCTTGCAGGGAGTGCAATCTTAATTGAAGAGCTTAAAGAAAATTATCCTAAACTTTCTAAGGATGAACTTGCTCTTGAAATTAAGAAATTACATAAAGGCAAAGAAAAAGAATTCAATAAAATAAAATCTATTTATGAGAAATTATGGAAGAATGTAAAAAAGGATTATATTAAAAATATGGAAGAAATTTTAGATTTTAAAATAAAAGACAAGAAAACTGGTTATATTGTAGCATCTATATGGGTGAATATTGCAGATGTATTGGGAAGAAAAAACATCTTTATTGTTGCTGCAGAAAAGCAGCAAAGACCTTTAGATTTCATTATGATGCATGAATTAACTCATTTATACTACACAGATAAATTAGCTAGTTTAAATAAGGTAGAGGCAATGAAATCTCCTTTAATGGAAGGAATTGACCATTTGATTCTCTTCAAATCCCCAATTAAAAAATTATTTAAGGGGGTAAGATATAATGAATTAGGATTTGTCAAAAACAATAAGAAATTTATGTTAGAATTAGAACGAGCATGGGAAGATAGAAAAGACTTTGAGTCATTCTTAAAAAAGGCAATTAATGTGCAGTCTAAATACCCTGACGTTGTTATGTGGTAAAAAATTTCTTTAACCTAAGGTTAATATACCGGCACAGGCGCTTCATTTAGCTTTCTTTTTGTATTATCCAGAATGAAACGCACGTAGGGCGTATTTATTTCTCTGCATAATCTTTAAATAGTTAAATTAACTGTAAATTAGATGGATAAAAAGACGTTAGATGAACAAAGACCTGGCAGTGATTCGCATGGTCTGATACAAAGGGTTGCTTTTTTGGTTTGGATCGCTGGTTCAGGAGTATCGCCGCAAGCTGACTGGGAAAAAGCAAAAGAAATTATATCAGAATCTGCATATTGCGGAACAGCAGATCACTGGGGTCAGGTAAAAAATCCAGAAATATACCATAATACTCTAGAATGGACTGCAAACGGTATAAGTCGAGAAAAAGGAACAGATCCAGTAGCTTCCTGGTATTTAGCCCAGGATCACTGGGCCAATCAGATTTTTGACGATTATAAAAGGAAAACGGCAACCGATTCTAATCCCGCTTAATACTGGAATTGTATGGGCATTTTTAATTCTTTAAAATAAAAATTTTGCAAAAAAAAACGCTAAAAAAAGCAGAAATAAAACAAATAAACTATATACTCTAAAATATATGTTGTAGTATACAGATAAATTGCAAAAAAAGGGCCCGGTGAATCCGGACAAGGGCCCCTTTTCGTGGATGAGTGAAGCTTAGGCGCCTTAGAGTGCCTGTGCGTGCCTCTGGAATGTTTCGATGGTCCACTTGGCACTCTTATACAGAGCGCCTATAGTGTCAGGGTACCTGCTGAAGCGGGCATCGAATTCAACCTCAAAGGGCAATCCAGTGTCCGCCGACCACCTCGCGCCGATCTCAAGGGAACGGATCTGGTCATCGAGCCACTCCTGCGGGCCTTCTCCTGGCAGGAAGTCAGGGTCAACGTACTGCTGGAACATAGACAACGGTGTGCCCTCGGGTTTCGAGAGCAGTTTCGTGAACGACGTGGCGCCCATTCCGCCTGCGTTGAAGTGGATACGTCCACCCCAGACACCGGCTTTGATCACCTGTTTCATGGCACTGGCGAACGTTTGGCCACCGCCTCTCGTATGACAGAGTTCACCCTGCCACTGGGCTACGTCTGCCCCAACCTGGGCGTTGATCGCCTGGATACCGGCAATTTCCAGGACAGTGTCTGTGAACACGTCAAGGTAGCACGGGTCGCCTGCTGACTTGCACTCGATGAAAATCCTCTCATCGAGGCATCCCTTCGCCCTTGCGATCCTCGCACCGGCGCTGATGCCGCCTACGATCTGGCCGTACTCCGGGAGCTTCGGGTTGAGTTTGTGGCCGAGAAGAATGTCTTTACCCTGAACAATCAACAGCCACGGGATGCCGTCGGGCCCAGTCCAGAATATGATATTGCCCTTATTACTCGGGTGGTCCTTCTTGACTCTCTTCGAGACCATCAGGGAATAAGCTATCATATCCCGCCCAAGACGCTGCCGTTTTTCGTCCGGGTTGGTGAGCATACCATGATCGGCTCCAGGTATGCCAAAGCCCGGAGGAATGATTCGACCAATAGGAGCATAGTGGCCCACCTTCACACCTTCCATCCAGTCAGCGAGCTCAATGCTGCGTGGATTGTTCCACTGGGAACTGTAACCCACATTAGGCGTGTTGGCTGCGAGGACAAGCTCATGCCACCAATGGGCTGACACTGCAAAGGCATAGCCGAACTCACCCTTAAGCTGCTGGTTAAGCCTTGCCACTGCCCGAAGAGCTCCGGACACTGTGCTAAATCCGCCGTCGGTCGGGTTGCCGAAGGCCATGATCTGTTTCATCAGGTGCCACGCACCCACTAACAGAACTAGTTGCGGTTTGTGTTTCATTTGTGATACCTCCCTATAGTTTTCCTTTTCCTTACGATCTTAAGGGACTTTGCGCATTAGCCCCTTATGGTTTGCTTCTTGCCTTGCATTCAAACTGGTGGCTTTTTTACCTCCTTTCTCCTTCTCCGGATATTTTCATGGCATCTGTCTAACCCTACGAATCTCCGGCTTGGCAAGATCAACGTAATCTCTCATTGCCATGCTGGTAGATTCATTGTGATGTCCCATGAGGAAGATGATACTGGACTCCTTACAGAACTCATCATCCAGGATTGTCCGGATACCATAGAAGCTGCCAAAAGGAGGATGAGCTCCTGCTGGCTGGCAATCTGAAAACAGACGCCCAAGTTCTTCTTCAGTCGCCAGCCTGGCATCTGAACCAACGATAGTCTGTGCAATACCCAGGTCAACCCTGTCTGCGGCAGAAACCACGAACATGACCGGCTGGGTACCATCGGCCCGGCAGAAAATCACTGCCTTTGCCACAGACTTACCGGGCTCGCCCATAGCAGCCGCCCGTTGTACAGCAGAGTAAACATTGTCGTGGGGGGTGGACCTGAAGGGCTTACCCGATTCTACCAGGCATCTCCTCAATTGCTCCAACCTCCCGATAGAAGATGGAGGCTCCGGAGGCTCTCGGTGAGGCACTGGCCTATGTTGAGGCAGAGGCTCCTGAGGTTTCTTTTTCGGTCTCCTGCCTGCCAAAACGGCCAGCACCACCACTATGAAGACTATAACAACCCACACCCATGTATCCATACGCTTCTCCCTAAATATCTGAACTGGTTCTCAGAAAAACTATCTTTCTATACTTTAACTAACCAGACATTCCGGCTAGACCGAACAGTTTCCGAAAGGACTCAACTGCCTTTCGTCAAAGAAAACACCCTCGTCCTGAGTTACAAACCAAGTGACACCCCCTTTCTTCTGCCAAAGCAGATAATGTACAAAGTCAGCTCCAGCTAACTTCGTTTTTGTTTGTCTTGTGTTCTTTCAGCTTCGAAATATGCAAAAATGCGTTATTCCGAGTCTATCCACAATCTTTTTGTGTTTCTGATGTTATCGTTTTCAAAGCAAAAGATCTCTGAAATCAAAGTAACTGTGGATATGATGTTTGTTTATTTATGGTGAAAATATGATATGACTACATAGTGGTTATACTTTTAAAGGTTTCTACGGAGAGTATCCACAAAAACTAGAAAAGGCCCAATAAATCAAAGACAAAAAAGTTCATAGTTGATACAAACTCATTTTTTTCTAAGACCAATATGATATAGAAACATTTATATATGCATAATGCATGCAGGATATATGCAAAATCAAACATCAATTCGGATAAGCACGGAGTTATTAAACACTCTCAAAAGATTTAAAGAAGAAACTGATAGTTACGAGGATGTTATTTGGGATTTTATAGAACCTCATCTTGAATTATCTGCAGAAGCAGAAGCAGATATTAAGAGGTCAATTGAAGAGTATAAAAGAGGAGAATATTTTACATTAGAACAGGTTAAAAAAGAACTTGGTTTTTAAAATGGAAATAATCTTTTCTAAAACTTCTAAAAAACAATTAGAGAGATTAAATCCACGAATTCAACAAAAAATCCTGTTTACCCTGGAAAAGTTCAGAGGCAATCAGCCAGTAGACATTATTAAATTAAAGAGTAGAGAAGAAGAATTTAGGATCCGCACAGGAAATTACAGAATACAGCTTAAAAAAATAGACCATAATTTTTTAATAACCAAGATTGGCAAAAGAGAAAATTTTTACCTGGTCTTTTTTGGAGCATAATTTTCATTAGGTATTTGGGCACGGACGTATTCTTCTCAGATAATTTTAAATAACTCTCTATCCTAATTTAAAAAGGAGTTCCAAAATGAAAAGACTATTTTTAGCATCGAGCATTAATCTTACTGCAAAAGATATTGCTAAACAGATTGGAAAGGATCCAAAATCACTCAGGACTGCTTTTATATCAACTGCTGCAGAGCCTGAAGACCCTAATGATATGGAATGGTTAAAAAATGACAGAAATGGTCTTATAGAAGCGGGTTTTGACCTGTTTGATTATACAATTACCAATAAAACCTCAAAACAAATTAAAGAGGATTTAAAGGACTGCAAGGTTATACATGTAAATGGGGGGAATACTTTTTATCTGTTATTACAAGCAAGAAAATCAGGTTTTGATAAGTTTATCAAAAAATTTGTAGAAGAAGGGGGGATTTATATTGGTTCAAGTGCGGGCTCAATTATTGCCTCCCCGAATATATCCATTAGGTTAGAAGAAGATGTAAAAGAGTATGAGGATGAATTAAAAACCTTTGAAGCTTTTAATCTTGTAAACTTCATAACCTATCCTCACTGGGCAAGTGAATTTTTTAAAGAACGGTACTTTGATCACAGATTAGAAGACGCGTATATTACAGGAAACAAAATAATCCTGCTAACAGACACCCAGTATGTTCTTGTAGAAGATGACATGTACAAGATAATTGATATCGGAGAAAATGAAAAATAACGGGCATTCTTATTTCTTTAAAATAGAAATATGCTCCAGAATAATTGTTGGTAAAAAGTTTCTAACTAAATCCAAGATAGACTTTAAATAAAAAAGAAAAATTGTTTTGTCATTATCCTTATTTGAGTATAGAGCTTCTATTCTGTCATTATTCTCATTTATTTCTGAGATTAATGATATCATGTCTTCTTCTTTGTAGCTAAAAATAAGATGTGTCGATTTATCAAAAATCTTATTTACATTATGAAGGAGGTCTATGAGCTTGTCATGGTTTTTAAAAGATTTGTTCTTTTTATGGATAAACCTGCAGAGGTCTCTATAGTCGTCACAAACTAGCTCCAAATTCTCCAGAAGAGCCATATTAACACTTGCATTAACAATATCTGCGTAGGAATTCTTGATAATCAGTCTCTGGCAAAGCCTTATCAGCTGGTCAGTATTATCATGTAAGTACAAGAGGTTATTTAGTTGGCTGAATTTATTATTTTTTAGAGTTTCATAACAATTTTCTGCAAGTGAAAGTGCTACTAGAAAACTTCTTCGCATTAAAACTGGGAAATTTTTTGATTCATCAGTGGTCATACTTTTTATCACACACAAATTTTCTTCTTGGCGAGTTATTATAAACCCTACAAATGTATCTTTTATCAGTTTTTGAATTAGACTAAAAATAGCGGAGTTAGAGTATCCTAAGCGTATCTCTTCAAAGCCCATCCTGTATAACGCGCCGAGAGTCCATTTGATAAGCCTTTGATTAGTGAAGTCTATAAAAAGCTCTACTGGTTCCTCAAGGCTTGCTCCCTTGCAGCGAATTTCTAGACCCTCATTTTTAATATTAAACTTTAAAGAATCTCCAGCCTTTATGCCATATTTTCTCGTCCACTCTCTTGGGAGAGTGATAGTCAGAGTATCATTTCCCTGACTGATTACTTTTCTTTCCATCTTATAAATAAGTAGGGCGATTATATAAATTAAACAATAGTGATTAATATTGATAATAGGGGATAGTTTTATTATAACGCGTGGATTATATTTGTTATGATAAAAGTCCTTAAGGTGCTCTTTATCTCATCATTTAAGGATGAAAATTTAAGGGCGGGGCAGTACTTAAGCCCGTCTTACGGATTGTATAGGA
Organism: Candidatus Woesearchaeota archaeon; assembly: GCA_964651965.1. Taxonomy (GTDB): domain Archaea; phylum Nanobdellota; class Nanobdellia; order Pacearchaeales; family GW2011-AR1; genus MFWN01. Next base: position 7,812 of record CAZYZS010000025.1, on the reverse strand, counting down.
TGTCTTCTTATATACATAGGAAATTGGGCATCAATATAGGGGTCTTCGACCCAGACTTATACGGAATAAATAAGCTGTATGACCTGGTTAAAAGTGAAACATTCGATATAATCGGGTTTAGTTTATTGCAACCAACGCTCAAAAATGATATTCCCTTGATGCATTCTATAAGCCGAATCTCTCCGAGTTCTTTACTAATTGCAGGAGGGCAGGGAGCCGTCTTTAATATAGAATTTTTAATGCGCTTTTCTCCTTTAAAGATAATTGTTAAGGGCTTTGGGGAATTTGCTTTAGAGGGGATCCTTAAGCACTTTGATCGAACTGGCTCTCTAATCGAAAGATTTGGGGATATAAAAGGCTTAGCTATTAAGAACAACGAAGAGATCTATAACACCCCCTTATCTTTGCCTTATACACAAGAACAATTTGAAGAAATATCGCTAGCCTTTGATTTTGAAAAAGTCCCATATGAAGAATATTGGAGTTTTATGGAAAAAATATATTCTGGAGCCCATTTAAAGATAATGAAAAATGAAAATATGATTCATACTATCCGTTTAATAACAACCAGTCACTGCCCAATGGGCTGTCGCTTTTGCTCGTCTACCCATTTTTTAGATAACGCCATCTGCAATAAGCAGAAGATGATTTCTCTGAGCCCTGAGCAGATTATTAGCTTGATGCAAAGAGCAAAATCTGCACATCCAGGAGTCGAGTCTTTCTATTTTTGTGATGATGATCTCCTTCAAGACAGAGAACGAATTTATAAGTTCTGCGATATATTGGAGAAAAATAAAGAATTTAAAAATACAACTTTTCTTTGCCTAACACGGCCAGACAGGATAGACTCCGAGTTGCTGAAAAAAATGTTCAGAAACGGTTTTAAGTTTATTATCTATGGAGTAGACTCATTTTCTAATAGAGTCTTAGAGGATATGAACAAAAAAATGTCAGTAAATGATAAAAAATTGCTGATTCGTAATGCGGTTATTAAGACTCTAGAAGTTGGGATTACCCCTTTGATGAATATTATCCTGTTTTATCCAACTGTTTCTTATAATGATATAACAGAAACAATAGAGACAAGTCTCAGTTTAATAGAACATGGAGCTAGATTAACTGTGTACACTTATGTAGAAGCGTATGCTGGTGCAGCTATACTCGAGGATAAAAATCTTGATTTTGTTTATGAAGAGATTGCGCTCAATAATCAGCTTATTCAGATTCCAAAAGTTGTATTGCCAAAAAACCACGAGGTAAGAAAGTTAGCAGAAGAATCAGTAATACTGAGAGACTTATTAATACCTTCAATCTTAGAAGCGTACGAGTGGAAAGGCGTAGTCCCCCATCCGTTATACGGCTTGGCTTTATTCTTAGCAGTTTATAAGAAACTTAATTTAGATACCTCAAAAATAGAGCGCATTATTCAAAAAGTTATGAACTTTAAGCAAGAAAAAGCCTTAGAAAATCCTTTGGCGAATAAATTAGAAGGTTAAAATGGAATTGCTTACCGGATTCAAAAATCAAGAAGAAATGAATTTCCCTAATATCATAAATGTTTGTGTTCTGAGGGGTACTTGCACTGGGAAATGCGTTCATTGCCCTATTGGCTTGACAGAAATATCTAGCAGGAAAAGTAAATTTGGAGATAAGGCAATGTCTTTAGAGCTATTTAAGAAGGTGATTGACGAGATGGCTGAATTCAAACACTCTACGCTAAGGCTTCATTCAGTAGGAGAACCAACCCTTTGGAAACATTTGGAGAAAGCCCTAGACTATGCAAAACAAAAATCAGTTCAAGTATGGATATTTACAAATGCTATAACCAAAAACGAGGGTCTTTTAAGAAATTTAGCTGAAAAATGTTCGATAGTAGAAATTTCTATGAACAGCTTTGACAGGGTAAACTATCTGTCCACAAAAGGAGTTGATGCATTTGAGATAGTCAAAGAAAATATTAGTTATCTCCATAAGCTAATTTCAGAAGGTAATTTAAAAACTAGACTGTTAGTAAGCAGAGTAGAAAGCGAAGACAAGGAGTATGATAAAAAGTTTGTTGAATACTGGAAGAATTCCGGATTAGTCTCTGACGCGTTTATTAGAAGCTATCACAGCTATAATAGCTTAATAGCAGATAGAATAAAAGAGCCTAGAAAAGAGATAATAGCCTGCAGTGTTCATTGGACAAGATTTAGCATAGATTGTGATGGAAAAGCAGTTATCTGTTTTAATGAGCTTTTTAGAGGGCCTTCTCCTGATGAAACCCTTGTGCTCGGAGATATTAACACCGTTTCTATTGAAGATACCTGGAAAGGCGAAAAACTATCCCTTATCAGGAGAGCCCAACTAGAAAAAAATTATGATTTAATAAATTTCACAAAGCTTTTGCCCTGCGCTAAATGCAGATATTGCCAGCCTCTGGACACTACAAGGCAAACAAGTGAATATCAAGTTAAACAATTGAGAGAAGAAAAATGATAAATGAAAATTGGTCAACAACTAGGGGTAATAATGCAAGAACAGGTTTTGTAGATATATCTCAACATGAAGAGAAAGAGTATTTAATCTTATTCCTTTCTCACAACTACCAAGGTAAATCCTGTCTAAGAGCTTTAAATGGAAATGGGAAATTGCAATGGCAAAAAAATTTAGAAGCTGTATCAGGAGAGCATGATTTAATTGCTGCTCAAGATAGAATAATTACATGTTCCGATAAAATATCTTGCTTAGACATAAATGGTAATGAGATTTGGGATCATAAAGAGAAAGGAGTCTTTCAAAATCCCATTTATTCTGGGGGTACGATTCTTGTAGTATCCCACCCAGGTCCTCATGAAGTTTCTATAATTGGGATGGATTTAGATGGTAAAAAAATTTTTGAAGTTCCGATTAGAACAGAATACAGGATTACAGATTCGTTCCTTTCAATAAAAGAGGGGGTTATTTACTGTTCCATTAACGGCATGTTGGAATATTATGATCCAGAACATAGCTCCTTAAAAGTTCAAGAAAGCACAGGCGAATTAACAAAAATAAATTCCGATCATAGAATAGAATGGAGAAAAAAAGCAGGGAGTGAAAGACCATCTATGCAATTTGGTGCAACAATTGCAAATAAAGACTTAATAGTCGTCCCACGCGAGCATTGGGTTGGTGACGGTAATGAACTTCTAGAACAAGAATCATTTTTAGAGTGTTATAATTTAGATGGCAGTTTAAAGTGGAGATATGATACTAGAGAATCGCGATTTAGTGGAGTTCCTTCATGCCTTGAAGATTTGGTTATAATAGAAACAAGCGATGGAACCGTCCATATGTTAGACACTGAAGGTAAATTATTATCCAAAGAGAAGTATCCTTGCCTAAATGGAGCATGCGCAATGGATAAGGACTTATCAGTTTTTGGAACCTATATTTATGGAACAGTGCATGCGATAGACAAAAAAGGAAAAATACTGTGGGAATATAAAACTGAAGGTAATGCTGATAACCCCCCTGCGATTTTTGATGACCATATACTGATAAGAGTAGAAGATCAATGGTGCACTGGAAACTTCTTTTATTGTTTTGATAAGTCTGGAAAAGTAAGATGGAAGTTCCAACTGGATCATTTATATGATTCGGCACCTGTTGTTATTGGTTATAATAAATGAAATAAAATGAAACAAATAAAGTATAAACTAAGAGAAGAGAAAATAGGCGCAATGTTATTTGACAATGAAAAAGGGGCTGTAACAAAATTAGACGAAGAGCAGTATAAAAAAATACTCGCAAAGCACAAAGAATTTAATTATTTGTTTGATGAGAATGGCTTGCCCTTATTTGAATTATTTAAATCAAAAGTTCCAAGAGAAGAATTGCCTTCTGATTGTCTGTCAGCTCCTTCAAAAGTTTATTTCGAATTAACCAGAAAATGCAATTTAAGCTGCAAATATTGCTATAATCGCAGCAGTTTCGCTTTTCCCAATGAGCTAAGCAAGGAAAAAATATTCTTGCTGCTGAACGAACTCAGAAGTGTTGGAGTATTTGAAGTCAGATTTACCGGAGGAGAACCAACAATGCATAAGGATTTTTTTGAGATAGTTAATTACGCTGAGAAACTTGGTTTTTTTATTTCTCTTGGAACAAATGGCACATTTGATAACAATACTCTAGAAAAAATAAAAGAATCCAACATTAAGATAATAATTCTTAGCCTGGATGGACCAAAAGAATATAACGACTCTGTCCGCGGAGCAGGAAGTTTTGATAAAGTAATCTCCAATATAAGGAAATTGAGGGAAAAACGAGACTTGATGATAAAGGTAAATTGCGTTCTTACCCGCGATAATAAAGGATTTATGGAAGATTTAGTGAAGATTGCTGTTCCCTTAGGAGTTAATGTTCTAAATTTTGTTCCGATAAAGTTCACTGGAAGAGCTAAAGCGCCGGATATTAAATTATTGACAAAAGAAGACATGCTGAACATTTTGTCTAAGATTAATTATCTGAGAGGAAGATATAAAGTAAAAATACAGACTTACTTTGATATCTTAGAAGGAAGTGAACACCTGCCAAGTTCGTTGCTTAATCAAAAAAGTTGCGGGGCAGGAATAGAAGTAGCAGCGATTTCGTCTTTTGGCGAAATTTATGGCTGCGTCGTATCTCCTGCAAATGAGCTGGAGGACAGCAAAACTAAAAGATTATTCACAGCAGGGAGCCTTAAGGAAGATAATTTTATGGATATCTGGCTCGATTCCAAAAGATGGATTTTTAGGGATTTAAAAAGAGTAAAAAGCGAAAAATGCCTGAAGTGCCGCTTCTATATTAAAAAGTGTTTTGGAAACTGCAGCGTGGACTCTTATCTGAATGCGGGAAAATTAAATGCGCCTGATCCTTATTGTTTTGCGGATCTGCTTAAAAATGAATAATCTAAAAAGAAAAATAATAAGCAACTGGGATAACTATTTTAGAGGAGAAGATGTAGAAACTGCCCTTAAAAAAAGAGAAGTCTCTGGGAAGTTTAAACTTCAGGTTCTATACAGCAGATTTAAAGAAGATTTTTATAAAAAGAGAAAAAAGTTTTCTGCAGAGGAAAAGTCCAAGGATGACGAAGACTATTTTAAGGACGTGTCCAAGAATCCTGGCAAATACTGCGCATTCACGCACGATGGATTTTTAATCTATCCAAGTACTCTCCCATCAGAAAAATACCATATAATGCTCTTATCTTCTGAAGCCAGACCTGAAATAAAAAAAGAGGATATACTAAAACTAATGGACTTTGCAAGAGAGACCGGCTACACAATATTTTTAAGCATAACCGGAAGCGGAGCAACAGCTCCGGGGATTTTTCATGCGCAAGGTCATTTAGAGCCATTCCCTATCTTTTCAAAAAAGGGAGGAGCAAAATTCCAAAAAATAAACCTAGACGCCGACTTTTCTATTTATAGAATAACCTATCCTGCAAGAGGCATTAAAATAGTAGGCGATAAGAAATCTTATGAAAAAATAGCAGAGCGCCTTGAAAAAATTCAAAACGATACTCCTTTTAACGTTCTAACTATGGGCGATGAATTATTGATTTTCCCAAGAACAAAAGAAGTTCCTTCTAAGTTCGATAACTGGCAAATGGGCGGGATAGAAATGGGGGGTAAGTTTTGTACGAGGGCGCATGAAGTTTTTTCTTCCCTTAATTATGAAACATTAAAACAGTCATTAAGCGAGGTTACTTTTTCAGAGGAACAATTAAAAGATTTTGAAAAAAGACTGGTTGGAGGACTAAATGATTAAAAGATTTCTGCTGAGGGAAGAATATTTTGGGGGGCTGCTCTATGACAGGCAAATATGGAAGCACGAGATCTTGAACAGATGGCAGACAAGGGCCTTGCAATTATCCGGCCTTCCAGTAGATTCGATCCATAAACATCTACAAACCCAAGATTTGACTGCCAAGAACTATAATTCTGAAATGGACGATTCAATAGCAAAAAAAATGAATTCCACTCTCCCTTCATTAAAAGAATTAGAATTATTCTTAAAAGAGAAAGCAGCACAGCAGGTTCTAGTTGATGGGTTATTGCAAGCAGATAGGACAGCAATTAGAAGGCCTTTGAAATATCCAATGTTAAGTGCTCCACTGGGAATTATTATTGATGTCAATAAAGAATGTAATATGGCCTGTTTTCATTGCTATAATATTGAAGACAGAAAAAGAAAGGACGAATCTGGACAGTTACTGACTGCAGAACAGATTATGGATTTTTTTGAACAAGCCCGGGATATGGGAGTAATCTATACAAATTTGCAAGGCGGAGAAGCGAGTATGCATCCTAGATGGAAGGAAATCTCTTCGAAAGCAATAGACTGCGGCCTGGCCACAACTCTTTATACAAATGGCTATTACAAAGGAAGAGAAAAAGTCTTAAAAGAAATTGCAGCAATGCGATTTAAAGAAATCAGAATTACTTTCGCAGGGCTGAAGGATATGCATGATAAATTAAGGCCTGCCAAACCGGTAATAAATGGTATTGGGGCGCCTACTTTTGCTGAACTTATAAAAACATTAGATTATCTTCTTTCAAAAAAATCTAATGTAAAACTCAATTTTGTTTTAGGGAAGAATAATATGCACCAGGTAGAGGAGTTTACAAGAATCATGGCTGCGAAGGCAAGACTTTATGAAAAGCCTTTTGACATTAATTTTGGGCCTCAGAGGCCTTTTGGAGAAGGGTTTACTTGCCCCGGTGACCCTAATGGAGGGAATATGTTACGGGCGCCAGAGTTTTATAAAGTCAACCAATTAATTGAGAAGCTAAGAGAAGACCCAGAAATAAAAGATTCTGGGATTAATCTGCTTGTTGTTTTTGATATCCTTTCTAAGACTAAAGATTATCCAATTGTTCCAAGAGACTTAAGGAGAGATGGATGCGGTACTGCTAAAAGATGCTTCAGCATGTCCTACAGAGGAGACATAAGCATATGTAATTTTATGACTAGTTGTAAGATTATACCTTCTGGAGGGAATATAAAAGACCACACCCTTGAAGACCTATGGTTCGAGTCTCCGCTTTTAAATTATGGAAGAAAATACGAGAAAGAACAATGCATAAGGTGCGAAAGGTATACTAAACAATGCCAGGGAATATGCCCTGCAATGGCTCTCTATACAAATCTTAGCACAACAAAAGACATGACCAAAGGCGACCCGGGCTGTTTCAAGCATCTATTGCCAAAGGAGGAGCAAAATGGACAATAAAGCAATAAATTGCGCTGGAATAATAATAGAAAATAGCAAGGGAGAGATTCTACTACAGTTAAGGGATGAAAAAGTGAAAGATTTTCCAAATCATTGGGTCTTGCTTGGTGGAGGCTTAGAAAATGGAGAATCTCCAGAACAAACGGCAAAACGCGAAATAAAAGAAGAGACAGGCATTGAATTAGGCAACCTTAAACACTTTAAGAATTTTAGCTACAGGCAATTCAACCAAGCTTTTTTTTATAAGAAAATGGATTTAGACCCAAGCGAAATTGTACTTAAGGAAGGGAAAGAAATAAGATTTTTCTCAAAAAAAGACATTACAGGTTTAAAATTTGGCTTTAACATCCGAGAGGTAGTTGAAAGTTTTTTGTCTGACTCAAAATGGATGAAGAGAGAAAAGTAAAATTAATGGGAAGGGTAAAGAAGCTTTGCTTATCCGCATATCCCGGGCATAATTGGAATGGTCATTTGATTCCTGTTGTTAACTCTGCCTTAAAACTCCAGCAGATACACGGAGGGGACAGGTTTATCATAGAAGTAGGGACTTATACGCATGATATTGGTAGAGTATT
>CAZYZS010000024.1:0-19083 GCA_964651965.1 Candidatus Woesearchaeota archaeon | reverse complement strand
ATAGTCATACCTAAGCTTCTGGAACAAGAGCTTATGCCAGGGATTATTGCTAAGATTACAATAGATATAATTGGGGAGGCTAGCTAAAATGGAAAATAAAGCTTCAGCCAAAACCTTTTTTATTTTTGCAATTGTAGCATTAATAGTAATTACTCTGACATGGATTTTAGTTATAAATAACAGGACTACTGGAAGCGTTGTCTCTAATAATGAGCCAATAAAAATAGGAATAATCGGGCATTTTACTGGGGAATATGCATCTTATGTGGCTCCTATGAAGAATGCTGTGGAGTTAGCAGTTAAGGAGATTAATGATAAGGGGGGAATAAATGGAAGAGAATTAACCCTCATCGTGGAGGATGATGCAATGGATTCTACAAAAGCAGCTACTGGCATGAGCAAGCTTGTCAATGTTGATAATGTAGATTATATAATGTCTGTTCAGGGAAGTGGAGCAACTTCAGTTATTACCCCAATAGCTAATGATAATAAAAGAATACTTATGATTACTTTAGGTTCAGCTCCAGGACTAACTACTGATAAAGATTACGTATTTAGGTCTTGTCCTTCAGATATCTATCAGGCTTCTAAAATAGTTGATTATCTTAATAACAACTTAAAACCCAAAAAAATTGCAGGAATATATAGAAATGATGCATACGGTATTGGAATAAAGAATATTGTTGAAAATGGGGCTTCAGCTGATGTAGTTGCAAGCGAATTATATACTCTAAGTGATTCTGATTTCAGAACTCAATTAACAAAAATTAAGCAGGCAAATCCAGATGTTTTAATAATTGCTGGTGCAAAAAATGATTACCCTTTAATGATAAAGCAAATAAGAGAATTGGGAATATCTGCAACCATTCTAACTTCTGAAACTTTTTATGACCAAGAGATTTTAGATGACATTGGAATAAAAGATAGCGAAGGAATATACACTTTATTCCAAGAAGATCCTACAGACTATTTAAACTTTAAAGCGAATTACATTAAGCAATTTGGAGAAGAACCATCAGTATACAGCATGTATGCTTATGATGGGGCAATTAGTTTGATAAAAGCTATTGAAAGTTCTGGGGATAATGTAGAAGGAGTTAAAAAGTCTTTATCAGGGCTATCTTTTAATGGAGCAAGCGGGGCGGTTGGATTTGACAGTGAAGGAGACAGAACTGGTGTAAAATATGCAGTCTATAAGGTTATTGATGGAGAGTTTGTGAAGGTTGAATAATCTAGCGGACCTTCTTTTTTATTTTTCAACTATTATTTTAAACTACTCCATGAACGATTAAAAAAATCCCTTTGCTGGTTGACAAGATTATTGGCTTTGATTAAGACTGCGTGAGGTTTTTCATCCCAAGATATCAAAATCATTTTGTCATTGCAAACAGCAAAATTTGATGGAAGGGGTTTATCTGAATATTTCATCCTAAGATAAGTCCTCTTTTCAAAGAGATGCTTGAGTTTAATTGGGGCAATGCCTTTTGTGACCAGGCCTTTTGATTTTCTTTTTAGGTCATATCTTTCATAGAACTCCTGGACTTCTTCGTTTTTATCTTCAACAACCATAGAAAAAAATAAAAATTCATCTCCTTTCTTAGTATCAGCTATTAATGAATTAAGAGCATTAATCACTCCTTTAATTCCAGCGAATAATTCAACTTCTGATTTGTCTTTAATGCTCGCTTGCCTTTCTTTTAGTTCTGGAAGCAATTTCTTTAATTCATCTTCTTTGTCTTTTAGATACAAAAGGAAATTTTCAGGGTCTGCTGCGCTATAAATCTTGGATTTGCCTTTGCTTATGTAAGAGACAAGCCCCTTGCTTATTAATTTATTCACGCAAAAATGAAAGACAGAATTTTGGATCTCAGCCTGTTCTAGCACTTCACCTGCGCTAGCAGATCCTAATTCAAGCAACGCCAAATAAATTTTTATCTCACTAGGGGTTAATCCGATGTTCTCTAATATCTGAGTGTCCATAAAACTTTTTAGTTATTTTACCTTTTTAAATTTTATTATACTCCTACAATATTGTAGGATATACATATAAATATGTTACAACTATCTAGTTATTAAAATGACCTACAAAAAAACAGCAATCAGCATTATCATTATCTTATTATTGATAATAGCCAGTATAATAAGCTTGAACTTAACTGGGCTTGTTGTCAAGGACAGTAAAAATACAATCAATGTAGGGGTAGTAGCAACACAGACTGGCGTAGGAGCTTATGCAGGCCAGGAAGAAATAAGAGGCGTTACTTTAGCAGTTGAAGAAATCAATAATCGAGGTGGCATTAATGGAAAGCAGATAAAATTAATCATAGAAGATAGTGCTACAGCTCCTGATAAAGCAGTTGAAGCAGTACATAAATTGGTTAACGTAGACCAGGTAAACTATATTATAGGGGACTCTTGGAGTTCTACTACTGTGGCAATGGTCCCTATCACAAATCAAGAGGGCGCAATACTAATTTCACCTATCGCAATATTAGATGAGCTAAGTAATGATGACCTATTTTTTAGGACTATTCCTACAACTGACGGGATGATGAAAAAGCTTGCAGAATATGCTTATAATGAGATGGGCGCAAGAAAGGTCGCAGTATTAAGGCAAGCTACACCCTTCGGTGTTGAAAACGCCCAAGATTTTAAGAAATATTTTGAAGGGTTGGGGGGAGAAATAGTCGCAGAAGAAAGTTTTCCTTTGACTCAAAATGATCTAAGAACCGAAATTATAAAAGTCATGGAAAAGGAACCAGACACAATCCTCAATCTTCATGCTACTGGGCCCCCAATTGGCTTAATTATTAAACAAGCTGATGAACTTAATATAAATGTTAAATGGATTTCTTCATGGGGTGTCCAGAATGACCCTTTAGTCAAAGAATATAAAAATGAAGTAGAAGGATTAGTCTATGCTTATCCAGATGATAGCGCCCTTGATAAGGATAAAACCGGATTTGTAAACAAATACAAAGAAAAATATAACGAAAACCCTTCACTTTACGCAGCAAATTCCTATGATGCTATGATGGTGTTGTCAAAAGCCATTGAGAAAAATGGAGATAATCCAAAGGATATTAAAGAGTATTTCTTAAAAATGGGTATATATAATGGGGCTGGTGGAGATTTCAAATTTGATGAAAATGGTGACATTAATAAGAAAATCATTATAAAAACAGTACAAGATGGAAAGTTTGTTAAAGTAAATTAAGACTCCGGCTAAAAAATACTAAAGACATTCATTTTGGCGGCTGAGAGCGGATAATAAAATATCTTCTGCAATTTTCACTTCTGCAATTACATGCTACTCTTGACCCTACAACTTCAGTGTCATTATAATTTACAGTTATTTCTTCACCAGGCAAAATATCTCTTATCGCAGCTAAAACTAATTTCTTAGTGTCTATTCTTGCATTCGGCTCGCACGAATGGTTAATCCAATTCAAGACCTTTTTATCAGAAACAGATATTCCCTCTCCAATATAAGCATACATGAGCTCGGGTTTATAATACACTTTCTTTAAGGGTATCTTATAAAAAGGAGTTTCCTTTAAGATAAATGCATCAGTGAAAATGCCTTTCCCATGAATCTTGCTTTGTTTTTTAGCCAGCATTTTAATATAAGAATTTAATCTGAAATTGTAACAAAAGTATTATTAACAATCTCTCTTACAACTGCTTTGCTTTGAACAATATTATTGCTGTCTACATTAAGAATTCCTAAAGCCCCTGAAAAATTTCTTATATTTCTAAGGTTTTCTGCTGCTTGTTCAGTCGTATCTGCACTATCCATGGATTTAACAATCAAATTATACGCATCATAAGCATTTCCTGCTCCATAACCTGGTTCTTTGTTATATTTTTCTTTAAATGATATCCGGAAATTTTCAATTGGAGAAGCAGCTGTAACATACCACATTCCTTCGAACAATTCAGGCTGGGTTGTCACATCAAATGCTTCTATAGAAGTCACTGGCTTTGTAACCCCTAATTCTTTTACTTGTTTAGCAATTAATTCAAGTTCAGGAGAATATGCAAGAATAAAATAGATATCTGGATTTTTTTCTTTTTCTTTCATAATTATTGTTTTAAAGTCTTTATCCCCTGAATTAAATTTCTCTTCATATATTGTAATTCCTTTTTCTGATGCCTGCTTTTTCATGCTATTAAGTATTGCTTCTGCTCCTGGATGATTCTGCCTTATTACGCCTACGCTTTTTATCCCCCTTTTCTGCAGTTCTGAAATAAACACCCTGTTTTCTTCTTCTGGAGTTGTCCAGTGTATAAAGTTATAATCTCCTTTTGCAATATTTGAGTCAGATGCTAAGCTTATATGCAGGACTTTATTCTCTTCTGTAATCGGAGATACAACATTTCCGGGGCTGGAAAAAACTGAGATAATCGCATCTACTTTATCTATATTTATCAGCTTATTCGCGGCGTTTGCTGTTTCCTTATTATCAAATTTGTTGTCTTCAAATATAAACTCATAGTTTTTATTATGGTTTTTATTATCCTGCTCTTTAGCCAAAAGAATTGAATCTTTCATCCCTTCTCCTAGCATAGCATACTCTCCGCTTAAAGGCAAAATAATCCCTATTTTCACGGTTTGTTTTGTGCCAGATACTGCAAAACCTTCTAATTTAGAATATTGCAAAACTAAAATTAAAGCAATAGCTAAAATTACTAATACTGCAATTGTTATTTTTGTGTTTGGTTTCATTTTAATTCTTGTGAGGTTTAATCACTATCTGGTGAATTCTACCATTTATATAAAAATAATTAATCATTTATTGTGCAAAATGGTAATATTTATAAATAAAGGTTATTTATGAACAATATGGTAGAAAACAAGTTAGATTTATTAGACAAGAAGATTCTCTATGAATTAGATAGAAACAGCAGGCAAAGTGCAGCAGAAATTGGCAAAAAAGTAAGAGCTCATCGAAATGTTGTAAACTTTAGGATTAACAAGTTAATTGAGAGGGGAATCATCCGCGAGTTTGTTACAATAATCAGTCCTTCTATCATGGGTCTTGTGCCTTATAAAATTTATCTCCAGCTTCAAAATTTTACAGAAACAAAAGAGAAAAAAATATTAGAACTTATTAGGGAACTTCCGGTTTATTGGGCTGCAAAAGTATCTGGAAGATGGGATTTTATTATTGGGCTATTAGTTAAAAGTCCCGGGGAGCTAAATGAGATAAAATTAAAGATATTGAATACTATTGGAGAAGATATTGTTAACAAGAGTATTTCTGTTTTAGTAGAAGCACCCTATTTTTATAGAGAATATCTTCTTGAAACAAAACACCCTGCTGAAATAAAATACTGGATTAAGAGTTTGGAAGAGAACAAGCTTGACCAAAAAGACAGCCAATTATTGAAGATACTCGCAAAGAATTCAAGAGCATCTATTTTAGACTTGTCCAAAAAGCTTAATCTTTCAGTTAAAACAATAATCTCAAAAATTAGAAGGCTAGAAAAGATGAAAGTTATAGCAGATTACAGAATTTCTATAGATTTAGAAAAGATCGGGTATAAATTTTTTAAATGCTTTATTTCTTTAAGAAAGGCGAGCAAGGAAGATGTTCAAAAGTTTATTGATTACTGCCATGCAAATAGGAACATAACAACTCTTGTTGAGTGTGTCGGGGATTGGGACCTTGAGCCGGAATTTGAAGTTGAATCTAGCGAGCAATTTAATAAGATAATTCTGGACATAAGAAATAAGTTTAGTAGCATAATAAAGACAATAGAAACAATTGATATAATAAAGGAATACTCTTATATCTGTATACCCTAAAGATTAGCCTCTTCTTGTTTTCTACATTTCTATTAATACAAAAACTTATTAATCTACATTTTCTTTGGTATTATATAAAAAGGGGGGTAAGATGCTAAAAGTTCAAAACTTATCAAAACACTTCGGAGGAATTAAAGCAGTTGATAATTGTAGTTTTGAAATAAAAAAAGGAAAAATAACTGCTTTAATCGGACCAAATGGAAGCGGGAAATCCACGATGTTTAATCTTATCTGCGGTATTTTAAAAGAAAATTCTGGCAGGATTTTTATTGAAGAAAAAGACATTTCTAAGATGCGAATATATCAAATATCAAATCAAGGAATTTCAAGACTTTTCCAGCAGTCTAGGCTTTTTAATAATTTGACTGTTAAAGAGAATCTTCTTTTAGCTTTAGATAACGAGGATACCAAATTCTTGAAAAATCTATTTTATATGCATGTACATGAAAAAAAGGATGAAGAAAAAATAAGAAAGCAGCTTGATTTAGTGGGAATGAGAAAATTTGAAGGTGAAATCGCAGGAAATTTAAGTTATGGGCAAAAAAGGCTTATAGAGATAATAAGAGCAATAATAAAACCCCATAATCTATTAATGCTTGATGAACCGGTTGCAGGAGTCAACCCTAAATTAAGAAGAGAAATAGCAAAAATATTAGTAGAGCTAAAAAAGAGTGGCGAAACAATATTGTTTATCGAGCATGACATTGATTTCACATTAAAAATAGCAGACGAAGTAATTGTAATGGATGGAGGAAAAATAATCGCACAAGGCACCCCAAAACAGATAAAAAACAACAAGCAAGTTTTAGAGGCTTATTTAGGAGACTAAGATAAGGAATAATTTTAAAAACATCTTTCTCTTATATTTTTCATGAAAAAGAGTTTGTGGGGCATTTTGATTGTTTTGATACTTGTAATAGTTATCTTAGGGATTTATGCAAACGGGCCTAAAAAAGATGAAGTCATCAGAATCGGGGTTATAGAATCACTCACGGGTAATGCTGCTTATTACGGTGAAGAAAACAGGAAGGGAGTAGATATTGCAGCAGAAGAGATAAGAAGCAAATATCCGGATTTTAAATTTGAGGTTTATCATGAAGACAGCCAATACTCTGCTAAAGGAGGGGTAGATGCATATAAAAAACTAAGGGAAATAAACAATATCGATGCTGTGGTAACACATGCAAGCGCCCCGTCATTATCAGTTCTGCCTCTTGCAAAAAATGATAATATCTTGCAGATGGCGGCTTCTGCATCTGCTTCAGACTATTCAACTCCAGGAGATCTTTCTTTTAGAGTAAGCCCAAAAACAGATATTGAGGCAATATCAATAGTGAATTTCATTAAAGATAAAGGATATCAGAAAATAAGCATAATATACATGGAAAACGAGATAGGCAAAAGTATTGCTGAATCTGTAAAAAAAGGGCTGGAAGAAAAGAGCATAAAAATAGACATCTACGAAGGCTTTGAACTAACTGAAACAGATTTTAAATCTTTGCTACTCAAAATAAAAGAAGAAAAATCAGATGCAGTTTTCGCAGCCGGAATAGCTTCTAATACTGTGCTTATAATAAAACAAGCCAAGGAAATGAATATCCCTGCTCAATTTATTGGATTTCGAGGAGCAGAAGATCCTATACTGTTGCAGTCAGGCAACTTTACTGAAGGCTTCTTATATAGTTATGCTTTTGATCCTTACTCAAATAATTCTAAAGTCAAAGAATTAGTAGACCCCTACAAGAAAAAATACAATCAAGAGCCAAATGGGTACACAGCAGAGGGTTATGAAGCTTTTAAGATAACTGCCTTGGGATTCATTAAATGTAAAAAAGATTACAACTGCATAAAAAATTATATTGAAAACCTAAAAGATTATAATTCAGTTTTCGGGCCATTATCCTTTGATTCTAATGGGGATGTTTCCTATGATTTTTTTATAAAAACAGTTAAGGAGGGGAAGTTTGTGAGATATAACTTAGGAGACTGAAATGTTAAAGATACAAAATCTTAAAGCAGGATACGACGGCATGGAAGTGCTGCATGAAATCAGTTTAGAGGTAAACCCGGGAGAAATTGTAGCTATTATCGGGCCAAATGGGTCTGGGAAATCAACGTCTTTAAGAAGCATTTTTAATTTATGCAGAATTTATTCTGGGAAGATAATATTTAAGGACAAGGACATCACAAAGCTGCCTACCCATGAGCTGATTTATGAAGGAGTAAGCTATGTTCCTCAAGGAAGGCAGGTTTTTTCTGACTTGACGGTTAGAGAGAACCTTGAGATGGGCGCGTTTGTTTTTAATGACAAAGACCTTGTTGAGAAAAATATCCAAGAAATCTTTAAGAAATTCCCTTTTTTAAAAGAAAAACAAAACGAGTATGCTTTTAGTTTGTCAGGAGGTCAGCAGCAGGTATTGGCTATTGCAAGAGCATTAATGCAAAACCCTTCTTTACTTTTGTTGGATGAGCCTTCATTAGGATTAGCTCCAAAAACAATGAAGGAAATTTTTGAAATAATAAAAAAAATTAATAAAGAGGGAATTTCAATTATGCTAGTTGAGCAAAATGCAAAGCAGGCGGTCAAAATTTCTAATAGAACTTATGTTCTTGAGAATGGAAAAATTGCATTAGAAGGAGGAAAAGAAATTCTTAAAGATAAAAAAATAAAAGAAATTTATTTTGATGAAAAATAAACTTAAATTTTTCCTTCTTTAACTAACTCTGCAAATTTTTTGAAGCTTCTGTCGTAAGTTTTTTCAACTTCTGCTGGAAAACAGCAAGCTGGGAGCTCTTTGTTTTCTAAGTGATATTTTAAGCATTCACAGCAGATGCCCTTTCTAGAACATCCTTTGTAAGTACAATTGCACTTCTTTAGATTTATTTGTTTTTTACAATCTGGCATTTTCTTTAAAAAATGGCTGTACCGAGGATTGAACTCGGGACCTCCGCCTTATGAGAGCGGCGCTCTTCCACTAAGCTATACAGCCATAAGAAAGCAAGATATAAGTCATTTAAAAACTTTTATAAAAGCGAGTTTCCTTGTATTATGAATAAAAAAGAGGATAAAGTAAAATGGCTGATATTATTAATATAACTGATTTGGGCGGCGAGTTGAATAGGGCTCTAACTAATTCTGTCTCTTCTATTATAACCTTCTTTAATATAGTTGGAATAGCTCTTATTATTTACATAATTTACCTTATTTTAAGGGCTTTTTTTAATTGGAAATCTGCAGCAAAGATATCTAAAATGACTAAAGATGTGGAAGAGATTAATGCAAAAATAGATAGGCTGACAAAAAAGGTAGACAGAATAAGTCACCAATTAATAGAAAGAGGGATTAAAAAGAAGGAGGCTAAAAAGAAAGGCTTTTTTAGGAGGCTTTTTGGGAAATCAAAAAGAAAGAAAATAGGAGAAAATAATAAGTTAAAATAAATAAAAAATAAAAAAGGGAAAAAATAAACCCTGTTAAATAAAATCAGTTTTTACTTTTTTGTTAAGGTTATCTCGATTGTGGAAACGTTGACTCTCTTTCCTTCTTTGTTCTCGAATTCTTCACTGTCAATTTTTATGTCCTTTACCCCTATATTGTGTTCTTTAAGGAATCTCTTTGTAGCAACTTCTGCTACGTCCACTGCTCTACTGATAAATTTGCCTCTTGCCTTTATGATGACTTCTGCGCTTCCTTTTGTTGTAAATTGCATTACAACTCCAGTGACGTAGTTCATGAAAGGCTTGCTTCCGATAAAAACAACGTTTTCGTCGCCTTTTCTTTCAGTTCTTTCTGTTTTTTCTGTTTTGATTTCTTCTGCCATTTTGACCTCCTGGTTTATTTTGTTTTCTGTTTCAATAAGCAATGAAATTGCTTAGTATAATTTACTGAACTTTTCCTTCTCTAGCTTGTACTTTAAGTCTAGAGATGTACCCTGCAATCTTGTTTCTTACTTTTTTGCTAGGCATTGTATTTCCCAACAGTTTCTTGTTTACATTAAAGTCTTCACTAAAATTATTCTCTTCTTTAAGCAAATTATGCCCTGTTCTCTTGACTAATGTTGATTTTATACGTCCCATTATAAGTCAAATTACTTAAATTTCTTATTCAAACCTTTGTTTTTGTATGTTTTTAAAGTTTGTTATTGTGTAAAAAGCCTGTTTTTTGCTGTATGTGGTAAGAATGTCTATATACTTTAAGACCTTTGAAGAACATTTTATAATCCAAGTGCTTCTTCTGGCCTAACAATTTTTATTCCTTGATATTCCTTTAACCTTAGAAGATGATTATCATATGAGATAATGTATTCTGCATCAGCTTCAATGGCGCATTCTATGATTTTATTATCATCCGCATCTTCTTTTACAGCATTAATTTTCTTGCTTGGAATTACTAAAGTAACAAACCTAAGAACTCTTTCAAGTATTCCCCCGATTTCTTGCTTATTATATCCAAAATCTCTGGCAAGAATTTCTTTGTACTCTTCGATTATCTCTTGAGAAGAAAAAATTTGCGTATTTTCTTGTATACATTTGAATAAAAATTTCTGAGCTACACTATTATCCCATAAAGTAGCAGATATCAACACATTTGTGTCAAATACAATTTTCATTTTAACTTATTTTTTCTTGCCTTATGGACTAAACCAGGTATATCTTTTTCTTGGATTCCTAGTTTCTGGGCCCTTTTTGTTCCTTCCTTTGCTATCTCTTTAAGCTCACAAATTAGCTCTTCTTTTGAGGGCATTACGACTTTCTTTAAAACAATGCTGTCCCTTCCGCTGACTACTGCGAAGATAGTTCCTTCTGTTGCACATATCTCTGCTCTTATGTCTTGGGGAATTACAATCTGCCCTTTTGAAGACATTTTTACCATTTCAACTGCCATGTTTAAATTTCCTCCTATTCTTACTTTCTTATAGTAAGATATGCTTATTTATAAAGCTTTCGATTAAAAAACCCTTGAAGAGCAATTTGAGAGTTTTTTTATATCTTTTCAACTTTTAAAACAGAGAAATAGGCTTTGGAGTAGTCTATTGCTTTCTTGCTGACTTCTCCTTTATGCAGAACAAGGGCGGGCAGGGGTATTTTTTGGGCTTCAGATAGCATTTTCCTTAGGTCTGTTTCAGAAAGCTTTCTTTTATCATTTGCGAATGCCAGGAAGTTTATTGGGCCAAGCTCAGAATTTATCTGGACTATGCAGCTGTATTCCTTTGGCTTGTAGTATTTTTCTTCAATTATTTTATATTTTTTGCTTATTTTTTCAATAATGTCTGTCACAAAAGGTGGTTTTGGCTTTTCTTTAACAGTATCTGGAATTATTAAAGGATTTTGAAACTTTTCCTGTACCTCTTTTTTAACTTGCTTTGGCTTTTCTTTTCTCTCTCTTTTTGCTATTTTTAAGCCAATATCCAGCTGCCTATCTTTTTTGGCTGGTTGTACTTTGGGTTTTGGAACTTCTAATTTTTCTTCCTTTTTCTCTTCTTTTTCAACTGGTTTTTCTTCAATTTCTTCTTTTACTACCTTTTCTTCCTTTTTCTCTTCTTTTACTTTTGTTTCTGTAATTTTTTCTTCCTTTTTTTCTGTTTCTGGCTCTAAAATACCCCTCACTTCCTGTTCTGTTGTTGAATGGAACCTCCAGAAAATTTCTTCGTCTTTCTTAAAAGGGATTGCAAAATCTTTTATGCTTCTTAATGCTACTCTTATTGCAGGTTCCTGCTTTTTATCTTCCAGGATTTTATTTTGTTTTAAAGATAAAAAAGCTTCCCTTTCTTTTTCTGGCAGATACTTATAGAAAGGATCAAGCATACTTTCCTGGCCCCTTATATAGTATAAAGGAGAGCCTCCTACTTTTATGTTGCTTATTCGGATAGCATCTTCGTTTGCCAGCTCTGAAAGAAAAGCTCCTGCAAAAATTGAGGATATTTTTATCTGGCCGGCTATATGTATGGGCAAAGAAGGGCCTCTAAACCTGAGGATACCGAGTATCTTGTTTTTTGTTTCTAGTGGGTCAGTTTTTGGCATGTAAGAGGAAGATGGTTAAAGATTATAAAGTTTGTTGTGATTTAGTTATGGTTTCAACCATCTAATCTCATAATAAGTCACATCTTCTTCTTCATCTACTATTCCTATAAGAAGGTTCTTTTTTGTAGAATGAGCTACTCTATTTTTTGCTGAAAAATCATGCCAGGTTAAACTGGAGGTTTCTGAAACGGGATATAGAATCCATTTGGCATGGTCTTCTCCTGGCTTTATGCCCCGGTCATAAATCCTGAAATCTGCTCCGAATTTCAAAGCAGTTTTAACAATAAATCCTCTGTTTCTCATGTCTCTAAAAACAATATATTTTGTCCTTATGTTCTTGTCTTTTTTTCTTGCTTCTTCTAGAAGCTGCTCGAATTTAAGCTTCTTTTTTCCTAAAGAAACTTCCATCTTTCCTCTTTCTAGAAGATAAAGAGCTTCAAAAGTAGAATAAATTATTTTTCCTGACTTTAATTCTCCAAATCTTGACTGGGCATGGAGAGCCATTGCTTCTTTTTTATTTGAGAAAACGAACTCTCCATCAAAAACAGCTTTTATCTTTATTATCTTTTCTTTGGGTTTTTCTTTATTATTCTTTTTATCTTTTATTTCGGTTTTCTTTTCAGCTTTTGATTTTTTTTGTTTTTTTGATGCCATAATTATTAAAGTGAAGAAAGATATATAAAGGTATCTTCTTTATTCTTTTTATCAAAAAAACCCTCTTATTTATTCGTTGGGTTTTTAGGATGCTCGAAAATGGTATCGAGCCTAAATAAACCATTTTCGACATGGAACTAACACTTTATCAGTTTGTTCTAGTACTCGTGTTAGTCGTGGCCCTCTTATAGAGAGCCATCTAAATATTTTTTCTGAAAAATGGCTCTTGAATTTGTTGTTAAAAGTATGGAATGGAACGAACATACAAGGGAGTATGAGACCGAGGTTGTATTGCCTGATTCTGATACGGTCTATAAATATGGGGTGACTGTTAATGGCTCTAATGTCCACTTTAATAAATGGATGTCCCCTGAAAATCAATTGAGCATCTTGGATATGAACGACTGCCCATTTAATGGAGAGCTTCCTAAAATATGTTTATGCCCATATAATCAAAGGTCCAAAGAAAGGATGAAAGAGGCTTACGAGGCATTTTATCATTTTATAAGAACTAAATGTAGTGAGGAAATAATTTAAAAATGGAGAATTGTTAGGATAACTATGGAAGAAGAAAAAATTGACTTTAAGAAGATAGAAAAAAAATGGCAGAAGAAATGGGAAGAGAAAAAGGTATTTGAAGCAAATCCTGATAAGAAAAATAAGTTTTTTATTAATTTTCCCTATCCTTATGTTAATGGCCATCTTCATTTAGGGCATGGATTTTCTTCTGTAAGAGCCGATGTAATGGCCAGGTTTAAGAGAATGCGTGGATTTAATGTTCTTTTTCCACAAGGATGGCATTGTACCGGTACTCCAGTTTGGGCAGCTGCCCAAAGAATAAAAGAAGGAGAACCAAAGCAAATTCAAATAATAAAATCAATGGGGTTTTCTGAAAAAGAGATATCAAAATTTTCAGAAGTTCAGCACTGGATAGATACTTTTGTGCCTGCTGCAAAAGAAGATTTTTCTAGAATAGGGAATAGCGTAGATTGGAGGCGCAGCTTTATAACAACTTCGCTTAATTCTAGATATGATAAATTTATAGGTTGGCAATTTAGAAAACTAAAAGAAAAAAGATTAGTAGATACAGGGAAACATCCGGTTGTTTGGTGCCCTAAAGATAATATGCCTGTGGGAGATCATGACAGAGTCGAGGGCGAAGGAATTACAACCCAAGATTTTATTTGGGGTAAATTTAGAATGAAAAATTCTGATTTAATAATAATGGCCGGAACTACAAGGCCAGATGCGTTTTATGGGCAGACTAATTTATGGGTTGACCCTAAAGGAGAGTATTCTGTAGTAAAGGTAAAAAAAGAAAAATGGGTTGTAGGAAAAAAAGTTATTGATAAGATAAGAAGTCAATATGAAGAAAACATTGAAATTATCAAAGATATTAAACCTGAAGAATTAATAGGCAAAATCTATAAAGGGCCTGTTGTAGATTATGAAATAACTGCTTTGCCTGCTTGGTTTATTGATTCTTCTATCGGCTCAGGAATTGTCTATTCTGCATTAGAAGATCCTGTTGATTTATTTGAACTAAGAAAAATACAAGAAGATGAAGGGCTGCAGAAAAAATATGGATTAAATAAGAATATTGTTAAAAAATTAAAACCTATTTATATAATTACAGTCCCCGGAATGGGGGAGAATCTTGGAGAAGATATAGGAAAAGAATTTGGAGTTAAATCTTCAAAAGATAAAGAAGCTCTAGAAAAAGCGAAAGGAGAACTAAATAGGAGAGTTTTCAGAAAGGGGATAATGAGGGATAACTGCGGTGCGTGTGCTAAAATGAGTGTTCCTGAATGCCAAGAATATTTGAAAAAAACTCTTACTGAAAAAGGAGACGCTGTAATGTTTTATGAATTAGAAGGAAAAGTTGTATGCAGGTGCCTTACTCCTTGCGTTGTTAAAATTACAACAGATCAATGGTTCTTGAAGTATGGTGATCCAGAATGGAAAAAAATAACCCATAAGGCTCTGGATAAGATGAAATTGTACCCTGATCTTGTCAGGCAGCAGTTCACTTATGTATTAGATTGGTTAAAGGATTGGGCATGCACTCATTATCATGGAACTGGAACGAAATTGCCTTGGGATGAAAAATGGGTAATAGAATCCTTATCTGATTCTACAATTTATATGGCTTATTATACAATTGCTCATTTAATAAAAGAATATCCTGAAGAAAAAATAAATGATGATTTTTTCGATTTTATTTTTTTAAATAAAGGAAAAGGAGACAAAAAAATGCAAGAAATGCAAAAAGAATTTCAGTATTGGTACCCCTTTGATATTAGGAGTTCTGGAAAAGATTTAGTTCAAAATCATTTATCCTTTTGTTTATTTAATCACACGGCCATTTTTCAAGAAAAATATTGGCCTTTAGGCTTCAGCATTAATGGCTGGCTTTTAGTTGGAGGGGATAAGATGTCTAAAAGCAAAGGAAATTTTTATACAATAAGGCAAATGCTAGATAAATATCCTGCTGACGTTATCCGATCTGGATTAATGTTAGGCGGAGAGGGATTAGACGATCCCAATTTCGATTTTAGCAATGCAGAAAATATAAAGCAGAAATTGCAACAATGGTACAATTTTGCTATTCATAATTACCGCGCAGCAAAAAAAAGTGAGTTAAGCAAGTCTGATAAACTTTTTTTATCCAGTAGCAACAGCTTATTAAAAGAAGGAACCGAAGCAATGGAAAATATGATGTTTAGAACTGCTTTTGATAGGCTTATTTATCAAATGCAAAGAGTTTTAAGGGAGTATCTTAATAAAAGCAGAGCAAATCAGAATCTTTTAAGTGCATTTATAGAAATTCAGACCAAAGTTCTTTCACCTTTTGCACCATTTATTGCAGAAGAAATCTGGAACAAGCTTGGCAAAAAAGATTTTATTTCAATCTCAGAGTGGCCTAAAGTTAATGAAAAAATGATTGATTTAGAACTAGAGAAGCAGGAAAAGCAAATAGAGCAGACGATTGCAGACCTAAATAATATTATAAAACTAATCAGACAAAAACAAAACAAAATTGTAAAGAAGGCATTTATCTATGTTATTCCTAAGGAATTTGAGTTGTATAATGAATCTAAAGAACGTATCTCCAGATTAACAAATATGGAGATTAACATTTTTACTGTCAATGATAAAAATAAGTATGACCCGCAAAATAAAGCAGGAAAGGCAAAGCCTGGAAAGCCTGCAATTTATCTGGAGTGAAACTCTTTTCCTATTTTTAAGAACCAAAAATAAATAGATAATTATAATTTCTATTTCCTTCTTTTATTCTAATATGAGTCCAATTGTCTAATTTAGTTATAAGTCTTCCTTTGGATTTGCGTCTTGCTTTTATCAATTCGATTCCAGAACCCCTACAAGGAATAATAATAGCTTGATTTGTTGAGGAAAATGTTGCTATCTCGATTCTATCGTTGCCAGAAGGCATAATCTCATAATTTTCAAATAAAACAGCAGCGATTCTTCGTTTCTCGGGACATTTATAATTAGAACTGTAATTTATTCTGGAGTCATATGGACTTTTAATGCAACAATCTATTGTTTTTGCCATTTTCAAATTCCTATCAGAACTCTTTTCCCTTTGGGTTGAAATTATTAGTTCTTTTATATTTATTAATTTTTCTTATATTTTTTAGCTCAAAATGCAAAAATTTATAAATATATTTGAATTATAGTTAAATATGGAAGAATTAATTGACTTGAAGGATAAGAGTATAATTTATGAGTTGGACAAGGATTGCAGACAATCGAATAAAAAAATATCCAAAGAAGTAAAGATAAGCAAAGAAGGAGTAAATTATAGAGTCAAGAATTTAATTAATAAAAGGATTATAACAAGATTTTTTGCAGAAGTGAATGTCGCAAAACTTGGTTATGGAACTTACAAAGTTTATCTGCAATACCAGAATGTTACAGAAGACATAGAAAAGAAGATAATAGACTATCTTGGTAAACAAACAAGAACCGCATGGATCGCTATTTGCAGCGGAAGATGGGACTTAATAGTTGCTTTTTGGGCGCAGGATATTTTTGATTTTAACAAAATACTCTCAAACTTCTTAAATAAATTCAGCAGCCATATTTCAACAAAACAGACTACTACGACCCTGCAATATTATGTTTACAGCAGGAAATGGATGTTAAA
Source organism: Candidatus Woesearchaeota archaeon (assembly GCA_964651965.1). GTDB lineage: Archaea > Nanobdellota > Nanobdellia > Pacearchaeales > GW2011-AR1 > MFWN01. The sequence goes on along the minus strand of CAZYZS010000024.1, from coordinate 2,428 downwards.
TAACAGAGAAGGAAAAATGTCCTGCATCGGCGGAAGCGTAAAAAAAGAGAAGATAGACAATACAGACCTTGAGATTTTGAGATTTTTAACGCGTGATGCCAAATGCCCTATTGTTAAAATTGCAGACAAACTTAAACTTTCCCCCTCTTTGATAATCTATAGGATTAGGGAACTTATCAGGAAGAAAGTGATAACTGCTTTCAGAATAGACTTGAACCTAGAAAAATTAAAGATAGAATTTTGCAAATCTTTTATTTATTTACAGAATAAGACCAAAGAAAAAGAAGCGCAATTGATTGAATTTTGCGCGAACCATCCAAATATTACTGCTTTAACACAGTGCGTTGGCCCGTGGGATGTCGAGCTGGAGTTAGAAGTGGAAAGTTTCGAAAGGTTTCATAGTATTATGAGAGAAATAAGCAACAGGTTTCCTAATCTAATTAAAAGTTATGAATCTGTTTTGATTTCAAAACAATCAGGTATAACTTATATTCCTAGATAAAAGATTATTTATTGGAAACTAGCTAAAAAATAGGTCAAATGCAAACATTTAAATATCCATTATCTTTTAAAAGATAATTAATAAGATTGATAAGGGTAGAATATGGTAGTAAATGAAATAACAATGGCGGTTGTGAAGAATGCTAAAGATGGAGAAAGCATACGTAGCTTGGCTCATAGAATTGGATTTGCTTATTCTGCAGTATACAAATGGGTTTTAGAGTTAGAAAAATATGAAGTTGTAAGCTTAATAAAAAAAGGAAATAAAAACAAGATAAAAATAAATAAGAATTCTATTTATAACAAATTTTTGGAATTGGATAATGTGATAGGAGTCGTAAGAAAAGACAGGGTTTTTTGGGAATTAATTAAAAATGCTAAGTTAAACTTAAAAGCTAGGTTTGTAAAGGGAAGTGCAGCAACAATCTGGACAAAGGGGAGTTTTGTTACAGGAGATTTTTATGAAAGAATTTATTTTTTAGAAGTTAATAAAAAGTATGTTTTTTCTTTAAAGAGAGTTTTTGATGATAATGGAATTTCGTATACAGAAAAAGAGGTATTAAAGGAAAGGCCTTTGATTGTCATTATCCCAAGGAAGAATTTTAAAATAGAGAAAAAAGATGGGTTGCCTGTTATGCCTTTAAATGAGTTAGTTGAATGGTGCAAGAAATTGCAATTAGAAAATATATTGGAACATTTGGATTTAATGTATGGCTTAAAATTAAATGCAAAATACGCAGAGGTTCGTACGAATTACAAATAAGTAAAATGATATCAGCAAGAGATGGTTTATTGGAAAGAGAGCAGGAAGTTCTTAGAATTTTAAGCCTGCTTTTGGATGAAAACTTAGATTTCATTGTTGTTGGGGGATATGCGGTCTCTACATATAAAAAAAGATTTTCTATTGACTTAGATTTGGTTGTTAGCGAGGTAGATTTAGAGAAATTTGAAACATTATTGAAAAAACAAGGATATACACAGCACTATGAGAAAAAAGTAGAGGTTTTGTATGGAGAGAATTTCAAGAGATTTGCAAAGAAGCTTTTGAACCTTCCAGTGGATTTGGATTTATTGATAAACGGCTTAGTTTCAAGAACAACTAATGCAACTTGGGGATTTGATTATATAAAGAAAAACTCTGCAAAAAATAGACTAAATAATTTGGAATTTTCAATCCCAAAAAAAGAATTGCTTATTGCAATGAAATTTCATAGCGGAAGATTGTCAGATATAAGGGACATTGTTGCATTAATGCCCTGCAATGAAGAAGAATTGAAAAAGCACCTGGTAAAAGGGGATATAAAGAGTTTAAAAGCATCAATGAAAAAGCAGCTTGCTTTTTTAGAAAAGCCGCAGTTTGATGACAGTTTTAAAGGAATTTTTGGAGTTCATGTTTACAAAAAAGAAGAAGTGGAAAAAGCTAAAGAGGTTATTAAAAAAGTTTTAAAAGAAATAGAGTTACAATAACATATATTTAAATAACTGGCTTCTTAATTCTATAAAGCTTATATGTTGAAAAAGAGGTAAAAATAAAAAAATGAAGGTAGCTGCATTATCATCTGGTAGCTGTGGAAATTGCTTTTATGTTTTGCATAAAGATAGCGCGATTTTAGTAGATATAGGAATATCTTGCAAGCAGGTTGTTGAAAGGCTTGCTTCTCTTGGAGAAAACGCTGAGAAAGTAAAAGGGGTTTTTATAACTCATGAGCATACAGACCATATTAAGGGAGCGGATGTTTTTGCCCGCAAATTCAATGTTCCTATTTTCGCAACAAAAGGCACTATAAGAAACGGCTTTTTATGCAGCAATGAAGGCTTGATAAATGAGATAAAAAGCAACGAGAATTTTAAGATAGCTGGATTAAATGTTGAGGCATTTTCAAAATCTCATGATGCCTCCCAGCCAGTTTCTTATTCAATAACAAAT
>CAZYZS010000023.1:0-21307 GCA_964651965.1 Candidatus Woesearchaeota archaeon | reverse complement strand
TAACTATGCTTGTATTCTTTTGCAGAAGAATGAATGGCCACTTAAAATTAAGTATTGAGCACTCAAAATATGAATGGATCAATGTTAAAAAAGCCAAAGAAAAATTAACAGAGTTCTTTCATAAAGAAGTGAATATCTTCTATAAGCTAAACTTGGATAAAATATGAGTAAAGAAAAAGGAAAGACGATTTCTGACTGGATAGAGTGTGCAAAAAACACTCTGGCGAGCCTAGAAAAATTGGAATCTGACAAAGATTCTGACATGGCAAGATTAAGCGCATCAGAACTTCCACATTTTGAAGAACTAAGGCTTCCTTACAGCGATTTTTTAAAGGAAAACAATAGGCTTATGCAGTTTCTAAACAGGCATGAAAGAGTTACTATTCGAGCACTTCCAACTCCCGAAGGTAGGAAAAAAGGCTTTACAAGAAAATACGAAAAAAATTGGCCTTCTGCATTTGAAGAATGCATGCAGTTTCTCAAGCCAGTTATAAAAGAGAATGGAGAATACTTTACTGTAGGGCTAACTGCTTACGAGCCAAATGACTACGGTTTTATTTTAATTTCAGGGGAAAAATATATAAGAGGAGAAATTGGAAAAAGCTTAGAAGACTTATCTCATGGAGATGAAACCCCGATAGTCAGTTTTGTTCTTGACAGGGGGAAAACCGGGCATTTGGAAGATAAAATAATATGGCTAAAAAGAGAAGATGATTCGGCAGCAAAAGTCCTACTGCGGACGTTAAACTGCATCAAAGCTCCTTTTGACAATTTTAATCCTATTTTTCTAGAAGGATATTTTGAGGGGGTTGTAACCAAAACAGGGATAAAATTTCTAGATTATAAAATAAACCCGGCATATCTTTCTTAATCAAACAGGCTCCTAATCCATTCCCAGAATGAAAACTTAGTGCTGGAAAGTCCAGAGCAAAAACTAGCTTCTCCTCCCTGTGAGCAATAAATCTTCTGAATCTCGTCTTCACTTAATATTCTCTCGTAAATCATCGCCTCATCTATCTCCCCTGCAAAATCATAATCAAAAGTGCTGGAATAAGTTCCAAACCTTAAATAGCTAGTGAACGTATAATCAGAATAGCCCTTAGAGTATCCTATATTCACACCGTCTATGTACATTACTACAGTCCTTGGAAAAGTTGGATGGCCCATAGTTACTGTTATCATATGCCAGTTATTATCCGCAACTACGTTGCTCCTTGAATTTGAAGCACTGGTTCCTATTCCCATTGCCCATTTTCCAGAATCTATTGCAAGATACATCCTTGAACCCAGTCCAGAAGTAGCACTCTGTGATAAAAATATTGGAGTAGAAGGGTCTCCTCCGGTTGCGTTGTGTCTAACCCATAAAGAATAAGTACGCGGATTAGAAGCGCTTGAAGTGTACCCATAACTAGTATTCATGTAGTCATCATCCCCATCTAATCTTATTGCATTTCCTTTTTTTCCTGCAACATAAGCTGCATCTCCTCCCAAGATTCCATCATAGTTTCCTTTTTCATCATTTGCATTGTTTTCAAATTTCCAGTAGGCAACATAGTCTGTTGGTCCATAAAACTCTTTGCATAGCATGTCCTCTCCGTCTGTTTTTCCATCGCAATCGTTGTCCTTTCCATCCTTGCAGTTGCCATTTTCCAATTTTTCGGCCTGCGTAGCAACATTGTAAGAACAGCTGTTTGAGCTACAGTAATAATCTCTATACTCTCCAGAATAACAGTTATCTGCGCTGCAGTTAGAGTCTGAAACGCACTCTACACACTGCCCGTTAAAGCAGTCTTTTCCAGTGCATGTTCCACAATCTACTGTCCCAGAACACCCATTGTCCCATATCCCGCACTGATACCCCAAATCCAAGCAAGTTTTGGGTGTACATGCGCATCCTTCATCCAGGTTATCAATTTTATTATCGCAATCGTTATCTATTCCGTCATTGCAATTACCATTTGCCCAATTTTCATCTACATTAATGACATTATACTTGCACTGCTTATTTTCGCAATAGTAATTTCTCATCTCTCCAGAATAACATCCATCAGAGCTGCAATCATCATCTATCAAGCATTCTACACACTGCCCTGAACTGCAAACTCCTAGAGCACAACTGGTTCTATCTGGCTCAAAAGCATCATTCGGACATTTTTCACTGACTCCCGTGCAGGATTCAGCAACATCGCACTCTCCAGAATCAGCTCTGCAAATGCTTGAAGAAATGTTGTAAGATATTTCACACTTCCCGCCTGAATTGCATATTCCAATACTGCACACATCACTAAATTTGCTGCACTCTGAATTAATAGTGCAATCCGGAATATCCTTACAAGAACCACCAAAGCACTGCTTGTCTGAACTACACTCTGTTAAATTTGTTCTAATCAAACAGCCAGCTGCTCCTAGCGAGCAATTATAAGGAGTATTATTAGAACAGAACATCCCAGACTCTAAGCATTCGTTTGTGCATAAAACAAAGCATTTTCCACTCCTGCACTCCTGCCCGCCGCTACAAGTACCACAGTTAGTAGAGCTTCCACAAATATTCTGGGCCCCGCAATTAAATCCCAGGCTGCTACAGCTGTCCGTGCAGCTGTCACCTTTCCACTTCGAAGGAGAAGATGACTGATTTGTCCGATTAGCAGGATTACTAGTTATGTTAACTGAAGCGTTTCCAGAATCCAAAGCAGGCTTAACTTTAAAGTCTACAATTGCAACTGCGGTGGTTATTTCTTTAAAACTATCTAAATTGATGTCCCGTGCCTGAATAGTATATTCCTTATCAACATATCCAGGATAATAAGTATATTGAGTGCTGTCTCCTGCAACAAAAATTATGGTGACCAAAGAAATTCTCTCTAAATCTAAGCTATCAACTAACTTTATATTGGCTGTTTTTTCGTCAGTTACCCTGGCATGACTTATTAGGTCATTTACAGAGAGTTCTCGTTCTCCGCTTTTTAATGGCGCATTATAAAAAAGAAAAAGTACAGCTACCAAAATGCCAAAAAAAACTAGGATAATTAATAAGCTGACAATTATTAAGGGAGTTTTACTTTTTGCAGGATGCTTGACCTCTTCTTTCTTGATAATAGGCTTGGGCTTGGCTCTTTGAAAGGGCTTCTTTGCAGGCTGCAAAGGTATTTTCTTTGCAGAATTTTTATTGCTCACCCTTAAAATCTCTTTTTTTCCTCTAGAAGCCTCTCTAAAAATTTCTGAAGGACCCGAAGGATTTAAAGAAGGAACGTAAGAAGAATCTACCTGCATTTTTTCTGTATCTTGCTCGCCTCCACGAAGAGGCTTACCCATCTGTTTCCTATGCCTCTCCAGCTTTTTTCTAACTAGCTCTGCTATATCTTCCTCATTACCCCTCTTTTTCCTAATATCCATATCTAATATAAGAATATATCTTTAATAAAGTTTATGTTCAGAAAAACAAGTTAATAATGCCCCTATTAACCAAATAAATCAAGACTAAAAATGCAAATAAAAATGAAGGCGTAAAAGGAATGCCCTCCTTAATAGTCACTTTTCCTCTGTACCTCTCCAACAGCTTGAGTTCTTCTTCTGACAAGCCTTCCCAGTTTGGCTTTATTATCTTTTTTCCAACTTTAATCTGCTTGTACAACCAATCCCCAACAGTCAGTTCCTTAACTTTCTTCTCTTTAATGAGGCAGCACTCTTCTATCGCTTTGGCATAGCAATAAAGAAATGGAAAAAGAAAAATGCATAAAGAAAAAAGCAGGAATACGAGCTCACCCATAAAAATGACAAAAACAGAAAAAACTAAAGCAAGCACAATAAAAACAGCAAAAATTTTCTTTTGCCTCCTAGCCCGCCTAACAAATTCCAAAGCAAAAGCTTTTCTATTCCTTAAAGCCAAGCCAATGCTGTAAAACAAACCATAAATGCTCCCGCATAATAAAAATAAGAAGATGAAATAAAGAAAAATCAAAAGGTTATCAAAAAACAAGCCAGAAAAAGGCAGCACAGCTCCTAATCCCATTAACAGCTTAGCGTCTCCTCCTGCAAACACCCTTCCATAATAAAAAGCATAAGCCAAGGCAAAAAATATTGCAAATCCAATCAAACCATGAAGAAGATACCAATAGTCCTGCATCCATAAAGAAACAAAGGCCCGATAAGATAACGCAACTGCAATCAAGCTAAAATTCCACCAGTTTGCAATCTCCCTTTTCCTCAAATCCTGTATAACAGCAATTGTAACCCAAATTAAGCCAATTGCAATCAAAAAATAATTTTCTGAGTTAATCATTTTCCTCTTTTATTTACATTCCCCCTTTTTTCTCATCTAGTTAAACTATTTCCCTTCCCTTGCCCTGAATTTGCCGCCGTGCTTATAAGGAAACCTCTTTTTGTTTTTCTTTTTATCTTTTCTTTTGCTTCTTTTCTCATTAAATCCGTAATCCATCTTAACAAATTAACAAAAGAATACTTGATTTAAAAACTTAATTAAAAAATAAAAAATTACTCTGTTCCCTTTATACAATCTTGCTTGCAACAGACTTTTCCTGTAGCAGCAGTCTTTGTTATATCAGCTTGGCCAGCCTTGCAATTAGCTACTGCGTCTCCCACTCCATTACATTGATAGTTATCACACGCGCTGCAACTAATAGAACTGCACGCTTCCACTTTTGCTCCAGGAATGTCTATCAATTTGCCATCTTTATCTAAGCCTTTGCTATTCTGAAGGCTTAAACATGTGGCTTGCGCTGTTTCTTTGTTGCCTCCTGCTTCAAATTTCATATTTCTCACTTGGTCGCAATAAGCAGCTTTTGAATTGGTCGAGCAGGCAGTTGTACATCCACTTAAAACTGCATCGATAGTGCTTCCTGGATTTAAGAGATTGTTAAGCCAGCCCCATAAATTCCCCCATCCTCCTGTAAATCCTATAACCAACACTACTAACACAACCAAAGCTAAAATTATAACTACAATTGTGCCAATTGTCATCTCTGCGCCTTTTTTATTAAGTCTTCTCATTCTTTCCTCTTTTTTGATTGATAACTAAAGGAAAGGCGTATTTTTAAACCTTTTCCTGCGCTCCTTGTTCTATTTCTTTCTCAAAAGTTTTTATATAAGTATAAACAGAAAGAATCTCATCTTCCTCGATTTTTATCAAAATATCAAAGCTTGAAATAACTTTTCCATTTTCTACTTGAACATTCTCGATTTTCATCTGCTGTTCAAACTGTAAAAGCTCTGGGTCCTCAAAACTCCCATCTTCATTTTTATATTTATTTAGTTCCTCTAAGAAATTGCTGACAAATTTTTCCTTAAAACTCTCCTTAAACTCTTCACTTTCTCTGTCAATTTCAGCTCCCTTTTCCTGAATTACCTCATTTAAAGTTTTTGAGACCGCAGCGTTCATTACCTCGCTTATATAAAAATCTAGTTTTTCTTCTTCTGCATACACATTATCCAGCTGTCTTGAATCATAAACTTTACCAAGAAGCTTGCTTGAACTAGTCAAAAAAATAAAAGAGGCAGCTCCTGCTGTAACAATTGCCATAACGACGAGCAAAGTTACGGCAATATCCCCTCCTTTGTTCATTTTTCTTACACCCATTTTAACACGCTCCAACATAAAAGCTTATTTTTATTCTCTCATCACCTGAAATAAGATAAATATCAACTGCTTTTTGTAAAAGTGAATTTCTTATATAATTGATATTTCCATTGGTAATTTTATTCACTTTTCCAGGCACAATATTATGAATCTCTATAGAATTACGAGCATCAGGAGCAGCTTGTACGGTTTCATAACCAATTGGCTCGCTTGAGGTCTTCTGACTTCCTTGCGATACTTCGTTTCTTGCGCTGAAAATATAACACTCTTTTTCCTCAGAAATCTTCCACCTAGTAATAGTGTTTATTGCTTCTTGTTTCAAATTTTCCCTTTCTTCTCCTTGAGAAGCTTCCCATTGCCTAATGAGTTCCTTAACTGTTGTTTTCTCATCAGATGTCGGAGTATCAAGTATACTAATTAAAGTCCTAGTTGATCGAGATTTGTAAGAATCATATTTGCTAGTGTCTATTTTGATGGTCCTCTGAGCTGCAAGAATAGCTGTAGAAGAAATGAACAATAGCATAATAAAAAAGATAATTAAAAATGCAACAATCCATGTCAATGTAGGTGGAATCTGCCCTTTTTTACTAACATTAAAGCCCATTTTATATAACAGCTACTTTTTTTATTTCTTGATTAGAGGCTGCTATAATGCTTACTCTTATTTTTTCTAATTTTCCATCCTTGCTATAAAAAACAAGTTCGTCTCTTTTAACGCATTTTGCGTAACTTTCTGCCTTTACAGATTGTCCTATCTCACAATCTTGTTTTAAAGAAGAGTCCCCTTCTATAATCTCGCTCCTCTTGGAATTACCGTCAATGTCCTTGGCGTTTATCTCTATATAATAGGGGCTTCCCATGCCGAAAAGGTCTTTATTAATGTTGCACTCGCTAAAAACATCAAAATCCTGATTTAAAAAATTAGGATTAAGATAAGACCCATCGTTAATGCATCTTGTTATTCTTTCAGCTAAAACATCTGCCTCTAAACTTCTCGTATCTATTCCTGCACTGTAATAAACTAATACCCCAATAACAACTGCTCCCCCTATCACTACAAGTACAAAAAACCACCATACAGACAGCCATTTTTCTCCCCCTCTTTTGTTCATTTTTCTATAACAAGCCCTAATTTATTATTTCCAATATAGCTTGAAACCTTATAATCTGAAAAATATTGAAAGCTATGCCCTCCCCTGTTTGACAGACTGACAATCACCTCGTTTTTTTCCTTGTCAATTTTAACAATATCTTCAGTTTTTTTATTGTTTCCTTTGGCAATTTCCAAGGCTCTCGAAAAATCAATAAATACAGTTGTTCCCGGCTCTGCATTGTCTATTAATAATGCAATCTGTTTTGCGTACATCTCCTCATAAACAAAAGCCCCTTTAGAAGCATTATTTACAAACGTAAGCAAAAGCACAATAAAAATAAGATTAAGAAGGAAGAACAGAGAAGTAGAAAGGAGTTCAGAACTTGCTTTTTTATTTTTTTCCATTTTAATTAAGGTATGCTTTCGATAATCGAACAGTATTGTTTTAAATCCTCTTTTTCATAATCCACTATCCTTACAACAGAGCATCCCCTTTTTGCCGTATCTTTTGTTTCTATATCTGCGCAATGCCCCACTGCAAATGCCTGATTAGAATAAAAAGTGCCTGTTTGATAAATTGCAAATGCTCCCAAAACAACCCAAGTAACAGGGCTTCTCAAAGCAAGAACAGTTAATCTAGGAGCTAAAATAAAAGAGCCTACTGAATTAAATCCAAGAACCGTTAAATATTTTCCAAAAACCTCGTCCCCACTAGGAGTTGATACCTGCATGAACATTATGCCCAATTCTTTAATATCCTGTTTTTCCATAGGCTGCAGAGTTGCTTGTTGAAAATCAATAGTTGAAGGATCAACATACTCATCCTGATTCTTTATGTCCTCGATTGCAACTACTGGAAAAGGATCTTGCTGCGCATTATTAAAAGTCATTTTTCCATTCTGGCTGGAAAGATAATCATAATAAGTATAATCCTTGCCAGCAACTTTATGGGTTTTCATGTAAGTTAGAACATCTATTTGTTGGTATGGCACCCCATCCGCTTCCAATCTTGTCTTGTCAAAAGCTATCCTTGAACAGACAACACAGCTCGATCCGACATTATCTACTGCATAATCTGCAAGCCAGTTCCCAAAAACCTCTACTTTTCCTTCACCCATCATACTCCAGCAGTCAATCATTTCTTGAGTCATGAATTTTTCAATCTGCCTTCTTCCTTCCTCACCAGCTTTGACTCTGACTTTTGCAACATTTTGAGTATTTTTAAACTCTTCACACTCTCCTCCAATGAGCCCAGTAGTAATGCAAAATTTCTGAGTATTGCACTTTAAAGGAATGTACTCTCTAGCCCCAAGCTCCTTCGGCATGGTTGCCCGATAAATAACAGACTGGTGGCATATTTCCTCATCTATCCTTCCTGACCAGTTTAGATGATAGCGGACAAAAAACGCGAGCAAGATTAAAAAACCGAGAATAGCAATAACTATTATAACCAAAGTGCTCGTTGCTATTCCTTCTCCTTTTTTTCTCATTTTATTATATAGTTTCTTGCATTTTTAATTATTATGGATTACGTACTCAAAAATCTCATTAAAAAATAAATCGCACAAGCTAACACTAAAAAAACAACTATCCAAATAATATACTCTAAGGTCTTTTCAGTAACTAGAGTTAATGCTTTTTTGTTTTTCATTTTACATACCCCTGACCTGCCCAATATATACAAATTCTCCTATTTTTAAAACGATATCATATTCTTTTCCTTCAGAATCCTTAATAGCTAGTGTTTTATCGCTTGCTTCTTGATTAAATTTATTAAACACCAGGTCAACCTCCACACTATTAGACAACGGCAGAGTAATCAGCTCTTCTTGATTTTCTGTTTTAATAATCTGAAAAATTATTCCATTTTTCTCTCCAGCAAAAAATTCTTTTACTTTACTTATTACCTCACTTTTTTCTACAGTTTTATCAACATAACCTTGGCACAGTTCCTTTATACTTTTCTCCCCGCTTCTGAATTCAAGCAGGCTATTGAAAAGTTCATCTGAATTAAGCGAGTACTCTGTGTTTATCTTAACTTTTCCATCTTTGTTTGTAAAATAGATATCTAATGGAACATTATTCAAATTTAAACAAGAATCTACTTTTTGGTCAGGACAAAAAGAATCAAAAAAAACCTCTTTAGATAATTTTTCCAAAGCCCCATTTAAACAGCAAGTATCTTTTATCTTATTGACATAGTCTTTAGAGCACATACACATTCTGTCTTCATTTTGCAGAAGATACCAACCTTTTGGAGCAACAACCATATACTTATCCTGTCCCTCTTTTACCACATTGATTTTCTCAACAATTTGTTTCAAAGTCTCCCTTGCCTGCGCGAGCTTGGATTTTCCAACTGTTAAAGAATATAAATTCCATGCCAAATAAATAAGTAATAAAAGGCACATAACTGCAATTACGAGCTTTAAGCTTTCAGGCAAAACCAACTGGTCTGCTTTTTTATTTATTTTCTTAAGCTCCATTTTACTTGCATACCTTAGTTAGCTCCTCTTTCACATTTTCTCTCAATATGATATGGCTCCAATCATTTTCCAAAACATAAATATAGCTATATACGCCAGAATCCAATTTATTCCAAGATTTAGTGCTAGGATTATAAGAGTAAAGTACGTTTTTCTCAACAGTACCTTCAGCAGAATCAATAAAACTAGCATCTATTCCATAGCTAATAGGATTTTGTATAAAAGGACTAGAAACTATTCTCATTAAAATATAGTAATGCCCCTCACTACCTTTATCCATAATATCTAGCCCTTGTTGACTAAGCGCATTAGTAAAAACAGGGCTAGAAAATACATCAGAAGGAAAATAATAAAATTTGCTACCTTGATTGAAATATAAGCCACTGGTGGATTTAAATCCTATTGGCAGGTTGTCTTCTGTCTTTAAGTTTTTTTTCGCATTAACTATTGTATCCTGCTCTTTCCTTAAGTCTGTTATTTCTGTTATTTGCTCGTTGTTAAGGATTTCAGCAGTATTCCAAGAGCTATCAAGATACAAAAGCCCGCCATTTTTCAGCCCGTATCTTCCTAACCAATCTATAGGACCTTCAACAACTCTGCAAATTCCATTATCATCATAAGTTAATTCTACTTCTATAGTTTTACCATTTATGGTAATTGTTTTATAAATAGTTGTTCCAGAATATCCGGGAATAATCGCCTTACTCCTGCATAGATACCCAGAAATAAACTCTGAATTTTGCAAGTTGAGAATACACATATCTGAAATCCCTCCAACAACCACATCTCTATACAAATCTCCGCTTTTATCAATAAGCCCCTGAGTCAAAGTTACCTTGTTATCTTTCACTTCTGCAAAAACACTGCTTCCGAATTTAATCTTCCCGCTTTGAGGATAACCATCAGGATACCCATCAAAAACTAACCCAGAAGAGCTTGCTCTCTTACAATAAGTATCTGAAAGCAAAATTTCCCCCTCTTTCAGTATTTTAGCAATTTTAATAACACATTTTTCATTGAACTCGCTGTCGCTCCACGCCGGTTCTGTAAATCCTTCTCTGTTAGCCCCATCAATTAATTTTCTTGCCTCATCGTAATTGACTCTTAAATTAGTCTCACGATAGAATTTATCAAGATCGGGAGCATATTCTTCCTTCATTATAACCCCTGATCCATCTTTAAATGTCAAATCCTGGCTGTCTAAAAACCAAACAGAGCCATCAGGATAGATTTTAAGAGGAGCCGGAGGTCTCTGGTCACTTATTTTAAACATGCCCCTTACTAAAATGTAATCTCCTTTATTCTCTAAATACAGAAATCTTATATCCTCCCCCAAATTAAAATATTTGTCAAGTTGTGTGACTACTTTTCCTGTTTCAGGGTCAACGTACATCCTTAAATCAAGATTGATAATTTTATCTCCTCCAGGCCATGCTTCTACCATTTTTGCAGGCCCCCCTTCTCTGCATAATTTATTTGCATCAACAAAATAAGCTGCATCGAGTTTAGGAATAACCATGACTTCGGGAGGCCTTCCAGAAAACCTAGTTGTCTGATAAAATTCAGAACCATAATCCAATAAATCCTTTTCAACCCAGATTACTCCATTCTTATCCGATTTGGCAACTAGTAAATCCTTTTCAGCCCAGTCTGCTAGAAAACTTTTGCCAAAAATACTTTGGAAATCCATTTGTTTCAAATAAATTTCGCCATTTTTCTCCCCACCTTTCCAATATAATTTAGTAGAGGCTTCTTTTATTTTCCCGTCTCTCAAATCTTTTATAAAAAAACTTATATAATCCTTATTTAATTCTAAAGCATTAAAATCTCCAACAAAACCAACATAATTGGCGCCTTTGCAAATGCTGTAAGCTGTTTCTTCATCTAAACTCAAGTCTCCAACCTCTGGGTCTGTATAATTATATTCTGGCAGGTTTCTTAGCCATTCCAGAATATCTGCTTTAAACAAAAAGAAAAAAACAGCCGCCAATACCAAAAGCCCTAAAATCAATAAAATGAGATAATCAACAAGTTTGCCCTTTTTTCTCATTTTTACTTCCCCCCGAACCTGAATATACTCTCGATAAGCTCTCCAAGAGAAAAGTCTTTTTTAGCAAGAATATAGATAACTATAGAAAGGAGTATTAAAACAGCCAAGGCTATAACTGCTGCAATAAGTGTACTTATCGCTATACCTTTTTTATCCGCAAACATTTTGGCACTCCATTTTTTCCGCTCTTTCCCCAATCTTCATGCTTGAAAGCTGGCTACAGGTTAGTTGTTCTTCCGTTACCTCATCCCTTAATTCGTATTTCACTGTTTTCTTGGCGCAGCAATATTCGTAGACTGCATTTCTTGAAACAAAACTATTGCAGGCTGTTATAACGCTATCTACATTTGACTCGCCCATCAGCCCCTGAATATAACTAGAAAACCTGCCGGTCTCGATATCCCAGAAAACTATCAAAATAACAGCGACTAAAACCGCCATTATAATTACAACAGAAGTATTTATCATTAACTCCATGCCTCTTTTATCCATCTTTTTCATAACTTATCTAGAATATAAATATTAATAAATCTAACTAATTTCAAAAGTTATGGTTAAAGAGAATATTCAAGATCCAAATGACCGTACTGCAATACTTAAAGGGAGTGATGATGAAGCATTTGCATTTGCTTATGTTGAATTAAGAGAAGCAACACGATATAAAAGAAAACATTTTATGAAATTTGCAATAGGCCGGCATATCGATGCTTTTTTCCGCAGACAAATTCCAAGGTATCGTAATCTTCCTCAGACTCTTAAAAATAGAGCAGAACAATATGCTGAAGTATATCATAGACTCCTCGAAAAAGATATAAAAAGAACTAAAATGCTGCAAAGTCCAGAGAACTCTGTTTTTACAGAAGCATTTGAAGAATTGCGAGCAGATTGCACATATGTAAGAGACAGCTTTCTTCGCTCTGCATTCTGGAAAAGATTAGAAGAAAAAAGGCTTGAATTTTATCAAAAAAGATACGATTCTTTAAAAGCTCATTAAATTAAAATTTCAGGCAGTATCAGGTTACAATGCCCGCTAACACAAAGGCGGCCAGGATGCTTAATACTAAAATAGATAAAAAAGCAGTAATGACATATAAAATAGCCCCATATTTTAAGTTGTTGGCAGTGTCGTACATCTTCTTCAGTTTATCTTCTCCAGCATCGACTGTAACTAATGTTCCTGTAAGGATAAAAATAATTTCTATAATATAAACGCCTATTGCTATCTGCATAAAATAAGGAGAGATCATTTTTGTGACATCAAATATCTCTACAAGGTTGCCAATATTTACTCCTGCAGTCAGCTCAGCATCCCCGCCCATAGTAGCGATTATCTGAAGCTTATTTAAAATAAGCGTTATCATCGCAGATAATCCTACAACAATACCCGCCAGTAAAGGAGCGAGAAAAGTCATGTTACTTCTCATGTCCGAGACAACTTCTGCAAGTAAATCTCTCAATCTTTCGTTTATCTTGTCTATATTTTTTATGTACTGCGAAATTGACATTAGGCTTACTGCAGCTATCTGCAATCCTTTTTTAACGCTCTCCACAAGTATTTTCATGGACATTTTTATTAGAGAAGAAGGATAGTAAACTAAAGCTCCTCTTCTTTCATTAAAAATAGATTCCTCTAGAGACATGCCAGCCTGATGTAAATTTACATTAACAATCTTGAAAAAATCCTCAGTTGCTGTCCCTCTAGAAGATTCAGCTACCTTCGCAAAAGCCATCTCAGCAGGCAAGCCATCTCCAAGCCTGTTTCCCAACTGGAATAAAGAACTTGTAAATTCCTTTTCCAATTCCTTGCTCTGCTCCCTGGCTTTAATCAGCCCTTTAGTTTTAGCTGAATAAGCCATTGAGAAGAAAAGAGCAGCTGATAGAGGAACAAACAAGCTCAGCAAAATAGCCAGAGGTCCAAACGGACCAACTACTCCCGAATCAGTCTCTTGAAAACCAAAAAACTTCAAATCTCCTAAAAAATCTAATCCTATCTCTGCAAAGCTGTAATCTTTCTGCAAACCAATAAGTTCTGGAAGAGGAGTAAATTGAAAAATAAAAGGCAGGATTCCTATTAAAAACAGAGGAAAACAAAAAAGAAAAGCAGTATAATAAGGCTTTTTGCTTTGGTACTGAGGGTAGAGGGGATTGAGCTCTAATATAGAAGCTTCTCCATGCCCTCCCGGCCTCTTAAGTAAAATCTCAGTGGTCATATAAAATACAAAAAAAGGAATTATTAAATTGAAAAGAACAACAACATGGTACCACTGAAAAAAAGTCGTTTCAGAATTTAATAAAGTGGAGGCAAGGGGCAACAAAGCTAAGCCAAGTGTCGGAAGTATTATTCCAAGCATATAAAGATTGGTTAAAGGGCTTCTGATTTCCCTGCTGTACTTCAACATTTTTTCATATACCCCATCAAGTATCACTTGCAATGCCCTCTCCAAGGTTGCTATTCTCCTGTCATCGCTAGGCTCGTACAAAGAACTCTCAATTAAATGGAAACTTTCTATAAACTCTAAACTATAACCTCTCCAGGTTTCAAGATAATAGTCCAGGCTTTCCTTAATAGTTGAAAATTTCCCTGTTTCAACATCCCAGAATATTTTCTTAAAATCAAGAGACAAAGGGGCAGTTAAATGCTGAGAAGCAAATCTAATAGCTCTCTCTAAATTGCTAGTATGCCTCATGTAAACAACAACATAGAGTATACAAGGCACCATCTGGCTGCTTGCCCTTAATCTCCATTTATTGGCCAGCCTGGCAGGCATGCTGTAAAAATAGTAAAACAAGAAAGCAGAGGTAATTAGTACTAAGAATATAAGAAGTATTGGAAAATTCCCTAAAATCAGATAAAGGGCAACTGAAAGTATCAAGCCAGCAAAAAAAGTCAGCAACATGACAATGAGCGCCAATGCCATTACCTGTCCTGGCTTAACATCCAAATGAGCGGTGTCCAGGTATTTTTGTATCTTTGTGCTATCTTTTTCAGCTAATTTTATGTTTATAGAACTGCCAAGATTTTTGCACCAGTTTTCATATCTTGAAACTTCAGGAGCCATCTCTTTTTTAAACTGCATGTACTCTCTGCTGAAACCCTCATTCATACCAGCATTATCAGTATTAACTTGCTCCTCTATTTTCTTGCCATATTTTTTCAAGATTTCATCAACATTCATGAGCTCCCCTCTTTTATAGTACCAAATAACAATGAAAAAACACTTAATAAATCTTACATTTTATTAATTATAATTCAGAGCAAAAATCCTTATAAATGGGACTTCTGTGCAAATATATGCCAAGAAGTGAAAAGACCAAAGGAGTCCCAGTAATTAGAGAATCTTCAAGTGATGGTCTGATCATGCTCTGTGTTTTTGAGAAAGGTTCTGTCTGCCCCAAAAATACAATAGTCCTTAAAAGGTCCGGGGCAGCTTATGTAGTTAAGGCAAAAGATAACGATTCCTTAACCTTCAAGAGTGTAGGATGCGAGAAGCCTTATGATGCACTTACAAAAGCATATGATCTTGCTCTTGAAACTTCAGCAGAAATTGTTGGCAATGATCCCCGGGATATTTCAGGAAAAAGAAATTTCACAATTTTATTTGAAGGAAAAAGCGGAAAAAAACGTCTAATAAATTCAAAAAGGTTCTATAATTTTGTCGGAGATTATCTTAAAGACGAATATAATTTAGGTTTCTGATTTTACATTTTTTTAATATAAGACTTCATCCAATCCTGGAATTTTGGAAATACTCTTTCACTTAAAGGAAGCCCTATCTCTCCAGTTATTTTATCAGAGATTTCATGAAATTGATTGTTGGAAATGACATTAAATTTTGATTCAAGCAAAATGGGCATTTTCAATTTATCAGCCATGTCTACAATCTCCTGCTTTATCTTTCCCCTTAATAAAATATTATCATATACAGCATCCCAATTGCCTGCCCAGCCTTTAACTCCAGAAGCAATTGCCTTAATAACTTCCGAGTCTCCATTAACTAATTCGTCTGTTGCTTCTAATTCATCTTTTTCTACATTATACCTTAATAAATCCACAAAACCTTTCTCTTCCAAAGGGTCTTTGGTCCATTGCTTCCTGACTTCTGATAATTGAATAGCCCTTTTCCACGAGTGCAGACCATCGGGGCTTTTAACTGGATTATTAATCAAAATACAGTCAACTGCTTTAAAACTAGTAATAGGAACTTCCAAGTCATTTACAATTCTATCAAACACTCCATAAGGAGAGGCTCCATGAACTGTCCCCGCTACAACATTGGCTAAAGCCCCTACTCTCATTGCCTCAAAAAGCGCCTTGGCTTCCAAGCTTCTAATCTCTCCCAATATTAAACAGCTATCTCCCAATCTCAAGCTTACTCTTATTCCCTCGTCTGCTCCAACTTCACTAGTTGTTTTAAGCAAGGCTGACCTGACTTTCATCCTAAGAACATCATAATTCAGTTTTCTCAACGCATCCACTGGCAGTTCCATAACATCCTCCAAAACAATAACTCTATATTTTGGAAGTATCTCCAGCATTAATGCCCCAAGCATAGAAGATTTTCCAGAAGACCTTGTTCCTCCAATAAGAAAAGTCCTGTTTCCACTAATCAAAAAACTTAACAATCCAGCAGAGAAACTGTTAATCATCCTGTGCTTGATGAACAAAGGCAAAGTCCAGGGATCTTCCCTGTGCCTTCTGAAAGCATAAGCCAACCCGGTAGGAGAAAGTGGCTCCTGTATCACGGCAACTCTCGCTCTTATATTCCCCAAAACTAAATCTGTATCTAAAATTGGATTTGCCTCATCCAAAGGCCTCCCAGAGACCATCCTAAATTTAGCAGCCCAAGATTCTGCATCTTCCTGGCTTGGAAGAATATTTGTATAGCACTCATCAAACTCCTGATGTCTCACAAACACGGGGCTTAAAGTTACAGGCGAATTAAGCACAATATCCTGAAGATTTTTATCCTGCAACAAAACCTCTATCAATCCAAATCCAATAGTGTGCCTAACAAGTATAGAAGCTAGCTTATTTAATTCAGAATAAGGCAGTTTTATGTTGTTGCTCTTAGCAAGCTCCTGCAACAAATCTCTTGAAACATTAAAAAAGACTCTCCTAGTTCTTTCAGGATCTGTAAATTCTTCTGATTTTGGTTGATGCTCCATCAAAACATTTCTCGCCAGGCTCAAAAGAAGATGATAGTCTTCCCCCAAAGAATACTCAGGGGGTATTATATGATAAAAAAACTTAGCCTCGTTTTCTTTTTTAAGAATAGTAACCTGGCTTTTATCATACCCAGAAGCTATTTCATACTGTCTTACTATCTCTGAACTGTCTGGGAGGGTAGCAACAAGCCTCGTGAAAGTGAAGTTGGGAATGGTGTCTGGCCTGAAAAATTGCAGATAAATCTCCCGGTTCCCTGGCTTGTAATCTTGCAAATAAGGGGTTGCCTGCTTTATAATCTTAGTCTCCCCCAATAAGGAGAAAAATTTCTCCAGCAACCTGATGTAAGCCATCTGGTCTGCCTTTAATTGCAGAGGGACTTTTTCCAGATTTATTCTCTCTTCTCTCAGATGCCTCTTCAGCTCAAAATAACTGGCTACCGGATCTTTTTTTAGCAGCTCAAGAAGATAATTAACATCGTTGTATCTTTTGCCAATTGCAACGTTCCCGATGGATAATTTTTCAGGAGAAAGAACCTTTTCCTGTTTGGCAAGATAAGTATAAAGGTAAGAGATTTCCTGCAGTAGAGAAACTTGAGAAAAACCATAGGCATAATTTCTCTGCTGTACAAATACGATTTTGGAAACCTGCGGATTGTCCATAAGAAGAGAAATGGCCCTCTCCATGGATTCAGAATTATCCGAAAGATTCGGAACTGAAGATGAACCAAGATAATTAATATACATTACATCCTCTCCGCCCTCTCTCTGAACTTCAAAAGCATATAATGGAGTTCCTTGCTTGAATAACATTTTCTCTTTTTTAGTATTTAATACGCTTATCCAAAGAAATTCTAGTATTAAAATTTATGGTTGTACCGAAGGAAGCAGATAATTCTCTGGCTGCGCCTTTGGTATATAGGGAAAGTCATAAAGTCCAAGAAAAAGTCATGAGTTTCCCGTAATATACAAACAATTTTAAACCCCATTTTCTTAATAAATGAATAAAAGAGAAAATGCCAGAACAACAAATATCTCCAGTAACCTCACTGCTGTCTGAATTCAACACTAAACTCAGAGACATAGAAGAAAGGCAAAGACTGATTAAAGACAGGGTATTATTAATCGGCGAAAACTTGGTTAGTTTAAAAGAAGAGACAATAAGTGAGATTTCCAAGTTAAAATTGAGAACAGAAAAAATAGAGGGGGAATTAGAAAGAATAAGGGGGACAATAGCTTTATTGGCTGAAGAAAGCAAAAACTATGCAAGAAAAACAGAGCTAGAGATGCTTTATAGGCAGTTTAAAATGTTCCAGCCTTTTATAGAAAAGGATAAAAAGTAAAAATGCCACTGATTAATAGGATAGGTCGAATGAAAAAAGAGGGATTAAATGAAAGCCAAATAGCTCAAAGGTTGAGTGAAGAGGGCGTATCCCCAAAAGAGATAGACGAAGCCTTTGATCAAAGCCAGGTAAAATCTGCAGTAGGAACTTACGAAGACATCCCAGAAACTACAGCTCCTTTAAACGATTCCTCAATGGAAAGAGGAGCATTTGCCTCAGAACCAGTCAGTTATCCAGAGTTTACCCAGCCAACCATGCCTGAAAATCAAACCCCTTTCGAAGAGCAAACCCTTCTAGAAGTACCTCAACAACCAGAAGAAACTCCCTCTCAGCAGCCAGAAAATGTTCAACAAGAAGAGCAATACCCCGAATACCAGTATCAGCCTGAAACCCCTCCAATTGATACTGAAATGATAACTGACTTAATAGAGCAGATAGTCGAAGAAAAAACAGGAGAGATCCAAAAAACAATGTCAGAGCTGTCAAAATCTAAAATAGAACTACAGGGAAAAGTGGACAACCTAGATGAAAGGCTAAAAAGAATAGAGCTAACTATAGACCGATTGCAGGCGTCAATCATAGGGCAGATAGGAAACTACGGGAGGAACATTTCAGACCTTAAAAAAGAGATGGTAATGACCCAAGAATCGTTTTCTAAAATATTAAATCCTCTCTCAGACCACCTCGAAGAGTTAAGAAAAATAGCTGCCGGACTGCCAAAACCCTCGCAAGAGAAAACCAAGTCAGCAACAGGAACAAAAAAAGATGGTTTCCATAGCTATATGAGGTAACCCAACCTTTTTCTCTTAAAGCAAAATGGCCCTTTTAATTTCTCTTTTTTTACTCATTTTAGACACTACTATGCAGTTAATACAAACGAAAGATTTATAAATGCCAAAATCCAAGGAATTCTATAAACTTAAAAATCAACAAACAAAATGGCACTAGATGTTGCATGGGTAGCGTACGGAACTCCTATATATGCATTTTTGCTTGTATTTTTTTTAATTTATGCCATACTGGCAAAAACTAAGATTTTAGGGGGCAGCAAGGCAATTGATGCAGTTATTTCTCTTATTTTTGCAGTCATTTTTCTTTCATTTGCTACAGTAAGAGAATATTTAGTTAATGTAACTGTCTGGTTTACAGTTCTTCTGACTTGTGTATTTCTGTTTATGTTGGCAATAATGTTCCTAATTAAAGACCCTGCAAATTTCTTCAAGCCACTAGCAATTGTTTTTATAATTCTGCTTGCGTTAGTTATGATTATAGCCTTATTCTACACTTTTCCTGGAACTCGCGCTTATTTGCCAGGACAGAGCGAATCTGGCGCAGACGGAACTCTGCTTAGCATAAAGCATTTTATACTGCGCGATAGTACTTTAAGCGGAATTGTATTGGTAATAGTTGCTGCAATAGCAATATTCGTAGTAACAAGATAAAATTATTTCTTTTTTACATTTATTAAGTATGCGGAGCGGTACCACCTGACTTCTTAACTGTTAAGACTACTAATAAAATCAACCCTATAACAACAGCACCAACAATTATAGAGCTCATATACTCTTGCCACCACCAACTTGAAGAAAAGAAAACTTCATAAGAAGATAATGCAGATAAGGCTATGACTACAGCTATAAACAATCCAATTCCGTAAAAAACATACCTCGGCCACTTCTCGCTCTCAAAATCAACAAATAATCCAACCATTATCATACCCACTAACAAAATAGCAACTCCAACTCCAGCATACGGGAATAAAACTCTAAAAAAACTCCTAAATTCTAAAGAAGTAATAGCAAGCCCTGCTACTGCCAAGGCAATAACCATATTAACCCCTCTATTGTCCCCAATTATCCTCGATTTATGCAAGATTCCAAATACGAGTGCAAAAACTAACACGAAAGGAAGCACATATTCAAATATCCCCATGTACTCCCAATCTTGCAGAATAGTCCCTATATCACTACCCCATGCATAAAATCCGGTTATTAAACTTACACCATCCATTTTTTAACAGTAACTAATGTAAAAATATCTTTAAATATGTTTCGATAAGCAACTGTCTATTATTTCAGTTTGCCTTCTAAAAGCAAATCCAACTGTTTCAGATTCTCGCTGTAGCTCTTTTTAGTTTCCAGCTTAAATCGCGTATTAACAATTAAATAGTACAGATATGAAAACTGAAGATGTTCTTGTGTCAAAAAATCAACTGGGGCTACCGAAGAATATCCCTCTATAAACTTTTTCCTTTCTTCCTCTTTCTTGAACCACTTTAAAAAAGCCTTGGCTATCCCTCTACCCTTAAATCTGTATCTAACCGCTTCTATATCTACTAGAAATACTTTCCCGTTGGAAATCCTAAAATTGCTTGGAATGCAATCGCTTATCTCAGCAGCCATTTTAAGGTCTGCTTTTCCTTTAAGCGTTTTGTGCAGTTGTTTAAGCTTCTCATGTTTGTCGTTATCAATCAAACCATTTTTCAAAATAAAATCCAAGTCAGAATAGAACTTTCTATCAGGATTCAACTCCTTTAATCTATCTGCAGGTATCGAATTAACAAGTGCGAATATTTTTCCCACTTCGTAGGCAATTTCAGGTCCCTCCTTTAAGGTGCAGTCTCTCCCCTCAAGAAACTCGAATAAAAAATGCTTTCCCTCTCTGTACAAAAGTTTTGGAAAAAATCCGTGTTTCTCAATATTCTGGTAGAAAGCTGAATAATCCTCTGCTCTTTTTTCATCCAGGCAGATTCTCAAGGCATATTTCTTCCCATCATGCCTGACTAAATGCATCTCCCCGCTTATCCCGCCCACTCCAGAATCTGACCTCAATTTTGCGATCTCTCCTTGCTCTATAACATTTTTCATTGCCCAAATTTTATTTTGCAGGTTTATAAAACTTACATATATATTTTTACAAGCCTATAGGGGAAGGTAAGGCTTAATGGCTTTCCTTAAATGCGCATGCACATATTCTCTCTGAAAAGTTTCATTGTCTATTTTAAGCCACTTGGGACTCTGACTAGCCGCCACTTTTCTCGAGTCTGTCACATCCAAAACAATAATTTTTTTCCCTTTCCAAGCATAATTTTCCTTAAAAGGTTTCACTAATATTTTCCTTACTATAATAATTACGTCTGCCCAATCAACATCTTCCTGATGAAGCAGCTCACATTTTTTGCATTTTTTACATCCCCTGATATTCACTCCTTCGTGCCTTGCTTCATATCCTTTTTTCTCAAGATAATCCGCAAGGTATTTACTCCTGTTTCTACCCAAAGCGCATATACATAGTACTCTTTTCATTTTTTCTTTCTTTCCTCTTTTTTCTTTTTTACAGTTTTTTGAAGAATCTAGGGATAATAAAGTTTACTAAAGCAATTCCCAAAGCCCATCCTGCAATATTTAGACTATTATCTAACATCAGAGTGGCAGATAGTGCAAGTTGTACACAATTATACAGCGCATGTATATATATCATAATCGCTTTAATATAAAAGAGTAAAAATGAACAAGAAAGATTTAATTAAATTAAACTGGGAGGTAAAAAAATGAAAGCTGGAGCAGGAGTAAAAATCGG
>CAZYZS010000022.1:0-21677 GCA_964651965.1 Candidatus Woesearchaeota archaeon | reverse complement strand
TCAAAAGTCTCGGATGTAAAAGCAATATTAGGGGAAGAAGATTCTAAAAGAACCTTGTTTGCACAGCTTTGGTTGTTAAAAGAATTTCCATCCCACACAAAACAGTAAATGTCAGTAAGAATATTCTGCCCCACCGCCATCATTTCATCACTCTCGTGATTGGGAATAATTTTTAAGTCATCAACATCCTCAGCAAAGTTAATTGCCCCTTCCTGTTTTCCAGAAGCAAAACTCTCAATATCCCATCCAGAACCAATAGTATAAGAAGCCCATGAAGGGATTAATTCGTCCAAGCCCGCCCATAAAAATACCGCCTGCTCTCCAGATTTTTCCCATTCGCACTCGATATTTTCTGTAGCTGTTAATGTTTCAGTTGTTAAGTCCTCTGTTGGCGGAGAAGCTTCTACACTGGATCCATTCCACATGTACCCATACAAGTATGCCTGAACCCCATCCCAGGACTGCAGCATTATTCCCACATAATCATGGCTGTTCCCATTTGACAAAGGTTCAGAACCGCATAACACAATGTTATAGGGGTATCCTGATTGCGCAGAAACATTTATAGCCCCTATATTGCTCCAAGCAAGATTAGTATAATTAAAATAATAAGCATTTAAAGAGCCGTTACCAAGAATAGCATTAGCTATTAAACCGTTCCCGCTCTCTCCTTCCCATGCAAAATCAAACATTTTCCTATCTGCAACATTCGGTACATTATTCGTAATTAGCTGATTAGTTGAGCTTATAAAAGAATTGCTCGTCCCATTCCACAATATAGCATTAATATCTCGCGCAGTATCCTGCACAACCATCATAATATCATCGCTTCCTTCTTTTGGATAAAGTTTTATCCAATCCTGCAGGGAGTTTGCAGAAATAGCGTCAATAGTTTGCTCCTCTCCAAGCCCCCCATCATAAATCCTATAAGCAACCAGCTGGTCGTTTCCTCCAAGATGGTCGTAGACTATTAAGCACTCTCCAGATAAATCCTCGCATTCTATATCAAAATTTAAAGAATCATCATTATTAGGGGAAAAAGTAAGTTCAAGATAATCGCTCCATAAGCCCGTGTCTGTATGAAAAACTTCAAAATGGATGTCATTTGCAGCGTCGTTCCATAATAATATGCATTCTTTTCTTTTTTCCAGGCACCTTATTTTTTGCCAGGACCTGTCTGCCTCCACATTTGTGCCTCTTGGAGCGTATTTCCTGGATATTGTTCCATTTTCATCTAAATACCTTACAACGCTTCGGTTATCATAAGAAGGATAACTGCTTGCCATGACAAAAATCCCCTCTTTATTTATTTCAGTTTCCTCTAAATCATAATAATCAGCAACCACCCTATAAAGACCACCAACTTGCCTGGTTGTATAAAGGTAATCAAGCCTGCCTGTTATCTCATTGGATTCAGGATATTTTCCCCCCCTTAAATTAGGATATCTTGCAGAATATCCATTCTGATTCCAGAGATAATCGTTGTATTGTATAAGCTCGTGGCTCCATGATAATCCTTCATCAGTGCTATTTGAAACAAAAACAGCATACTCTCCTGAAACAAGGTCCTGCTCATAAATAACGTAAATTTCACCTGTATTTGCATTGACTTTCACAACCGGATAAGAAGTATCTCCAACAAGTGTTAAATCAGTTGTAACATTCTGGTAGCTCCATTCATAACCATTGGTGCTGTTTGCAAACATGAACCTATTATCGCTATCTCCCTGTGTTGTTGTAAGATTATAATTAGCCCAAGCAACATAGACTTCATTGTTATTGCCTATTGCAACAGAAGGGTATCTGAATGCATCTCCTGTACCCATGTTACCGTTTGCAATAAGATAATTATCATAAATAACAAATCCATCGCTGGAATTGGCTATTTCAATATCATTTCCAGCTACAGTTGCATCAGACCTTACTATCCAGACCATGTTATTGCTGTCTACAGCAATATCGCACTCATCATTACGCGTTGAATCAAACTCCAAAGCAGAATTCCAAGTTGCTCCATCGCTAGAATTTGCATATCTTACCTCATTATCATTTTCTATTGCGCAGACATGAAATCTTCCATCAGGCCCAACAGCAATTGCTGGAACATCCATATTTCCAGCACCCCCGACATCCCCCATATTAGGTATGTCTGCAAAGCTAAAATCTCCTGCGCATCCGCTATCTGAATATGCGCGCATAATGTCATTGCCATTTGTCTCTTCTGCAACAATAACTATTCTGCTTCCATTTGTTGCTAAAGAAGGTGTTGTAAAATTTAAGTCTGCATAAGTAATATTAACGCTGCTCCAAAACTCTCCATCGCTGGAATTGCTGCACCAGATATCTGCCAGATTATTTATCCATACGGCAATCAATTCACCGCTATCCAGCCGGACAATAGAATCCTCATAACCATAAAGAGTTGCAGTAGCAGTTGTTGAAGCATTATCCAGATAAGGGTCAATTATATGGTCAAATTCAACTGTTCCATTAATTACTCTTAAATCAAAAGTATCTTGAGTGCCTGAAAGGTTAGTTAAAAAAATCTTATTGTACTGGTAATCAGCTATAGAAGAAAATTCTGCAAGCTCCAAAGTTCCGTTGAATTCATATACTTTAACAACCGGGTTTCCAGAAACAGTTCTTGGAAATATAGTTATATCATTCTGGCTGGTAAGATTTTCCTCAAAAGTGACTCTTACGTACTCTCCATCTCCAATATCCCCGCTCCAAATCTCATCTAACTCACTTACCTCTAAGTAGACATCCCTCAAAAACTGCCTTTGGGAGTCAAGGTGCTCTGCCCTAGTTACAATGATTATCTCAAAGTTTTGTTCAGATAAATGGGGGATAATCCATTCAATTCTATCAATAAAGCCGTCCAGATCATCATCCTTTGCTTCAAAACCAAGATACTTGTTTTCTTCTTTCCAATAGACTCTTATCAGCTGTTTTTTTTCAAAGGGTATTTTCTTTTCTATCCTTGTAGATACGCTGACATTCTTATAATGAGTTCCAGAATCAGTGTAGACTTTGACCTCTTTTTTCCTTTCATTCAGGTCAGTTTCAATCTTTTTAGGGGATTCAGTCTCATAAACCAGTTCAATTTTGCCATTTACATCTAATACTATCTCTTTTTCATTCAGCTTGTCTTGCACAACAATTTCTTTTTTTTGCTTTTGATTTCCAACTAGATTGTATACTGTAACATTCTCTGCTGCAAGAGGCAAATTTATCTTTGTCCTTCCAGCTAATTCCATCTCTCTTTTCCATTTGACTTCTTCTCCTACAACAATTGGCTTTTCAGGCAGGTCCTGATTAAAAAGCACTTCTTCAATAGCCTCTCCTTCGTTTTGTTCTACAACCAGAAAATCAAAATACTCTGACTTTTTACCATAGTTTAATTCTATTCTATACTTTCCAGTCTGTTTTGGAGTAAAAAGGACAATATTTGAATTTCCAGGATAAATATAGGAAGTGCTTGGAGTGGTTATCTTCATCTTGTAATAACCATATGACCTTAAGTTGATTTTTATCTGCTCGCCTAAGAAATATTCCTTGTCAACTAATGCAGATCCAAATAAAGGAAAGATTAAGATAAAAAGTAGGGTAAACACTACAATTATTAAACCGACCGCACCAATTTTTGCCATAGATTTCTTATTCATTATTTACCCTTTTTTTGCTTAAAGAAAAGCCTCTTCTCCCGGGATTAATACCCGAATGCCCATTTAAATAATTTTATATACTATAAAGATTAGGACGCGAAATACTGCCACCCCAATCTAGACTTAATCAACATTAAAATACCTGCTATCAAGCATAAAATCCCTGCAATCAAAGCGGCCATAACAATATTTCCTGAAAGCCCGATCTCAAAAAAATCGCCATTAGAGGCAATTAAATCAAACCCTGCTATCAGTAAGGCAATATCTCTAATAAACCTGCCACCGACAATGAATAAAAAAACTGCGATTATAATAGGCAATAAAACTCCCCCCAAAATAACCAAGTATTTATTCGGAATCTCGCTGCATAAAATCTCTGTATGCGGAAAACCTTTTTCATAAACTATCCTGCCATACTCACAATCATAAAAATAAGAGGTACCCAAATGGCCAAACTCGTGTATAGCAATAGTAGCTATGAAGATAAAGTTGGTCATAACAAGAATAAAAACAAGATGCCTTAAAAAAACAAGAAAAAACGGGCTTTTTTTTCTTTTTTTCTCATTTTTTTCACAAGTATACGGAAAATTATCCAGTTCCCTTAAAAAATTAACAATAAGCACCAAAAAAATAAAGTTAGAGATTAAGCTGAATACGAAAATGTTCCCAACTTTAAACAAAAGCAGCATACAAAACAATAAGGAAAGAGAAGAATAAAATATGCCAAAATAACCTGTCTTTCTGCAATGGAAGCTCTTTACTGACAAATCAACAAAAAATGAAAGTGTCAAAAGAAAAGAAGTTATAATAAAAAGATAAAAAAAATCAAAAATAGAGAGGAAAAAAGACAAGAGGGTAATTAAATAAAAAAACAAGAAATAAAAAATTTTCTTATTGTTTGAAATGGAATAAACTGCCATTAACAAAAATAGGCTTTGAATTAAAATTACTAAAGCGTATAAATATAAAAAATCTTCACTGCCATATTTTAAGATACCTAAAAACCACAAAAAAGAAAAGACAGCCACGAAAAAATACAGAAGGCCTATATAAGAAAAGTAATTAACTACTTCACGTATTTTCCTGTTTTTGTGATACCTAAAAAAATTAAACCCTAGAAGTAAAGCAATGGCTAAGGCAATTGCAAAGTTAATTAAAAATATCCATTTCATTTTTTTACTTTCTGTTCTTATTTTAACAGGCTAGCTCCCAGCCCCTTGGAAAGCTCCAAAAATTATATTCCCATTACATTCTCCAGAGGGCTCTTTAGGAATGTAAATCCTCCAGTAGGTAGAATTTGAAGCATCGTTAATATCATCGTCAGTCCTATAGTCTAAATTAAAT
Source organism: Candidatus Woesearchaeota archaeon (assembly GCA_964651965.1). Classification (GTDB taxonomy): domain Archaea; phylum Nanobdellota; class Nanobdellia; order Pacearchaeales; family GW2011-AR1; genus MFWN01. The sequence goes on along the minus strand of CAZYZS010000022.1, from coordinate 16,665 downwards.
TCATTAACTATCGAGCTAGAAGAAAGATTTTTATATACATAATCTGCCTGGTCCAAGTCAAGATCGCCAGGATTAGATTCAGTTAAATTGTATTTTTCATGCTCGACTGAAATATTTCCAGAATCGCATTTCATAGCCAATCCATCCCCAATATTTTCTCCGTACCCTATTAAACTCAAATTTACCATAATATTGCCATAATTAGTGATATTAACCTCTGCTTCATCAGAAACCTTTTCGGCAGCAACTGTGCTATAGTTTATAATATTTTGCACACCAACTGAAAGAAGAGTATTGACAGAAGTAGAATCAGAACCGTTTCCAGAAACTGACAAGTTATCCTCTACTTCAAAAAAACAAGTCCAGGTTCCTGGATTTGCATAATACAAAACATCAAATCCACATAAAAACTCAGTTTCGTACTCTGTGCCATAACTCTCATTTTCAAAGCAGCTATTATTAGTATAGTGGATGTTGTTGTCATCCGATTCTCCTATACCAGAACCAGAGTGATAAAACTCTGCAGCTGCATTCTGCAAAGCATCTTTATCGTACTCTTCCACTACTATGTTGCATACAACATTTCTTGTTGAAGCTGCAATTAGGTCAATTTCATTTGCCGGGCTTGCTATAGCATCATCAACCGAAATAGAAGTTATATTTGGCTTGCTGTTAAGAGTCATATTTGGTGCTACGTCATATCCTGCCCCAGTAACGCTTAAATTAACTTCATAAGCAGTATAACTCATAACTTTTACCCTTATTTCGTCTCCAACATCACAAGGAGTCGATAACATCTCGCAATCAATCATGTAAAGGTTGTTTGCTCCCGAATCGCCCGCAGGCCCTATTATGTCTGTAAGGTTATCATCAACGCCATTGGAAGGATTCCATAACACAACTTCCTTACCGTTTGCAGCTTCCCCACCCCAAGAATTTCCTACATAACCAACAATGAAATGTGCTGCATAAGCTAGTTGAATATTACAGATCAAAAAAAATAAAAAAATTATTTCTTTCATTTTCACTCCTAAGACGGCAAAATCAAATCCATGTTCTTGCCGGCAATTATTTCATACTCCCTGTCTGTTACAGCAAAATTCTTTCCTACCCCTTGAAAAACATTGACATACCCTATTGTTCTGTTTTCCTCGGTATAGGAAATTGCCTCTATATCGGGATTCATTTTTATGAGAGTTTCAACATAAATCGGCTCGCTTAAATTAATCCTAACTCGGTTCTTGCCCTCTGCCAAGCTGACAGAGAAAGCATCTTTAGAAGAGATCACTATAAAAGAGAAAACAAAGACAAACAAAAACGCAAAAATAATAAATGCAAATTTATACTTCATTTTTGCCCCCAAATTTCTTATGAAGCTTTTTTATTTTCCTATAAGCTTTCTTTTTCTCTTTTTTATTCAGACCAGCATACAAATTTTTTATAGAAGCATAATTCCATCTCGCCTTTTCTGTTTCTCCCATTTTTAAAAATCCCCTGGACTCGTTAATTTTATGGTTTATCTGTAAAAACTGCTCTGATCCTCTATTTTTCCTGAGGTAGAGAAAATAAACAAATAGAGCTGCAATAACAATAATTCCTGCAAAGATGCCTGCATACCTTCCTATCCCCGAATCCAAAAGAAAATAACCTGTTATATTTGGCTCTGCAGTTTCATCAACCATCGAGATAAAAACAAAGCCTATCTTCTTCAAGGAGCTCAGGCTGATTTCTTTGTCAAAAGAATAGAATATCTTTTTTGTGTCTGCGCCAAAAGAAAAGATAGGGTCTTCTTTAATAATCTCACGGTTGAGATTGTTGACCTTGATTTCAGAGGCGCTTTCTGCAACATCTTTCGGTACAATCTCTATAAAATCGCCTTCCCCGTTCCATTCTATCTCTTCTAATTTGGAAGAGAGTTCTCTCTTAACGACCGAGACAGTATTCTTTGTGCCCTCTATGTAAACTATTTCTACGATGTAGAAAGAGCTCTCTACCTTTAAACCAGAATCGCCGATAAGCCTTAAACTCTCCTTAACGCTTTTGTCCCTGGTTTTATCAGTTACGTCTGGACTGATTTCAAGAATCGCCTCTCCTATCTCCTGGCTCTCAATTTTCTCTTCAGCGCTGTCCTCCTCTAAGATCACTAGGCTTTCAGGAACTTTCTTTTCTATAATATTCAGTTTAACTTCAGAAGCGCTTATTTTTTTATCAAGCTCTTCTTCGCTTAAATCCTGAAGTTTATACTTTTCAACATCTTTTCTAAGCGCATTTAATTCTGAAACAGCCCCATCAATCTCTTTGGTTAATCCCAATTCTTCAAAAAGCTCTTTCTCTGTTCCCTGCTTTAAGGAAACAGAACTTCTTATGCTCTCTATTTCTGAGGTGGACAAGTCCAGTTCCTTCAGGAAATTGTCTACTCTGCCAACCCATTGGGGGTCTAACCCGCTTGAGGAAGTCCCATTATTTAGTAAGGCTGTGGCATAAACTTCCAAGGAAAGGTCTGCTTCATTGCCTGCCTTATCTACCCCTACAACCCGATAGTAATAGGTTTCTCCATCTTCCACAGCAGTATCATGAAAAGGACTTTTCGGGACAGTCATGTAAAAATCAGTTGCTCCTAAGTTCTGAGAAGTTGATCTATAGACTTTATATTCTTCAATATCCCCTTCATCTAAATACCATTCCAGTTTTATTTCTCCCTTGTAACCCGTGGCGCTTATAGAAGATATTGTCCTTGGTTTTGTCGTATCCACTAAATAAGCCCCACCGCTAATAATCTCGTTTCCTTCTCTTCCTTCTAAATCATTAGCCTTGAATTTAAAAGATACTACTCCCTCCCCAATAGTCTTAGGAATAATTAGATGCCCTTTCCAATTTGTAGCAGAGCCTATTAAAGGAAGGGGTTCGTAAACCACGCCATCAAAAGAAGAAGTCAATGAAGGCGCCTGCGAAACAATCTTGGAAGTAATAAGAGTAAGCTCGTATCTTCCGTCTTTTAGAGGCTCGTCCTCTTCTAAAACTAGATGGGCATTAACTAGGGAATCTACTCTGATTACTGCCTCGGTCTCTGCGCCCTCGCTAGTATTATCCTTGCATCGGACATAGTATTTATAGATACCATCCCCTAAATCTGTAAAAGTTTTCTCATGCAGCTTGCCTGAAGTGAGGTCGAATCTTCCATCCATATTTTCGTAAGAAACTCCTCTTTCAGTATCGTATCTGCACGTAGCTTCCCGGTCTGTGGCAACTTTAAATAACATGGAAGAGAAATCGATTGTTTTCTCAGCGTAAGTATTGTTATCAAAAGAGTATGTGAATAAAACCGATTGGTCCTTAGCGCCAGCTAAAAAAATAACTAGTAAAAATGCCGCCGCCAGTATAGTTAATTTTCCATTCATGCGCCTATCCGCCTCAGTTTATCTACGTAAAGTTTTTTCTCTTTTCTTATCTTAAAAAATAAAAAGCCTATCAAAAGTATCAGGATAATATACAGAAAAGGCCAAAGCAAGCTCTTAAACGAAAATAATCCTACAGACACGACCTCTAAAACAGTGCTTGACTCAAAGGTCTTTTTTCCGCTGTAAAAAACTCTCCCGCTTATAACGTACCTTCCGGGTTCAGTTGGAGTAAAAAATAAATTGAAAACCTCAATAGATGAAATAGGAACATTCATCTTGTCAGTTTCTAGCACTTGAATAATTTTATCTCCTAAAGTAACTTTCCCCTTGAAATAAGCCTCAACATCTTTTTCCCCAGTGTTCTTAAAGCTGACTTCGATAGGGACATTAGTATTTACTTCAGCAGTTTTGTTTGTAAGTATCCCTAACAAGACTCCTTCTGCTTTTAATGCCCCTGGCTCTAATATGTCAAAAGTTAAAGTTTGGGAATTATAGCAGTCTATAACAGATATATCTGCCCAATACTGGCCCAACTCCAAGCGGCTAGAATCCATTCTAAGGCTGAAATTGCCTCTTGTTGTAGGCAGTATTTCCTTATCTGAAAATTCCTGGCTTTTTAGTATTTCCAGCTGGTCCTGGTCCCAGATATTGATGACTGTTCTTGGCCTTAGCCTTATATTACCTCTGTTTAAAACCTCGAAGTTGAATATTATATTATCTCCTTTCTCAACTGAATTAACTCCAAAGCTATAAGCACTGCACTCTTTGACTTCTATGTCTGTAATCTCCACTGTTATCGCCAAATCTAAAGAAGTTCTTACTACACTCACTGCATGCCCTTCTACACCTTCTCCAAGCTGGGCAGTCATGAACCTTAAAAATCCAGTGTAATTCCCATTTGGAACATCCTCAGGAGGATTTGCAGTTATCTTTAAAGAGTATGGCTTGTCCCTTGAAACTGTAAAGTTATCAAAAGAATAATTAATCCATTCTGCAATCTCGCCTCGGGGCTCTACCCCTATAAGCACTGGAGATTCTGAATCAACCGAGACAACAACACTTTTCTCTGAATATCCCCCTCTCAAAACCCCCTCAAATGTCATTGTTGCAGGGCTGATGCCAACATTTACAGCAGACACCAGTCCTGCAACAGAGAGGTATATGAATACAGAAAATGATACAACTGAGATTGATTTCCTTCTTTTTTTGTAGATTATATTGTTTTTCATTTTTGGTTAATTTTATTTATTTGAATCTCCAATGAAACAAACCCCTCTGGGCATTTTATTGGATTATGAACAAAAGAAACATCCAGCTTCCTGTCAAATTTTCTCAGGTAATTTTCAATGTCCTGCTTCAATTTTTTTGACTTGCTGGCAATAATTATCTTATAGGGGGAAGCGACCTGAATAAAAATTCCCTCTGCTTCTTCAGAATCACAAAGCCTCCAGTAAAGCCTTTCAATATAAAAGTGAAGAGAAACATCTTCTACGCTCCATATTCGCAGTATATTTTTGTGAGACTCTTGTGTTTTTATGAGTTTTTTAGAAGAGAATCCTTTAGCGAGCAAAACAAAATAGGCCAGTTCATCAGCAACTGAAAAAAGAGTTCTTGGCTTTCCTTTTTCAACTGCACCAGTCCTTTCTCTTTTGATTAATCCAGCCACTTCCAGCAGCCTCATTTGCTGGCTTATATAAGAAACCGTAGTACCAATCTTTTCAGCCAATTCTACAGGAGAGGCAGGTTTTTCTGCGATTATCTGCAGGATTTCCCACCTAGGAGAGGCTAGAAGCATGTCAAAGTCCATGTTTTTCCTCCCTTCCTAAAACTAGAACATTCGCTTCCTCTTTTTTACTCATGTTCTTACTTAAATTCAAGTACTATTTAAATGTTTTGTTCACTTAATTAACTTAAAATATTTAATTATAGAGAATATTTTATCTATTTAACTAATTACTAAAATAATAATATAAAAAAGGAAAAATGAAAAGAAAAATCAAAAATTACTGAAAAATATTTTTTATTCGCATATCTGCTTGGATTCAAGAATAGCTTTCCTTAATTCTGATTCTGAAATGTTAATTTTTTTCCTTATTTCACCAATATCCTTCCCAATCAAAGTATCCATCATAGTTATTCCAGCATCCAACAGCCTTTGTTTTGCGAATTTGTTAACTGTTTTCAGCATCGTCACAGGATAGAGCTTTTTTGCTTCAACCATCTTCTGCAAACTTTCTTTTGCAGGATATCTCCAGCTAGTTATTTTTAATCCAACTCCCTTGGAATACTCTATAGCACTCCACGAGCATTTGGTGTTTGTTGCTAGCCACGGAAAATCAAAATTATGCATCCGGGAATTAGTGTCCAGAAACCTTGCATAGGTGTACATTGCCTCTTTTGTAGAAGCGTAATTTCCAGGGTAATTATAATATTTGCACTCTACCATATATACAGAATCTTTCTTTGCAACAACATCTACTTCCTGCATTATTCTCTTCCCTTTTATCAGTTGGTTTATCTTAACCTCATATCCATAGTGTCTCAATACCTCTGCAAAATATTTTTCAAAAGTATATCCCCCCGGACCGAGAGCCATTAACGCCCTCTTCAAATCGTATTTTGCAGCTATTCCTGGAGTTTCCCTGAGCCCAGAAAAAACAATATCCAGTATCTCTTTGGTTGTTATACCCTCTCTTAAGCTGCTTTGAACCTGTTGAAGTATTCTTTTCGATTGCTCTTTAGATGCCCCCGCTCTCTTCAAAGTCCCCAGAATCTTATTAGGATCGAATTTCTCCTTCTCACCTGAAAATTTAACAACTTCTACCATCTTTTATAAAAATAATAAGAAAAAAAGAGTTTATAATCTTTTATAAGTTTGTCTTTTGCCGCTTCTTATAACTTCCCCTCTGCCCCATATAGAATTGTTCGTCAGATTCCAGTTAAAAAGAAAAAATTAGGTTGGCGAATGCTCCTAATTTTTTAAGTATCAATCCTGATTCCCTATTGTAATATTTTATATATCCTATCTTTTATCCCCTTCAATGACAATCCAACTAGTTTGCTGGGATGTGCATGGAACACTTATTGCTCCGCACAACGATGAAGTAAGAGATGATGTAGACAGCGAGCCTTTAAGGCTAAGAGACGGAGCCTTGGAATGCCTTGCTTACCTCCGGTCAAAAGATATAACACAAGTTACTTGTTCTGATTCAGATTTAGGAAATTTAAAAAGAGACCTTAAAAAAGTAGGTATAGAAACCGGGTTTTTTAATGATTTGTTCCAGATGCCTCCGCATCAACCAAAAGATTTTACCTACATTAAAGAAGAATATGGAAAAGAGTTTGGAGATATTTTAGTCATTGGGGATAATTATGGCATAGACCTTAAGCTTGCAGCACAGCAAGGCTGCAGAACTCTTCATGTACCAGAATCTTCAGGAAGAATAAAACTAGAAGGTTTAATGAGAATTATTGAATAGAAACTCTTAAAAATGCATAATCTCTTTAGTTTAAGTCAAAAATAAGAGTTCTGATATTTTAAAATGAGACAATTATATCTTCCAATGACCATAGAATCCCAAGCATTCAGGGCAGTTTTAAATTACCATCCTTATGACAAGCCAGTTGTGGGTGTAGAAGGAAGTTCTCCAAATGAAGCTGTTGAAAAGGCAACTGCTAGAATAACCCATCAAAGAAAAAGTGGACTTGCCCTTACAATCTCAAGAGTTGAACAGCTAGTTTTGGTAAATGGAAAAGAAACTTACAGGACAGTAAATATGAACTAGGTTTTCTATTCGTACAGCAGATTCTTCAGCTCAGGAAACTTATAATTTTTTAATCTTGGCTCTTCCTCAATAAACTTATAGGCACTAGGATTAAAATGCTCTTTGTCAATTGTTACAAAAAAGAAAGGCTCTCTTTTTTGCTGCGCCAAAAGCGCGCTTGCAAGAACCTGACAGTCATCGTAATTATCTAACAATTCCCTTATGACAGAAACAAGCTGCCGGTCTATCTCTTCTATAGGAACAACTTTTTCATCTGCAATGGATTTCAAGAATCTTTCAATGTTTATTTCCAAGTTTCTTGACTCTAGGATAAGTTTTTCTGTAATTTTTCCAGGCGAATTATTTTTTAATTTTTCATACAATTGCTTTGCTTTATTTATCTCGTTTCTGCTTAGCTGTTGGGAAATTTTTGAAGTTCCAATAGCATAAGAAGGGTTTTTTATTTTGCACAGGATTTCAAAATGCATTATCTTTCTCTTCTCGACAAATCTCTCCAACTCTTTTATAACAAAATAGCAGATTAGATACTTGGAAGGCTTGCTTTTAACAAAGTTGTAGCATTTTAAATTCACCTGGTTACTTATTTTTTTAGAATAAAGAGCATAAGAAATAATAACGCACGAGTCAAGGAAATTCTCTTTTGCCATGTTAAAATTTTTTAATTTTATCCGTACATGTCAGATAAAACCTCCCTCACGTCTACTGCTTCATCTTCTAATTCGTAATCTTTATCTTTAAGCTCGCTGAGATATACTGATTCTAAATTAGAGATATCTTCTTCTGCCTGAACTTTTTTTATTTCTAAGGGCTTCTCAAGATAAAATTTCATCACTTCTTCAACATCGCTGTACTGCGAATTTCTAGTCAAGGACTCAAATAGCATGAAAGTTGCGATGTACTTCCACAAAGACTGGAAAGTCAAAAGAATCTGGATTCTATATTTATCCAAGTCTGATACAGCAGCCAGCTTGTTTATTGTAACTACCAACCTCTCAGTCAAGATAAACAGCTCTGGAAAGTTATTAGTGGGGCAGTTAATCAAAAATTCATTAAGGCATCCTAAAAAATTTCGGTCTAATTTATAGGAATTCGTTATTTTATCCTTCAGCTTGTAAAGCGCCATGTCATATTTCTCATACTGCCCTTTTTTCAGCTCTCTCGCATTCATACTCATGTGGTATAAAACTATCTTAGAAACAACCCTCTTTATTTTATCTGCATTTTCCCCGTTATAATCCAAGGGGTATTCTTTAGCAGGATCGCATACCATCAAAGGAATTTTTCCATAAAGATACCAGACAGTGGGAAGGTTAAGCATAAGCTCTTCATTTTCAATAGCTGCAACAGCTGTCTTAGCCAGCTCTGTCCTGTTGGGAAATCTATGTTTCTGTTTTTTATATTCCTCAACTATAAGCGAAAAAAGATAGATGAATTCCTGCCTTTGTTTTTCAGAGATAGGAATATTATAATAAGTGTCTATGATTTTCTGGTAAAATTTAACTTTTTCAGTAGAAACAGTTTCTCTTACTTTTCCCTCTTCTTTAAGCTCATAGAGCAGCTCGTTCACAGTTCCCCAGTTAGAGCCTATTTCCCTGCTTAATTGCTGTATAGAAAGTGGCTTTTTATTTAATGCCAAAAGAATCTCCTCTCTAATCTTCTCGCGACTTTTCTTGACCCTTTCCATAAAGCCCCTAATAAAATAAGGTTTATAAAGTTTTCTGTTCTATATAAGATGTATAGACGTTCTATATATTTTCTTTCTCTTCTTCAATCATCTCTTCATTTCTTTCCTCATTTTTCTCTTCCTTCATCACAATCTCTACTTTTAACTCGGCTTCTCCCAGTTCCTTATAACACTCTTTTATCAATTCAGCGCCTTCCTTAAATTTATCAATAGACTCTTTCAATGGAATTTCTCCAGATTCCAATCCTTCCACAATTGTTTTCAGTTTTTCAAGTTTTTCTTCAAATGAAATTTCGCTCATTTTATTTTTCATTTATTTTAATTTTTTATTTTATTTACCCTAGCTTCTAACTCTCCTCTATGGAGCATTATATTTATATTGTTATCTATCTGAACATCAGAAGAATTTTTTACTGTCTTCCCGTCTTTAAGAACGATACTATATCCTCGAGAGAGTATAGCAGAAGGGTTAAGAGCATTTATCTTTGAATCCAAAATTTCCAAGATTTTTCTTTTAAGCACCATTTTCTGGGAAGTTCCTGCTTTAAGCATATATTCCAAATATTCTATTTTTTGGTAGTAGGCGTGTATGGCTTCCAAAGGCCTTTTAAAAACCGTCCTGTTTGCTAATTGGTCAACAAGTGCCCTGTCAATCTTCACCAAATCAAGAATAGAATTAGCCATTCTTTCTCCAAGACCCTCTGTTAATTCCCTAAGCTCTATTATATCTGGAACAGCTTTCTCTGCAGCAGCAGAAGGTGTTGGAGCTCTGTAATCTGCAACAAAATCAGCTATTGTGAAGTCAGTTTCATGCCCTACTCCCGAAATTATTGGTATTTTAGAATTAAAAATTGCCCTTGCCACGCTTTCTTCATTAAACCCCCACAAATCCTCCAAAGATCCCCCTCCTCTTCCAAGGATAATAACATCCACTTCCTCTCTCTTATTCATTAGCTCTATTGCCTCTACAATGGGGCCCGCTGCCTCTTTTCCCTGAACAATTGTTGGCGCTATAACCAATTTAACAAGAGGGTATCTCCTCCCCAAAACATTTAAAACATCGTGCATAACTGCCCCATCTAAAGAAGTAATTAATCCAATTATCTTGGGAAATCTCGGAATTTCTTTCTTATGCTCCAAAGAAAAAAGTCCTTCTTTTTCCAGCTTTTCTTTCAGCTGCATAAATGCCATATTCAGAGCACCAAGCCCGTCTGGCTGTATTTCCTCCACAACTACTTTATACTCCCCTCTTGGCCCATAAACCTCTATGCTCCCCTTAAGAATAACTTTCATGCCATGCTCAATATTGAAAGCAACGTTCTCATAAACTCTCCCAAACATTATGCACCTTATCTGGTTTTCTTCGTCCTTTAAAGTGAAATAAGTATTTCCAGAAGAATATGTCTGCGGAGATGACACCTCTCCTCGAAGATAAAGTCCATTAAGTATCTCATCATCCTCCAGCGTCATCTTTATATAGAAAGTAATTTCACTTACAGAAAAAATCCTTTTTTCAATTTCCATAAAAGCCAAAAGGCTTTTTCTTTTTTATAATTATGTGGGGTGGAAAATATAAAAGCCAAAACTTAAAAACCCCCAATCTGTATAGTTTAATCCAAAAATAAAGAGTTCTGATACTATTAAAATGGAAGACTATAGAGATTTGAGCAATGCAGGGTATGACGGAAGAATTGACCTTCCAACCCATTTAACAAGAAGGGTAAATGAAAGAATAAGCGAAAAAGGGACTAACCCTAAAGACCTGGCAGCTAAAATATACGAGCCACTAGACCTAGCTCCTGTAAGCGCTAAAGATTTTATAGACCAAATAAAATTTGGGCATGCTGCCAGATTAATACCTTCTCCCTTCAGGAAAACTAGGCCGCCAAAGAGAGAAAGGCGGCTTTACAAGATATCAGTCTTGCTGCATGCTCTAGAAATAGAAGAAACTGATCCCATAATTCAAAGATTCAGGAGGAACTACGAAGATTTTGTATATCCTCCAGAATATGAAAATCAAGCTTAAATAAAAGGATAAAACAAATTTTATTTTTTTCCTAGTCTTTCTTCACTACAATGCCCATTTCTTTGTGGCAGATAAAAAATGGGTTAGACTGCAATAATCTTTATAACTATAAAAAGTTTATATACTCTATAAAAATTCAGAATTTGAATAATCTCTCATAATCTTTGTGATTCATCCAGTCTAAGATTACAGAAATAATTCCGATTTCAGGTATTAGGCCTATTTTTTATCTTCTCATAAAATTTTGGATTCCAAATGTAAGTCACTACGCCATCTTTTTCTATAACTATCTTATAGCTCCTTTCTAAATACTCCATTATTACTTGAAAAGTTTGCCACATAACTTTTCTAGGAAGGTTTTTAAATAAATCTGTTTTTTTGTATTCGCTAGAATGCTCTTCAATAAATCTTTCTACCATTAAAACTGTTTGGAGTGTTGGGCTTCTGGCTATATCATTAGTTTCCATATAGCTTTTTCTGGCGACCGTTTTTGTTTCCATAGTAATAATATCAATTGATATTACTATTTAAATGTTCCTATTTCCTGGCGGAGCGGATCAGAGAACAGAAACTAATAGAAAAACATAAATAAAACAAAATATTGTTTCTACCATGAAAATCAAGGATCTTCCAGATTCTTCCAGGCCAAGAGAAAGATTTCTTAAATTTGGGCCAGAGGCCTTGAGCGATGCTGAACTCTTTGCAATAATACTAAGAACAGGAAATAAAGGAGAGAATGTAATGGAAGTATCCAATCATCTTATAAGTAACTTCGGCAAATTAAGCAGTTTATTTGATTCTTCCTTAAAAGAACTTCAGAAGATTAAAGGGATAGGTGAAAGCAAAGCAATGGAAATTTTAGCTATAGCCGAACTAACTAAAAGATTAGACCAAGAAAAAAATTCAACAAAGAAAATATCCTGCGCTAACGATGTTTTCAGGCATTTTCATAAAAAACTTAAAGACAAAAAGAAAGAGCACTTTTACAGCTTAATGCTAGACACTAAAAATAATATAATAAAAGAAGAGGAAATTTCAAAAGGCATTTTAGATGCCTCAATTGTCCACCCAAGAGAGATTTTTAATCCCGCAATTAAAAACAGCGCATCAAAGATAATCCTTATACACAATCATCCAAGTGGAGACCCAAATCCAAGCCAGGAAGACCTAGAGATAATAGAAAAACTGCAAAAAGCAGGGGATGAATTGGGAATCTCTATCTTAGACAGTCTAATAATCGGAAAAGAAGGGTTTTGGAGCTGGGTGGAAAAAAAATAAAAGCATGGAGGGGGGCAATCAAGCCCCCTAATCTATAAAATTTTAACCCTTGCGGGATGCAGCAACAGGGCATTGCATATTTTCTTTCATTAACAAGCCCAGGCACATGACCTTTTTTGTTTTCTTGGGAGCATAATAAAGACCTTCTCTGGTATTTGTATTGATGAAGCAGATAAGATTAGGGTTGTTGAGTTGAAGAGGTTTTGCTAATTTCTTCTATTCTTTCCAATGCTTTTTCAACTGCAGCTATTTTTTCTTTTAAAGAATTTTCTTTTGCTGTTTTTCTTTGTTTTGCATTTTCACTTGAACTCTCAGCCTTTTCTATATCCCGCTGCTTTAGCCTTTTTTCCCGTTCAACAACTGTGTTTATATCCCCTTTCCAGTCAGCAAAATCCTTTTTTAGCTGCTCTAATTTCAGCTCCTTTGTCCTCACCTCTTCATCAAGTTCAAGTACTTCAGAGATAATATCCAACTTCTTCTGAGTTAATCTTTCAACAATGCTGTATCTTGATTGGCTCTCGCTCATTTTTACCTTAATAGTTAAAATTTAATGAATCTTAAAGAAACCATTAACTTAAATAACTATAACGTAAGTTTTTGAGTACTCAAAAACTTCCCTTTTCAGGGCAAAATCAATAAGCCTCTGCTAATTCTATCATTTTTTTCCTTTTTTTCCTTAGCTTCTCAGATTCATCTAAAAAATTATCCTCAGAAACAACACTCTCTCCTGTTTTTGATTCCAGCTCTTTTCTGGCGTGACCTGCAACTTCTCCCCCCTGTTTTGCCGCTATCTTATTCTGTTCAAACCCTTCAGCATCTTTTGCCTTAGCAATCCTTGTCGTTGAAGCTTCTCCAAGCATATTAAATATCAATTCAAGGTCATCCATATGGTCTCTTAAGTTCTCTCTTTTCAACTTTTTAAACTTTCTATATTCTTCAGTTGTTTTTCCAAAAGCAGCCTTGCTTATTTCATCAGTTAAAATTGCAAATTCAACCTGCTGTTTTACACCTCTATTTTTCCATTCATCAGTCAATTCCTGCCTTATTGCAATCCCCCTTAGCCTTTTTTCAATCCAATCTTTTGAATATCCTTTTAATTCATAAAGTTTCTTCATCCTTTCCTGGGCTAATTCTGGGTTTTCTATCTCCTGTATCCTTTCATATCCAACTTTTGCCAGCCATCTTTTAAAAGGCTCTGCCTTTTTAGAAGGAATTGACTGTATTATTCTGAAAATTCCTTCTGTATCTGCGCAGTCTGTTAAGTATTCTTTTCCATCCGAAGACATAAATTTCAGCTGTCCGATTTTTGCGGACAACTCAGAACCTTCTTCAATTAATTTTGCTTTTAAATCTGACCAATATTTTCTTGGGCGGGGGCTATCAGTTAATGCACCAACAATATCTACAACAGAAAAATACCATTTAGCTCCAACTAATTTTCTTCTTATCTCTTTTCCATTAAAAATAGCAATGTGAGTTTCAATTTCGCTTTCTTCTTCGTTTCTTTCTTTATTTTCCTTTTCTTCTTCCATCTTATATTCAACTCCTAGTAGTTTAAAGTTTTATGCTTATTAGCTTCTTTTACAATCTTCTTTCCATCCAGATAGGTAACAATAATTTTTCTTTCGCCCCCATCTTCTGCCAAATAAGAATGAAGTTTTACCCCTTTTTCCAGGCAGCAGCCTTCTGCTACAAGCTTGCTTATTGAAATATAATAAGTGGCTCTTTTAAGCAAAACTTTAGTCTCCCACCCTATCCCAGAAAATTTAATATGCTCCTTGTTTTTCATGATTTTTTTAGGCGCCTCAGGTATTTAAACTTTGTGGCGCCTAAAGATTTATATACAAAAGGCTCTTGTTAGCTCCATGAAAGTACAGAAAAGATTTTTAAGAAAATACAAAAATAAGGACTATTACAAGTACATGGTCAACATTCCTCCGCTTATTCTGAAAGAAGCAGGTTGGGATTATGGAGAAGAGCTGGAAATAGCAGCAGAAAAAGGAAAGATAGTATTAAGGAAGAAGATAAAAAAAGCTTGAATAATCTTAGATAGCATTATAATAGGTAAAGATAATTTTTGGAGCTGGGTGGAGAAACATTAGTTTTTTAATAATAATTTTCTCTAAATTTTCTTGCACCATATTTAGCTAGCTTTCTTTTATCACCAGAATGGAGAGTCTTGCATGTTTTTTCAGCTTTAAACCTATTGCCAGAAAAGATGCTTCCTAAAAGCTTAAATTTAACTCCTCTTCCAGTATAGGTCTTAGTATTATGTTCATATTGATTCTCTTTATGCTCCCCTACCCTTTGATATACAGATCTTTTAGTTTGCCCCGTGTAGATTTTCTTCTTGCCATCAGAAAAAGTCACCTCACCAAAATAAACCTTTCCAGCTTTGGATTTTTTGCCATAATAACAATTCCTGCATAATCCATTCTCATATCTTGTGTATGCCCCACATTTTGTACAACTTGGCATAATAAAACAAGAAGAATAAGTATTTAGTTTTTTTGGTTTTTTCTCAAACCAAAAATCTTATAAAACCCCAAAAATAATAAAGACAATAAATGGAAACAGAAAATAAGAAAGAGGAAGTAAAAGAAAAGGTGAAGTTAGTAAAATGTGAGGGCTGTGGAAGAGAAGTCGATGAAGATAACTTACGGTTTACTTCGTAGCCTTGCTTCTAAAATACTCTTCCGTATCTTTATCCATAAAATAAACATAAACTCCCTTATGCGCCCGGGATAGTAAAACTCTATAAACATTCTTTAAATGTTTAATAACATCATAGCCTCCATTTTTTATTGTAGGGTCATGAGAGTTTTCTGGTTTAGCTTCCCACCAGTTTTTCTCTTTGTTCCAAATGAGGTCCTTTCCAAAAATTATTCCAATATAATCAAACTCAAATCCTTGAGAAGTATAAACTGTTCCAACCTGTTCCATTCCGCTGTCATCTGTAGCCCATTTCCAAAAATCATTCTTGTTTTCCCAGGGCATTTCAAAATTGCCGATTTTTACATCATTTACCAGACTTCCATCATGTTTTGGGCGGCTCCAATGCCAACAATATCCTGCAACCAGACGCGCTGAATTCTTTTTTTCCTTGTTTTTTTGGTCAATCATTTCCTTTAGCTGCTCAGGAGAATCGACTACTTTAAACTCCATCTTTTCATCAAGGTCACTTTCGATTTCTTCTCCTTCTTCTTTAATCTGAAGCATTTTCTCTACCCATCCAAGATACTTTCCAGAGCCACCGCACCTGAATTGAGTTTTTAATTCTGGCGGCTCGTAGACCTTTGCTTCAAATTTTTCTGCAGACTCTCTTATTAGCTTAACACTTCCTATCTCATCAGGTCTTACTATTTGGTGCTCGTCTATGAAAAAAATAGATAATTTTGCGACCTTGATTAATTCATCAATTTGTGGTTTTCCAGTTCTAAACTGGCTGGGGGTGTATCTGCCTTCACTGGATTTCCTGATTCGATGCGCCTCATCGCAGATTAAAACCTCGATATCATCCTCCTTATTTTTTAAAAATCCATTAAAATATCTAAATTGTTTTGCTGCTCTTACCCCAACAATTTTTCTTAAGGTGCTCGTAAATGTCTTAGAACCTGTGGCATGCACAACGTTTTTGCCTTGCTTCAATAACTCCCCCATGATTTCTAATGCTATAACTGACTTTCCTGTTCCAGGACCGCCCTTTATGATAATCACAGATTTTTCTTGGGTTTTTGAAAGCGATTTAACTTTAGAGACGATTGTGTTGTAAGCAGTCCTTTGCTCATCTATTAAGTTAAAAACTTGCTGCTTGTTAATCATTTCTTTTGTATGTTCTAAAAGTTTTTTCGATGGCCGAAATATGCTTTTATTGAACTTGCCAAAAACACCAAATCCATCCCCCTTGCTTAGTTTTTCATGGAGGTATCTGCCTAATTCTTTCATGTCCTCCTTTGAAAATAAAGGGTATTTTTTAATCTCCTCATTAAATTTTGGAAGGTAAAGAATTTCATTATCTCCTTTGCTATAATTATGGCAGTATACGCATGCGCTTAATATTATTCCTGGCTGTTCTTCAAAAACAGTCATAAAATCCTTGAGATACCAATAATATCCCTCAGTTTGCAGGGAAGGATGAGGCATCTCTTTCTTAAACTTTCCAAAATCAACAATAATATTGCCTTCACTTTCAGAATCCTCCACATGCTCATTTGACCACTGCTTTAATTCTATGATTATAATATTTTCATCTCCGCTTTCCCCTTCCCCAAACAAGATAACGTCTATCCTTTTCTCTGAATAAGGCAGTTCGTACTCGATAATTATGCGGTTTTTGCTTAAAGAGGCTGTTTCTAATGCCTCCTTAAGAAAGGAAAGGGATTTTACCCAAGAATTTATTTCCGAAGGGCTCGCTCTGTGATTATAATAGTCCTCATAAACATTAGAAATTTTATCTGCGATTAAATATAACTTTTCCCCTTTAAGAAATATCCC
>CAZYZS010000021.1:0-22102 GCA_964651965.1 Candidatus Woesearchaeota archaeon | reverse complement strand
TCTATAGAAGATAGTTTGAGCAATAAGAATAGAACTGATGAAAGAACAGTAAAAATCGATACTGTTAAGCCCAATGTGGTAATTAAGTTTCCTGGGAATGCAAGTTATAACACAGCTAACAACAGCTTTAATATTTCCTCTAATGAGAATCTATCTACATGCTATCTAAGTATCGATGGAGATACTAATGTAACTATGACCCGATTTAATGATACTTATTTTAATTTTACTAACAAATCGTTGGCAGATGAAAGTCATCAGGCTATTTTCTGGTGCAACGATAGTGCAAACAACATTAATAACAGTGAAAGCATTGCATTTGCTACTAATGTGATACCGGCTGTGACTTTAACTTCTCCTGATAATGGCAATGTAACTACTAATAGAACACCTACTTTTACTTGGACAGGAAGCGATGACGGAGGAGGACCAGATGCCCTTGAGTATGAGATAAACATAACTTGCTGGGAAGATGACAGCCTTGTTACAGCTGGAAGCGAGTATGTAGATAAGGAAACGCTTGGAAGTGCAACAAGTCACACCCCTACTAACTATCTAAAGTGCCTAAGCGATAATGGGCAGGATTATAACTGGACTGTGAGGGCATGGGACGGAGTTAATTGGAGTGACTGGACAGATGAAAGGAACTTATCAATTCAGTCATTAATTGAAATATCTATGCCTGTTGATTATGTAAACCTTGGGGAACTAAACTTATCAGATAAAGAAAATACTAGCGATGACGACCCCGCTCCACTTGTATTATCCAACGATGGAAATTGCGAGATAAATGTCTCAATCAATTTCACAGACATATTCTTAACTCAAGAAAATCCTACATCTTTCTATCAGTATGCTATAAGAAATACTAGCGCAGGATGCTTCTTTAGTTCGGAAACCCAGACAACTTGGGCAGAAGCGCCTGCTATTACAACACATGCAATAAACAGGCTAAATTTCACCTCAGGATATCAGACCGGATGTTCCAACACTTCAATAGATATTTATGCAGAGGTGCCGACAGATGAGCCATCTGGAAATAAAACTTCGACTGTAACTTTAACGTCGAGCTTAGGAGAGCCAAAAATAGCTTAAAATGGAAAATTTGAATGAAAGGAAAAACAGGAGGCATTTTAAAATAATAGCAGCGCAAATAATTTTCTTAGCCATTATAGGCATAATAGTCTATTTCCTTTATCCAAAAACAGAAATAGATGTAAGTGGGACGGTTGTTAATTTCAAAAAAATAAATGCGAACACGATAATGATATCGGAGAATCCTGATTTTTCAAATTCAAGATATCTAGACTTCGAAGAGAGAAAAAACATCTCTTTCAGCCTGAAGCCTGGTACCTATTATTGGAAAGCGAGCAATGGGTACATAGAGGGCCTGAAAAAAGAGTTCACAATTGATTCAGAGGTCGGTATGAAAATAGATGTAGAGGAAAACGGCACGAAACTGGCTAATATCGGAAATGTCAAGCTGAATGTTTCAAAAAACAGTGAGGGAATGATGGTCGGGCATATTATATTCGAACCCAATGAAGAAAAAGAAATAGAAAACTCTGGAGAGTATATCGGGAGGCAAATATGAAAATCTTTAAAAAGATTTCCTCAAGAACCGTGTTCTTGATGGCTCTCAAAAATCCGGATATTTTTGAAGTATCAAAAATCGGCTTACAGCCAATAAAGTCAACCCCATGTCCGTTGACAGGGAGGCAAATATGAAAAATAAATTTATCTTTATATTCCTTGCTGGGATTTTATTAGTAGTTCTTTTGTCACTTCCAAGGGCTACTTCCTTAGGGATGACTCCTGGAAGGACGACAATAGATTATCAGCAGGGACTAGAAAAGGAAGTTGCATTCTCAGTTCTTAACAACGAGCATAAGAATATGCAAGTGTTATTGATGGTGCAGGGAGAGCTTAATGATTCAGTGACCTTATTCGACAGCTTGGTCGAATTCAGTGCAAGCGAAGAGTCCAAGCAGTTCAAGTATAAGGTCAAGCTTCCTGACAGGATTGCAAAAGATCCCGGTTTGCATACTGCTGAGATTGTAGCCTTGGAAATCCCTAAAGCAGGTGCAGGTGGCACCTATATCGGAGCCACTGTTGCAGTTGTATCCCAACTGCATGTGCAAGTGCCGTGCCCTGGAAAATGTATTGAGGCAGACTTAAATGTCTTTGATGCAGAAGAGAATTCAACAGCAACTTTCATAGTTCCTGTTATAAATAGAGGGAAACTCGGCATAGGGGAAGTTAGAGCGTCTATTGAGATATACACCCCCCTTAATCAGAAAATAGCCACAGTAGAAACAGATTACTATCCTCTAGAACCTGGAAAAAGGACTGAATTGACTGGAAAATGGGAAGTGAATGTTCCAAGAGGAGATTACTTGGCAAAAGTAACTGTATTTTATGATGGAGAGAGCAAAGCATTTGAAAAGAAATTCTCAGTAGGGACGCAAGCTCTGACTATCGAAAGTATCCTCGTAAATAACTTCCAGCTGGGAGAGATAGCCAAACTACAGATACTTGTAGAAAACAAATGGAACCAGGAACTGAAATCTGTATTTGCCAACCTTCTAGTATACAACAAGGATAACCAAGTAATGGCCGATGTTAAATCTGCTGCAGAAGACATTCCCCCCTTGACAAAGAAAGAACTCCTTGCATACTGGGATACTGTAGGCATTGAAGAAGGGATATACGATGGGAAACTGATGGTAGTATATGGAGAAAAATCCGCTGACAAAAACTTAGTCTTAAAGGTCAGCGAAAACAGCCTTGATATCACAGGAGTGGGCTATGCTATAAGACCCAAGGGCGGCAAAGGAGTAAACATCACAACTATACTTATAGTAATAGTAATCCTCTTGCTTGTCGTAAACCTTGCCTGGTTCATCTTTTTCTCAAGGTTCATGAAAAATAGAAAAGAGAGAAAAATAGCTGCTGGAAAAGTCATAAGAGCCCAGTGATAAAGTTGTGACGAAATGTTTATAAAGAGGGCATTCTACTGTATCTTATTAAATTTAAAAAAAGAGAGATGGAAAAAACACAAAAAATAATTGTTGTGCTATTGATTGTAGCAATTGTCTTTTCAGTGATTTCTACGCTTCTTAATCTTTCACTGATTAATTTTGAATTTCAACCAGTGAATATAAGAGTGCCGGGAAACAGTATTCAGGGAAATCCTAATGGAAATGTTGTATTCACAGTGGAACGAAATCAGGAGAATACAGGATGAAAACCGATAATATGCTGTTGATAGTTGCAATTATTGCAGTTGTTGTTTCTATTGTAGGAGCAGGAATGACCTATAGTTATATAATTGCATTCAAAAGCAAACTTACTGGATTTGCAACTGGTGCAGGATGGGTTAATCTTACTGTAGAAGAGAACATTGCAATAAACTTTACAAACGATACTGTCAACTGGGGTAGTGGGATGGTTACTCCGGGGAAGAGTTCTGCAACATTTAATACTTCTGCTACAGGTAATACTAACATGACAGACGGCAACTGGACAGGGAATACAAATGGATTGAACATTGAAAATATAGGAAACAAAAATGTAACCTTGAAACTTAAAAGTGCCACTAATGGAAGTGCTTTTATTGGGGGAAGTGCTGGAGGGGGGCCTGTTTTCAAGATGAGGGTGAATGACTCAGCAGAGCCGCATAGTTGCGTTTATAACATAAGCAATGCTACCTGGTTTAATCCCAATCAATCAGGAGACGGAGAACTTATATGCGACTACTTTGATTATGGGAATGGAAACGACGAGATAAGGATAGATTTCTATGTAGTAGTTCCTTCTGATTCATTAACAGGAGCGAGGGGAAATACAATCACAGCAACAATCGCTGCAGCTTAAAATTTTTATTTTTTAATTTTTTATTCTAATGTTTATTTTACTTAGAGGTTACTTTTTTCTATAAATTTATCAGGCAAAATGTTTATAAATAGGGCATTCTACTATCTTTTATTAAATTTAAAAAAGAGAGATGGAAAAAACACAAAAAATAATTGTTGTGCTATTGATTGTAGCAATTGTCTTTTCAGTGATTTCTACGCTTCTTAATCTTTCACTGATTAATTTTGAATTTCAACCAGTGAATATAAGAGTGCCGGGAAACAGTATTCAGGGAAATCCTAATGGAAATGTTGTATTCACAGTGGAACGAAATCAGGAGAATACAGGATGAAAACCGATAATATGCTGTTGATAGTTGCAATTATTGCAGTTGTTGTTTCTATTGTAGGAGCAGGAATGACCTATAGTTATATAATTGCATTCAAAAGCAAACTTACTGGATTTGCAACTGGTGCAGGATGGGTTAATCTTACTGTAGAAGAGAACATTGCAATAAACTTTACAAACGATACTGTCAACTGGGGTAGTGGGATGGTTACTCCGGGGAAGAGTTCTGCAACATTTAATACTTCTGCTACAGGTAATACTAACATGACAGACGGCAACTGGACAGGGAATACAAATGGATTGAACATTGAAAATATAGGAAACAAAAATGTAACCTTGAAACTTAAAAGTGCCACTAATGGAAGTGCTTTTATTGGGGGAAGTGCTGGAGGGGGGCCTGTTTTCAAGATGAGGGTGAATGACTCAGCAGAGCCGCATAGTTGCGTTTATAACATAAGCAATGCTACCTGGTTTAATCCCAATCAATCAGGAGACGGAGAACTTATATGCGACTACTTTGATTATGGGAATGGAAACGACGAGATAAGGATAGATTTCTATGTAGTAGTTCCTTCTGATTCATTAACAGGAGCGAGAGGAAATACAATCACAGCAACAATCGCTGCAGCTTAAAATTTTTATTTTCTAATTTTTTATCCTAATTTTTTAGAAAACTATAAAAAGTATGCTAGTTTTTAAATTACTATGAAAAAAGAAGCGTTTTTTGCAATAGGGTTATTTTTTATAATAATCCTGTCTTTCGATGCAAAAGCAGTCGTAGGAGTAAGTCCTGGAATATACGAAGTTGAATTTTCTCCTGGACTTACTGAAAATTATGTTTTTCGGTTTATTTTTGACGAGGGTGTTGATTCAGACGTATATATCGAAGGAGATCTTGCAGATTATGTAAAGATAAACAAAGAAAAACTTGTAGGTGGTGGCCCTGTTATGGCCTCAGTAAAACTCCCTGATAAAATAGAAATTCCAGGAGACCACCGGATTTATATAGGCTCGAGGCAATTAACATCCCCTGGAGGGACAATCGGTATCGTAGGAAATGTAAAGGGAGTAATACTTATTAAAGTCCCATATCCTGGAAAATATGCAATAATCGATTATTTCTACACTACCAATGCTAACCAGGGAGATCCCATAAATCTCACGCTCAGCGTAGGCAACCTTGGCAAAGAAAACATCAATGTAGACTCGTTTGTAGAAATTTATGATGAGAAAAACCAGTCTATTGAAGTGATTCCTTTAGGAAGCGCTGCTCTTGAGCCAACAAGCCATAAAATTTTCTCAAAATCAATCAGCACTCTGAACTATAAACCTGGAGATTATAGGGCTGTTGCGGTAGTCAAATACGATGCAGGAGAACTTTCCCAGCAGCGCAGTTTTAGATTAGGGACGCTTTATGTAGGAATTTCAAACTATACTAGGGAATTCCAAAGAGACAAGCTCAACCAGATGAACATAGAGATAGAAAGTTTTTGGAACGACCCCATAGAGAAAGTTTACGGGGAAGTGCAAATTATTGGATACGACATCAAATTCCTCACCCCTTCTGTAGACTTAAAGCCCTGGCAGAAAAACCAGCTCAGTGGCTTTTTTGATGCAACTGGAATAGAAGAAAATAAGTTTCAGGCAAATATCACAATAAATTATGAGGGCCAAAAGACAAATAAGATTGTAGACTTAAAATTTAAGAGAGAAACAGACTATGCCCTTTATGCGCTAGTTGGAGGGGGGATATTCTTTGGAATATTTATAATCTCGCTAGTAATTGCAATGGTTATACTGTTCATCAGGATGAAAAAAAATGAAAAATCTCCTCTTAAAGAGCGCGGAGTCGAAAAAGATGCTAAAAAAAACAAGTAAAAACAAATTAGAAAATGTGAAAGAGAAAAAAAGCAAAAAAACAACTTATTTAATCCTTGCTGGAATAGCTATCTTAATTCTATTTTCCATTTGGACTTTTAGACTAAGGCCGATTGAGACTAAAGTATTAGAAGTTAATTTTTCTGTTGGTTCAACAACCGGCATAACTGTAGATGCAGACAAGCTCTATTTCGGCAGAATTGTGCCGGGCAACTCGGCTGAAAGAGTTATAGACCTAGAAAACGGCTATGATTACCCTCTTAAAGTAAAAATTTCAGCAACTCCAAATATTAAAGATTATATTTATATTGACAAGGAATTTGTTGTTGAACCTGACAGCACAGCAAAAATACCTGTCACTCTGATTATGCCTGCAGAGATGCCTTATGGAGAATATATTGGAAAAATAAGATTTGACCTAATAAAAGCATAAAGAGAACCGAATTAGCGATAAGATATTCTGCATTGGTTCTCTGTCTTTTAAAATCTGAAGCGCCAAAAGGCATTAAACAGCGATTTTAAAATCAGAAAGTCACTAGTAGTTATGACTTTGGGATGCTCAAAAATGTAAATGAAAATAAATAAACCATTTTTGACATAAAGGTAACTTTTTTATATCTTGTTTTTGTTATTAATACATGAAAAAAAAGATGGGTATTTTAGTTATATTAATTTCTTTCATAGCATTAAATCTAATTAATATTTTCGTTTTGGTATGGTTTTATTCATCAGAGCTTTCTAGGCTCACTGGAGAAGCAGACCGTATGGGTATGGTATTACTAGTAATTGAAGAGTGGAGGAAGATAAACATCTCTAGTCCAGAGAATAAAACATACAACTTCACCTTTGGGGTCAATTACACCCTAAACTTAAACGTCTCTGCAAATTTTCAAGCGGATAGCTGGTGGTATACCCTAAAAGATAAGCAGCACGACCTCGTTGTGGCACAGAATGTTTCTTTTTCTCCAAACACCACTTTTAATGCAGTCGCTTGGGAAAACGAACTAATTGTTTTCGCGAATGACTCTTCTGGCAACACTGTAAACGGGAGCGTGGAATTCTTTGTTAATGTGCCCTCTTCTGCACCTAATATCCATTATATTCACCCAGACATTTTTGTTTGTGAAGGTGAATACCTTTCCTATTACTTCAATGTTACAGACCTGGACGAGCAAATCCCAACTCCTTCAATTAATCCTACCTCTCCTTCCAGCCCTTTTTATACAGTCTACGCAAGAACAATAAACCTAACCGTGAGAGCTTACGAGATATTCTCGGGTATAATAGATAAAAATGATTTGGGGCAAGCGAATATCGGCTCCAAAACTTTTCTGGAAAATGTCTCTGTGAATGATGGACAATACGCCGACTCGAGGCAGACGAATATAACTATTATAGAGATAAACAATGCCCCGGTAGTTAATGGGATAGGAGTACAAACTATCTGGGGGAGGGGAGAGAATCGCACTTTTTTTAACGAACTGTATGCAGAAGATGCAGAGAGTGGAAAAATTAGTGACCTGAACTTGACACTGCAGAGAGTTATATTAAACTCTTCTGGTAGTCTTGCTTATATCTTTAATATAACGCCTTTAGGTATTATTAACTTCACAGCCAATGAAAACCAAACAGGAGTTTATAGAGTGTGGATTTTTGTATACGATGATGGGCTAAGGAACTACCATGCCAATCTAACAGATTACTGCAATCAAACCCCCACTAATAAAAGTTCAATGATTAATTTCAGTATAACCGTAACTGACGAAAATAGGCCGCCCTACATAACTTCCTACTACCCTCTTAATCTAAGCCTTATATCCTACGAAGGAGAAGACATTTATTTCAATGTTACTATGTACGATCCTGACTTGACGCCCTTAGACAGTTACTGGTATTTTGATGATTCTCTCATCAGATATGAGTCGGGATTTGACAATGGTACTTTCTCAGAAAATACCTATCGGCTTAGCTATAGTAGCGCAGGAAATCAAACCATAAGAGTTAATGTTACCGATGGAAACTTAACTTACTCTTATGACTCTGTTGTATGGAACATATCAATTATCGACGTCCCTCTACCAAGTACCTCATCTTCAGGCGGGGGCGGGGGTGGAAAGGTAGGATTCTTATGCGTAGAGAAATGGGGGTGTTCGCAATGGAACGAATGCAAAAACGCAAAAGATGCGCTGGATAGACGAGCACTTTCAAGGGAGCAATATAGCATTGTAGAAGAAAGCTGTAATAGAAGTTCCTGGAAAGATATATATTGCGGATTTCAAATAAGAACCTGCAAAGATGCCCACGAATGCAATTCTACTGAAGAGAAACCTTATGAAATTCAGGCTTGTTATTACACGGAGAGTCCCAATTGTGAAGACGGGATTAAAAACTGCCATGATGAATCCTGCGAAATTTTGGTTGATTGCGGGGGGCCGTGCAAACCTTGCTCAACCTGTTCTGACGAGCTTCAAAACCAAGGGGAAGAAGGGATTGATTGCGGGGGGCCGTGCAAACCTTGCCAGGTAGAAAAACCAGTAATAAAAACTCCTTTTAGATATTTTATGATTGTTTTGACTATTTTGCTCCTGTTAATCATAATAATAATCTCACTAAAACACCTAAAACGGGATAATAAATTTAATGAACCAGGAAAGATTAGAAAAGTTTAAATAGTTACTTTGGGTTATTTTTGATAACTTATAGTAACCAAAATGACTGATAAAAAGAGGGTTTGGCTATTCTCAGGCATATTCCTTATAGTATTTTTAATCTCTGCTAATCTTTTATTGGGTTTGATAGAGCCCAGATTTTATATGAAAACTACTGGCAAGGCAATTGATACTCAAAAAATAGATATTAGCGGAAAAAGCATTGAGATACAGAGCCCAGAAAACATAACTTATAATCTGAGGGACAAATTTCATTACCTGATTAGGCTAGATGTTTCTGCAAACTTTAAGGTTAAGAACTGGAAATATGATATTATTGATGTCCGACATGGAAATGTAGTAGATAAAAACGTTCTTTTTACTCCAGGTACAGAAATAGAAGTCTCGAGATGGGAGAATAAACTGATAATTCATGCTGCAGACGAACAGGGAGAAGGTATCAACAAGACGGTTGAATTTTTTGTGGCCTCTCCAGACTCTTTTCCTCTCGTAGACTACCTGAACTCTACGATTTATATTTGTGAGGGAGACTCACTTAAGTACAACTTTACTGTAATTGACCCCGAAGAAGCAAGCAATAATGGTCCAATTGAAACACGGATAGAGCCTTTAGCAATATTTTATATCCGACCCCAGCAGAAATGGCTGTTAAACGGTCAAAAAAATACAACTTTTGAGCTATTCAGCAAAAAATTAACAAAAGAGGATGCTGGCGGGGTAGATAATGGTTTCGCAATTTATAATAGAATAATACACGTAAACGATGGACGCTACTCTAGCGTAAACGAAACTTCTATAAGGGTGATAGAAATAAACAATGCCCCGGAAATTCGTAGGATGGGGGTAAAAACCGAGGTTATGAGATG
Source organism: Candidatus Woesearchaeota archaeon (assembly GCA_964651965.1). Lineage (GTDB taxonomy): Archaea > Nanobdellota > Nanobdellia > Pacearchaeales > GW2011-AR1 > MFWN01. The sequence goes on along the minus strand of CAZYZS010000021.1, from coordinate 12,486 downwards.
GAAAGGAGGGAACACGCTTAGCTATAGTGCCGGTGTTTTTGACAGAGAAGATGGGAACCAAGATTCCGGTAACCTTAAATTAACAATAAACTTCAGTGAGAAAAACCTGTTTGAAATAAGCCCAAATGGGGTAATGAACTTTATTTTTAATGAAAATCATTTCGGGGTATATAATGTTACCGTATGCGCCAGCGATACTGGAATTGAAAATCCTGACCCAAAGATTAAAGAGATTTGCGGCCAGACTGGAGGAGATCAAAACTCGTGCACTAATTTCAGCATTACGATAGCCAAAATTAATAATCCTCCTACAATTACAGACTTCTACCCTAAAAATTTGGAACTTGAAATAAGCACCTTGAGAACATCAAGCAAATTTTATTTTAACATAACTACCTTTGATCCTGAAGGAACTGCTCCCGATGTTTACTGGTATGTCGATGAAAAAGAAGTGGCATACTACTCTGGGATAGACTTAGTTGGAGGATTTTCTGAACTCGGATACCAATTCGGATGCGGTAATTCCGATACGCATTCTGTAAAGGCGCGCATTACAGACGGATTAGCCAATGATACAATCGAATGGAAAGTTAAAGTCAGTTCGATAAACTGTGAAAAAAGACAGTTGGAATGCAGTGAAAAATGGTTCTGTGAAAATTGGGGAGTATGCCAGAATTTAAAAAAGACCCTTGGAGCGGGAATCTTGTCAGATGCAGATTATCGAACAATACAAGATGGGTGCACCGCAAATAAATGGCAAGAAGGTAATTGCGGATTTCAGATAAGAGACTGCTCGGATATAAGTCTCTGCAACACTTCTTTTATGATGCCAGAAAAATTACAAAGGTGCTATTACACAGACAATCCCAATTGTGAAGACGGGATTAAAAACTGCCACTCCAGGGATTGCGAGTTCTTAACAGACTGCGGGGGGCCGTGCAAACCTTGCCCAACCTGCTATGATGGAATGCAAAACCAGGGAGAAGAAGGGATTGATTGCGGGGGGCCGTGCTATACTTCATGTGAGATTAAAGAAAAACCATTAGTAAAAGCTAAATCGCCTTTAAGTTACGTCTTAATTTCCCTGGTCATTATCTTGTTTATTATAATCGGATTACAGATTGCCAAAATATCAAGGCTAAGAAAAGAAGTAGAAATGGAGGTTGATTAAAGCATTGGCGACCTTAGGTAACTATTGGTAACCAAAAGTAACCAAGACTTAAAAATGGACAAAACAGATAAAGCAAGCGTAGTTAAAATAGACCCTTCACTTTTAAAAGAAGTGGAAGAACTGATAAATAAAGAAGAAAACAGAATTAGATTTGCCAATAAAAAGCAGTTTATCAACATTGCAGTTTACGATCTCTTGAACAAAATTAAAAATGAAAGTAAGAATGTTAAAAAAGAAAAATGAAGAAAAAATACAAGGAAATACTCGCCTTCGCAATCATTTTATCCCTATTGTTTGTTTTCATTGGCAGAGGGATAGCAACTAACTCCGGCTCTTCGGATAATGCTAATTTAACCATCTGGGATGACACCGACCTTGGTCAAAACAGATATAGCCAAATGAATGTTTATTTTGAGGCCAATTACACAAATTTGACGGACAGTGTTATAAACTCCTCGAATGGTAACGGAAATTGCACAATAAGATTTAATGAGACCGGCACATGGACAAATTGGGACGGCATGAGTTATAATGAAACTTCTTTTTTATGGCAGTATAATCGAACCTTTAACTATAAGGGAATTCGCGTTTTCGAGGCTAATTGCACCAGTAACTTCGGTAATATTTCTATTTCGGATAATTTTACTATCTCTAATACTGCCCCTTCGATAAGCCGCGACCAGGGTGGAAGCTACATAGACTTGGACGGAAATAAATACAACAATGATTATCTGAATTGCTATGAAGATAGCTTATGCACCTATAATTTCTCTACAAATGTCACCGAAATCGATATTAATGACATTCTTACCTACGATTACATTGCGGCAAATACCACTCTTGTCAATTTTACATTTAGTACTTCTACGAGCAATTTAACGATAAATGTTACTCTTGATGCAAATACCGGAAATAAACAAATTGAATTAACCGTTAGGGATACAGAAAGTTCAGTTCAATCTGGGATTTTGAGAGTTAACATAACCGCTGTTAATGATGCACCACGTTTTTTAGGGTTGGAAAACTGGACAATAAATTCTACTGAAGCCTCTATAAAAAGAATAAATATAACAGACGAGGAAAATAATACAGAGTTTACGCTTAACATAACTTTTATAGAGTGCACAACTGCAGAATGGTCCGACAGAAACAGTACCAACTGCACGCTATTTACAAGCTCTAGCTACTCTTTCTTTCCTGTTGCTGGCATACTTTTTATAAACTTCAGCACTGCAAAGAACGATGTTGGCTCTTATATAGTTAATTTAAGCGTGACAGACAATAATACCATAGGGAATAAAACAACCAGCGAGATTGTGAACATTACAATCGCTAATGTAAACCAGGCCCCAGTCTTTACTTATATCTGCAATAATGAAAGGACAGCTACAGAAGATTCCGAATTCACCTGTTGGATTAATGCCACAGATACAGATGAGTTTTATAATTTAACCTTCTCAGCAAATTATTCCTGGTTCACGTTTAATGAAACAGGTACTAACATTATCACTAAACCGTGCAATGGCTCAACAGGCTACAATGCTTCTGCACTAGTTAATTTTACAGCTAGAGATTCTGCAGTCGGTAACTGGTCCGTAAACATAAGTGTAAGAGACATCGGAACAGGTTACGGAGCTCCGAAGGCTAATTCTACGGTAATAAATTTCCTTGTTAGTAATCTAGAAGATACAGTTATTTTAAAGGCAATAGGCAACTACACAATTTATGAAAATTTAACTTTTTACATTAATGCCAGTGATGATGACTTGCTAATTCCAGATCACAACATAAAAAACGAAGTGCTGACTTTTGCCTCTAACACCAGCTGGATCTCTGTATCTTCTTACTATAGCAACTCCAATTATACAACTGCGAAGGTGGTTATAAATTACGATTTGGCACGTTCTACTTATGGAGTAGGTAACCACACCGTAAAAATAAATGTCAGCGACACTGGAGGTAACTCTGATGAAGAAACCTTTATAATAAGCCTAGGGAACGATACCCCGGTTCAGTGGAATTCTTCAATGAGCGATACTTTTATTATCTTTGAAGATAACGCTACTTACCTGAATTTCTCTCAAAATGTTACCGACTCTGAAGGAGACCCTATAACTTTTTCCTATACAGCTAGCAATAGCTTCAGTTCTTTTAGCATCTCTTCTATCGGGATAATAAACTTTACAGCAATTGACGAAGATGTGGGATTCCATAACGTAACTGCTAATGCCAGCGATGGAATGCTTAACAGTCTAAAATCCTTTAACTTTACAGTATACAATATTAACGACCTACCTTACTTGCAGCCGATTCAATCTTCAGATGTTATTAATGCGTCTGTGGACTCTGAACAGAACATAAATTGTACAGAAGATAACCTCACAACAATAGGGATATGGACTCAAGATAACGATTTCAGAATTCCATCTGGCCAGAGAAGTTTCTACAACGAAAGCCATATTTTAAATCTTACAATAGAAGGCGTTAATACTACCCTGTTCAATTTCTCTATTGAAGCTGGTTTTCCTATAGGAAATTTAAGCAAATACAATGCGGTTTTTACCCCAAAAAAAGCAGATATAGGGCAGTATAATATCACGATAAATATTACAGACAGAAGCAATGCAACCTACTCTATAAGCTTCAATTTAACTATTCTTTCTATAAATCATAACCCTGAGCTGATGAATCTTACAAATGCCAGCACTACTATCGGCTCTAATTTCTACTACAGAATCAATGCAGCCGATACAGAAGATGGAGACTCTACACAACTTGGAAACAATAATTTCACTTTTTCCTACGCATTTAATACAGGGGCCAATATTTTTAATCAAACAACCTTTAATTCAACAACTGGCGAGATAAATATCACATTTAACTCAAGCCAAGGGGGAAGTTATCATATAAATATAACAGTCAACGATTCTTCAAACTCTCTTGATACTCATGACTTTTGGATTTATGTTTATGATGTTCCCAATATAAACTACCCTCTGGCAAGCTACGAGTATGAAATCTATGAAAATAATCCTGCCAATTTTACCTTTACCTTGAATGACTCTATAGGCAATAACCTTACTTACAAAATTTACATAGAAGATTCCAACAGCACATATATTTTAAGATATAATGTCAGCTATTATGGAAATGACACTAATCTAACATGGACGTTTATACCCAACTTTACAGAAGAGACTTATGAAGAAAAAAGAAACATTACCCTAATCGCTTACCCCCTTAATTTTACTGAAATAAATATCTCAAGAACTTGGAACCTCACTATAAACCATACAAATGCCCCAATTATCTTTTACGATAGTATAGACGATGCCGAAGCTACTTATGGCCATACTTACAATATTAATCTCAGTTATCATTTTTCAGATATCGATTTTTCTGACTTCCATTATAACCAAAGTGCGAACTTTACTATTTGGAGCAATTCTTCTCCTACTTCAATTTCTTGGAATGTCTCTTCTGACTGGATTTTAAGCTTATTCTCTTCAGTAGCGGCAACAGAATTGTTAACTATCAATGCCAGCGACCTAGAAAATGGGCTAAAGCTAACAAACACCACCAGCAATTCATTTCAAATCAGCTTTGTACCTCCAGAAGTAGAAGTTCAACGAACTCCTAGTGGCGGAGGGGGGGCGAGCGCTACTACCCCCGTATCCTTAAAAATAATCTTTCCTGACACAGTAGATGCATTCAAGAAAGACAGAATAGAAATTCCAATCACTCTAGAAAATACGGGCAGTACTAGCTTATATAAAATTAATCTCACTTCTCTATTTAAAAAAAATAATGAAACATTGAAAGATATCAGATTAAAATTCAGTCAGGACTATTTTGATTCCTTGGAAGTTAAAGAAAAAAAGAATACCACTCTTACAATAGATATAAATACAGAAGATACCGGCAGTTACGAAGTACTTATTAATGCAACTTCTCAAAGCCCCCGATATAGTGACTGGGGGATAATCCACCTTAATGTAAGAGAATCGAACAAGTCGGAAGTGAATGAAAAACTCTTGTTTACAGAAGAGTTCATAGCAGAAAATCCTGAATGTATTGAAATCAAGGAGGTTGTAGACGAAGCCTGGGCGCTTTATTACAAAGGAGAATATGAAAATGCGCTATCTAAAGCTAGAGAAGCTATAGACTCTTGCAGATATGCAATATCCCAGCCAGCAATTCCAAGGGCAGAAGAGACTGTAAAAGAAAGGCTTTATAAATATCTAAGCTGGACGTCTCTGATTTTATTCGTCCTTTTGATACTCTACTACATTTACAACAGGCTTGGAATAAAGAGGGGATGGTTGGGGCATGGAAAGTTTTAAAATGTAAGTAAATCTACTATCTATAACAAAAAGGGGAAAATGGAAAAAATAGACTCGGTAAGGGAAAAAATAATCCTAGACTACTTGAAGAAATACTCCAAAGACTACCGTCTAGAGGAACTCAGAGAAAAAATAGTAAGCACCGGATACTCTGAAGAAGAAACAGATAGCGCAATTAGTTATCTGGGCCTGAAAAAGGACAAGATACCTAAAATTGAAGTTCCAATCGCAGCAAAAAAAATCCTCGAAGCTAGTGAAGCTGTTTACAAAGGCGAGAAAGAAGACACGAATGAGTTCAAAAGGACAGGCGAACCAGTCAAACGAACAAGCTTGGCTGTTGAGCCGGCGAGTGAGGAAGAAGAGAAACCAGATGAGGGAGAAATCAAAGAGTTTGCTAAGACAATAGATGAGATGAAAAAGCAGATAGGCAAGGCAATTATAGGGCAAGAAGAAGTGGTGGACAGTTTAATAGGCGCCATCTTGTGCGATGGGCATGTATTGCTCGAAGGAGTCCCGGGCATAGCTAAAACTCTAGCTATTAAGGCGCTTGCCAAAGTCAGTGGATGCGAAGCAAAGAGAATACAGTTCACGGTAGACTTGCTACCTACAGATATTCTGGGCCTCACAACATACACCCCTCAAAAAGGTTTTGAAATAGTTAAAGGACCAATTTTTGCGAATTTTCTTATTGCTGATGAAATAAACAGGAGCCCTCCAAAAACTCAATCGGCCTTAATTGAAGCAATGCAAGAAAAGCAAGTGACAATTGGGAAACAGACGTTCCCTCTTCCTTTGCCCTTTTTTGTTATGGCTACTGAAAATCCCCTAGAAACAGGAGGGGTTTATACTCTCCCTGAAGCCCAAATAGACAGGTTCCTGTTTAAAATAATCATGGGCTACCCCAAAATTGAAGACGAAGGAATAATAATGGCACAGAATACCACTCTTAAAAAATTTGAAGATTTTAAATTAGATGCTGTAACTTCTCCTAAAAAAATAATAGAAATGCAAAGCTTAACCAAGAAAATCTATCTGAGCAAGAAGATAAGAGAATACATTCTGGGGATAATAAATCTTACAAGGACCAGAGAAATAGAACATGGGAGTTACGTAGATTGGGGGGCTTCTCCAAGAGCGACTATCGCCTTATTTATAGCAAGCAAATCAAGAGCTTTAATGAATGGAAGAAATTTCGTTGTTCCTAGAGATGTCAAAGAAAGCGCATATGAGGTTTTAAGGCACAGGATTATCCTTTCTTATAAAGCGCGAGTTGAAGGGGTTACTTCCGATAAGATCATAACTGAACTTTTAAAAAAGGTTAAGGTTCCTTAATCCTTAAACAATGGAAAAAAAACTGAATCTGGATATTGCTACGAGCATAAGCGACTTTGAAGAGTACATGAAAGAATTTTCCATACAGAGGATAATCTATAGAGTAATCTTCAGGGGAAAAGGCCTCGAATTCGACAGTTACAGGCAATATACCCCAGACGACGATGCCGGAGATATAGACTGGAAAGCGAGCGTTAAGGCCAACCAAACACTAATAAAACAATACATAGAAGAAAGAGACTTAAAAATAATGTTTTTGATAGACGTCAGCGATAATATGCTATTCGGTTCAACGGAAAAACTAAAATGTGAATATGCTGCAGAACTGTGTTCTGCTCTTGGCCATCTAATACTAAATTATGGGGATAATATCGGCTTTATGTTATTCAGCGACAAAATAGTTGCGCAGGCCCTCCCAAAAAAAGGAATGAAGCAATTCGACAATTTGGTAGGCGAGCTATCCAATCCTGACAATTATGGCGGGCCTTCTGATGTAGAAAGGAAACTTGATTTTTTTTTAGACTACTTGGATAAATCGATAAATGCAGTTATCTTAGTATCCGATTTCATAAGCATCAAAGAAACTGCGCTGGCAACCCTCGATCTTTTTTCAAATAAATTCGAAACCATGGCGATAATGATAAGGGACCCTTTAGACAAAGAAATGCCTGAGTTAAAAGGGGAAATAGTCATACAAGATCCTAACACTAAAAAACAGATGATTATAGACCCCAGCATCCTTAAAAAGTCTTATGAAAAAAACGCGCTCGAACATGAGCAAATGGTAAAGAGAATTTTAACTGAAGCGGGCATAGACTTCTTAGATCTTACTACGGACAAAAATTTTGCTCCAGTCCTTTCTGAATTTTTGAAAGGGAGGGTGGAAAAAAGAAAATATATAATCTCTAACCAATAAAATGTACTTTACATTTACAGATCCAAAATATCTGTTTCTCCTACTTGTCATTCCATTTATTGTATTTATCTATCTACTAACCATTAAAAGTATGAAAAAGAGAGCATTAAAATTTGCTAACTTCGAAGCCATAGCCCGCGTGCAAGGAGTAAGCTTTTTTTCACGGGATATTGTAACAATAATCCTTAGTTCACTCATAGTTTTAGTTCTGGTACTCTCTGTTTCCGGGCTCACGTTGCATAGGCAAGCTCAGGCCAGTTCTTTTTCTTTTGTAATAGCTATAGATGTCTCAAGGAGTATGGAAGCCAAGGATTTGCTACCCAGCAGGCTAGAGGCTGCAAAAGAAACTGCAAAAGAATTTGTAAATGCCGCGCCTTCAACAACTAAAATAGCAGTTGTTTCTTTTTCGGGGAACTCTTATATTCACCAGAGCCTTACTGACAAGAAAGATCTAGTCATAGACGCATTGGACGGTGTTAAAATAAGCTCGATTGAAGGAACTGATATATATGAAGCAATCGTGACCTCCTCTAATCTTTTAACAGCAGAAGAAGGCAGATCAATTATCCTATTAAGCGACGGCCAGATCAATGTTGGGGAGGTAGAGGACGCGATTAAATATGCGAACCAGAACGATATCGTAATAAATACGATAGCAATCGGCACAAAAGAAGGGGGGGAGACAGTGTATGGCGTTTCCAAATTAAATGAAGATATTATGAAAGCCTTGTCTTACAATACAGAAGGGAATTACTTCGATGCCCAAGATAGGCAATCCTTGCTAAACTCCCTGGACCAGATTTTAAAATTAACCAAGAAGAAAGTTTCAACAGATTTATCAGGCCATTTGGTTCTCCTTGCCATTATCCTCTTCGTTATCGAGTATTTTCTTATCAATTCTAGATACCGTCTTTTGCCCTTCTAATCTCACCTTTTTTAATTCCGGAATCCTCCCCCTCAGCCTTAGCAAAATAATCTTCAATTTGTATTTCCAGTTAATATAGTTTATATCCTTCTTCTTTATTGGAACTGGCTCCGGCTGGTTAAGAGAGCTTGGCGAAGCGACAGCAGGAAGCTTAATTTTTGGGGCAGAATCCATTACTTTATCTGCAAGCCTATCAAGGGCACCCCTTTTCTTCAGAAGTATTTTATCTTCTTCGCTTAGAATCCTGTTATTCTGCATTATTTTCTCTAGGAGAGAAAGAAGTCTGGCTATCTTTTCACGGCTTATTTCTTCGCCCGAGTAATTAAGCTCAGAAATCAGCTTGCAGAAATCAATGCATTCTTTTTTTCCGCTTTTCCTGAACTCTTCTAATAATTCCAAATACTCTAGGTTGTAAGGGAGCCCGAATGCTTCTTTAAAAAATCCCCTGGCGATTATATTTGTCCTGTCAAGAACTTTTTCCGGAGGACCTTTCATATCCCCAAGATTTTTCAGTTCTCGCCTGTAAAAAATATTCCTGTCTCTTTTCCTAAGCTCTAGCCTGACCTTGTAACTTTTTTCTATTATCTTTAAGATTACTACAACAAGAAAAAGAATGCCGACTACTAGCACAAGGTCTATCATATCCCTAAGACCGATCACTAACGCATTAAGCTCTTCCGAAACACCCATTTTTATAAATAAGGCTAGAATAGTATAAAAACCTTTTCTAGCAAGGTTTTTATATTGGATTTTTCTAACAATCTTATGCGGGGGTGCCGGAGAGGCCAAACGGGCAGGACTCAGATAAGAACCAAGGTTCTTAGATTCCTATAATACATAACGAGGAACTGAGATGCCAAACTTAAGGTCCTCCGAGAAAACTGGAGGAGGAGAAATCCTGTGGCTTAGTGCCTGCGAAGGTTCGATTCCTTCCCCCCGCATACATCTATTTGTTCGATGCGGACCCCTCGAAGGAATCGAAGAATTAGTTTTTAGAAACTTTTAAAAATAAGAGAAACCTAGACAAATATGGAAGAGGTGATTGAAGTTCCAAATTCTGAAGCACCTAAAAAGAGTCATGCTTTATTATGGGTTGTTATGTCATTTGTTATATTGATGATTATTTTGGTTGCAGTTCTTCTTATTATTTTTATACCTAGGGGTAAAAGCATTGTTTTAGGGGAAAATTTCGAATTGCAAGAAGGAAAAACAGCAAGATTCTTGTACGATGGAGAGAAATATGTAGTAGAAGTTGAACAAGTTGATAGCGATTCTGTTAATATCCTAACAGCAGACAATACTATCACCTTAAGACTGGGCGAGCTAAGAAGGATGGACTTGAACAATGATGGGAAAGAAGATGTTCGGATAAAATTAGTAAGGATAGAAAATGGCATTCCAGTATTTAGAATCGAAGAAATTCAAGAAATGGTAAATTGCACTGAAAATTGGGAATGCGAGAATTGGAGTGAGTGTATTAATGGAAGTAGGTCAAGAACTTGTTATGATAAAAATGGATGCGGAACGGAAAATAACAGGCCCGTATCTTATGAATCCTGCACTGCACAAAATAACCCGGCAGGAGAGCAAACCTGCTCGGAAAAAGGAGGCAAAACCTGTGGGAGCGGAACAACTTGCAATGGGAGCACTGTAACTTCAAGCGATACAAATAATTGCTGCTTGGGAAACTGTCCAGACCAGCAAACTCAAGGACAAACATGCGTACAAAAAGGCGGAACAATTTGCCAATCAGGATATAGTTGCTCTATAAGTACAGTTAGTGCTAGCGATACTAACTCATGTTGTTTAGGAACTTGCGCTCAAGCAACAACACAACAAACATGCGTACAAAAAGGCGGACAGATTTGTTCAAGTGGAACAACTTGCTCAGAAACCATGGAAACTGCAAGTGATACAAATGAATGCTGCTTAGGAGAATGCGGGAATTATGAGTGTTACAGTGACTCTAATTGTGACGATCAAAATAGTTCTACAAATAATTATTGTTTATTAGGATATGGAGAAGATCCGAGATGTGTTTATTTAAAAGATTCTCCTACAGATTTTAATTTCAATAAAGGTTTAGAGATAGCTATTGCTTTTTATGCTGAAGATAAGGGAGTAGAAAACAGTTCTGTTCATTTAGCAAATCCTTTTGTTTCTGGCTCTTTAGATCTTTATAGCACTCAGGCAAAATTAGATGAATTCCATAATACTGCGCCTTATATTGGCTATTATGATTATCTAACAGGAGAAATGGGGTTCACTAAAAGATATATTCTAGAGTTTGAGAAAGATGGGACAAGACATATTAGTGAAGTCCAGACTGTAAAAAAAGATAACAGTAACATATATATGGGTCACTTTATTGGACAGTTATGGCTTGTTCCAACATAATTTTTCTTACTAGTAAAATTAACTAATAAAAGAAATTTTCCGAATTGAACTATCTTTAATTATAAGAATATATCACAGCAATAAATATAAAGCCACTAATCCTCGATAATTCAAGAAGCAAATTTGAAGAAGGCGGGCACGCTTCAACTTTCATATTGAGTCGTTCCCCCCGCATGAAAATTTTTCTTAAGAAAAATTAGTCTATTAAACCAGGGCTGCTTATAAAAGAAGCTACAACAATCCAAAGGATTATTATTAAAATTATCGAGATAATTAAATGAACAACGTAATAAATTCCCATAAATGCTCCTATGTTTGCAAGGCCTTTTCCTTTTTCTCCCTGCTTGAACATAGAGAGGGCTACAATGGAGGTTATTGCTCCGCCGATAATCACGAATGCAAGGAATATTGACATCACCAATCCAACTAATGGAATCCAGCTCACCAATAAATTTAACAAATAGCCTGCTGCAACAACTATAAATCCAATAACTGCAGGGATGCTAAACTTGCCATTAGGATACAAAGATTTTTCATAGGAAGCGTATCTAAAGAGATAAATTAAAATAGAGACTAAAAAAACCAAGAGGAAAATGCACCCAAAAATTATGATTATCGCAACAGCTATTCCAATATTCGCTGTTAAGTTATCTTTTAGAAAAACAAGAGACAAGACCGAAGCCAGAATGAAAAGAATCTCGAATAACACTATTGGTAAAATTACACTTAAAAATAAGCGCGGCTTTTTTACCTCTCTTTTTTCCATGAATACTATAGGAATTAATTCTTTATAAATTCTTGTGAAGGTTTAAAAACCCCTCAACCATCTTATTTCTGCAGACTAGGCTGGCAGGTTAACTCTCTGCCATATGCAAGCGAGTTTTGGCAAGCTGCGAGAGGGTAAGTGATATTGCCTCTATGGAGTCTTTATGCGGACGTTGAGGCTTTGTCCTGCTTGATCTTGCTCTTGCGAAATGGGTCAGGCCTTGATCGGAGCAGCCCTAAACATGAGTTAAGGTGCTTGTAGGGTAGCAAAGCTGAGAAAGTATGAAGGTAGCTTCTTAGGGGGAGTTGAGCAAGCCCTCGAGTCTGCGCTTTTTTTAGAGTAACTTTTATATACTCTTAATTCTATACCTAAATAGAAAAGATGGTGAATCAAAAAGCGCAATTCTACCTTATAGCAGCAATAATAATAATCGGAGTCATAATTCTCTTGTCTACTGTAACAAACTACATTGTCACCAAGAAAAAGCTGGTAAAGTTCTATGACCTTGGCGAAGAGTTCAAGGAAGAAGGGGCAAGAGTAGTGGATTATGGGATTTATAATACAGAGACTGAACCAAGGAATACAATTGAGCTCATGGAAGACTTAAGCGAGTATTTTGCAGATTATTCAGAAGAA
>CAZYZS010000020.1:0-23169 GCA_964651965.1 Candidatus Woesearchaeota archaeon | reverse complement strand
ATTCACATGAGAACTATTTTTCGGTAGCCTAGGACATATGTCCCTAGCTTATACATGGGATAGTTTATCGATAGGTTTTTATACCCGCTTTATTTTTTACAGATATGAAGTTGAAAAAAAAGGGGCCGAGTACAGAGGAACTTAAAAGTATTTCTAATAAAAATAAAGTCTTAAATACCAAAAGAGTCCCAACAGGAATAACTAATTTTGACAAGATTATTCAGGGCGGGTTTGAGAAGAATTCTACTAATCTTCTAGTTGGAAACAGCGGGGCTGGAAAAAGCATTTTTGCAACTCAGTTCCTCATGGAAGGGATTAAAAATGGAGAGAAATGCCTTTACATAACATTTGAGGAAGAAAAAGAAGAATTTTTTGGAAATATGTTCGAGTTTGGCTGGGACCTTGAAGAACTGGAGAAAAAAGGGGGCTTTGTTTTCCTAGAATATGCTCCTGAAAAAGTAAGAACTATGTTGGAAGAAGGCGGGGGAATCATTGAGAATATTGTCCTTAGGAAAAAAATCACAAGGGTAGTAATTGACAGCATAACTTCCTTTGAACTGCTTTTTGATTCTGACATTGAAAGAAGAGAAGCTTCGCTGTCTTTGTTCAACATACTAAGGAAGTGGAACTGCACCTCTCTTTTAACTTACGAAGGGGATCCATTCAAGGGAAAGACTTCTTCGAGGGCTGTAGAATTTGAATCCGATTCTATTATTCTGCTATATTTTGTCAGGGGGAAAAAAGAAAGGGAGAGGTACATAGAGGTATTGAAAATGAGGGGAACAAAACACTCGAGACAGGTTTATCCAGTTACTGTAGAGAAAGGTGGGATAGTTATGGGTAGTGAGCCTTATCTAGGGGAACTAGAAGAATAAAAAATTAAGCATTATTCTTTTGATAAAAGGAGTATTTTGGCATATTGATTATACGGATGAAGGAGTAATCCCTTATGATTTTAGAAAATTCAGAAGTGATCCCCATTGTAAATTCTTTTAATTGCTCTACACTCTCTACTTCGATATCTGCTTCATAATCCCACTCTGCTAGTGTTTTCATTAATGCAATTACACGATTATTTCTTCTTATATGGGCTAACAGACCTCCAATACTTTTTTCTGAAAGGTCATTGAGATAAAGAAGTATTTTATAATGAAGATGACCAATTTTAGAATTGTCCAGGAGGATTGTTGAGCCTGTTAAAATGCCTTCTTTTCGAAGTTTCTTAATTCTTTTCATAACAGAATCAGCAGAAAGCTTCATTTTGGAAGACAATTCAACATAGGAATATCTGCCGTTTTCAGAAAGCAAAGAACAAAGAAGCTCGTCTTTTTCATCTAATTTTGCTATTTCTTTTGAAGGGGCATAAGATGGCTCTTTTATCATTCTTCTTGGCTGCCCAATTAAATAATCTCTTGAGAGAAACTGGCTGGAAATAATCACTGAAACATTTTTTTTCATTATGCTGTCTCCAAAAAGCGCGTAGAGCCTATCAATTACTCTTTGTAAATCAGTCTGATTCTTTATCGATAATATGCATGCAATATCATAATTTCCCTCTACATTTGCAACCCAGCTAACATAAGGAATTTCAATTAATGTATTAACAATATTTTTCTTCTTTTCTTCATTTACATTTTGTAATTTGAGCATTATTTGATATGCTGAAAAGCCTAATTTAGAGGAGTTGATAAAAGTCAAGAATTTTTGGATTATCCCTTGACTAAGAAAATTGTTTATCCTATACCTTACTGTTTCTTGGGATATTCCAGTCTTTTTAGAAAGCTGCGAATAAGATAATCTTACATTGCTGTCCAGTGCGTGGAGAAGCAATTTATCTTTTTTATCTAATTTGAAGTTCATGTTATACCTTACTAAAAATCTATAATATTTATAAATTTATCGTTTTTTAGCAATATTTAAATCAAAAAATTAATATAAATTAGATATCAGATAATTAAATGAATCAAATAAACAATGGAAGAAAAAAACAATGGAAGAAATACCAACGTACTATATTGACCCCGGATATAATTTAAGAGAAAAATTCAATACCTATGCTGGGATGGCAATGGGAGTTCTAGCCCAAATTGCTGTTTTCAGATACATCGGATTCCCATCAAAAACAGACAGTCTTACATTAGAATGCATTGCTTGGGCAACTTCAACAGTAGCCAATCTTTACCCTCTTAAAAGAAAAGAGGGGTCAAGACTGCCAATAGCAGTCTATGGGGCATTAATCGGGGCAGTGATAGGCGTACGTTCGGCTAATAAGCTCAGGAGAAAAAGAATAGGTTTTTAAAACAACCATCTAAAAAACATTTTTATCTGCTGCCAGAAGCTTAAAGAGCCCAAATCTCCGGATTCTTCTCCGCATACTATGCACACGCCTCCGCAAACGTTCTTGGAATTACAGATGTTATCATTAAAGACGAATTTTGATTCGCAGATTACATCTTCTGAATTGCCGCAGAAGGTATTGGCAGAGATTCTCAAATTGGAACTGGAAAGTTCTTTAAAACCAAAGGAACTGGCACCTATATCATTCCCAGTAATGTCAAGATCTCCTGAAGCTTCAATAAAAATGCCTCCAGAGGTCGAATGAATGTTATTTCCTTCTAGAGAAGAGTCAGAGTCCCCAGACATATAAATTCCGTATAAGCCGGTATTTTTAATGGTATTCCCTCTTATAACTACTCCTTTTGAACTATCTAATTTTATTGCACTTAATTGGCTACTTACAATATTATTGCCTTCTATCCGAAGGCCATTATTTTTTATTTCTAGCGCGTTTTTTTTAGAGTCTTCAATATAATTCTCTTTTACTATACAATCGGCCCCATCTGCAATCTTTATTGCTTCAGAAGTTGACATTATCTTGTTCTCTTCTATGACCCCTTCGATTAGATTTTCTGCTTCTATGCCATTTCCATTTAGGCTATTGAACCTATTCTCTTTCATCGCACATCCCTTGCAATAATTTGAAAGCAGAATTCCTGTCCCAACATGGTTAAAGCTATTGTTTATTACATTTGAATAAGAAGAATCTTTTAGTTTTATAACGTTTCCATAATACCTCAGATCTTTCACATCCCCTTCAAAATAGCAGTTTTTTATTGTCGAATAGTTTCCCTCTGAGTAAATCAGAAAATCTTCCTCTTTTGAAATTAACTTAAGAGAGGAGTTTATCTTATGCCTATTACAGTCTAGTGTTATATTTTCTGCGCTAATTTTAAAGCATGTTTCTTGTACATAAATAGCTATATCTGCGCTAAGCAGATAGACAGAGTTGGAAACGTTCAGTTCTGTGCATTTAGAAACCTCATAACTTCCGTGAGTACAAGGAATGCAGGAAGCTCCGCAAACTTTTCCAGAATCGCAATAGTTATTTTCAAATGTTTGGTTATTGCCGCAGCTAACATCTTGTATTCTATTGAAACATATCTTGTTATTGTTTATTAGGTTATAGTTACCGCTTATATTTACTCCGTATTGGTTCATATTGATGGAGTTATACGCCAGCTTAGTATTATTTGAGCTAAATTTAATCCCCTGCTTATTCCCCGTGAGGACATTACCCACTATCCTAGAATTATCAGAATTTTCTAGGTAAATCCCGTACCCCATTTTAAATCCCTGTACCATGCAATTTTGAATCTTTGTTCTTGGACTATCGGAGAATATTCCTATACCCGAGGGGTTATCTAGAGAACTAATCGAATGGTTCATACAGTCCAGTGTAATATTCGCTTCGCTTATCTTTAAGCAGGAATCCTCGGAACTTATGATATTTTTAGAAAGATAATATGCGGTATTTTCTTTATCCAAAAAACTGCAGCTGCTTATCTCCTCTGCTCCTGCAGCCAGTTTAAGAATTAATATAATAGGCAATAAAACGAACAAGCTGAAATACCCTCTCTTTTTCATAGTAAAGATGAGATAAAGATATATTTAAAATTATCTCAAATCAACTATTGGTAAATAAAAACTGCAGAAACTTTTTCTAATTCACCCAGATTTTTGATTCCCATATCAGAAGCTTTAAACTCGTAGCTCGGTGCTATACGCGATTCCTCGAAGTAATATTCTTTGTCACCTAAAAAAATAAACTTTATTTTTTTCACCCTGCTTAAATCAGAATCTGCAAGCTTCACGTAAATTGTTTCTCCTTTAACGAATGCATTTTCAATATTCTCGTTAGTTTCAAGCTGCCTTTCCATATTATTAAAGTAATTGAAAGTTACAGAAAGGATAGCAACCAAGCCCAATACCAAAACTATGATTATAAGCCCGCCAATTATTATTGGTACTATTTTTTTATTTAAACTCTCAAAATCGGGAGTGTCTAAAACAACTTTGCTTTCCCTTTTTTCAACTTTATCCCTGTCTTTCATCTGCCTTGCTGTAACTGGCACAAAATCTTCCTCTTCTTCTGGCTTAGGGAAAGCAGATACTTTTTTTCCAGCCCTTGTTTTTGACTTTGATTTTTTAGTATAAGATGGGGTGAGCTCGTTTAATGAAAATTTTTTCGACCAACTCTTCTTGTTACCTTGAGAACTGCCGGTAGAAACAATTGAGGTGAGGTACTCTTCTTTTTTTCTAGCCTTTTTTTTAGAGGATTTAGATTTTTTGGTCATTGTTCCTTTCACCATATACTTTTAAATGACTGTTTAATCCCCTCCCACCAATTGAGAGAAGAAGCGCTGCCGCAAGTTGAATCACAAGTTATGCCGCCCATTATACTACAAATAAAGTTCACATTATTGCAGGCGTTCCCAATAGCCTTTTTCTGCGAAGCAAAGCAAGATATATCATCAGAGTAAGCATTTCTGCTGCAGATAGTGTTGCCAGTTAGGTTGTTGCTGCTTGAACTCGCGCCCAGATTAATTCCTCCCTGGTTTCCGCTAATTGTATTTTCTATAAAAGAGTTGTTATTTCCAGAGGAAGAAGTATAAACTCCGTCTAGAGTATTTCTGCTTATGTTATTTCCCTTGATTACATTGTTGGAAAAAGTGCCGCTTGCTGAATAGATTCCATACTGCTGATTGTTAGTTATGTTATTGTTTTTTATTAAAACTCGGTTGCCGCTTAGAGATATCCCATGATAAGTTGAACTCCCTATTACATTATTTTCTATTACGGAATCAAGAATGATGCTAGAAGTTTCTATCCCGTAATTGTTATTTTTTATAAGGTTGTTACGTATGCTCAGATAGCTAACTCCAGAAGACCGGATGGCCTTATAAGAATTCGTTATTTGATTATTTTCTATAGTTACATTGTTAGCTGAAATATAAATCGCCCCGTCGCTGGCCGAGTTCCCAACATTCTCAAGGATACAGTTTTTAACTGATTTGGTTCTTGCCCCTGTAATTTTTATAGCACTCTTTGCTGAAGCTCCGGTAATCTTGTGATTCTGGCAGTCAAGAGTGATTTCATTAGAGCTTATGATAAAGCAGTCTACAGAACCGGGTATAGTTATATTGTTGACTAACTTATAAGTCTTTCCAGCCTGACTGAGCGTCTGGCAGGAAGATAACTCCACTATATCACTAGTACAACTACTTGTATCATAATTAAAGCAGTTTGCCAAGCATCCCAGTGTGCCTCCGCTATATCCAAAATCAGCGCAAGTCTTGCCAGCTAAAGCAGTGCCGTCGCAAACTTCTGTTCCCTCTATAATGTTATTTCCGCAGACAGCAGCTGTTCCGCATCCAGAATCTGCCCCATCTGTTTGCCCATCGCAGTCATTATCAATTCCATCGTTGCAATTACCATTTGTTGAATTTTCTGTTTTTGTTATAACATTATAAGAGCATCCATTGGTTAAATTGCAGAAATAATCTCTATAAGCCCCACTGAAACAGCCATCTGTGCTGCAATCGCTATCTATAGTGCACTGGACGCAGCTTCCTGATAGGCACTTTCCAGAAGAACAGGCAGTGGAGTCTGCTTTTTTAGAGTCAAAACAATCTGAGGAGCTGCCAGAGCAGTAGTCTGCATCATCACACTCTCCTAAAGCTGCTCTGCACAAATCAGCAGTTTGGTTAAATCTTACCTCGCACTTTCCAGTTGAGTTGCAGATACCATAGCTGCAATAATTGTCAAGGTTATCGCATTCCCCATCAGTTGCGCAGTCTTTTATTTCCTCGCATCCAGTCCCATTCGTACACTGCCATCCAGTCCCGCAAGCTGTCAGATTCTCTCTGTCAAAGCAGCCATCTGATCCAAAAGAGCAGTTGTAAGGCAGGTTTCCAGAGCAAGATATTCCCCTTGAAAAACATCCGGTATCATTTGTGCATGAAATAGGCGGTGTGGTAGTTCCCCCACTTGAACCCCCTCCAGATGGTTTTTTCTTAGTTAGGTTGCTGGTAACATTTGGTGGAGGAGTAGGAGTAACATTTGGGGGATGAATAGCCCCTGGCTTATATTCTATAATCCCAGACACTGCGACCAGTCTGTCTAAATTCTTTAGTCCTAAATCTGTTGCATAAAACTTATATTCGGCAGATAACTCCTGAATAATGTAAGGATAAGAATTACCTTTGTCATCTAAAAAAGCCACGCTTATAGTTTTAACAGCTTCGGAATCATAAGGATAAAAAAAGACATAGACAGCATCTTCCAATACATAGGCTTCTTTTACATCTCCAGCAACCATTAAATCTCTTCTTGAGGGTTCCTTGTGATTGAGAAAGAGATATACTAACAAAAGAACAACAGCTACAACAACCAATAGAATAATTATAAGAATAATTTTTTTGTTTCTACTGGGGCGCCCTTCGATTGTTGGGGGTTGCCTAATCAGGGGCGCTGATTTTGGCACGAGAGCGATATTTTTCTCTTTTGGGGGAAGCTTTAGTTGCTTTTCCTGGCTGACTTTCTCCCTATCAGCTTTCAAATCCTTGGATTTTTTCACAAATTTTATTTTAGAAACGAGCTCTTTCTCTTCATTTTTGTCTATTTTAGAAGGCAGAGTTATTGGAGTGAACAAAGCTGAATAAGGAGGATTATCAGAGGAAGACTTTAGAGGTTTGCTAGGCTGCTTGGACCGAATAGGTTTGCTGGCTGGCTTTGGCTTTTGTGGAAGTTTATTGGGCTTAGGAGTAACGGGTTTAGATTGTATGGGTTTAGGGGTCTCTAAAGGCTTAGGGGCAGGAGACAAAATTGGAGCTAGTTTTTTAGCTTTTTTCCTTTTTGTTTTTTTGGCAACAAAAATGCTTTCGGTACTTATTGAAATGACAGGAGGGGTTGGTTCCTGCTTGAATCTTGGAGGCCCGACTGGCAGCTCTTCAGTAGTTTTTACAACCTCAGTACTCTCTTTTTGGCTCTTTCCCTCTTTTTTAAGCATGGGAATCTTAAGAAAATAGAATATTTAAACTTAACCGATAAACTCGTACAGATGCAAATTTTCCGGGCTTATGGCAAGTTCCTTAAAATCACGGCAGTCGAACTCGCTGCTGTAAACATAAGCGATTTGGTATTGTTTTGCTAATTCTGTTTTCTTGACGCAGTTCTGGGAGATAAAAAAGCCATAGCTTAAAACCTTGTTAGTTATTGTTGCTGGCTTTGTCTCAAGAGGGTAGTTGTCTGTAGAAATTCCTATGACTGTCCCTTTCCATGGTATCGAAATAAAATTTCTTCCTTTTATGTCCTTGAATAAAGTTAAATCCTGCTCACTGAGATAGATGTTTGCTGGAGAAGCCGGGCTTACTTCTCCCCCGCTTGTCGGATGAAGCTTTAATTCCTTCCAGCCGTCTCTTTCGGTATAAGAGAAGGAGAGAACAAAAAAGAAAGTTATAATTATAATCTCGGCTATTACAAAAACCGATTTGCCTACCTGATGATTCTTTTTTATATAATCTACTATGTACTGAACTCCAAAACCTGAAAAGAGAACTAATAAAATAGAGGTTGAAACAACAACTCTTTCGTATTCTATAATGAATCTCCATAAAACCTGGCTGTAGAGGAGCCAGTAGGCTAATCCAAAGATTATAGGGGCGATTAAGAAGCAATTTTTCTTCTTAAGTTTAAGCAGCCCAGGCAAGGCAAGCACCAGAATTGGAATAGGAACGACTTTAAGAATAGAAAAATCAGGGATGGCGTCTTTTGTGAAAGTTTCATAAAAGAGTTTAGTCTTCAGGTAAGTAAAAGTTCCAGGAAAAGAACCAGATATTTTCCAGGCCACTATAAATAAAAGCACTGCGACAAAAATACCGATGAATAAGTAAATTATCAGGGATTTTATTTTTTCTTTTTTGGGCAAATCAGAGAAAAGAAAATAAGTTAAAACAGCTATGAAATGAAGAACAAAAAGAGGGGGGTAGAAAACCAGGGTTAAAAATGAAGCGATAAGAATCATTTTTTTATTGCTCGACGACATAAAAAACAAGCCCAAAAGAAGGGAGATTAAACCCAAAATCAAAGGTATTAAGGTCCATAACCCTGGAAGATTAGCTCCGTTTATTATGTAGAGCAAAGAAAGCGATGGAATCGAAGATGCAAACTTGCTTATTTCATTTGCCCGCAGTACAAGGTAAACTAGGACGCATATAATTATGCCAGTAAAAATGTGCAGCAGAGTAAATTGTGTGAGCGGGTTTAGACCTAAAATTAAAATAAGCTCTGAAACAAAAGAATGAAAGGGCAGCTCTAGGTTATTAAAAGGGATATTATGCAACAAAGGATTTACAAGAGGCAGCTTTCCAGAAGCAATCGAATATTTAATTACCGAAACTGCACTCCACTCGTCTGAAAAATAAGGATAAGGGTACTTCAGGTTTTTAATTTCTTTAAACCCGCTTACAGCAGAAGTTACAGTTCCGGTGTAATTGTTATGAACACTATAGAGGCAGAGAAAAGCAATAACAATAACTGCCACTAGCACAACATCTATTTTTATTTTCTTTAGCTGGGCTTTTAATTCTTTATAATCTATTTTGGCTAGAATAAAGATATCTACGACAGCAGAAATAAACAAGACAACAAGGTAGTTAAATAATCCGAGAGCTTGGGTTATAACTGCAACAGCTAGATGAAAAATAAGAAGAAATGTCAGTATTATGCAAAATCCCTCTTTTTTATCCTTGAACCTGTACAAAAGCAAAAAAGGGATTAGTAATATTATCACCCCAATAATTGTTTTTATCATTAAATATAAAAAGAAAAAGAGTATTTAAAAATTAGCATTGGATAAACTTTTATAGAAAAGAATTTAAAGGTTGTTTGTATACTTTTATAGTAAAAAAGGTGAAATTATGAAAATAGAGATAAATCTTACTAATAAATGGTTTTATACTATTCTAGCGTTAAGCTTGCTGCTGGTTATCGGAGGATTGGCTTATGCTTATAATTCCGGAGCTGCTCCTTCAGTGATGGGGCATTCAGGAGAAGAAATAGAAGTGAAAGTAAAAGGGGAGACCAAGCTTTTAAATAAGGCATTAGATGACTTAGCAGGCTCTTCCAAACCTCCAATGGTTTTTGAAGTTTACAATCCAGATACAGCTACTTGGGCATGTGAAGATAAAAACCTGACAGATTACTGCGGGGATGAAGATGGATGCAATATAAGATTAGAGTTGCAACACGAGACAGATGCAAACGACCAGGTAAGAGTTATCGAAGAAAATATCTTCATGGAGCAGCCATCAATGTCTAATAATAGAAATCCTGGGACTTATGGATGGACAAGACAAGAAGGCGGAGGAGATTTCCCCTGGATTACTGGAACATCTGGGGGATATACTATTTTCGATGCTTGGCATTGGGCATATGCTTTTAATTATAAGTATCAGTATTGCGAAGGGCAGGGAGGAGTGGCAGGCTCTGCATGGGACGACCATTATAAATTCACTTTTATGTCTAATCCGAGTGTAAGGACCAAGGTCATTATTTATGATTAATTTTTAGTATATTCTTTATTATTATCTTCTCACCATAATTAAGTATAAATAACGAATTTTAGTTGGGTTTTTATGAAGGTGTCTGTAATATTGCCTTCTAGAAACGAGGAAAAAACTATAGGGATTTGTATTGAAAAGATAAATAGGGCATTAAAAGGGAAAAGTTATGAAATAATTGTGTCTGATTCTTCTAGCGATAGAAGTGCAGAAATAGCCAAAAGCTACAAAAATGTGAAAGTAATCAAGCACAACCTTTATGGTTATGGAAATGCAATTTTACAGGGTATTGAGGAAGCAGAAGGAGATTACATTATTATTGGAGATGCAGATGATACTTACGATTTTTCTGAAATTCCAAAGTTCGTTTCTGAGCTAGACAAGGGGTATGACTTTGTTATTGGGAAAAGAAGCAGAATAGAGAAAGGGGCGATGCCTTTTTCTCACAGATATATCGGCACTCCATTATTCAATTTCTTGATTTCCTGGTTTTTTGGAAAAAAAGTAAGTGATATTAATTCTGGATTCAGGGGGATAAGAAGAGAAAAGCTGCAAGAACTGAATTTAAAAACAACCGGCATGGAACTTGCCTCGGAAATGATAGTCAAGGCTGCAAAAAAAGGGCTAAAAATAAAAGAAATACCGATAAGCTATTCAAAAAGGAAAGGGGAGTCCAAGCTGAGGGCGCTTAATGATGGATGGAAACACTTAAGGTTTATCTTTCTTTATAGCCCTAACTATATTTTTTTGTGGACTGGGTTGATTTTGTTAATTCTCGGATTTTTAATAATGTCCCTTATTTTGACAGGAAAGCTGGTTTTATTTGGAATCCATTTTAAAACCCACCCGCTTTTTATTGGGGCTGCATTAGTTATCTTAGGATATCAATTAATTTTAACAGGAATATCTGCAAGAATTTATGCCCACAATCATCTTGGAGAAAAAGATGACTATCTAGAAAGATTATATCACTATTTCACTTTGGAGAAGGGAATCTTTGCTGGACTTTCTTTGATTTTTTTTGGATTCCTGATTTACCTTTATGTTTTGATTAAATGGCTGGCTGCAGGGTTTGGAGAATTAGATACAATAAACATCTCTATATTTGCATTAACATTTATAGTCTTAGGACTTCAGACTATTTTCTCAGGTTTCTTTTTCAGCATGGTTGGAATAAAGGAGAGCTGAAGATGAAAATCGCAATTTTTCACAACTACATGGATAATATAGGGGGGGCAGAAATGGTTGGCTTAACTTTAGCAAGAGAATTTAAAGCGCCTATATACACAACGAACATAGACCATGAAAAGATAAGAAAAATGGGCTTTTCAGATGCAAAGTTGATTTCGATTGGGAAACTCCCCATAAATGCTCCTTTTAGACAGCAGATGGCTTTGTGGAAATTCAGAAGATTGAATTTAAAGAAAAAATACGATTTTTACATTATAGACGGGGATTGGGCAATGTCTGGCTGTTTTAATAACCATCCTAATATGTGGTATGTGCACTCTCCTATCAGAGAAATCTGGGACGCTTACAAATACACTAGAAACAACATGGTTCCAATGCCGTTAAGAGGCATTTTTGATTTGTGGGTAAAATACAACAGGCATTTGAATAAAAAGTATATTGAAAAAGTGGATAAATTGGTTTGCAATTCTAATAATACTAAAAATAGACTGAAAAAATTTCTAAATAAAGAGGCAAAGGTCATAAATCCGCCTATAGAAACTTCTAGATTCCATTACAAGAGGAATGGTGATTTCTGGCTTTCTGTAAATAGGCTATTGCCTCCAAAAAGAGTGGAAATGCAGATAAATGCGTTTAGAAAAATGAAAGGCGAAAAATTGATAATAGTTGGAAGTTATGAACAATCTCGAAATTTTTTAAAGTATACTTCTTATTTAAAAAAAATAAAGCCGAAAAACGTTGAGATAAGAAGCTGGATTGATAAAGAAGAGATTGTAGAGCTTTATGCAAACTGCAAGGGCTTTATTGCAACTGCGATGGATGAGGATTTCGGAATTACGCCTGTAGAAGCAATGGCTTCTGGAAAGCCAGTAATTGCTGCAAACGAAGGAGGTTACAAAGAGAGCGTTACAGATGGTGTGACTGGAAAATTAATAGACGATATAAATGAAGAAAAGCTCATAAAAGCAGTAAAAGAGGTTGGCAAAAATCCTGAAAAATATAAAAAAGAATGCTTAAAAAGAGCAAAAGAGTTCGATACCAAGGTCTTTATTAAAAAAATAAAAGAAGAGATGGAAAGATGAAAAATAAGAGAAATTTACTTGTAACTCTCGCAGATGAAAATTATGTGGAGCAGGCAAAACAGCTTTTTTCCAGTGTTTATTTTAATGCCGGCTGGACAGGAGATTACATGCTACTTGCTCATGAGATACCTGAATCAAAATTAAATTGGTTCAGAAAAAAAGGTATTTTGGTTAAAAAATGCAAGCCTTTATACAATAAAAATATCGGAAGAATAAATCGAACTCCAGTAGTGTTAGATAAATTTTATCTCTTCACGACTTATTTTAAAAAATGGGGAAAGGTAGTTTATTTAGATGCAGACATCATAGTAAGAGCTTCATTAGAGGAACTAACAAAAGTAAAAGGCTTTGCGGCTGTTCGCGATTCTACAAGCCCAAGGCTCTCTTTTAACTTCTTTTTTCCAGATGAGAAATTCAAAGAGAGGTACAATTTAGATGGGCCAGCATTCAATTCAGGAGTTATGGCATTCAGTACAGATATTATAAGAACTTATACGAATAAGCAGTTAATAGAATTATTTAAAAGATATAAGTCGATTATTTATTTTAGGGATCAGCCAATATTCAACTTATTCTTTTATAAAAGATGGATAAAGCTGCCGCGAGTTTATAACCTGTTTCCATATTCTTTGATTGAAGGCTATAACATCAAGCCAGAGAAGGTCAGAGGAATAATCTTGCATTTTCCAGGGGTTAAGCCTTGGATAACAAAAAATTTTTTTTACAACGAATGGAAAAGTAATTTAGACAAGAGCCAACTTATAAACCTCAAAAAAATACAAACCCCGAATGCATGGGATGACGAAAAAATAAAAAGATATTCCCTGTACAAAAAAAATAGGCGTTTGACATTTCTGTTGCTCAGGGGCATAGGGCTTTTCGGAATTTTTTTAAAAAAGAATTTTCCTGGGCTCTATAATAAATTAAAGAGATTGGAGGAAAGAAAATGAAAAAAAATTTGCTTGTCATACTTGCCAGGCTAGAGCAGGCAAAACAGCTTTTTTCCAGTGTTTATTTTAATGCCGGCTGGACAGGAGATTACATGCTTTTGGCACATGAATCAGAAATTCCAGAATCGGAATTAAATTGGTTCAGAAAAAAAGGGATTTTGGTTAAAAAATGCAAGCCTATCAGCGGGTCAGAAAAATTAAAAACAGGAAAATGGCCTCCAATAATTTTTGATAGATTCTACGTATTCGAACCGGAATTCAAAAAATGGAAAAATATTGTCTTGCTGGAGGAGGATTTAATTGTCAGAGCTTCTATAGATCGATTAACAAAAGTAAAAGGCTTTGCGGCTGTTCGGGGATTCAGCAGATTATTCAAACTTTTCCTAGATGATATCTATGTAAAACTTGGGAAAATAGACAAGAAAATTTACGAAGAGCTAAAAAAGACTTACGATTTGAATGCGCCTTCATTTAATCTGGGAGTAATAGCATTTGATACTTCTATAATAAAAAAAGACACCTTTCCCAATCTGGTAAGCTTATTAAATAAGTACGTAGAAATAAGTGCCTCTGGAGACGAGAGCATATTCAATCTATATTTTTATAAAAACTGGGAAGAGTTGCCTGCAGTTTACAATGTTGACCCTTATACCTTAATTAATTTTAAGAAAATTAAAAAAGAAGAAGTTAAGGGAGCAATTTTGCATTTTCGCCATGATAAGCCCTGGAATCCTAAGAATCCTTTTTATAAAGAATGGAAATCCAATTTGGATAAAGCGGAGCTTATAGACTTAAAGAAGATACTTCTAGCCAAAAAATTTGAAGAAGCAGAAATAAAAGACTGCCAGAAAATTTTGGAAAAAAAGAAATTTTCCCTGAAAAAGAACATTCTAAAGTTTAAAGCTTCTGCTAATAAAACTCTCGGCCTTTTGGGGCTATACTTAAAAAACAATCGTCCAAGAATGTACTATCAGTTAAATAATTTAAAAGAAAAAATAATAAGATGAGAAAAGAACAAGATAAAAAAACGCTGATTTTTGGCACGCCAGAAGGGCTAGGAAATCGCCTGTTTATTATGGCTCATGGATTAAGGTTAGCAAGGCTTACAAAAAGAAAGCCTATTTTTTGGTGGCCAAAGACAAATAGTTGTGAAATCAATTTTGAAGAGCTCTTTGAGCCCTTAAAGGGCTTAGAAGTAGTAAGATGGAAGAAAAAAGAGATTCCAATCAAAAAAATAGACTGCTATATACATACAGGCAATTTAAAAAAAAGGGGTTTAGAAAAGCGCTATTATATCCCGCTAAACAAAAACCTAAAAAATGTTTTTATTAAATTGCCTACTTCCTGCTTTCTCTATGAAGAAAGGGAACTTCTAAAAAACGCAGAATTTAGAAAAAAAGTAGAAAAAGAAATAAGTCTTAATATAAGAAGACTAAAGCCAATAAAAGAGCTAAGAGAAAAAATAGGGGGCTTTTCTACAAGATTTGATAGGGATACAATAAGCATTCATCTAAGAAGAACAGACTATGCTATCTGGTTAGCCGGAGACATACCAACAGACAAAGAAGTTCTAAAAATGCTTAAAGAATACGCTGAAAAAAAAACCGGGATAAAATTTTTTCTTGCAACAGATTCCAAAGAAACAGAATGCAAATTAAAAAAAGAGCTAAGAGAAAAAATAATAATATACCCAAAAAAGCATTGGGTTGAAAAAAGATATAAGGATAAGAGATGGGGAAAAAATAATATTTACAGGCCAAAAGATTCTGTTAAAGAATCTTTGATTGAATTATACCTCTTGTCTAAGAATGAAACTTTTATAAAATTTGAAAGACATTCGGGGCATTTCGATAGATTGCCATCCATCCTAAACCCGAACCAAAAGGTTATAGTACTAAAGCGTGAGAGGAATATAACAGAGATCCTATCAAATAAATTTAAGAAATTAAATTATATGACCAAGGAATCCTTGAATACCCCGGACTTATTAATTGGAAAAATAGGCCTTTTATTAAAAAACAATCATCCAAGAATGTACTATCAGTTAAGGAAATTAAAGATAAGAAAATGAAAAATCCAAAGGTTTCAGTAATAATTCCTGTATACAACGGAGAGAAAACACTCGGGCAGTGCTTATCTTCTGTATTAAGCCAAAGCTATAAAGATTATGAGGTTATTGTTGTTGACAATAACTCCACTGACAAAACAAAAGAAATAACAAAGGGATTTCAAAAGAAAGACAGAAGAATAATCTATTTATTTGAAAAGGAAAGGAAAAGGGGGGCTGCGAGAAATACAGGAGAAAAAAAGGCGGGGGGCGATATGATACTGATGACAGATTCTGACTGCATTGTTCCAAGGGA
Source organism: Candidatus Woesearchaeota archaeon (assembly GCA_964651965.1). GTDB lineage: Archaea > Nanobdellota > Nanobdellia > Pacearchaeales > GW2011-AR1 > MFWN01. The sequence continues at coordinate 7,684 of CAZYZS010000020.1, read as the reverse complement.
TTGGGTTGAAAAAATGGTAAAGGAATTAAAGAACCATGATGCTGTCCAGGGATTTGAAGAAAGCGTTTCAGGGGATTTTTGGAGCAAATACAGACAGTTTAATTCTGAAAAAAAATATGAAAAAGAAAACATAAAAAATCCAATTGGAAAAATTGATACAAAGAATCTTGCAGTTAAAAAAGAGGTTTTAGCAAAATTAGGGTTTACTTCAAGAAAATATTTTAGCGGAAATGATACTTACCTCTCGATAAAACTTGCAAAAAATAAATGCAAAGTTAGATTTGCCAAGAATATAAAAGTTAAACATTTCCACCCAAATTCCTTAAGAAAAGTCTTTAGAAAGCAAATGTACAGGGCTAAATGGACTGTTGTAATTACAAAAGACTACAAAGGCTTTCTCAAAAAATCAGGTTTCTTGGAAGAAACAAACCAAACTCCTTATACCTTTTTCATTTTTTTCCCAGGCATATTTGCAACTTTGATAAAAAAAGGGTTCAAGTACACTTTCTACGATTTTGTTACAGGCATTTCTTGGAGAATTGGGCTTATAGAGGGGTGGTTAAATCTTAGAAGAGTATCCTAATTTTAGAGAGATAATCTTAAGATAATTCTTAGCTCTATTTATTTTTATAGCCAAGGTTTCATTTTTCCAATCAAAAATATAATCCCAAATAACTTCAAAAGGAACAAAAAACGGCTCTTTGGTCTTCTCTAATTCAGAATATTTTAAAAGTATCCTTTGTATAAATTCCGGGCTTAAATTCTCCAGCCAAACAGGGGTTTGAGCATATTTAACCTCCATCAAATTAGCTATCGGATTCTTGTAAGTTCCATCGTACCAGTCAAAGTTTTTATCAAGTATTCCTTTTTCTTTTGCCATCGCCTCTAATTCTGAGCCGGGATAAATTCTGGTTATACTTTTCGAGAAAGTTGCTATAAATTTCTTGTTTTTTCTCAGAAAACCTAAAGTTTCAAGAGCGTCTTTTTCTGTCTCTTCCGGGAGGGAAATCATTGTAAAGAGTTTTATCTTTATTCCCTGCTTTTTGCAGACATCTATAATTCTTTGAGCCTGAGCCATGTTTATACCTTTCCTTATTGCTTCAATAACCCTAGGAGAACAAGATTCAAGCCCAAAATCCATGCTTATGCATCCCGCCTTTTTCATAAGCGGAATCAAACTAACATCTACATCCAGCCTGCTTTCTGCGTACCATTTAACATTTATATTTTCTTTAAGTATTCTATTGCAGAATTTAATAACAAAATCTTTGTTTTTTAACAGAAACGGGTCATGCAAATAAAAGACATTGCAGTTATACTTTTTTATTTTTTCTTTTATTTCCTTAAGTATAGACTCAACTGAGCGAGTCCTATATTTTTTCTTATTGTATAGGCAATAAACACATCTTCCAGGGCAACCTCTTCCAGCATGTATATATAATGCTTTTAATTTTTCCCGCTCATAATTGCGCATTATTCTGAACGGAGAATAGTTTCCTTTTGGAATTACAATAAATTTCGAGGCAGATTCTTCTATGTTTAATTTATCCAGGTCGTGCTCAAGAGGATGGTCTAGATTCTCTATAATTTTCTTGCCTTTCCTGTAAGTTATTCCAAGAATATTTGAAAAGCTCTTTTTTCTCTCAAATGCTTTAATCAACTCAGAAAGGATGAGTTCTCCTTCTCCTCTAACGACAATATCGATTTCGGGTATTGCCTTTAATGCCTCTTTAGCAGTGTATGTAAAATGGTCTCCTCCAACTATAATCTTGGCCTTCGGAGCTGCTTTTTTTGCTGATTTGATAAGTTCTAAAACTAAAAAGCGATTTTCAGTAGTTGATGTAAATCCGATTACCTCAAATTTGTTATCTTTTAGATATTTTTCAAGCTCTTCTTTTGTATCTTTAGTTACTGAAAGATCAAGGATCTTTCCATTTCTATACCCATTTTTATACAAATAGCTAATTAAGAATAATAAAGAATAGGGATACCAATTATTACTATTTTGGCTGAGATGGCTTATTGGAGATTGTGGGGGATTAACTAACAATAGTTTTGTATTGAACCCTTCGAGCTCGGAACTGAGTCTTTCTTCATTTCCTGAATATTTCTTTTGGAAATCGTTTAACATTTTTTGTTCTTCAATTTTACCGGTCTTTAAAATTTAAATAATCCTTAATAACTTCATCGGGCTTTCCGGTTTTGACTATTTTTCCTTCATGCATCCAGATAACCTTGTTACAATACTTCTCGATTACAGCTAAATCATGGCTAACAAGAATAACCGAAGCTCCTTTTTTTACAAGTTCTTTTATTTTTTCTGCACTTCTCACCCTAAAACTCTCATCCCCAACTTCAAAAACTTCATCCAGGAGGAGAATTTCTGGGTTGCAATGTATGGCCATTGAAAATGCAAGCCTCGCTCTCATCCCATCAGAAAACTGGTAAACTTTTGTGTCAACAAAATCTCTTAGTTCTGCAAAGTCTATTATTGAATTAAATCTCTTTTTTATTTGCTTTCTTGTCGATCCCAACAAGGAACTCACAAGATAAATGTTGTCCCTCATAATAAGCCTTTTACGCAGTATTATACTCGGATCTATAATCGGCAGAATCCTGCCATCAGTTATAATTCTGCCATTATAATCATAAATTCCAGCAATGCATCTTAAAAGAGTGGATTTTCCAGAGCCATTTTTGCCTATGATTCCAACTATCTCGCCTGAATCTAGCTTAAATGAAACATCTTTCAGGGCTTCTAGGGGCTTTTTTGGCTCTCTTCCTGAAAATAGGGAGAGTATCCTAGACAAAGCAGACTGTTTTTTCTTAAATCCTATCTTAAACTTCTTTGAAACTTTTTCCACTATTATTCTTTCCATTTCATAGCATTTCGGCAAATTTAGTTTTAAGCTTGTTGAAAATAAGAAGGCCCAAAAGAAGAGAGAGCAGCGAATAAAATACCGCCCCCAAAATAATCCAGGGTTCAGGAAGCCGGGAATAAATAATAAGCTCCCTTGAGATTGTAATAAAATAATAAACGGGGTTGAATAAATTGGCTAAAAAAAGCCTGTTTTGCCCTCCAATTGAATAAAAAATAGGGGTCGCGAGCCAAACCAGTCTTATAAAAAAGATCCATAGGTTACCTAAGTCCACGAAATAGATTGTCAAAGAAGAAAGGACAAGCGAGAAGCCCAAGGCCAAAATAAAGAAGAAAATAAGGATTAAAGGATAAAAAATAATTCCAGATAGCGAATTTCCAAATATAATCATCACAGCTAGGAACAATACAAACTCGAAAAAATGGGAAAAGACACACTTGAGAGCTATGCCGAAAACAAGGGCTTCTCTTGGAAAATTTATTGACTTTATCAAATCCCCATAATCCCCAACGATTATCTTTGTTGATTCTGTTGTTGTATTCTGGAAAAAATTGAAAAGGATTATGCCTAAAAGAAGATATAAGGGATAAGAAGGAATATTATTTCCTAGACGGTCGGAAAAAACCAATAAAAGAAGGACAAACATGAGCAGAGGATTTAAAAGATACCAAAAGATCCCAAGATAACTTCCCTCGTTTCTCAGCTTGAAACTAGATTTTGCAATCTCAAAAGACAAACCAAGAAAATTCCTTAATCTCATTTATAAGAGAAAAACGGACTTTATATAAAGATTATTAAGGTGGAACATTACTTTCTTGTATACATACTTTCTTTTTCCCAGACGGCTATTGGCTCCTGGCTTATTACTTCTTCCCCGCCTTCGGTTATAGCAACAGCATAAATCTCTATTTTTGTCAGGTCATTAGTTGTTATGCTCCAAGAAGGATCAAGAGTAATATTCACTTCCCTTGTTTCATGAGGGCCTGGAATTGATGAAACATTTTCTTTTTTAGAGAAAGACTTTCCTCCTGCGTAGAAGACTATTTTTAGATAGTCATAGGAAACTATAGGGGTATAAATTTCTATCTCTATAGTCTCGTTTATCGTCTCGTTTTTCTGCTCTATCCAAGTAGTTATTATCGTTTCATTCCAGGTAACATTAACTTGTTCTGTCCAGTTAACAAGGACCGTCTCATTCCAAGTAATATTCACTTCTGTTGTTGTGTTTATCTCCCACTGTATTTTATTAAACGCGTCTGCTAGCCCAGTTAGGTTTGCATAATAATAGGTTCCATTGCCTACTTTTGAGATGTTTATTAAAGTTACATTATCAATCATGCTGGAGTTGCTGCCAAATCCAATTGTGTAAGTTATAATTCCCTGATTTTTAAATGCTCTCTGAGTAGTGTAAATTGCATCATCGCAGGCGTCATTAGGATTAAAATTACAATAATCATTTCCGCTGCCCCACCATGGACAGCCTCCTGAAGGGGCGCAAGGAGGCACTCCGCTTAATTCTGGTGAAACATAAGCGTTACAAACTTTATTTGCTCCGCCATCACTCATTAAAATAACTATTTTAGTTCGGTTAGCTGAAACAGGGACTGCGCTCAGATATTGTATTCCTCTGTCCAAGCCACAGCAGATACAGGTAGATTCTACTGTGTTCCAGGAACTCACAAGATTTTTTAAGGCAATGCTATTGTTAGAAAGGCCTCCTGAGCAATATGCATCAACTACAGTGGTGCTGTAGGCAACTAGTCCGATTCGGTTATCTGTATTATTTAGTGCGCTGTCAATAAAGTTCTTTAGGGCAGTTTTAAGTTGCCCTATCTTGTCTTCGTTATCCATGCTTGTTGAAACATCGTTTACAGTAACAATGTCGGCATTAGAGTTGTTGACAAGCGTGCTGTTAGTAATATAAGTTACATTAGTATGAGTTACATTGGTCTCGTTAAAAAAAGTGACTACAGTTACATTGGTGTAGGTTATGTTTGTCTGATTAATAAGCCGGCTTACGGTTATATTCATGCGAGAAACAGTTTGATTGGTTCGATTAAACAACTCTTCCCCTCCAGCTCCTTTTCCAAGTACAAGAGTAAGCTTTTGATCGTCCACTGAATCAAAACTAACATCATCTATGTCTAATCTCTCACTATTCAAATCGTTCTGAATCGTTATGTGGGCTTCTTTTTCTTTAAGATAACCTAGAAAAAAATACAAGACAAAAGTTATAAGCATAATAACTATTATAATCAGCAATATTTCTGCTATTAACTCTGACCCACCCTTTTTCCTCATTTTATATGTTTATTCAACCCTTAAATAGTTATAAATGTTTCGCTTATAAACTAATATGAACTTGGCCTTTCCCAGACGGCTATTGGCGCTTGGCTTATTATTTCTTTTCCGCCTTCTGTTATAGCAACAGCATAAAGCTCGATTTTCGTTATATCGCTATTGGTTATAGGCCAGCCTTCAACATCTATATCAATTGGGATATCTCCTTCTTCCAATGGGGCGGGCATATCTGAATAAGGTCGCGTAGTTGAGTAGCTCGTTCCTTTGGCATAAACTGTAATCTTTACATAATTGTATAAAGGAACTGCCTCGTAAGTAACCTTCATTGCAGATGCAAACTGCTTAAAAGCAGCCAATAATTCCTCTTTGTTTGCTGCAGAACGATATCTGCTAGGATCCCCTGCTATTGTTGTGAGCGTAGGCGCAGCTGCATCGGGGCCGAATCCTACTGCATAGACTGTTATGCCTTGACCTCTTGCTGTACTCGCGGCGGCTATTGCGTCTGCTGTTGCATCGCCTCCACCACAATCTATGTTTGGAACTCCATCACTCATCAATATTATGGCTTTGTTAACATAAAGAGGCTCTCCACCAGGAGCGGTGGCAGTAAGCATATTTCTAGCCTTGTCAATTCCGCAGCAGATGCAGGTATCCCACCAGCTTTCAGATTCTGCTGCAAATTGGTTTATTACTCCTGCATTATCAGAAAGGTCCTGAACTCTTGGTAAGCTAGCTTCAGGATTGAATAGATTAACAGCATTGCCATCGCAGTCATCAATTATCATATCTTTAAAACTAAGGAAAATATTTGGCAATTTAAAAGACAAAGGAATAATGGAGAAAGGGGTAAGCGAAGACATACCAGTTTGGACAGTTATCATTGCAGAACCCTGATTGTCGGTGCTGCCCGGGCTATGCTCAAATACGCTGTTTTCTGGGTCTAGAACAACATAAATCCTAGTGGGGTCTACTGTTAAAGAGGCAGTCCAATAACACACCATAGAATTTACGCCTGCTCCTGCAAAACTGAAGCTCTGCCTGCAGATTACTTCTCCAGTGAGGGGTGTATCTTTGTAGACAGTCACGTTGAATTCGCCTGTACCGCATTGATCGTTTGAAAAATTAGCTGTTATTTTAAAATTCGTGCTTTTGCCAGATTCAACTATGCTCGGTGAAACTTCAAAGTCCGTAAGCTGGAGATTGGGTCCTGAATTCAAAGTTTTGGTGTAATTATTATTGCTCTCTGCTCCTGGGAATGGCGATTCGCTTACATTTTCTATAGTATCAACTCCTGCAAAAACCTGGAAAGAAACCCCTAAGATGGGGATAATCAAGGGAACTGTAAAGTCCCTTGAGAAGGTCGTATCAGGTACCAGAGGCGGAATTGCTTGCACATTTCCAGCCCAAGTGCCAAAAATTCTATTTGCTCCAACACTTGAAACATTAAGAGAGTTGCAATCATAACTTCTAAAATATACTCTTATAGTTGCAGTATTTGGAACAAGAGAGCAAATAGGATTCACGAGGCCTATATCAGTAACACGCATGTCAATCTGTCTTAAGTCAATAGTTTCAGTATCATTATTATTATTCTCGTTGAGCTCAGCTACTTCAAAACCAGAATCAGCGAAAGAGTGAATATTCACAGGGCCGGTTAATGGTGGATTTGGAGTCCAGGTTATAAATACATTTTTATAGTTAGTTGCAGGGGAGGCATTTATTTCTCCTCCTTTAATCCTTCTAACACCTATAATATTATTGTTTTGGTCATAAAGCGTGACATTAAAATCTTCAGTAATATTTTCTGTTCCGTAATTGTATATCGTTATTCTTCTATCGGTGTAGGTAGCGGGCCCCCATTGGTAACATTGGTGAACTTCATATACGTCGCTAGTCAAATCCTTTCCAGGAGGGTAAGTATAAACATCTCTAGAAGCATTGTTATTTGCATCAGTTGTTTCTGGAATTATATTTCCGCGGTCTACTTCTACAATATATCTTCTCATGGGTGTTGAAATTATATCAGTAAAATTTATTTTCACTGCTTTAAGCTCACGCGATTTAATGCCGTTGACTGTAACTGTATCAAGAAGCCTAGAAGTGCCGTTATAAAAAGCAACTTCAAAGGAATCCTCTATGGGCTTGCCTAAGTTTTTTATTGTTGCAAGAAGATTAATCTCGGTTAGTGTGTTATTTGCAGTTCTTATATTCTTAGGGTCATAATCACTACTAGCTGGACTGCAGCCGGTCCTTCTTAAGTACTTCCAGCCTGACTGCTGCTCATTTAGGAGTATATCATTTCCTGCTTTAAGCAGCGCGTCAAAGCCCAATGCTCCTCCATGAGTCATAACTGCGCATGCAAATGTATTATCTCCTTCTTCAAGAACTTTTATTGGGACATTTACTTGGCTAGTCCAGGGAAAACGAGAAGCTGTTCTTAGTCCTGAAACATAAAATACTTCTTTTCCATTTATATAACAAACAGCCCCTTCTTTATGAGCAAG
>CAZYZS010000019.1:0-23633 GCA_964651965.1 Candidatus Woesearchaeota archaeon | reverse complement strand
TTCTTTCTTTAGTTCTTCTTTATTCATGTTGAATATAAACTCCTATAACAATTAACATAGCAACAATTAATGATTTCCAAAAAGGAATATCCATGAGTCTTATTGCTGCTCCGTAGATTATTATTGATAGTAAAAACCTAATTATTTTCTCTTTATTCATTTTTCTTTTTCTCCCTCAAATGAATTAGTGAAAAATATATCCCTATTGAACTGCCAGACCATAATAAACTTAAAAAAGCATCTGGCAAGTATAATGTTAATACTGCACAAATCCAACTTAAAATTAAACATATCCCAATCAATAAACTTATACTCATTTCCCATCTCCTAAAGAGTTTAGAAGCTCTTGTTCTGGTATCTTCATAAAACAAAACCATTTAGTCACAGAAGTGGCCTTATAATTAGTTGTATTATAAAATAAAGGTTCTTGTTCAATTAAAGCCAAAACCTTCTTAAAAGGAATTTCACTATCACTCCATTTAAATATTAAAGTTCCGTAATCATCTAAAACTCTCCAACATTCAGAAAATCCTTTTTTTAAATCATCTTGCCAAGTTTCGGCATTTAAACATCCAAACTTATTTCTAAATAAACTTGTCTTTCCAAGTTTGCTTAAATGAGGAGGTTCAAAAACAACGAGTTTAAAGGCCTTATCTTGAAAATCCATTTTTCTAAAATCCATTATAAAATCTGGATTAAGTTCTTCTTTACGACCATAACCTAAAAATCCTGATGGTTCTTTTCTAATATCAATATAAACTGCATTAGGATGTTTCTTATTATACCACATAGCTTTCACACTACAACAAGCATCCAATATAAACTTATTATTCATTTTTCCCATCTCCTAAAGAGTTTAGAAGCTCTTTCATATTAATACCTCTTGTGCTAATCTTTTATTTGCTATATCACAATATTCTTTAGATAATTCTATTCCTATAAATCTCCTATTTAATAATTTACACATAATTGGAACACTTCCACAACCACAAAAAGTATCAAGGATTAAATCATCTACATAAGTAAATAATTTAATACATCTTTTTGGTAATTCAATAGGAAATGTAGCTGGATGTCCTTTTATTCTATCCCCATCTTTTATTGTCCATAGACCAAATGTCCATTCAATAAATTCTTTTTTTGTTAAATCTGATATTTTATCTATCTTATCTTCTTTTTTATAATTTCCTTTATATAAAATTGTAATATATTCAAAAGGTGGTTGAACCATAGGGGCAGAAGGGCTTAACCAACTCCCCCATGCAGACCTATTTGTTATTTTATTTTTATACCAAACAATATTGATATGATAATTAAATCCTACATTTATAGCAAGATTAATTATTTTTTGATATATAGGTTCTTTTTTATTTTCTGGTAAAACAATAATAAGTCTGCCTGAATTTTTAAGAATTCTAAATGTAAATTCTAACCATTTATTAATAAAATTATAATATTCATCCCAATTTAGATTATCGTTATAAAAGTCATAATTCATTCCAATATTATAAGGTGGACTTGTTAAAACACAATCTATGCTTTCATCTTCTATTTGTTCCATTAATTTTAAACAATTTCCACAATAAATCCTATTAATTTCTATCATTTTTCATCCCTCAACTTTCCTAATAAAATCTCTTTCATAAATTGCTCATTTTCCCTATCAGCAGAGTATTCTCTAATAATCTTAATAGCATCTTTTCTGCCTTGCTCTATTCCCGATTTAAACTCATTATACTTTCTTTTCACAATAGGTCTTAAAGTCTTAATTTCGCTTTTTAATTCTTCAATTTCTTTCTTTAGTTCTTTTTCAGTTGTCATTTTACTTCCTCACATTCAGAACTTAAAAAATCTTCAAAATAACTTCCTCTTGCCAATTCCTCAATAAAATAATCTTCAAGACAGCCAATACAATAAGTCTTTTTCATATACTTATAAAAAGTCATATCTTTATCTGTTGTTTTACAATTCGCACACTTATTCATTTTCCATCTCCTAAAGAGTTTAGAAGCTCTTTATTTCTAAATATTACAATCATTAAAGGTTTAATGTATCCCACCTTACCCTTTGGGATTTCTGCAATAGTTCCATTATCATTACCAAAATTAAATCCTTGTTTTGGTTTTTCTAAAAACCTTATTTCTGCATTGGGATTATGATAAATAAACTTATGAAAATATCTCGTATGAGTTGAAGCAGGAATAAGCATTACTGTTGTGCAATTACTTTCAAATGCCTTTTTAACAAAATTACCTATATGCATATCAAACATAGGATGACAATAAACTATTTCTCCAGTCCAGTCCTGTTTTAAGCAATTAGTTTCTTTTGTATAATATTTAGGGAGTAAATAATTATCTTTAGAAGCACAAGCATCAAGAGTAAAATCAAATTCTTTTTTAAGATTCTCCCAAATATCTAAAGGAGTTCTAATAAATTTATAACTCTTTGAAGTCATAAAACTTAATGTATTCTTTTGTATTGTTCTTTTCATCGTTAAGATACCCTACCCTTTAGGGTATGGGAGTATTTCATTTTTCTTTTTCTCCTTTAATTTTCATCCCAATATAAATACCTATAAAAAATATAAGTAATACAAAAAGAGAAATTAATATACAATCAATATTCATTTTTCCCATCTCCTAAAGAGTTTAGAAGCTCTTGTTTTGAAATTAAGTAATGTCCAATATACTTTTTCAAATTATTTATTTTACTTTCCTCTACTTTAAAAACAATAGGGAATTTTTCAATCTTCTTTCTAATTTCATTTTCTTTATCTTTTCTGCCTTGCTCTATTCCTTTTAATTGTGCTTCTAAAATATCCCTTTTAATCTGAGTTCCAATTAAGCCTTCTTGATTTAATTTTATTAACTCTTTCTTTAGTTCTTCTTTATTCATTTTTCTCCTAAAAACTTATCTTCTGGAATCAATTTAAAATAATAGCCATAAAAAGCTCCTACAAAAGCACAACCAAATAAAAACATACTTGCATAGACTCTATTAAAATAACTAATTATTCCACTTACAACCATTCCAGATAAGAAAATCCTTATAAAAATCATGTTCCTAGTCTTCTTAATTTCTTTCTTTAGTTCTTCTTTATTCATGTTGAATATAAACTCCTATAACAATTAACATAGCAACAATTAATGATTTCCAAAAAGGAATATCCATGAGTCTTATTGCTGCTCCGTAGATTATTATTGATAGTAAAAACCTAATTATTTTCTCTTTATTCATTTTTCTCCCTAACTTCTTCTAAAGTTATTTCACATCTTCTTCCTAAATTTGCAGTAAAAAGTTTAACATCTTCAATACTTTCAAATTCCATAGAACTTACTAAGCCTTTTCCATTTTCAGATGTTATATATACTCTTATCATTTATCCTCCTTTAATTTTTCTATGACTATTTCAGTAAAACTTTCAATAGTTCTATTCTCGCTAAATTCAGTATTTGAAGTTTCTACTTTTCTTAATATTTTAATAGCATCTTTTCTGCCTTGCTCTATAAACAATTTCTTTATGTCATCCCAATAATTATTAAAGTCTAATAAATCTGGATAGCAATCCATTATAGCTTTTTTATAATAAGATTCATCTTTACAGATATTCCCTTTTTCTTTCAAATGTATAATTCTCATTTTATCTCCTTTATCTCGGAAGGGATGCCAGACTTATTTAATATAAACTCACTCCATTGAGTTGCCATAGCTTTAGCTATTCCAGGATAAGTCTTACTTCTTAACTTACTTCTTTCCTTTCCTGGAGGCATTTTATGTATCCTTGCTTCTCTGCCTTCAACAATATTAGTCGGCTTTAATTTAGGCAATCCAAATAACCATAGGCTAGTTGCTTTAGTTTCCCCATGCCCAAACATCCAAGGTTGAATTATTTGGTCTGGCTTTCTATATCTTGAACTCATTATTCCAATTGGGTTTTCTATTGCTTTTCTTGGACAATCTGCATTAACAAATAACATAAAAAAATCTATGCCTTCTTGTTGTCTTCCATCTGCAATCTTTTTAGCAAAGTATTTTGCTCCACTAACTGCTAGATGTGTGCAAAGAGGAAAAGCAATAATTAAGTCCCATCCTTGAAAATTATTATATTTGTTTTTTCCTAACCAATTTCTTACATCATCTTGAATATGCCATTCTGGATGTCCTCCACTACAGGGGAGAATATCACAACTCCAAGCATTATGCCCTAATATTCTCCAAGCTAAACAAACTTCTTGGCTTTCTTCACAGGCAATTAAAACTTTTAACTTTATTTCTTTCTTTAATTCTGTTTCAGTTGTCATTTTTCTCTCCTTTTAGTTTATTTTGAATCTTAATTTTAAATCTTGTTAATGCTTCTTCAATAGATAATCCTTGATAATAAGGATAAATAGGTTCATCTTCAATAATCTTAATGGCTTCTTTTCTGCCTTGCTCTATTCCTTGATTAAAAACATTTGATAAATTTTTATGCTTTAAATGGTTACACCATTTCTCATGAGTCCAATCTTCGCCTATTATTCCACCGCAATTACAATAATCCTCTCTTATACAGGTTAAATCCTCTTTCTTTAGTTCTTTATTCATTTTTCTTAAATGTTCTTTGGATTTCTCAATATCTTTTCTTATTTCTTCTTGTAAGCTTCCTTCTTCATAAGTTAATTCATTCATTTTCTCTCCTTTTCTAATTTACTTGGTTTAACATAATTAATATTCAAATAAGGCGTGTCTAATATAGCCATATATTTTTCTGGACTTTTATTTGGATGAGACCTGTAACTATCTTTTAATCTTCTTGATAATTCTATTTCAAAGTCTAGGATAGTTACTAATTGTTTATTCATTTTCCATCCTCAAGAGATTTTAAAATCTCTTTTAATCGACGATAAAAAGCTATTGCCAAACCTAAACCAATTCCCAAAATAACAAACATTGAATTTGTCCCCAAAATATACATATATTCATAATAATTTAATTCTATCATGTTTCTTTCTCCATCAGTTTTAATATCTCATCGTTTGTTTTCATTTCAAGGTCAGTCTGCAGCTTAGATCCCCCCAGCTGCCAAAAGAAGAGATATGCCAGCAGGAAATTAAAGAAAATTCCTGCAATCTTTCCTATAATCTCCCCAACATCCAGGAGAGGCCAATAATGAACAAGAGTATAGATGCTGCTGGCTCCAATAATTACAAATATAACCATTGCAATTTTGAAAAAAGTTTGGATGTTAAAGTTCATTTTTCCGCCGCATTTACAACATTTATTGTGAAGAGCTTAACACAATCCAGTTGTGGTGGCAACTCCATTTTAAGTGAAGGGTCGATTGTAATTTCTACTAGTTCCCTATATTTGTTGGACATTTCACAAACCAGCAATCCCTGAGTGTGATAGTAATCTGTAACTTGTCTATTGATGGCGGCTCCTAAAAGAAAAAGATAGGAGGCTAATATCGAGCCCAATACAAATCCCAAAGCAAAAATAATTATATATGTTTTATCCATTTTATCTCCTTAAAATTCCAGGGGCAGGAATCGAACCGTGCATCCTCTGGTTTATGGGACCAGCACCTCACCCTTCGGCTTCCCTGGAATAACATTATTTTACTTTCCTCATTGTATACTCAACGTCCATAATGAGTGAATATTTTTGCTTGAGCTGTTTAATTGTAGCAATGATGCTGTCTGCAATCTGCTCCATTTTCTGCCCTTCATAAAGCTCGACTATCACATTGTCCTTGAACTCGCAGCTCTTCCCAAGCTTTCTTAGGGCCGCGAAAGTCTTTTTTGTATAGTTAGGATCCTTGTAGGTTGTTAAGGACACACCATTCTTGACAATAGCCTTGCCCTCGATTAGCTGGCTCTTTAAAGCCTTGTTCTGCATTTTCAAATAAATCTCTATATAAGCCATTTTTTATGTAAAAAACTTTATTTTGGATTGTGATTTTTTGCACGATATTATCTTCTGCCATTATCTTGGAGAGCGCCTTCCTGACGTTTCTCTCCGCTATGCCGAATACTTCCTCCATCTCTTTTGAGAAAGTTATTAATTCCTTGTCAATAATTCTCAGCACCTCTTCCTGTGACATTTTATGCTTCTCCTTGAGGCTCGGTTTTTTGCTTTTCCTCTATTTCCTGGACAAACACCGGATTCCTGATCTCATAATAAGTCTTTTTTCCATCCTTGCTTTTCTTCTGCCAGGCATCCTGGTAGACATCATAGGATTTTCCATCAATATAAACCGAGCCAATCTTAATCTTCAAGACCTTCATTTTTGCCTCCTTTCAGTTTTTTTATTCCAACAAGCAGGCATTTGTTCCCTCTCTTGATCCTTCTAAAGCAATTCTTGCATACTAGAACAGTCTTATAATAGCTCTTTGCCTTTCCATGGCATATACTGCAGCTCATTTTTGGGTCTCCTGGAGCCGGGATTTGAGCTCCTTTAAGCCTGGTATGTTAAAAATATAGATTCCAGCAAGCTCACTCTTTTCATAGCACAATCTCATCAGTTTTTCCATAAAATCCTTATAATTGGAGTCAGAGCTGCAAGCCAGGAAATTATCCCACAATTTCTTCTCTTTAATCAATTTTTCTAATTCTGCAGACTTATCTTCCCTCTCTTTTTGCCTTTTTTCCTGGTTGACTTTCATAACCTTAAGCTTTTCTTCTGCCAGGGCTTTTTGCCTGCTTATTTCGGGCAATATTATATTTTCAACGCGAGATATTATGCTTATATGATTTTTTTCATTCTCCTTTTCTAAGGCATCCAATTTTTCTAGGTCATTTATGAAATGCTGACTCTTCTCCATTTTCTCACTTAATAGGCTATCCAAAAATTCCGACTTATTATTTGGAGCAACTTTGTTCAAATAATCCAAATTCTCTTCGCTGATTGTTACGCTTATCCCTATTTTTGCCATTTTTTGTTTATATTACTTTTATATTACGTTTATCATACTCTTTATCATACTCACTCAAATAATTTTTTTTTCAGCAACTTCTATCTATCTATCTATCTAAATCTAAATCATATTATTATAATATATAATACATATGATAATCATATGATTTCAAATTGGCGAGTTCCTGGAGTAGAAGGCCTGAAAAAAAAATTATTGTGCGAACCTTTTTTCAATTTCTTCCATTCTCAAGTCTGCCTGTTTTTTCTGCTCTTCTATCTCTTTTAGCTCTTTTACGAAGTCCCCAACCGCTTCGTCCGGAATCGTAAGTATCCTGATTTCTTTGATTTTTTTCTGAATATCAAGCTCTGTTATGATTGTCTGCGCTTCTATTGAATTGCAGCCGGACTCATGTGTGACATACTCCAGCACCTTTTTGTAGTCCAGATCCCTTACTTTAAGCGCAGGAAGTATCTTTTGCAGGATTATGTTCTTTGCAAGCTCCCTTTTATCTTTAGTTATATATGTCATTTTAGCTCCAGCTCCAGCTCCTGCTCCAGCTCCAGCTCCCGCTCCTGCTCCTGCTCCTGCTCCAGCTCCCGCTCCAGCTCCCGCTCCTGCTCCCGCTCCAGCTCCTGCTCCAGCT
The DNA here is from genome assembly GCA_964651965.1 of Candidatus Woesearchaeota archaeon. GTDB lineage: Archaea > Nanobdellota > Nanobdellia > Pacearchaeales > GW2011-AR1 > MFWN01. The sequence continues at coordinate 16,091 of CAZYZS010000019.1, read as the reverse complement.
CCTGCTCCCGCTCCTGCTCCCGCTCCTGCTCCAGCTCCTGCTCCAGCTCCTGCTCCAGCTCCTGCTCCCGCTCCAGCTCCCGCTCCAGCTCCTGCTCCCGCTCCTGCTCCCGCTCCAGCTCCTGCTCCAGCTCCTGCTCCCGCTCCAGCTCTCACTAAGTATTGGCTGTTTCATTTCTGCTCCTTAGGCAATTCCCAGGATACCTCAAAAGCATCCAGGATTGCATCTCTTCCTATTATTACCTCTGCCTTTTCAGGATAAGGCTCTATTTCGCTGAAATCTCCGGTCTTGCAGCTGTCAGCCCATCTCTTTGTTTCAGGGATCCAGGCACAGCTAGATAATACGAGCTCTTTGTCATAAATCTGTTTGAGTTTTCCTGTATAAATCATTGTCACTGTTCTCACAAGGTAGTTTTTTCCTATTTTATAATGTGATTTGTTCATGTTAACCCCCTTTCAGCTTCTGCATTCTGAATCTGAAAAAGAGGCACGGCCAACAGCGGGTGCTGTTTTAGAACGAGGATATGAAAACTAAATAAAGGCCATGCCTTAAAATTGAGAATAACAGGATAAGAGGATAGAGAGAAATTAGGTGCTGGCAATTCCGTTAACCATAACTCTCCCAAACTTAGGGCATTTTTAAACTTTTCCATTCTTCGTTTGAGATGAGTCGCAGTAAAGTTCGTGCATTGTGCAATTCGCCTTAGCCTGGGCTTCTGTAATTGCCTCAAATTCCCTTCCGCATTTTTTGCACGTTTCCACAAAGACTGTTTTACTCCTTTTCATCTTATCCTCCTTGCAAGTATTTATTTGAGAATCCATGTCTGCCACCCTTTTATCTCCTGTCATGGATATATCCTATCCTATAGGGTTTATAAGCATTTCTATAATCTAAAATATATTTTTTAGAGTCTTGAATCTTTTTAAAGCTTAAAAATGTAATTCTTTTAGAGTAGCTACTTCTAATATACTGTGAAGTATATTTTCCATCACAATAAAAAATATCATTAACAAAAAAAGCCCTATTTTATCTGGGCCGAAGGCGATAGGAGCTTATGCCAAGCCCACAACCATTGACAGAAGAAGAATTTAGAAAAATAATTGATGAGATTATGAAAGTGAAGCCCTACTGCAAAAATGTAGAGCTCGCTTTGTTTAATTCCTGGAAGTTTGCAACCATGCTATGGTTCCATTATTATCTCGGGTTAAGGCCCAGGACAGTCCGGCTGATAGAAATCAAGCACTTAGATTTTAAAAATAGGATTCTTTTTGTCCCAGCCATGAATGTAAAAACCAGGGCTGCAGACAATTTCCCTATTCCTGATGTCCTGTATGTAAAATTGATAGTCTGGCTCAAGGTCAGATGTAAACTTATTCACAATTCCAAATGGCTTTTTCCATCTTCCAAGTTTCCTTTTAATTGCCAGGATAAAAATTATCTTGGAGGAAAGGTGAGAAAAATATTGAAAAAGCTGGATATTTCCAGGCCTTCCTGGAAAGACAAATCTGGTATGATTCATTACAATAAATGCCTTTATTCTATTAGGCGAAGCTTTGCAACTAAGGTATGGCAGAGAACTAAGAATATAAAATTTGTTGAGATCGCCCTTGGGCATCATGATCCCTTGATGAGGAATGCCTGGAGATACATAAGCATATGTGAAGATGAAGAAAGGCCAGAGATATTCCGGCAGGTCTGGGGATAAAAAGCAAAAGCGACACATTTTTAAGGCATTGTTTTCTTGATAAAATATGAGTGGTTGGCAATATTTCAAGTGGAGAGTCATGTCTTTTTTGGGCATCAAGCCAAAATTAAGCAATATAGTTCTGGACAATATAATGGAAAAACAAGCTGAGAGTGCTGGATATGTGCCGACTCCAGTTTCTGTTGCATTAAAATGCGGTTTCAGGCCCTGCAGGAAAAGGCTTAAGGGATTTACTTATCACTGCCCCTATTGCAATAAAATATATTGTGAAAATCACCGGCTTCCAGAAGACCATGGATGTGACAATCCTTCTCTGCCATATTTCATGAGAGTCGGTTCTGGACAAGAAGCTTCAAGCGAAGAGAATAGAGAATCAGAAGCACAGAGAAATTAGATTTCTAGACCAATAAAACCCTAAGAGAAGATTTCAAAAGCCGTTAGCCAGAATTAGCTGGCTTTTTGGTCTCCTCCGAGGGAAAAAGAGGTGATTAGCATTATAAAAATTAAAATAAAAAAAATCAAAAAAGATTTTTTTATACTCTCTTGTTGCCACGCATTAGGAAATATCCAAGGAATAACATCCCGACAGATATAGCAATTATTGCTGGTACCCATCCTGCAAGCCCAGTGCTTCCGAGCTGGCCTTCAAGATAGACTGTATTTGTATAAGCTGTTCCTGCTGCCGATGCTGTATCTGAAGAGTTTGTGCTGTTATAGCAGTTTTCTGCGCTTGAGTTATACGTAAATCCGCTGGTGCAGCTTGCAACAGAGTCTCCGAATTTCTGCAGAACTACAGCGCCTACTCCTATAATCAAAGCAAACCCAACTATTCCAATTCCGAGCGCCTGTATAGATTCCATTGCCATATTGATTTAACAATGGCTCTCTATACTCTCTTTCCGCCTCTAGTTAGGAAATATCCAAGGAATAACATCCCGACAGATATAGCAATTATTGCTGGTACCCATCCTGCAAGCCCCGCGGATCCAAGCTGTGTGTTCAGATAAACTGTGGTTGTGTTAGCGGTCCCGCCAACAGCATTGCCAAATTTCTCAAGAACAACAGCGCCGACACCGATTATTATTGCAAACCCAATTATTCCCATCCCTAATGCCTGTAATGTATCCATAGCCATTTTGGTTTTGTGCCTCCTTCATGCAACTAGAAAAAATCCTATATATAATCCTTGGTGACCCTTATTCTTTCCTGCTGTTCCAGGCAATATAAAATATCATGAGCAGGAAGAGCCCAAGATATAGCATAGCCCAGCCCCAGCTCATCAGGCCCATGTAGACCAAAAGAACGCTCAATATTAAGGTTATGAAAGAGGAGGCAACAACAGCCGACTCAAATCCGAATCCAAGGAAGCTCACTAACAGGACTATAAAAATCATGATGCTGACTCCAAAGTAAAACCATCCGCCTGTCTGGTCGTTTGCAACTCCCAGCAGCTGCTGCATGTTCGTTACGTTCTGATAATAGTTGGTTATGTTTGGCATTTTATGTTTTGATTTTAAATAAGACTTTCAAGATTGCATAGCCTATGGAAAGGAGAAACAATCCACGAAGGAAAAATGCCAGGGCGACTCCTCCTGTGCCGTCCATATGCATATAATCAATTATTATGGTCCTGATCCATCCGCCGCTTATGAAATTTCCCAGCAGGTTGAATGTGCTCACTATCACATCCCAGGACGTTGAAACAGTCAAGCCCACCGCGCTTGTCAGGCTTGCATCTCCTCCCTTGAGCTTGCTCTCCATGCTTTCCTGATAATTCTCAAATGCAGATTGGAATCCATCTGTTTCCAGCCCGGCTATTGCATGATTCTGGCTATAAAGCCCATTCATTGTTGCTATCGCTGCACCGAATAAGATAACAAATAAAACTGCCACCGCTATTACGCTGGTCCAATTTTCCAGTGTTGCCATTTTAATTGCGCTTTATTACATGTATAGCAATCCCTCCCAAAACTGCTATAATCATTATGACTGAAAAAGGAATTGAGCCCAATATGACAGAGGGTATCAGTGCGACAACCATGAAGATTATTGCTCCAATAGGAGAAAAATATCCTATCAAAGCCCCGACTGTACCTAGCACAAAAGCCATGAACAACCCAGTAAAATTATTCAATCCTGACCGGAGCTCTGCATATAACTGAGCTATTGCTATCTCAGGAGAGGAAGACCTGTAAGCCCGGGCTCTTAAGGTGCCCGTATAATTTCCAATATTGCAGGTCATGACCCCTGTGAATCCAGTGGCGCTTGAATTGCATATCATAATATCCTGGAGTCCTGTCTCTTTCACCACAAAAAGCCTCATGGAGGTAGTCTCTTGTGTAGGGTCGTTCCAGGCATAAGTAAATGTTTTGGTTGTTGAATTAAATGTCAGGCTCTGTTCAAGATCATAAATATTAAACCACTCTCCCAATCCTGTTGTGACAGACAATGAATAAGTACAGGGGTCCACAAGGCAGGCCATTTTTACTGGGTCTGCCAGTTTGATGAGAGACCCATTTGTATAATATAGCCCAACCCTATAATCAACATCTTCAACTTTGACTCTCATGATTGTCTGACCATTTTCATCTGTCCTTCCCATCTCAACAACTTTATACTGGTCTATTTCCGGGTACCATCTTAATAGGGTCGTATATTTTCCAGTATAAGGAGTCAAAGATGTATCCTTCATTTCAAACAGGAAGCTTGTTGCATCTCCCGATGTCAATAAGTATATAGTGTTGTTGACTGTTATATTTGTAAGCCTCTCGGTACTAAAAAGATAAAATCTTCTCTGCGCATAACCAGCATGGCTGTATTGAATTTCTCCATATCCGATGGTATAATTATTGTATACTGTAGAATTTATGCAGATGCAAAATTCCGAGCTATCATTCAACCAAAGAGTAGAGTTTAAAGTTTTATAAGTGGAATTTCCTACCCCATATTTTATGTTGTAGCTCACCGTGCTTTCATTTATAAAAGTCCTGTTATTTTCGTCTGCAGTATTAAAGCAGAGAGCAGCAGACATGCCAGACCCGCATGAAGTGCCAAGAGTGGCTGGAGTTATATAATACACTGTGTGATTGTAAATTTCTGTTGAAAAATTAACCCCATCGAGAGTATAATTCCAGAAAAATGAAATTACCGCATTGGCGGTTATTGATGGCGCGCTCAATGAATAATTTATAAACCCGATGCCTTCATTGACTGTAATAGTTGGATAGTAAACTGTATTATTGTAAGTGAATGTTGAGTTAAGAGTTTCTATTGATGTCGAGTTTATTGTGAGATTAAAGCTATAAGTATCTCCCTCAATGGCCGGATTTACATAGGCGGCTGTCTCATTCATCTCAAAAGAAAAAGAGACTGAGGCATTTCCAATATTCCCAAAAGTATCATTTGCATAAACCCTCCATATATTTACTGCCTCTGCAGGAGCTATAGTAATATTATTCCCACATGTTGCAGTTATGTTTGTCACACCACTGTCTGTTGTGTACCAGCAGCTGGCTAAGTTAACGTCAACAGCATCATAACTTAAATTAGTCTGTACAGAATTATAACTCTTATTTTCTGGTCTAGTGATTGTTATTACGGGCTTTATTGAATCCACAAAAAAAGAGACTGATGTTGAATTAATATTATTCGCTGTGTCATTACAGGTTAAGTTCCAAAAGTTATTGCCTTGTGTTGAATTAATTATTCCTGTAAAGTTTGTGCCCATTGGAATTGATTGCGTATTTATAGTAGAATTTATATTCCAAATCATTGCCTCTTCGTAAGCAACAGGTGGAGTTAACATATTAACTCTTAACGCAATATAACTATTTTTATCTGAAGAATTAATACACCACCATCCTACATTACCAACACCCCCAGCTACAGTTGTTATTAATAATTCAATAGTAGAACTAAAACAGTCTGAAGGGATGGTTAAATTCACGATGCTTCCAGTGTCTTTTATTTCCCAAATAGCTTGACTTGCATTCGCAGGTTTAGTATAATTTATAAATAAACCTACAACACCAAAAACATCTCCTTGTGCACCAGTACTCCAGTCTCCATCATATAAATTGCTTTGTGCATCCCATGAATTACCTGGTTGATTAACATATAATCCAGTATCTAAACCACCACAAGAAGTTGATACATTAGCAAATTCTTGATAACAATCTCCATTATATTGCATCCAGCAAAATCCAGGATTAGCTTCGTTATAAGTATAATTCAAAACAGTAACATTAGTAGTATATGTTGTATTCTGTGGGAAAGTTATGTTCATAGATGGAAATACAGTATCTACCTGAAAAGTTCTTAAAGCCACCTGCGAGTTATTTATATTGCTTGCCCCCCTGCAAGTATAATTATCATTTCCATCATTAAATATGTAGCTGTAATTTAAGGTTAAGTTTTGCCCTGCTGAAGAATTAGTAATAGTTAATATGTCAGTATCATTTATAATCAAAGTAAGATTAACTATCCCATTTGAAGTTGAATTTGCAGTGCATAAAAAGGATACATTGCTCTTATTTGAAACATATCCATCTATAGGAATGTAAAGAGTTACATTAACATCGTTAGGAGATGTGGGAGGCGAAGGCAATGTTGCAGTTTTGTTCCATTGTATCCCCAATCCATTATTATATAATATGGCAACTTCAGAAGCATTTAAAGTCCTGTTGTTCCAAATTCCTAATTCATCAATAGTCCCATCCCAGTCTAAAGAATAATCAAATTGGGAACCTAAAGTATTTCTTAATGCTGAATTTGCAGTGCATCCTTCTACTCTTGTATGTTTTAGTGTTCCATTTTGATAAACTAAAAAAGTAGTTCCATTAAAAGTAACAACTAAATGACTCCATGTATCAGCGGTTAAACCTATTCCTGTATCTCTCCATACTCCACCAGTGCCAATATACCTTATCACTCCATTTTTATGTTCCAATATAAATAGTCTTGATGCAGTAATATCTATTATTGTATGGTCTACATTTTCGACAGTATCAGTATTCACCCATACAGATATTGAAAAAGGGTTATCAGTTATTTTTGTTAATGTTTCAGTTTGTAAAAAAGAACTTTCTGCTGAATTATTAATCTCTACTGATGTTCCAATTACTGCATTATTAACAAAACCATACTGTGTAGCCATAGTTATATTATTCACTCCATAAATATGTTCTGTCATTGATAATGCAGGCTCAATAAATCCACCTGTATTGTTGTCAAATTTCCACCATCCTGTTAAATTTTCTTCTAAAGATGTATAATTAAATCCGTATCCGCTTGAATTTATCCAGGGGTCAAGAGCATAAAGATGTTCGTTTGTTATGGCTTGCTGTATTGTTTCTCCTGAAGGCTTAAAAGCTATCCAATATTTAGTGTCTATTGCATCGTAACTAAATCCATTGATTCTATTAAGCCTTAAATCAATTTTTAGAGCATATTCGTGGTTTGCAGTCATTGGAAAATCCTTTATATAATACCAAGTATTCATTCCACCATAACTATAATCTAACTTATCAAAAGCCTTGTTTATCTTTTGCCATTCTTCATACCTGCTTATATTCCAATAAGCTATTTTTCCTGGTATGTCTCCCCATTCAAATGTTCCATCATAAACAACTTCAGTAAGTCCAGTAATGTTGTTGGCTTTATAGCACCAAAAATGTTTTGGAGATATTGTATAGTTGAAATTATATCCGCAATAGTAGCTATGGGTATAGTTTATGTATCGTGGATTATAAATATAAACATTTTGCGGCTTAACCTTATTTGTGTCAAATCCAAAAGTTAAGTCTGCATTTCCTTCATATATTTTAGAAGTTAAATTAAAATAAACAGAACTATCTTTTGTAATTGTATGAGGATAAGCAACAGCATAAATATTTGCATCGTTCCAATATACGCTGTTTCCATCTATTATATAATTATTAAAAATTGTTTCAGCTGGGCTGGAATCCAGAGTCCCTTTAATAACTTCCTGTGGAATTGGCTGAACATTAATTGTTGTTTCCTTATCCAGAAAGATTAAAACTATGCTGGTTATCGCTATCAACATGCTAATAATCAAAACCAATATGCCGATAGTTTTCATAAGTCAGATGCCCTCCCTCTAAATTTTGCATAAAGGATAATCCCTGTAACAATGAATACTGCGAATATAATCATATGAAAATAAGTGACAACATAAGATGTCAGAGGCAGCTCTAGAATTTCTGTTGAAAAAGCAGACATTCCAAATATTTGTTTTGCTGGCTCTATGCCGTAAGGAGCAAGGCTCATTATCACAATGCCTGCTATTATATATAGGATTAGGAATACTGGGTTTGTATCTACAAGATAAGAGAATACAAACAGGAGGACCATATTAACCAGGAGGGCAATAACAATCAGATAATCCCAGAAGGTCACAAAGACTCCCTGGACATAAGCAACGTTTGCTGCGGCGGTTGTTGATGTGGCATTCAAATTTGTTTCCAGGGGATCAAGAATCGAATTAACTATCTTAAGCATGATAGGGGCCATGAGCAGCAGGCCTATGACTACAATTATAAAAGTTGCAAAATCTCCCATGCCCTTTTTATTTTTCGTTATTCTTCTCATTTTACTTTTTTCTTGATGCACTTAAGCATATCCCGGGTCAGCTCTACTCCTCCCTCGCTTAATGAAATTATCCTCATTGCCTGCATGTTGCTTATCGGCTTGTTGCTTCCCATATTTCTGGCGACTACTTCAATATTATTTCTTCGTTGCTCAATCCATTCCAAAAATTCAGGCGGGACTTTTGGGCGCCTGTATTTGTTTGATTCCCTTACCATTTTTCCAGCTCCTGCCATTTCCAGATTGTTATGGAAATAATGAAAACTATGAAGGGAAAAATAATGTTTGTGATTGAGCCTACTTCCAGGAATATCAGGAGGATGTCGCTTATGAGCTCATGCCTAAGGTACTCCTGCTCCAGGATATAGAATGCAAAGATTATGAGATAAGCTGAGACGTTAAAAATAAGATGCTTGATATTGAAATCCTTTTCAACAAAAAGAGCCAGTGTATAAATCAATAATGAGATAAGGGTCCCGACCAGTATTAAAAAACCCAAGGAGAAGAAGACCAGGACTATTCCTTCCGGGGGAGCTATACCATACATGTTGGCCTCAAAGCTTATCTCAAAAGGCCCTCCCTCTGCACTGTTGTTGCATTGGAATTTTGCGCTGTAAATGCCCTTTGTGAAGTTTCCTCCATCAACAAAGAACTTATAGTCAAACATATTTTCTGCAGTGGAAGTCTCTGATATAACAAGATGGTCCCCTGTAGAATTGTACAAGTGCATATAACAGGTTAAGCCTGAATTAATGGGCAAGCCATTTGACTGATTGATAACATTGATATAGAAATTGTGTCCCATTTCCTGCTTTATATAATCAACATTAACCGGTTCAATGAGGAGGCCAGCATCTGTATTTGAAATGAAAGGCGGAGCTGCGCTCGCTATGGCAATTAGAGAAATGATTAAAAATAATGTTACTGCTGCCTTTGCCATTAAAAAAAAAGGGACACCTATATATAATCCTAATTTTGAAGCTATGGGGCAGTGCCTTGCTTTATATTTAGATTCTGCATGGCCTTAGCTGCAAAATTTCTCCATTCAGAACTTTCTCCCTGTGCAAATCTTAAGATAAGTATGATTGCTATAACTGCAAAAAGTATGGTCCCCGCCATCAGGACTGTGCTCTTATTCTCATCCCACCAAGTCAGAGTCTCTTTCCTCTTGTCTTCCATAATCTTGACTCCTGCATCCCTATAATCTGCAGGGGCTATTTCTCCAAGGAGCTCATTATTTAAGACCTTAAACTTGTTAAGGGGTACCAAGACCTCAGGGTCATCATCTTTTCTTTTGCAGATAATCCCCCTTGTTCCTCCAATATCGTGATAGTCCACAGAGCTTGCAAAAAATATCCTTCTGTCTTTTCCAAACCGAATCCTGCTTTTTGCCACAAGCTCATCTTCCCCGCCAAAATCCCATAAGCCAAAAAGCATTTTCTTTGATTTAAACCATCCGCATTTCGTGCTTTCAATCCTGATCTTTCCTTCTCCAAGGCCAATGACTTCCAGGCATGGAAATTCAAACCTCCTGCTTTTTCTAATCACAAGAAAAATAAGCACTATAAGGAGAATGCCGGCTACAACCAGCACCCAAAAGAAAATACTTGTTGCCCAATTCAGTATCACAGACCCTATTCCTGCAGTATCAAAGCCCGCAATGTTAACCATTTGCTCTCCTCCCAAATAACCCTCTCCTTTCTCTTTCTGTGTCTGTGCTCAAATGAGTCTCCTGCCTGGATCCAACAACCATCTTTCTTATTCCCTCTCCCTCGCATTGCTTCATGGTTATAAAAGAGACTGAGAAAACAATTTCAGAAACATAGGTTATTTGTGCAATGTTTGTAATCCTATAATCTTTCCAGTTTGCAATAAGCATTTTAATTGCTGCTTCCATTACTCCATAAGCCCTTTTTCTAATCTCCTCATCTTTAAGCTTGGATATTGAAACATTTGGATTTGAGACTGAGAGCACTAAAGTTGCCATGTCATTTGCGCACAGCTCGCTTACAGCATTCTTTTTTAGAATAAAGTTATCTTCCCACCTCATATTCTTCCTTATAAATTCCCTTCCCATCAGCCTGTTTTTTATTTCTTCGACTACTCTGTCTGGATTAATCTTGTCAAGCAGGTCTGCTTTTCCAGTGTTATCTATCCTATATGGAAGAGCAGGAGCATTTATACTATTGTCTTGCGACTGCATTTAGCTCACCTATGTTTTTAAAAAATTAACCTAATCAAAATTATCTTCTTTATAATCCTTTTTTAAAAGGAAACTCACCTTTTGCTATCTTCCTTAATTCAAACCCACTGAACTTCCCGCCAAACATTGGAGATGTCTTTCTTCCTTTAATATTAAGCTTGATGGCCTGATAGCTTGGGGTATACCTCAAAATATTTCTTCCTCCCAGGATGCCTGTCCCAAGGCCTCCGCTGAGGTCCATGCTTGGAAGGTCAAACAATGCAAACTTTCCAACTCCTCCTGCAGCAAGACCTAACCCCCCAAAGCCTGGAAAGCTAAAAGCAGGAGATGCAGGAATGCTTATTGCTATCTCCTTAAATTTCTGGGGAGAATAAGAAGACTGCGCTTGTGAAAGAGACAATCCTTCAAAAAGGCGGTTATCCACTTTTGGAATTGTGATTGTCTCCTGGCGTGATAAGGGCATGAACCTTAAGCCGCTTGTTGTTATCATAGATGTTTTTTGTCTCGTCTGTTCTTTTTGATTAATGTATAACAAGGATGCAAGCTCCAAGCCGCCAGATGTTTTAATAATTGGAAGGTTTGCGCTACCAGATGCAGCCATGCTTCCCCCCATTGCTGAAGCCTGTGCAGAAAATAACTCAGGAAATAATCTTGAAGTTCCTCTGCTTGATGAGCTAACAATGCTTCCTCCAAAATCGGCAGGCATTACTTTTGTATCGAATATAAAAGTTGTCGGGACCGCTTTGCCTGATGAGCTATACTTGCCTCCAAGATAATAAGACCTGTCATCAAAAGATGCTGAAACTCCTAGAGCCCTACTCACTGTTGAGGGCCCTCCACTAGAGCCGAAAGCAACAAAGCCCTGGCTTCCTTCAAATAAAGAAAAGGAATACATGGGCCTTATAGCTGTTGCTGCTTGAGACCCTTGCATCCCTGTAAATCTTACACCGGTTCCTGATGGCGGCTGATAAACATATTTGCCATAATATCCTCCTTTTACTATAGGGATTATTGCGGATTTGCTTACAAATCTTCCCCGGTACAAATCACCTCCATAATAATAATAGGATGGGCTTGTGATTGTTGTTGTTCCTCTTCCAAATGAATATTTCCCCTCCCCAAGAAGCTTGAACTGCTGCGTTGAAATTATTTGAAGGTCAGGATTTTCAACCCCCCTGGCTAATATTGTTCTGGTTCCGGTGTCTCCTGAGGTGTAGGTCCTGGAGATACCTACAACCTTAGTATCCTCTGATGTTGGATAAATGAAAAGAGAGCTTGATGGCCTCAATGGTGAGAGATTGAATGCTGTCTGCTTCAATGCTGCGGTGGTTCCGAAAGCCTTTTGCCCGGCGAGAAATCCTTTTGTGCCGGAATATATTGATGTTCCTATTACACTTCCATACCCACCTATCTGTGCAACTGCTGCGGGCCTGTCTAGCAATTCCTTAGAGTATAATAAAGGATGCTCTGTATATTTATAGTATGGCTGGACAGTCGGGGTCTGCTTGAATTTTCCAATAGAACCTCCAAATTTAAAGCCCTCTCCCCACACGCTTCTCTTTTCCCCTTCCTTAAAAGTCTGTACCCCCATGTTTTTCCATACTGTCACTCCAAACTCTCCCATGCCTATTGCAAACTTCCCGACTCCAATTCCATACTCGGAGAATGTGGACTTAAGCTGATACCCCATGGACTCTCCTCTCCATTGCTCCTTTGCCCGGCTTAGTGCAACTTTGTGAATATCGCTTTCAGGAGTAGAAAGAAAAGCATTTACTCCAGTCATGGCTGTTTGATAATTAGAATAACTAGGCAAGCTTTTAATATAGTCTTCATTGAGTGTATAAGTTATTGTGCCCTCTTTTTCTACAGAAGAAAAGCCAGCCATCCCCGCAAAGCTTGCGGGGTTTTTTTCAAAGTTATATTTTGTGGTGTTAATGTCATACTGATAAGCAGCCTCTGCTTTCAGCATGGCACTCTCCTGTCCCCAAATTATTCTTTCTCTTTCCTGCCTATATGCTTCAATTTCATAAATCCCCTTAGGCTTTGCCCCTTCCCACCTAAGATTATAATATGGATTATCTTCGGTTGCTGTATACCTTGAATATATTTTCTCCCTCGGCTGTAATCCCCTCACCGAATAAGTCTGCTGCTGCACTGACAATGGAGCTCCCACTTCCTGGTCCACAATTTTGTTGGTCTCTGCAAATGTCTTGACTTCCCGGGCTGTTGCTCCCCCTCCGCTAACGTAGCTCGCCGAACCTCCTCCTTGCCAGGCGCTTGGGCCCTTGATAGTCACAGCTCCCCCGCCTATTGGCTTTCCAGAAGTATCTGTCTTGACAATATCAACCGAGCGCACTGCTGTTTTCGCTTGAGGTATTGCTGTATTTTCCACAACCCTGGTTTTTGGAGTCGGATAAAAGATGCTCTTAATCTTATCAAATATTCCCATGGAAGAATAAGAAATTACATATTAATAATCCTAATTAGGATTATAAAATTAGTTTTTCTAGACTGCTTAAAAGGTGATTGGTTTATGGCATGGAATGCAGATGACGATAAGAAACAGCTAGTCTATGATCTAAGGCAGGGTCTCGCTGAGATCCTTATAAACATCCTCAAGGATATTGAATATAGTTTTCAGGAAAGAAACTATCGTGCAGTATTTGAGGCAGAGGACAGGCTCTTCATATTTGTATCAATGAAATTGAAAGAGACAGAGAAAAATGAGTATAACAATTCTGTAAAAAGTCTTAACGATTTAATAGAGAAGAATCCTGAATTTTATCTTAATGCTGAAATGGAAGGAAGAGAAGTCTATATCAAATTAAAAGAAATAATGCTGTGGCTTGTCGGGAAGATGGAGAGATATAAAATGTTTGGAGGCAAGGAAGACAGGGAGAATCTATAATGGCATACATAAATGATGTTTTTGTAGATGATATAGTTGCAGAGCAAATCCCTAACTTTAGAAATCAGGTACTAAAGCATGACCGGGATAAGGTCTTATTATTTGATGGAAGGGAAGGAGCAGGAAAGTCTGTGCTGGCGATGCAGATTGCCAAGGCTCTGGATCCAAATTTCAATATAGAAAACATTGCATTTAATCACAACCAATTTATAAGACTGATTAAATCTCCGGACAGAAAAAAAGGAGACTTCATTCTCCTTGATGAGGCTTTTAGTTCAACAAGCTCAAGAGCAAGCCTCAGCCAAATCAACAGGGCAATGATAACAGTTGCAACAGAGATGCGGCAGCTTAATCTTTTTATTGGAATTGTATTGCCCAGCTTCTTTGACCTAGATAAATACTTCGCAATATGGAGATGCGAGACTTTGTTCCATGTTTATTTCAACAAGCATGGAAAAAGAGGAAACTACATTCTGTTTCCTTTCAATAAAAAGAAATTGCTCTATATTAATGGCAAGAAATATTATAATTATGGATGTGTTAAGTCTCCTTACCCTCCATGCAGGTTCACCAAGGCTTATGTGATTGATGAGCTAGAGTATAGAACCAGAAAGGCGAGGGCATTCAGAAAAAGAGAACTTTCAATACACGAGAAGAAGTGGAAAGACAGATGCAAGACATTTACAGTTTATTTGCATGATGTTTACAAGATGGAAGATAAGGCAATCGCTGGAATTATGGGATTAAGTGAAGATTTTGTGAAGCATTTTAGGGAGGGTCACCGTTAGGGGGGTATAAGTGGCGGGTTAATAAAATAACCTATGTAATGTTAAAATAGAATAAAGTTGCTAAATGCTTGAGGTTAAGGAAAAAATGCAAATCCAAATGAGCCACATGAAGCAGGCCCTTATAATAATAGGAGTGATTGTCCTAGGGCTGCTGGCAGTAAATCTTTTTCTTAACTACAGATTCAAGCTTCAGCTTCTCAGCGATCCGTGCACTGTCTGCCTGGAAAAAAATCCGCAGCTCTGGCCCTGTATCCAGGAGAACGCAAACAAACCAAAAATAAAAATAGAATTTCCCCTCGAGGAATTTAATAATTCTAACATCAGCTATGTGACTCCCCGATAGCGTTATCTAATTTCTTCTCGATAACATTAAGCCTGTCGCAGATAACATTGAACATATCCTCGACACTCACAGCTCTTGGGAAAAAAACTGCCTGAGGATTATTCCCTGTTTGCTTGTTGATTTCTTTTTTTATCTTTTTCTCATCGGGCTCATCCTCATCATCTTCCTCTTCGGATTCCTCATCGTCCTCGCTGTCTTCTTCCTCTTCTTCTTTGTTTTTTTTCTTGTCTATTCTTGCCATTTTATAAACCTCCTTACATCAAAAAGTAAACCTTGCCAGAGAGAGTGGTTGAACTCCAGCAAGGCTTAAGTATTTTTTATCAGGTTGTCAATCTTGCTCATCAGTGTTTTTGGCCTTGCGAAAAATTCCAATATCCTGAGCTTGCATGCATCGCATACATCAAACTTTTTCAGGCCTACTTTCACCTCAGTGCTTATTGAGACCGGCTTCTTGCACCCATCACATATGAATTGTCTTGACATCTTCTTTTTGAAAACCTCAGTTTGCCTCTATTTATAATCCATTTCAGGGCATTTGAGCCCTTTTTATATGTCGCAGATTAGGTAATCCCCGACATTTAAAACCGGTTTTATGCTTAAAAACCCATAAAATCATGTCGCTTTTTGTCGTATTTTCTCTAAAATAGCTTTTCGAATGACTTTATTGCATCAATAGGATTGGCTTTCACATATATTGAAGTTGTGGAAATATTTGCATGCCCCATTAAAACCTGTACCTGATTAAGGGGCATTCCGACTTCGAGGCACCTTGTTGCAAACCCATGCCTCAAGCTGTGAAAGGTATAATAAGCAGGCAGATTCGCTTTTTTGGCGTATTTTTTGAAATTTCTTTCCAGGGTCCTTGGAGTCAGATTTAAAGGCAGGAATCTCAAAAAATCCGGCTTCCAGCCCTTGGGAATTGGGACAATCCTTTCCACTCCATACTTACTTTGAGATATAAAGAGAGAATTAGGCCTAAAATCCTCTGGCCCGCTTCTAAGGACCTCAGAGACTCGCATGCCAGAGCTGTAAGCCAATAAAAAAGCAATTCTCGACTTAATGTCCTTTTTTGGAGTGGATGCTATAAGTGCTATAAATTCCTCAGATCTTACACATTTTGGGATCTTTCTTGACCTTTTCTTTTCAATTTCTTCAGTCATTTTTCTTTTTCTCCTATTGATTTTAAAAGTTCTTTCTTAAGCCCTAATTTAAATTGAGTTAATAGAACCCCTGTATCTTTTTCATTATAAGGGATACTTAATCCATTTTTTAGCTTGAATGCAACAGGCATATTTTCAAAGACTTTATTAATAGCATCTATAAACTTTTGTTCTGTTTGCTCTATTCCTTCTAATTCTGATAATGCTTTTTCATAAAATATTGTATCGACTAAAAGCGTTTCCCAAATTTTAGGCATATTTAGACATAATTGTCTATAATCTTCTAATCTCTTATCAGTAGCTTTTCCTTTAAGTCTTTCAACTTCTTTCTTTAGTTCTTCTTTATTCATGTTGAATATAAACTCCTATAACAATTAA
>CAZYZS010000018.1:0-24188 GCA_964651965.1 Candidatus Woesearchaeota archaeon | reverse complement strand
AGGATATTCATTTTCTACTAAAATATTTTATAAAAAATACAATCACTAAGATTATTCCTGAAAAAGCAATTGCTGAAGGAAGAGTAGAGAAATAAACATTTTTATTGCCGAAACCTCCTGCAACATACAGAAATTCGTCAATTATTAATCCAATAGAGATTGCTGAAAGCAAAAAATAAATATTAAAATTCTTTTTTCCAAATAACATTAAGAGATTAGAAATTATTAATAATACTATTCCATAATAGAAATGGTGCAATTCATAACCTTTTATTATTATATCAGGATCTTTAAGCAATACAATGATTCTGGTGATGATTATTGTTAAAATTATCACTAAGATAAAAAAGATTATTTTATGTCTAAATCTGAAGTCTTCTATATATCTGCTTGTCCACTTTTTCATGTCGGAAATGATAATGCTCGGCTCCATTTCCGAGCATCCTAAAAACCCTGATGAATAAATAAAAGGGTTTTTCTGATGTTAATATTTATCAGTTAACCTTTAAATACTTATTTTTATTTAAATAATAAAAATGAGGATAGCTTTTTATAATCAGATGTTTGGATTGGATGGAAGATATTTTTGGTCAAATATAATTGGGCATTATTATGTTCATTTCAACTCAAATCCAGAAAGAGCGTGGGGAAGAGTTGATTTTGGAGGGACTATAAAAACTGTTAAGAAAGCTAACGCCGATATTTTAGGGATTATTGAGATTTTAGAAGGCCAAGAGAAAGATATGATTAAAAGATTGAGAAAATTGGGGTATAAATATTTTTATTTTGGCAAAGGGCATAAACTGAAATATTCTGGGCTGCATGTAATTGAATTAGTTGCTTCTAAAATTAGAGGAAGACAATTAAACTTTAAAGAATGGCCTGTTGAAAATCATCTGGGGGGAGGAGGGGGAATGGTTGTTTGTTATTTTCCTGAATTAAAATTAAATGTTGTTCAGATTCATTTGGGATTGCCAACAAAAAAATTCTTTTTTCAGCAGATAAAGCACACTCAGAAGGTTTTAGGAGAATTAAATGGAAAAATTGTTCTTATGGGGGATTTTAATGAGTGCTATGATAGTGTTAAGCACCATTTTCCTGAATTAAGGCTCATTACAGGAAAAATTAAAACATGTTCCTGCACACCCCTTATTAAATGGTTTTTATACAAGGATATGGATCATATGTTTGTTAGAGGATTAAAAAAGAAAGATGTTGGTTTTTTAGAAGGGCGATCAGATCATAAACTAATTTGGGCAGATTTTTAATTTATGTCTAGAGTTTCTTGCTTTAATAAATAGAAATAAGATATTCTTGATCTAATTACCTTTTAGCACTTAAAATTTGTTATTTTTAAGTTTACAGAAAGATTTAAATAGTATCAATACTTATTAATAGGTATGAATAAGAATTATGAAAAGTTGACTATAACCTTGCCTGAAGACTTATTAATCCGTTTTCGAGAATTTTGTGAAAAAAATGGGATTAATTTGAGCAGTAGAATAGCCATTCTAATACGAGAAGATTTGGACAAGAAAAATCCTCTTAAGAAGTAAAATTACAAATTATGATGGATACTAAAATTTTAGTTCAAACTTTAAAGTATAAGCAGGGTTTACGAGTTTTAAACATAGCCCGTGAATTAGGAGTTAGTAAAAAAATGATTTACCGTTGGATTAACGGCTCTAGACTACAGGAGACAAAATATTTTGAGGTACTTAAAGAATTAATAAAGAAAAATGATCCTAATTTTGAAAGTTCAATTAAAGAAACCAGTGAAATTTTAGCTGAAATAGGCAATATTAAGAATGAAGAGTGGAAAGACTTAATTTTGGGGCTGCAAGAAAAATTGAGTTTGGAGCAGTTGCAATTGCTGAATGTAGCAGGTTTGGAGAAGGATTTTCATGTATCTGAATGGATTAGCGGTAAAAGAATTCCGGTTCTTTATAAAAAATTTAAACTTATGGAATTGGTCAAGAAACTTAAGTTTAGCCCTTATGATTTAATTAATTTTGGTAAGGAAAAGAGGCATAGCATAAAATTTAGTAATCAATGGTTATGTGTTGAAGGCGCATTAAAATTAGAAGAGATTAGTGAAGAAATTTTTATTACTAAGAATGGAAAATCTTATCTAAATTCAGTTTGCCTGTTCCCAAAATACAAGGGGAAAAATCCTCTTAAATTTCTTGCCGATGAGAATAAAATTATAGTCTTCTATGATGAAAAGAGAAGTACAAGACCTCAACCACTAATTCTTCCAAAATATTTAGAACTTAATGAAGATTTTTTAGTTGGTTTGGGAATTTATCTTGGTGAGGGCTCGAGAAACAGAAAACCAAAGGTTACAAATAGCGAGCCTTTAGTGATCAATCAAGCAATAAAATTTTTTGAATTATTTGGAATCGGCAGTTCAAAATTAAAGGCATGGATCCAGCTTCATGAGAGATCACCTAAAACTTTTGAAGAGGTAAGAGTTTTTTGGTTAAGAAATACCAATTTGGAAGAAGGAAATTTGACAAAAATAAGAATAAAAAAATCTTCTGGAAATTCTTCTGTTAAACCGTATGGGGTAATTCATTTGGAAGCAAGTTTTATTTTGTTGCAGCTTCTTATAGAAAACTTAATCGAGCTTACCCCTCTTCTTATGAAGGAGACTTCTAAAAGTCAAATTGTCCATTTTCTTAGGGGAGCTTTTGCCGCCGAAGGCTCTGTCGAACTCGCAAAATCTGGCTCTTTAAGGGAAGTTAGATACACTTCAACAAGGGAAGATGAGCGACAAATGATTCGGGATTTGTTAGAGCGATTGGGCATATGCGTTCATGAGTATAAAAAAGGTTTTGAACTCAGAGTTCATGGATTTAAAAATTTAAAGACTTTGTTAGAAATTGAAATATTTAAGTATCATCCCATAAGAAACGATAAAATGCTAAAAGGTTTTAGAAATCTAGAGAGCTCTATAAGAATCTGTTGATATTTGATTGGGGCGTGCTGTCTGTCTGTCTATTTTTTTCTTTTTCTTTAGCTTTGAATTCTTTATCTAACTCTTTAAGAGATTGATACATCTTTCTCTCTTTGTGAAAAGCAGCCCAGTAATAAGCTTCATCTCGTGTTTTTTTTATCATAAGGACTATGAGCTTTCCTGGCTTTAATCTGGCTGTACGGCCTCGCCTCTGTATCTGCCGTATTGCACTTGGTATGGGCTCGTAAAAAATAACAGCTGAAACTTCACATATATCCAAACCTTCTTCTCCTATTGATGAAGCGCATAATACATTTATCTTTCCAAGGGAAAAGTCATTAATCATTTCTTTTTGCTCTTTCTGGCTCAAGCCTGTTGCTCCTTCTCCCTCTCCCTTTTTAGCTTGCCCAACGAAAACCCGTGCATTTACGCCCGGAACTTCATTCAGAGTTTTGCATATTTTTACTAAAGTATCTCTGAATTGAGCGAAAACGATAATCCTTTTTATTTTTCCTTTCATTTCTTCTTCAACTACTTCTTTTAGCTTGGGCAGTTTTGGGTTTTCAATTTTTTTTGCAATAAGTCCTGTAACTTTGATATAAGCCTGGTTGAAAGCAACCTGTTTTACCAGGTGCTTAACTGCCTTTGATTTATTTTGGTTGGCTTGTGAAAACAATTCCTGCATGTATTTATACACTGAATCGAGAGTTTGAGTTTCCAAAAGTTCCAAGAGATGCTGGAGCTTTATTGCCTGCGCGCAGGCAGATGCTCCCAATAATATGTTAAAATTCCTGTTTCCTGTTGAGATCATTGTCATTATCTTTCTTTGAAGCTCAAGGATGTTCTTTTTTGTTGGAGGAGCAAATAGTAATTTTCTGTTTTGGAGCTCTTCTATTTTTCTGTTGCAGAGCCCTTTTATAAGGTCCCCCACTTCTCTAAATTCTTCTGGATAGTCTATTTTTATTGTTTCGTACTTTAATTCCTGCAGGTAAGGAGAGACATCATCACTTTCTCTTGTTCTTATTTCAATTGCTTCTATCCCAAGATTTTCTGCTATTTTTTTTATTTTTGATTTTTCTACTCCGGGACTTGCAGTTAAACCTAATATTCTTTGATTTACTGCCTGTTCCTTATAGGTTTTCGCTATATAAGTGTAATCATAGCTTTTGAGGCATCGGTGGCATTCATCTTCAATAAGGAGAGAAACGTCTTTTAAATCATAAAGATTATTTCGCAAGTCATTGCCTACACACTGCGGAGTTGAGAAAATGATTTCTGCGTTCTGCCATAATTTTTTCCTTTTTTCAGCATCTACCTTGCCTGTAAAAAGCTCTTTGCCTGCAAAAAGCTCTGGGAGATGCTTTTGGAAATAGGCAAGGTGTTGTTCTGCAAGCGGGCGGGTCGGAGCAAGAAAAAGAATTTTGGATTCTGGATATAACCTTAATCGGTTAATTGCAAGCATAAGCGCAACTAAGGTTTTTCCCGTTCCTGTTGGCAGAATCACTAAACAGTTTTTCCCTTTGCAAACTTCGTATATCTTCTGCTGGTATTCTCTTGGTTGTATTGTCTTTAGAATTTTGTCAGGCATTTTAATGGGGATTGAATATATTATTCACCTAAGGGGCTTTAATAAAGTTATTGAACTTCTATTTATAATAAAGCAACTAAAACAATTGCTACAAAAACCCAGAAAACCATGAATAGCCAGAATTTGAAACTTACGAAAAATATTTTTGTTCCATCTAACTGCCCGATTGGAATCATGTTCCATATAGAATAGTAAACTCCATACTTGGCTAGGCTAATTAGTAGTTCATGTTTCCCAAATATATAGGGCAGAAGGGAGAGGCAGAGGGTTGCAATTATCCCTATAGTGATGATCCATCCATTATGCCATTCAGTAAGCTCGTAGTACCTCCTAAGCCCGCCTCTTTTTTTAGTAATTCTTCTTAATGTTGGAGAAATATCTGTTTGGAGGAAAGTAAGCATTTTTATAAACCCTGTTGCAGATGCCAAAACAAGCAAAAATGGAAGAATTATGCCTATTGGCTTTGGGCTTTTAAAGTGGCTTCTTGTATAGTAGCCCCATCTTTGAAATTCCCATATCTTAATCTCTGCTTCAGCTTGAAAGTAACGCGCAGCTATCTTCTTGGCTATCACATTCGTGCATATTACAACAGCGGCAATTATAAATGAAGGCAGAATAAGGCTGGAATCCTGAAAGAACCAGAGTATAAACGCAAATAGAATTATCACAAGGATTATATGTATCATCTCTTTTGTTTTAATCATAAATTAATGATGAAAGGCATTTATATAAAGTTAATGGATAGTTATTTCTAAAGATAGAAAAGTATATAAAGCAATTTTATTTCCATACGATATGCCAATCAAGATAAAAAAATTATCAGAGGTCATAGGAAAAAGGGTGTACACTGACTTGGGAGATTTTTTTGGAGAGGTCGAGGAAGTCAACCTGGTGGATAATAAAGTGGATAGCTGGAGAATCAAGGTCAGCGGCGGCATAGGCAGCTTTTTGGGAGGGGCGAGAGGAGTGGTAATCCCGCATCAGTTTGTCAAGGCTATTGGTGATGTTTGCTTGGTAAGCAGAGCCAGCCTGCCAATGCAGGAAGAAGCTGGAGAGAGCGTTCCAGAAGAAGAAATCGAGTTGTAGTCTAGCTTATTAGCCTATAGAAAAAGGGGCACTAAAAAGAGAAATTAAAATGGTCGAGAGTATATTTTCACATCCGTGGTTTGTTGATTTTATATTGCCTTTCTTACTTGTTTTCACTATTGTTTTTGCGATTTTAGATAGAAGCAAGATGCTTGGAGAGGAGAAAAGGCAGATTAATGCTATTGTTAGCCTTGTAATAGCGCTGATTTTTCTTGCTTTTCCTTTTGCTAGAGCGATAGTTGTTAACTTAATGCCTTTTTTAGTTGTTTGCATTGTTATCTTATTTGTATTTATGTTGGGCTTCGGATTTCTGGCCAACAAGAAAGAAGGAGACATACTAAATAGAGGATTAAAAGTAGCTTTGGGAATTATATTTGGATTGGCTGTTATTGTTGCTGTTTTATGGATTACTGGCGGGTGGGATTGGATTTATGGCAGTCTTCAGGGTGGAGGTTATATGGATACCATTATTATTAATTTAGTCATACTGGCTATTATAGGTGGAGCAATAGCAGTAGTTTTAGCTTCTGGGGGAAAAGAAGAAAAAAAGACATAAGAAAAGAGATAGAAAGGAGAGGTGAGGATTAAGAGGTGGGAAGAAAGACAAGGCATGAACAAATTGAAAGTAAAGCTTTTATATGCCTTGTTCTTAATTCTTCTATGTTTTTTAAAAGGGGATTAGGTATAGGATTAATATTTGCAGGAATTTATCTTATTCTTACAAATGCTGCCCTCACTGGGGCTGTGATTGGAGTTGGAGAGGAAAATTTACTCGGCTTACTTGGATTTCTTGTTTTTATTGTTGGCGGGATTTTTTTGCTTGGCAAGAGGCTAAATCCTAATAGTCAATTGGAAGTTATAACTATAGAAGAATTTACCAAAAGGACAGAAAGAAAAATGACTTCTGAGACTATATTGGTTTTAGATACTTCTTTAATACGCGCTTATAGGCCTGAGGAGCTAGAGAGCTATCTGAAGAAATTTGAAGAGGTGATTGTTCCTGATTCGGTCTTAGAGGAATTACATCAGGTGGAGGGGGAGGTTGGGTATGGTCGGGCTGGCGAGCTCAGCAATACTGGAAAATATTTTAGGCGCTTAAGGGAAGTTGTTGAGAGGAATAGTGCAGTGCAAGAAGGATTTGAAGAATATCGTGAACCTGCAAGAAAAATCTTAGAGCAAACAGAAAAACCAACTACTGCGAGGGAATTAATGCCTTATGTTCAAAAAGGTAAAGAAAAAGGATTGAGAAACTTAACTCCTGAAGAGAGTGACGAGATCTTTAATGCCATTAAAAAAAGAGGCAGAGTGTTGAAAAATCTTGGAATGCCTGATGTAGAGTCTCTGAAACGCTTGGATAATTGTTTTGAGGTACTTGAAGATTATTTAGATAAACTCGTAGTGAAAGAAGCAGATGTAGATGTGTTAGCTTATGCTATGCATAATGCTGATATGGGCTATAACGTTTTAGTAGGAGAAAGCGATATTGATCTGAGGCAGGCAGTTGAAATATTACAATATAGAGATATAAAGATTGGGGGGCTTATTGATATTGTTGAGCCCCATAAACAAGAGTATCTTGTAGCCAGAAAACCTTCGCCTTCTGAGCGTCTCACTCCAGCTAGAAAGAGAGAGCCTGCTTATACTTCTTGATTGTATTTTTTATTTATGGCTCTTATTTTTTCTGCAACGTAGTCTAATAATTCTGTTGGATCGGGCACTCCTTTTTGCAAGTCAGCAGTTTTGATTCTTTCGATAGAATACTGGGGAGGAATTCTAGCCAAAGGCCTAAGCCCTTTGAATAGCCGCATATCCAGGAAAATTCCTTCTTGTTCTATCGTTTGTCCATTACCTGTTTCTTTGTACCTTCCTTTGCCTGTCACCGCAAAATCTTCTATAAAATGGAACCTCCTTTTTAGCTCTCTTATTCTATTAAATGTTCCTTCATTTCTTAGGTCTCCTGGTACATAGGGAACCGCATAGAATTCTTTACTTAAATCTTCAGGTATTCTTGAAAGTGCATAAAAAAGGAAAGTGTAGGGGCCTGCTGCTCTATTTAGCCCTTGAGTTGGAAATGAAAAGTTATCTGTACCAAAAAAGCAGGCTTCTCTATCATGATTTCTTAAAACTTCATCAACAACTTCTTCTAACAATAATATACGTTTCATTTTATTTCTCTCCATTAACATTATTCAAATTTTCCTCTAAGAATTTTTTCAACGAATATTCTATAATATGACTTCTGTTTCTGAATTGGGCATCTTTTAAGATATTTTCAATTATCTTTAGCATTTCTTCATCTAATGTTATTGATATTTTTTGTTTTGTCATGTTAAGCTGCTTCTGTTCTTTTTTTAACAATGTTTAATGGTTGATTAGGTACTAGCGTTAAAGTTTGATAATGTTCATCCCTGGTTCTTAATTTTTCATAAAACTCTGCTTTCTCATTATCTACTTCTTGTAATCTCAAAAACATTCTTTGGGCTTGCTTAGATAGAAAATCAAATCCTTCGTCTCCTCTATATCCAAAAATTTTTTGGTTAGTTTGATAGCCTATTTCCTTAAGCTCTTTGAGATAAGGTGCTAAAAGTCGAATATCCGAAACTTTCATTTTTCTTGTGGGGAGAGTTCTAGTTGGATGTCTATCCAGCAAATACCAAAAATTAATATGAGCATGCGAGTTGGGATCTGAATTAGTATTGGTTAAAAGTAAGTGATAATCCCCCGGAGTTGCAGATATATCTTCTTCTCCAAGCCCTCTTGTTAAACTCTCAGTTATAACTTGGTCTAATGAAATTTTAGTTTTATCTTTATTAATCCAATCATGAATTCCTAATTCTATTTCTCTTTTAAATAAAGAAATTAATGATTCTGCTTGTTCAGGAAATAGATTATGCAAACTATCTTCAGTCAGTCCGGGATGAGAGTGAAACAAAACAGTCCTAAAATTAGGAACTCTTTCACCAATTGCAAGAGTTTCCATTTCGTCATAAGGATGTAGGATCATTGGGATTTTTATTTCTGCACCACCAGAGCATCTTAATAATTGGGGTGCAAAGATATAGAAATTATGATCTATAAGCAATCCATTTACAAATCCTGCCCTTTCAGGGTGTCTTGGACCCCAACATTCTTTAGAAGTTTCAAGTAAAAACCTTTCAGTTGCAGGTTCTATAACTACTTCATTCACAGGTCCTCTTAATGCATAGCTTCTCCAAGTTTTCATTTTATGCTGCTCCTTCTTCTGAATTTTCATCTTGTTCTTTTGGAATTTCTTTGTATTCTATTCCCTGCTCTGTCAATGCTTCTTTTGTTGCGTCATCTATATGGTAGGCAACTAGCATGCCTCTTACTGGCGCATGAAAATCTATTCCCTGACCTGAAAGGTAATTAAATAATCTGCATCCTTCTCCAGTTCCTTTTAGGCATCCATCGTGTCTTAATCTGCTAATTTGATGATCTAGTCCAGCTTTATATGCAGCCCTATAACCTGTTGCTTGCTCTACTGCTTTCCTTCCGTTATCAAAACTATCACCATTTCTTGTTGCGTTTTGTTTTACTTCAACGACTAGCGGATTTCCATTGCCGTCTCTATAGATAATATCTGCCCTCGCCCATCCATCTCCAAAGGTATACTCAGAATCTATAACTTCCAACCCGGGTTCTATTAAATCTGGATTTTCTATTAATCTATCAACAAGCGCATCATGTCCTTTTCCTGCTTTTTGGACCCAGTCTGGATTCTTGGCATGTGGCTTATGGACAGAACGGTCATTTTTTGTTGATTTTCTGCATTGAATTCTTCTTTTGTATTGCTCTATATCTTCAGAATGCTTATCACTTACGAGTATAGTGTTTATTTCTTCTAATTTTATTACTTCATTTAATCCATATCTGTTTAATACTCTTTCAATGTCTTGCTTTCTGGCTAAATTAACATGCTCATTATTTTCTGCTATTACAGCTAGCTCTAAGTTTTTAATTGGATCCTTATTTCTTGAACCTACTTCGTCTTTAAAGATGAAATTGCTTGGTAGACCTAAGTAAATTGATTCAAATATCTGATTTCCGTATTTTTTTTGTAGTTTTCTTCTTAAGTATTCTCCTCTTTCTGCTACTTCTCTAGACTGTTCTCCAGTCGCGAGCATATGGTGAATAGTGTCTTTGAGTTCAATCATCTCTCTAACATCTTCGGGTATAGACAAATAAAGTTGGGCTGCAAGTGCGATTGTTTTTTTTAGAGTTCCTTTTTTTAAGTGATTTAACTCATCTGGCTCGTCTGTTATGCACCCATCCATAATTCTCCTTAGGTCTGATTCTGGCATAATGATTTGGTCTCTTGCTGTTTGTTCATTAAACTTGTATCCGGCTTCTTCAAATAACAGGCTTGCTAAAGTTATCAAATCGGTATTTTCTATTTTAATGCCTTTTTCTACTAAATAATATCGGATCATTGAGTGAGAGTAAGAACTTAAAATCATCCAGCTGTCTATTGCTTCTTCGATCCTCATCGGCTCTTCTTTTCCTCTCAAGATAATTGCCGAGGATTCGTCTGGCTCCCAATTTGGTCTTATCTGCTCTTTTGAGACTACCTGTGCAATCGCTGTTTGTTCATCGTAGGATTGAACAATCTGATTAACAATATCTTCTACTACAATACGATGTTTTCTATCCATTTCTTCTTTTTCATGCCCATTTCCTCCGATTTCTTTTCCGCCCCCTCTATGCAGCCCCCTCATTACTTGCTGTCTGCATGTTCTCCAGAATTCATAGGCCTGTTTTCTTTCTCCATCTTCTTCTGAAAAGTCTGCAAGTGCTTGGTTTACTTGGGTAAGCCTTGTAAGATATTTTCTTGCTGCTAAGACAGATACATTCCTTAGCCAGTTGGAATAGGTTGTATCACTTGGCATTTCTTGATCTGGTGAATCTTCTTTCAACATCTCTTCTAATCCATTTTTTGCCATCCACATCTCATCCGGTGAGAGATCTGTCCCCTCCATTACAATTTTTCTTTGGGTCTCTTCTC
This sequence comes from Candidatus Woesearchaeota archaeon, assembly GCA_964651965.1. Classification (GTDB taxonomy): domain Archaea; phylum Nanobdellota; class Nanobdellia; order Pacearchaeales; family GW2011-AR1; genus MFWN01. Next base: position 13,532 of record CAZYZS010000018.1, on the reverse strand, counting down.
CCGCATCTAAATAACCATGACTAACTAAACCTTCTAGAAGCAATCTTCTCAGCATAGTCACCTTGTCTTGCTCTGAGGTGTACCTATGGAAAATCTGGCTTCTTGCATGCTTGTAGAATGGATTTTCTTCTAAAAGAGGATTAACATCATCCAGGGAGGTAGTTATTCTTTCTTTCCTAAATAGAACTCTGTCTCCTTTCCGCAAGTCTTTAACCTGCTTTAAAATAGAATTTTTCCCATCTATATAAACTTGGACAGTTGCGTCTGGAGTTAATTCAGCTTCGCCTAGAGAAGTCTGAATTCTTACTTTTTGCCTAAGCATGGGCTTCGCTTCTTGATTTTGATGTTTGTGTTTATGTTTTCTTCCCATTTTATTCCTTTAAAGTAGCAGCATTTATGCTATAATATGCTACTTTATCCTACCTTTATAAAGCTTTCGTTTGTATACACTCGGGGGTAGTTACAAATAGAAAGATTTAAAAAGTTCAAAGACCTAGGTATTTTGTGAGTTAAAATGATACAAATTTTAGAGTACAATAGGGTAGGAGAGGGCCCAGAGGTATACGAGCTTCCTCCTGAAACTGATGGTTTACCAGAAGATGGCTCAGATTCTGATAGGGTAGCTCCGGCGCACCTTACAAAAGAGCCGCTAGCAATAGATTTAGAAAAGATACTCGCTCTTTGGGCTATAAAAAATTAATTCTTTTTCGCCATTTTCCAGATTAATTCAAAATATTTCTTATAAGAATCTGCTATTTCTTGTTGTTTTATGACTATTGCTAAAGGGGGAGCCTTCCAGAGGATAATTGCTACTTTATCATTCCAGATATTAATTGCTAAAGGATTTGCGTATTTTTCTGGAAGATAGCGGATTTCTGATAAAGGAATGGGTTTATTGAATCGCTTGTTAGCTATTATCCTTGTTTTTATCCTTCTTTTTACTCTGTCTTTATCGTACCATTTAAAATAAAATGGCAGGATTTCGAAGGCTTCGCTAGAAGCCCCTAAAATAAGAATTTCCTTGCTTTCAAGTTGGTCTTGGAATATAGTTTTTAAGCCTTCTGTGCCTTTATAGAAGTTAGTTTCCTGCTTTTCCTTGGCTTGATTATATAGCTCATTTAATTGCGGCAGGATTTCACTTAGAGACTTTTGCTTTTCTTCTATTATTTCTTTTAGCCTTTCTGGAGAAGAGGCCTCAAAAAACCTTCTGTTGTTTTTTAGGATATAGCCTATAATGCCTTTTTGTATAAGCCTTTCAGTTATATCATAGATGTTTCTTCTGTGCAAGCCTGTTTTTCTGGATAATTGGCCTGCCAAGCTCGGGCCTAACTCTAAAAGAGCCAGGTAGACTTTGCTTTCTGTTTCTGTTAAACCTAATTGCTGAAGCGCTTTTGTATCCATAATTTCAATAGGCTTTTGGCATTTATAAACTTTATTGTGGGGTGTTAATTATCACCACATTAATTTATTTGGTTACTTTCCCATTTTTGAAGATGGCAAGAAAAGCATTTTTCAGAGAAACTACAAAAGCACAAATAAAGAAAGGAAACCTAGTAGAAATAGCCGGGCTTACAGAAATTGTAAGATTGAAAGCAGACGATTTTGTTATTATAAATGGATTAGTTCCAAGGGGTTTTGAGTCTGCGAGAAAATTTATGAAACATGGTCAAGAAGTAAGGCCTAAAAGATATTATAGTCTGGAGCAAGCTATCCAAGAGGGGAGAACTCCAGTCCAGTTAAGGGAGCAGGCATTTGATAACCTGGGGGGCATTAATTATTGCGGATATACTTTTATGCCTCTAGGAAGAGACAGAAGAAAAAGAAAAGTCTCGCTAGTTGAATGCATGGAAGGGGCACGATTATACGCTTATTCTCATCAGATAATTGGAGCAGGAATTGAAGTAAAACCTTATGCAGATTCTAAAAGAGTCAGAGTTGATGGAGCCGAGGTTGTTGCAAGAGTCCCATCCAGAAGAGAGAAAGAAGGTAAAACAACTCTTAAATTAATTTCAGTACCAGTTGTAGACAGTCCAGAAAAACATGCAATAAGTCTTAATTTAGGAAGCGATCATTCCTGTCCAAGCAAAAGATTCAACATAAGATACAGGTATACAGATGATAAAGAAAGTTCTGGAATAATTAATATTTGTGCACATGAAATAGCTGCTTACTTAGGAGTCATAGAACATTACTGGGGAAAGAAAAATATGATTCCATTACAAATGTGCCAATATGCAATTCCTAGCCAGGAAGCAGTAGACTATTACCTTAGATTGGGAAATAATGTTTTAGTTAAAGATGACAGTCTGAAAAGCAAGGACAAGTTGAGGAAGATGAACCGCGCTGAAAAAGAAATAGCATTATGGGCTTTAGTCAAAGAACTAGGACATGATAGGACTTTTTACTCTAAGAAAAGCAGAGATGGAGATGTTGCAGAATATAATTGGAGAACAAAATAGTACTTAATCGAAGAAAAAACTTCTTCTGGGATTAGGCAACAGGGAATAGTTTTAAATAGGCCTTATTAGTTTTGAGAACATGGGAAAAGCAGCAGGATATACAGGGGGAAGAGCAGGAGTTTCAGCGAGAGCCGGAGCTATAGGACATTATAGTTTTGGTAGAATGCCTAATGTAACTAGGCATGTTGATTTGTGGAAAGGGGCAGAGGAAATAAGAAAGAGATTAAAGGGATATAAGGTTGAACAGAGAAGGTTAGTATATGAAAGAGTTGGGCCTTTGGAAAGAGATGCTTTAGCTATGGCTGCTATTGCTTCTGTTGATTATAGCGGAAACCGCAGGCAATTATACTCCGCAAATGTAGTGAGGGGAGCAGGTAAAGGATATGGGCTAGCTGTAAGAGGAGATGCGTATCAAACTCCAAACATAGTCAATTTTGCAGATTCTAGAGATGGCATGTTAGATAAGGCTTATAAGAAAATTGAGGGTGCAGGATATCAGCCAAATTTTGAATATAGCCAGGCTGCATAAAACAAAAAGATTTAAATAGTCAGTAAGATTAATCTTACTAACATGGCAAACATAAGCATAACGAAGATGAGTTCTAAAGGGCAAGTAGTCATTCCTCAGGATATGAGGGAAGATATCAAAGAGGGGGAAAAGCTTGTTGTAATAAAAAATGACAAGCAGATAATTATCGAGAAAATGGAAAATTTTGATAAGAATTTAGAAGAAGATTTGGAATTTGCCAGAAGGACTGAAGAGGCTTGGAAACAGATTGATGAAGGCAAGTTCACTAGTTATACCCATGAAGAGTTTTTGAAAGAGCTTGAAAGATGGTAGTTGATAATATTAAAGAGAGTGATAATTTTAAGCAAATATTCAGAAAACTCGACGAAAGCGTAAGAATTAAAGTAAAAAAGTTAATCCTGAAAATCCTAGAAAATCCCGAGGTTGGAAAGCCAATGAGACATAACAGGAAAGCCACAAGAGAAGTTTATGCAAAGCCTTTTAGGCTTTCTTATTCTTATCTAGAATATGAAAATACAATAATTCTTTTGGATTTATATCATAAGGATGAACAGTGATAAAATTAGAAAAAGAAAAATAAAAAATCAATTAAACCTTACCAAGCCGTCAAGATGCACATCGCAGGGCCTAATGGGCTTTCTTGAAATTAGATTTGAGATTACAGCATCTTTTATTGCGCATCCTTTCGGAGCCGCTTTTCCAATTTGTTCGGCTATCCATTTCTCAGTACTTCTTGCCCAATCTGGATTTCCTGATTCTTCAAAGTATTCAATTGCCCAACCGTACAATCCTTGTTCAAAGCAATCTATTCCGCAGGCAAGGCAGGCAATTTTATATTCTTCTTGCATTCCAATGTCTTGATAGATTCTTGCTGCGTTCTGGAAATATCCGGGTTTCTTGTTTCTTCCTGCTTCTTCTATTTGCCTTTCTCTTGTCCATTTTGACATGTCTCTAAATGCCATTTTATTTTTCCTCCTTGCAGTTTCTATAACTGAAGCATCCTTTAGTCTGGACAAATCCGTTTTCTTTTAGGAATTCTGTTGTTACATTTTCGCATGCTCTTCCAAGACAGGAAAAGCATTTTTGCTCCTGGTAGTTTTTGCAAGTTGTGCATTTTCCTTGGTAATTATGGCTTCTTACAATTCCCATTAGGGAGGAGTTCCAGATTTCAGTTAAGGATTGCACTTTTAAGTCGCCAAGTTCTACTGCTTGAGATGACACGCAAGGATGAACTTTTCCCAGCTTGTCAACGTGCATGTGGTTGCTGAATCGTGTGCATGGCGGGCTTGCTATGTAAGAGCCAGTTATATCCCACTCATTTCCAAATTCTTCCCTGTCTATTCTTTGAAGCTCTAAAAGCAAGGCTTTTGTCTGCTCGTCAGTTGTTTGAAGGCCGCAAGTTCCACCTCTTCCTCTTGGGATTAAAGTATCTGCATCAAATATAAGGTTGTTTTTTCTTGCATATCTCATTATATCTGCCATTTCATTTAGATTATCTTTCATTATACTGGTAACTACCCCCAGCCTTTTTCCGTCATTAAACCCCCTTGCAATTAGCTTGTTTAAAGCGATATCTCTCCTTCTTGTGTACCCGGGCAAATTAACAAGCTTGTCTTGAACTGCTTCTTTATCACTGTTGTATTTTACTAGAAGAGTGATATTCTTGTATTGCTCAAGCTTGTCGAGTATAGGATCAGTCAAAAGGTCTGCGGTGGTGAAAATAGTTGTGTAGACTCCAGTAGGTTTCATATGTTCTAAAATAGCAAAGGTATCGGCTATGTTTCTTGCATGGAATGGTTCGCCTGCTCCGACTATACCTATCCTCTCTCCGCCCATTGCCTGGAATTCATCTAGAGCTCCAAGTATCCTTTCTAAGCTTAGATTATTGGGGCATTTATCAATTCCATCTGTTGAAGCAAAGCAGTAATCGCATTTGAGGTGACAACTGCCTCCAATTTCTAGCCATAACTCTTTAAGGGAGTTGCTTACATTTCCAAGCCCTGCATGAGCAGAGGTCTTTATTTTTTTTAGTTGTTTTTCGTTTGTCATTTTATTCGCGGTCTCCTTTCAAATTTTTTCCAATAAAGTTAGCTTGATTATTTTCGCAATAGAGAGAACCGCCCATTATTCCGGCAACAGCCAGCAATAATGTATTTAGTGACAAGCCCGCCACAACTCCGATTACACCCAATTCAATGGTTTTCTTTATCCCGTCTTCCAAAGCTTTTGTAAAAAGTTTCTTTTTGTCGATTTTTTTTATTTTCATTTTGTTTTTCTCCTTGTAGTTTAGTTTACTACTATTTAGTTACAATATAAAATACCCAGATATAGTTAAATTCTTTTACTAAAAATTTTAACAAAAAAGTAATATTTATATACTTATTACATTTATATTAAAATATGAGAAAAGAGGCAGTTTATAAGTTAGATTTAAGGGACAAGAAAATACTTTTTGAATTAGACAAGAATTCAAGAATAAGCTTGTCAGAATTAGCAAGAAAACTAAAAACAAGCAAAGAAGTAGTGCATTATAGGCTGAATAATCTTATTAAAAATAAGATAATATTAAAATTCCATACAGTTCCAGCAACTTATAGATTTGGACTTACAGCTTATAAAGTCTACTTAAGATTAAGCGATTATTCTGAGCAAGACTACAACGAGCTCATTAATTATCTCCTTTCAAACCAGGATGTTTTTTGGGTGGGGGTATGCAAAGGTGTGTGGGATTTGATTTTTGGAATCTGGGCAAAAAATCTTGAAGAATTTTTCAAGATACATGATGAGATTTTGCATAGATTTAGCAGGTTCATACAAGAAAAAGAGCTTTCAATAAGCAGAGAGAGTTTCCAATACAACCGGAGATGGATGTATAATGATAACTCCCCTATTATAGAATTTAATTTCGGAGAAAAAGAAGAAAAAATAGAACTGGATAAAAAAGATAAGGCAATTCTTGACGAGCTGGTTTCTGATTCAAGAAAAAGCATAGTTGATATTTCAAGAATAACAAAATTATCTGTGGACATTGTAAGATATAGAATAAGAACAATGGAAAAAGAAGGGATAATAAAAGGATACAAATGCCTTCTTAATCCTTATAAGGTAGGATTTACAACCTGCAAGGCATTTGTCTTTTTCAAAAATATAAGTGAAGATAAGAAAAAAGAATTTATAGACTATTGCAAGTTCTTGGATAATACAGTCAATATAATAACTACTTTTGCTCCGTGGGATTTAGAGATAATGTTTGAGACAAAAAGCTATGAAGAATATTTCAAGATAATGGATGATATTAAAGAAAAATTTAATAATATAGTAAAGTTTTATGAAAGCATGATGATAACTTCTGAACCTAAGCAGAGGTTTTCAAAATAAAAGAGGAAAAAATGAAAATCAAACAACTAAAGATAGGATTTATGGAAGAGGTTAAAGGGGGAATAAAAGGATGTTCTTCTGTGACTTTAATACAAGGAGGTAAGAAAAATATTTTGGTGGATACTGGAGGAAGGGGATTTCATGAAGAAATTTCCAAGGCACTTAGAAGAGAGAAACTAACTGAGGATAAGATTGATTATATTATTTTAACCCATAATCATCAAGATCATACATTTAATTTAGCTTTTTATGAAAATGCAAAGATAATAAGTTCAGGTGGAACACTTACTGATAAATTTGTTTGGAATAAACTGCCTGTGAAAATTGGAAAGAACATCGAGATTATCTCTACTCCTGGGCATTCTGAGGATAGCTGTTCTGTAATTGTTAATGCTGGAAAAGAGACTTATGCAATTACAGGAGATTTGTTCTTTAACAGCCAGGATAAACTGCCAAGTTTTGAGAAAAATAAAAAAGAGATATTAAAAGAAAGAGGGAAGATGATTAAGATTGCTGATTATGTGATTCCAGGACATGGGAAAATGTTTAAAGTGAAAAAATAAACTGAATAAATAACTTTATTAATCTCTTTCTTCTTATAATAAAATGATGCCGCAAAGAATAGCTGCAAGTATTTTTGCAGTGTTGGGATTGATAACTGCTTTATTTGCACATAGAATAACTGGAAATGTTATAGGGATTTCTGGAGCTAACTTGCTTGGGATTCTTGCAGGAGCTTTCTTTTTAATTGCCGGAGCTTTGCTGGGAATTAAGAAAAAAGAATATTGATAAAATAGGGCAAATAAGCTAAAATTCTTCAGTCTGTCTCTTCATCCTCTTCTTCATCGCCTTCATTCTCCTCATCAGAAATCATCCACTTCCAGCTCTTGAAAGTGGGATTTTCATTATCAGAAAAGTTCAGATTTCGCATTTTAAGTATTATATTTAAGATAGGCGGAGGAAGTATATAAGACTAAAGTATATACTTTTTTTGAGCTTAGCATTTGATTTAATTAAATTTATATAACTCTTTTTCTTTGGATGGAAAAAGAGGGCAGCATGAAAAATTTTTCCGAAAAATTTTTAAAGGCACTTTTTGTAAGTGACATATGGTATACACATTATTTCCAGATGCAGTTAACTAGCCGTGTCCAGGTATACCATTATTCTTCTTTGATTAAGGTCAAGGTTTCAGGCCAGCATCATGTTAACTAAACTATCTAAACTTTCATAACGATGAAAAATAGAAAATTAAGCAAGATAAGAAAGAAGAAAAATCTTGAGAAATACAGGAGGGAAATAGATTTCAAGTACAACCTTAGTGTATACTGGAGTTTTTTGAGGAATTATAAGCTTCTTATCCTAGTCTTGCTTGTAGCTACACTTATTTCAAGCGTCACTTATCTTGTTGAGAAGTTTTTATTCAAGGTAATTATTGATGACGGTACTGCCTTTTCTGCAGGAACCTTAACCAGAGAAGCATTTTTGAAAGTTTTGTCGATAGTTGTTTTGGTTTATCTCGGAGCTCTGTTAGTCAGAACTTTTTTGGATTTTTTTAGTGTTCACTTGCTTATACAGGTGAATGCTAAAATGATGCGGGATTTAAAAACACGATTTTTTAATCATATCATCGGGCTGTCACATGGATTCCATGCTACCCATAAGACGGGCAGTTTAATATCTAGGATAATGAGGGGAGGAGGAGCAATTGATTCTTTGAATGATGTCATTATATTTGATACTGCGCCTTTAGTGTTTCAGATTATAATGGTTTCGGCTTCTTTGATTTATTATGATTTAATGGCTGTTGCAGTTATATTTTTGACCGTTGTGTTTTTCGTTGGATATAGTGTTTATGTCCAGGATAAGAGCAAGCCCTATGGAGGTATTAAAAACAAGAAAGATGATATAGAAAAAGCAAACTTGGCCGATTTTTTAACAAACCTAGAATCGATTAGATATTATGGAAAAGAAAAACTCGTTAAGCAGAGGTACAAGAAACTGGCTGAAGAGTCTAAAAAAGCGAACATAGTTTATTCTAACTTTTTTAGGTCTTTATCTGCAGGCCAGGCGCTTATACTCGGCTTGGGAATTTTCTTCCTGATCTATTTTCCAGCTGTGAAATTCTTAGATGGACAACTTACTCTAGGAGATGTGGTGTTTATTTATACGATTTATGGAATTGTAGTTGGGCCTTTGTGGGGATTTGTACAGGGTATAAGACAATATTACAGAAGCATGATTGATTTCCAGGATTTGTTCCAGTATGGAAAAATTGAGAATGAAATTAAAGATAAGTTGGGAGCAAGAAAATTGAAAATTACAGGGGGAGAGATTGATTTCAAAAATATTAACTTCAGCTATGACAAGAGAAAGATATTCCAAAACTTTAGCTTAAAAATATCTAAGGATAAGAAAGTGGCTCTGGTTGGGCATTCTGGATGTGGGAAAACCACTCTAATTAAACTGCTTTATAGGTTGTACGATGTAAACTCGGGAGAGATTTTGGTGGATGGAGTGGATATAAGAGATGTGCAGCAAGAATCTTTGAGAAGTGAAATGTCAATTGTGCCGCAGGAATGTGTTTTATTTGATGACACTATCTACAACAATGTTGCATTTTCTAAGCCGGATGCAACGAGAGAAGAAGTTTTAAGGGCAATAAAATTCGCGCAGCTTGATAAAACAATAAAAAGTTTCCCTAAGAAAGAAGGCACAATTGTTGGAGAAAGGGGAGTAAAACTTTCAGGAGGAGAAAAGCAGAGAGTTTCTATAGCAAGAGCGATATTGGCTGATAAGAAAATACTTGTTTTAGATGAAGCTACCTCTTCCCTCGACTCAGAAACAGAGCACGAGATACAGAAAGATTTAGCAAGATTAATGGAAGGCAGAACCGCAATAATAATTGCGCATAGGCTTTCAACAGTAATGCACGCAGATAAAATTGTTGTTTTGAAGAAAGGCAAGATTGTGCAGATGGGAAAGCATGAGCAATTGATAAGGCAGCAGGGAGAATACAGGCATTTATGGGAAATACAGAGGGGAGGGTATATAGGATGAGCTTTCCACAGTTTAGAAACAAACATTTAGAAGCTGCGTTATTTACTCCTCAGGATTTTGCCAGATACAGGGCACTTGAAGTAAAACTGCCTGCGAAATGGATAATAACTTATCATCATAGATTATTATCTTATATACAGAGAAAATACAGCCCTGAAAAAATAAAATTTTCCGGTCTTGTTAATTTTTATACAACTAAAGATATTGGTTTTGTGAGATTGCCCGGAATCGGGAGCCCCTTTGCTGTAACTTTGTTAGAGGAGCTTATAGCCTTAGGGAGTAAAGAATTCCTAAATATTGGCTTTGCAGGAGGGTTGCAGCATGAAGGAATCTTTTTATGCAATAAGGCATTAAGAGACGAAGGAACAAGCCATCATTATATTCCGCATGGCAAATACTCTTATCCTGATTTGGGGCTGACTAAGAGATTCGGAAATGCAATAACAAGACAGGGTTTGGGTTATGAAACAGCAGCAACCTGGACAATCGATGCGCCATATCGGGAAACTAAAGCAGAAATTGAAAGATACAGAAAACAGGGCATTGCAACAGTTGAAATGGAGGCTTCTGCCTTATTTGCAGTTGCAAAATTAAGAAAAGTGAAAATTGCATCAGCTTTTGTAGTCAGTGATGTTTTATTAAAAGAATGGGAGCCAAAATTCCATAAGCTTAATGTGAGAAGAGCATTGAACAAGTTAGTTGATGCAGGAGTGGAATGTTTAAAATGAAAATAAGAAAATACAAGAAGACTGATTTAAAGGAAGCTGCTAGATTAATCAGCAAGACTTTTGCAAGATTTAATAACACTGAAGGAACAAAAAAAGGAGTTAGGGATTATATAGAACGGTATACTCCCAGAGAAAAAAATCTGTCGAAAATAAAAGACGAATTTGCAAGAACGCCTATTTTTTATGTTGCTGTTGAAAAGAATAAGATAATTGGGTTGGTTAGGGGAAAGCCAAATAAATTAGGAAATCTATTTGTTGATGGCAAGTATCATAGAAAGAATATTGGAAGGAGATTAGTTTCACGTTTTGAAGAAGAAGCTAAGAAAAAAAAGTCAAAATTAATAAAAGTTTCAGCTTCTTTGTATTCAGTTCCTTTTTATCAAAAAATGGGATATAAAAAAACAACAGGGGTTCGATGTATGCATGGGTTAAATATGCAGTCTATGCAAAAGAGGTTGAAATGAAAAGAATCATGAGTAAAAAAAAGCTAGAAAAACTTGTAAAGCCCATATTTGCAAAAAAAGATTGCATGCATAACTGGAAGCATATATTAAGAATTAAAAGAAAAGTTGCATTTTTAAAAAAACAATATAAAAATATTGATGAAGATTTTCTTAATTTTTTAATACATTTTCATGGATCTTGGGCTCGGAAAAATAAAGAGAAAGTGCTGAAACTAGGTTATCCTGCTTCTTGGATTAATAAGATTGACAAGCCAACAACTCCGGAAGGAAAAATTGTCTGGGATGCTAACTGTCTAGAGAATGTTGGAAAATATGGAATAAGAAAAACCTTAAAATTGGAGAAATATTATGGGCAGACAAGAAGAGAAACCTTAGATATTGCTAAAAAATTTGCAAGAAAATATAGGTTTTATACTCCTTTAGGCAAAAAATTAGGAAATGAAGGCATAAAAATCAAAAGAGAGTGGTTAAAGAACGAGATGAAGAAGTTAAAATGAAAATAATAAAAGCAACTAAAAAAGATGCAAGAAAAATAGCTTACATGCGAAAAAATACTTTTGAAAAAATATTAAAATGAAAAAAGCTAAATAACATGGAGAATCAAAAAACAGTGCATAAAGTTTTTAAGACGGTCACAATATTAAAAGGAATTCATGCAATAATAGAACTCTTATTAGGGATTACTTTGCTGATACTAAGCGAAGAGTTTATATCGAATACAATAGTCGCTTTTGTTGAAGGAAGACTTGCAGGAGATCCAAGCAATTTTGTTGCGCAATATATTTCACAATTTGGAATAGACCTTTCTCTAGGCATTAAATTGTTCTTATCCTTTTACTTGTTAGGCCATGGGGTTGTTAATCTAACCTTAGTTTACGGTATTATTAAAAAGCCATTTTGGGCATATCCCATCTCAATTATATTATTTATCGGATTTATAATTTATCAGGCATATAGTTATTTTATCCTACCTTCAGCCTGGTTGCTATTCCTAACTCTCTTTGACATTCTTTTTATAGGCCTAGTATTTTACGAATATAGCCATCTTCTTAAGAAATATTCATTTTTAGGCAAGCTAAAATTGATTGCAGAAGCCAAAGTACCAAAGATTGTTGACATCAAAATACCCATATAAACCTTCGTAAAAGAACACAATTAAATACCCCCTCAACTTGATTCTATTATGTTATCTGCAAATGACCTTATTAATATTTTTCTACCCATATTAAGTCACTGGATAGTCTGGCTTATTTTCTTTGCAGTTGTTATTATTGTTTTACTTTTGTATGCTTATCCCTATATTAGAAAGCCCAGGAAAGAATTTCACGGCCAGCATATTGGCGTTCCTATTGCAAGTGTTATTTCATTATATATTTTTACGAAAATGCTTGAAGGGGTTCTTTATCAAGGAGCTATTCTAAAAGTTGATGCCTGGTTTAATGAAACTATGCTTGATTTACACTCCTCTTGGTTAACTAACATCGCTTTTTTCATTACTAGTTTTGGAACTGGTATTTTGATGGTTATTCTTGTGATAGTAACTATCGGGGCATTGCTTTTAAGAAAAAGATGGCGTTATGCTTTGCTTTCCTTAGCAGCTATTTTGGGCGCAACACTCTTGCAAGTAGTCGTTAAAAATCTTGTTAATCGTGCCAGACCACCGAACACATTAGAAGTTATCTCCCCAGGAGCCTTTTATGCTAGTTTTCCTAGCGGTCACGCAATAACGGCGATAGTCTTCGTTTCTTTACTTATTTACTCATTTAAAGATGATTTTAAAAACAAGATAGTAAAATATGTATTAATAACTATAGCCGCTGTTTTCTTCATTAGCGTTGGGTTAACTAGAATCTATCTTAATGCTCACTGGTTTAGTGATGTTATGGGAGGATTTTCTTTAGGTTTGTTCTGGTTTATGTTAGTGTTGCTTGTTGAAAGAGCCATACCAGGTGTAGTTCCAGCAATAAAGGTTGAAACAAAAGAAGCAGAGCCAATTGTTCCTAAAAAGTAAAATAAAAAGTTTATGCAAATTTATTAATAATATCCATATACTCTTTATTTAATCCAACCAACCTAAATATTACTACATTATTAAAGCCTATTTTTTTTATAAATTCTAAATTTTCTTCTAATTTTTCAGGAGAAAGAATTTTCTCATACCCCAAAATTCCTATAGCTATTGTGCCAAGACTTATAGAATATTTATGCTTGTCCTTTAATTTAATAAGACTCTTTTTTATGGCATAATTTATGATTTTATGATTCATGCTAGAATACCACATAAGAGTTTTCTCTATTTCCAGATTATAGTCTAAGCCCAATATTTTCAGCAATAAAGCTATTACAGGAGAAGGAAACTGGGCTGTTGTAATCCTCTTTTTGTTACTTTTCAAAAAATCTTTTATTATCTTCCTATTTTTAAAATAGCTAAAAAAGTTTTTAATAATCATTTCCTTATTCAGTGGCAGCTCCAGGTCTATTAATAGATGGTTACTGCAGCTCTTTAATTCTTCAAAGAGTTCAATCAAATCCTTTGTATTGGAAAAAGGAGAAATCCAGTAAGAATCCTTAATTATTGGCCAGTATCCGCATTCAATTTTTCTATTAATTTTTTTAACTTGCTTTTCCATTTCTTTGAATTTTTTAAGGGATTTTGCTGCCATAAACAAAACAGAATTAAATTTTATTAGTTTTAGTTTTTCAAGACTTTCTTTTGTAGGAAATTCTGCATAAAAATCTATTTTCATATTTTATATAGGATAAAATGTATTATAAATCTATCCTAAATACAAGCATATAAATACTTTATTTACTATAAGCTGTTAGAACTAAGGCAAGAATAAAATGAAAAATATACAAAGAATAAGAAGCGATGTGGAAAAAAATGATAGAAGATACTTGGCAGACGAGACAA
>CAZYZS010000017.1:0-24251 GCA_964651965.1 Candidatus Woesearchaeota archaeon | reverse complement strand
TAACTACTTTATAGTTATTATTTTAGAGTCTCTTATAATTAGCTTTGCACAATTACTTTTTCATAACTTGTTTAATTATTTTTAATAACTGCTCATGAATTTTCCCATTGGATGCCAAAAACCCTTTAATATCTGCATTATACTTTTGCTCTTCGCCAAAGAGATTCGTTGCTTTTCCGCCTGCTTCTTCTATCAATATTTTTAATGCAGCACTATCATGAGGTTTATCTTGTGGAAAGATTATTGCATCAAATTCTCCACAGGCTACCAGACATCCATTATATACTGAAGAACCAAGATCCATTATATCTGCGCCCATACTAATGAGCCTTGGATAAGCCTCCTCTATCCTGAATTTTGCTTCTTTCCAACAAACAATCGTTATTAATGTCCCTTCAATTTCGTCTTTTTTTGAGACCCTTATTTTTTTATTATTAAGATATGCTCCTTTGCCTTTCTCTGCACAGAATAACCTATCCATCCACGGGTCATAGACCACGCCTAAAATGGGTTCTCCATCTTTAGTCAATGCCAGAGAAAAAACACTTGTTGGTATTCCATGAGCGAAAGCAAGAGTGCCATCGATAGGGTCGCATACCCATAGAAAATTGCTTTTTCTTCCAATATCACTTCCCTCTTCAGCTAACACATTATGCTCTGGATATTTTTCCTTTATTCTTTTAAGTACCAAATCGTTTATGGCCAAGTCTGTTTCAGTAATTTCGGTATTATCCTCTTTAAATTCAATTACCCTGCCCATCCTAAAACTCTTCTTCATGATTTCTCCTGCCTCTTTTGCCAGAGAAATTGCAAATTGCAAGTAATTATTGGTTGGCTTCATCTTTTACTTATCTCCCTTATAATTTCCTATTTTAGATACTCTTCTCTTAGCATCTTTAAGGTTAGAAAAGCATAGGAAATTATTAAAGGGCCCAGAATAATCCCTATTATGCCAAACAGAGGTATTCCGATAAATACTCCCAATAAAGTGACTAGGGGATGCATGTCTCCCATTTTGCTCTGCAAGTAAGGTCGTATTACATTATCTATGTTGCTTAATATTATGCCTGCAATTAAGATGCCTACTGCTGCGGTGTAATTTCCATAAGCCAACATTATTATAACAGCCGGTATCCATACAAGCAATTGCCCAATAAAAGGAATAAATGCCAGAACTGCAGCAACAAATCCCCATAACAACCAGGATTTTATGCCAAATATTAAAAAAGCTATTCCAAGGATAGTTCCCTGCAATATTGCTATTATCCCAGACACAAGGACAGCAGCATAGGTCATTTCCTTGAATTTTTTAATTAGAATATCTGAATTTTTGCTGCTGAAAGGAATTAGGTTTTTCATTTTCTTGAAATCTTCCTTTTGCACAAGCATAAAATAGAAAGCAGAGTACATGATTAAGACATTGACGATAAAGACTCCCGCTCCAGATACTACCCTTCCGGCAAGCCCTTTTGTAAATCCAAGTATCTCAGAGATATGGGTCTGAAGAAAAGAAAAAAGGTTGAAAGAAGGAAGAATTTTTGCAACCAGGGCATCTATTGAAGAGAGGATATCGCTTATTATCTGGGGATTTTGCTGCCAGAGGCCGATTAAGTTGCTCACATTCATTGCAATAAGCACAGATAGTATTATGAAAGGCAATAGTATGACCAAAAGAGAAAATAAAAGGACAATCACTGCCGCAAGCGTCTTGTTAACTTTCTTTCTTACTAGAAAATCGTGCACAGGCGAGAAAAATATGTACATGATAATGGCTCCAATAAAGCCCGCTATGAAATCAGAGGCAGCCATAATTAGCAATACAACTAGAAAAACTACAATTGCAATTGCAAAATAAAGGTTGAATTTTTTATTTTCCATCTCTTTTTTAATAAACTAGCCATGCAAAGCTATTTTAAAAACTTAACTCAAGCAGGTTATGAAAACATATTGATTACTGTATCAATAATTCTTTGAGGAATGCTTGCAATAAAACGGATAGTAGCGCTTGCTTTTTCCAATCTTGATAAAGCCCCAGTGGATTCTACACTGCTTTCTGTTTGAACTGCTGAAGGGGCAGTCCATTCTATGTTACTCTCTGAGTATCCTTCAGGGCAATTTTCATCCTTGCCAACAACTGCCCCGTTGCCTTCTGCATCAATACAGCATTTATCTTCTGGATGTGCTACTACTGAACTTTTGTATCCACAGCATTCCCCTTTTCCTCTTGCTATGTAGCCAATTCCATCGCTCCCTGCGCAGCAAGTTTGAGTCTCAGGATTATAAGCCATTGCATTCTCTGTTCCACAGCATAAGAGGCCAGCCCCCTCTCTTACATCTCCACTACCATCTCTCCCAACACAGCAAGTTTCCTTCGAGGGATTATAAGGAAACGAAGAAGTAGACCCACAGCAGTAGAGATCTGGCTCTTGGACAACCCATCCTTCACCAGAACTGCTAACGCAACAAGTAGCTTTATCTAGGTGATAAGGTATTGGATTAATAGTACCACAACAATATACATCTGCGCCATCAGCCAAAACAGCATTTCCATTAGGGGCATAATTAGGGCAGCAAGTCTCCTTTTGAGGGTCGTAAGGATATGATTGCCTAGTCCCGCAGCATGACAAGTCTGGCTGGTCTAGTGCAACATGTCCTATTCCTGTCAACTGACTAATACAACAAGTATCTCTAAGAGGGTCATAAAATTCCCGATTTCCTGATTCGTCATCACTTAACCCGCAAGTATAATGTACTGCGCAAACCCCATCTATACAGAGAAAGAGAAAATCTTCGCCTTCAGCAGTAGGGCAGTTTCCGCAGCTTCCTCCGCACCCATCAGGCCCACAGTTTTTATCTTTACAATTTCGAACACATTCACATCTTCCAAGTCCAGTGTTGCAAATATAATCTGATGAACAAGTCCCGCAGCTTCCTCCGCACCAATCAGGCCCACATTCTTTACCTTCACAATTTGGAACACATTCACATTTACCAGACCGGCAAACGTAGCCTTCTAAGCAAGTTCCACAGCTTCCTTCACACCCATTATCCCCGCAAACTTTTCCTGCGCAGCTTGGAGCGCATATGCATTTTCCAGCGCTGCAAGTATAACCTGATGAACAAGTCCCGCAGCTTCCATCGCATCCGTCGGTTCCACAGTTCTTTCCAGCGCAATTTGGAGTACAAGGGTCATCTGACCCATCATCTGAGCCCCCCCATGGGCTTGTTGTTGCCAGTTCCCCTCCCAGATTTTTGTCCCCAATTCCAAAAATATTTTTTATCCAGTCTAACCAACCAGCAGAAACAAAGCTGGTTGAAAATAGTAATATTAAAAATAATGCTATAAATATTGCCTGTCTTTTATCCTTTAGCATATTCTCTTTTTTATACTTTATATAATAAACATTATTTTAAAAACCTATCTTCTCCCTTTTTTTCCTAGAAGCTATAATATATTCTCCAAGCCAATAATCTTTATATATGTTTTTCATTTTTCTAATGCATGACCGAGCTGGAAAATTTTATCAATTGGGTGAGAGAGTCAGAAAAAATAGTTAATGCCGAGTTTTCCAGGGGATTTAAGAAAGTTGGAGGTTTTGTGCCGGAGAAGCTGCACGATACTCTTCTAGAGCATTATTTTGAATATAAAATCTACAAGTCAACAAAAAATATCGTCTGGGCTGTTTTGATTCTCTCGATAGCAACAATAGTTTTGAATGTACTTACTCTTTTTCTTGCCTTGAGATAGTTCACCGTATTCTTCCTTTGACTTTATAACTAAACAGTGTTATGAGGAACGAAGCTATCAGAATTATTCCAATATCTGATAGAAGGTTGTTCAGATTAAATTCCTGGGTGCATTTTATATTTTCACAATTTTTTTGCCAGTATTCATAAGGGAAACCAGAATACTCTCCTGGATAGAGATTGTAACCCTGCCACACTTTCACTCCTGACCATACTAAGGTCCACACTATAAGAAAAATGATAATCCATATCATTAAAAAATTCAGTATTTTCATATCTTTTTTATGTATACCTGTTATCCCTCTCTCTTTTTAACACAAAAACTCCCCCTACAATGAGTAAAAGTGAGGCTACCAAAAAAGAAGCAAGGCATTCTACACTTAGCTTTCCCCCGCACTCTCCAAAAAAATAGCAGGATGTCCTGCTGCACAGCTGAAAGGTGAAAAATTCTAGAATAATTCCTGCAAGGATCATAAGATAAGCAAAATACTTTGTAACCCCCATAGGAATATGACTCTTTTATTTTATTTAAAGTTGTTGGTTTTTGCCTGCAAATTAAGATTTTAAAAATTCTGGAGGTAAATCTCTCGCATGAGTATATTCATTACCATCAGATAAATAGTGCCCATGCAAAACCAAGTCAGCATTAGCTCCTTCAAATATTATATCTCTTCCTAATGCATGACTGAGAACTCTTTGTATCAGCGCCTTTGATTTTGATGGCACTGGATTATCTAACTCATCTTCTTGGGGCTGTGTTAATAGCATTCTCGCATAAGAACTATGGGGTACTCTTTTAACAAAAGGATTAGGTCTTCTCCCCCACCCAATAGCTTCTTCAGCAGGTTCTCTTCTAACACTTGGAAACCCCCTATCAGCATAATAAAGATGTCCTCCATAGTTTCCGTGAGCTAGTCCAAATTTCTCTGGATGTATTTGTCTCGGTTCGCCAAACCTGTTATCTCTTACTCTCGGATCTGTATTCCTTTCTAACAGCTCAACTAATTTTTGTGATTTTATTTCATAACATAGTAATGAATCTGCCATGAAATAATGTTATTAAAACCCATATTTAAATATTTCTATTTTATAACCACTTTATAGTTATAACTATAGTAAGTTTTATAAAGAAGAGATAGGTTCTATTTTTATGTTACAAAGACTATTAGACGACTTCAGATCAGATTGGAATGAAACAGAAAAATTTGGTAGAGACTATCATCTCGCTTTTGCGATATTGCATGGACAGCTGGAAAGAATGGACCCTGCTAAATATTCAGGAGCAATAGAAGCTTTTTTTCGCGAGGTTCAGAGTGTATTATGGGTTTCAGAAGATCCATCCAGTCAAATAGTTCCAAATATGCAAGAATCCATGACCCACGGACTAGGTATAGCCGTTTTTAACAATGGTCCTTATATGCTTACACCTGAAGATGTTGCGCAAATAAATAAAGTAAAAGGATATTTTGGTGCAGTTATAAGACAAGATCATGATGGAGCAAGAATAGCATTAGTAGATGATCAAGATGTGCGTCTTTTAGATACTCCTTTCATATCCGCCGCCAAGTTAGATGCAATGAAATTCCCGAAGGTTTATAGAGAAGAGGGTTCCGGGATTTGCTGGGTGGAATATGAATTAAAAGATGGCTCTGGTTTTGGAAGTCTTGAACCTGCTAGTTCTTTAGATTAGGTAGATTAATTTTTTTTAATAATATTTCATGCTGTTTAAAATATCCCCTAGAGAAATCCTTTTTACACTTATGAATCTGTCTGCTCCCCCAGAATATACGAGGACATATTTAGGGTCAGCATCTTGCACAATCCCTGTTGGAAAAACAACATTTTTCATGAATCCATTGGATTCGTAGGGCTCTTTTGGCGCAAACAAGGGCTTGTTTTTAGGAGACCTTGCCAGGACTTTTGAAGGGTCTTTCAAATCCAAAAGAAAAGCGCCTGCGCTGTAAGTGCTTTGCTCTTTTCTGTCTGTTGTGCCATGATAGAGCACAAGCCATCCTTCTTCTGTTTTAAATGGAGGACACCCGGCCCCTATTCTTGTGCTGTCCCAAGCATTAGGCCTCGGTCTTAGTATAGATTTTTCTTCTCCCCAGTGTATCCAATCTGGCGAGTAAGATATCCAGATAGAGGGCTTGACAAACTCGAAGTTTCCTTCTGGTCGGTGCAAGGCAACATACTTGCCTTTTATTCTTTCAGGGAAAACAACCACGTCTTTGTTCTGTAAGCAGAATATTATACCTTTCCTTTCCCACTCTTTTAAATCTTTTGAAAATGCTAATGAGGTACAGACGTACTCGTTTAAGGAAACAGAGACATAAGTCATTATATAAGTATTTCCCATTTTTATTATCCTAGGATCTTCAACCCCATAATCCCCGTCTCCAGGCTTTCCAGTGAATATAGGTATGTTGCCTATGCTTTCGACATTGAATCCGCTCTCATCAAGTACAACTTCCCTAAAATGAGATAAATTAGTAAGCCTGCATGTTCCATCCCTCAAGAATACCATCTTCCCCTCTTCACATTCAACTTTGTCTCTATGAACGAGCTCGTGCCTTATTTTGTAAACTCCAGAGATTATTGGGCATTTTACCATAGTCTCGTGCTGCGGACTCCTTTCAGCAACTCTCACATAAAGAATTATTTTATTTCCAACCCTTATTGCTCCAGGATTAAAAATGCCGTCTATTTTCCAGCCTCTTATTGAAGGCCTAAACTGCTCTGGGCTCAGCAAAAGTTTTCCCTCTACCTTCATATTTATCTATTTCTCCTCTTTTCCCTTTTCTTCTTTGAAGTTGTTGCTTTCCTTTTTTTCTCCGGTATAGGAATAATCTCAATATCCGGAACTTCCTCTTCCTTTATTTTTTCTTTTGGTCTTTCTTCCTCTTCAATTAATTTTTTCTTCCTTTCCTCTTTCACGTTGTTTTTTTGCATTAAAGCTTCCCTTAATTTTCCATCTTGGATAATCCGGTGTTGCTTCAATATTTCCCTTCTTATTCCCTCCTTATTGAACATCCCAACTATACCGCCAATAATTACTCCTACAATAAACCCGATTATCAAAATATATAGGATGCCGCATGCTTCAAACCAGCTGCCACACTGTAATACTAAAGAATCATGTAAGCCTAAAAAATCTAAATAAAGCAAGTATCTCACTTTTTCAAGAGGTATAATTTTCCAGAATACATAACAGAAATCATCAATTAGTTGCACCAGTAAATACATGGCTGCTACTAATATCCCCCCTTTTATCCAAGTTCTCATTAAAACATATATTTTCAATAATATATAAATGTTTTTGATAAACATTAAAAAGATAAAGAATTTAGCAGAGTATGGCAACTTTGATTAATTATATAGGCACTGAAAAAGTTATCAGCAGGCTGATGGATTTGCATAAAAAACTAGAAAGAGGAGAGCCTATCTTATCGATTGACCGCGACCCAGATATTGGAAGCCTGCCTCCGATAATAGCTATTTATGGCGGCCAGTATATTTTCAGGTCAGATAAAGAGTATTCTTGTTCGATTATTGCAGATGAAGCTGCAGAGTTTTTGCCTTTAACAGCTCCAACTGCTGAAAAAGGCGGAAAAATTAAGCTGGCTCGTTTTGAGGGAGACCGTGCTGTAAGAAATTTGTTTGGAGACCCAAGGTTCCCTAAGCTGACCCTCCAAAGAGAAAGGCTGCCTCCGCGGGACAAAGGAGTTCTTTATTGTACAGATGAGCTTTATGTTGGAAGAGATGAAGTTGTTGAGAAATTAGTTGAGATGTTGCAAAAATAAAATGGAACATCTTATACACTATGTATTAAGCCAGAGAGATTTAGAAGAATTACGATATATGGAGCCAGGAACTCCTGTTTTAGCTATAAACAGAGGCGATGAAGTTCATCCTCCAATGCTTTTTGTTTATTCTGGAAATCACTATTCTATCGAAGGTTCAGATAATACCAAACATACTTTTTTGACTGCTTCAGAAGCTGCTTTTTTTGCTGCCAATGGTCATGATAGGCAAGGAAGACTAAAACTAGAACTCACAGTTTATGATAATGGTAAAATTTTCAATTCAGGAGCAAGGAGAATAAAAAGAGTTTTAAGAGACTCAAGGCTCCCAAGAACAAAACTGAGATTAGGTTATCCTGCGCGCAGGATAAGAGCAGTTAATTATGGCAAAGCAGAACTTCATTTCGGAGAAGGGATTTTTGGACAGCTGGCAGCAATTTTGCGATAGCCTTAAAAACTCTAATTTCTTAAATAGATCATCAAATAAAAAAGAGGAAAAATGGCAAAAAAAGATAAAGATAAAAAATCAGAGCCAGGTGCACTTTTCATTCCAGCAGGAGTTCTTATAGGCATAGGCGTTGGATTTGCATACGGCAATGTGCCTGCAGGAACACTTATTGGTTTGGGCGTAGGATTTTTGATATTTGCAGTTATAGCGCTGCTGAGAAGAAGATAAAAAGAAGCAACTTTAAAGTAATAACAAATAGGAAGGCTTATAAATAGAATTTTTCTTTTTAGTTAATGAAACTTATAGATACTATTAGGCAGCAAAAATTATGGCTTCAAAAAGGTCAATACGTTTGGGGAGGGGGCAGGGGTGTTTACCCATATATGCCAAAACAAGGTGAGAATGAAGCCTTGGCAGTTCACCAAGGAAAGTTTGATGAAAATTGCAGAAAAGTAGCTGCTGCATTGGATGTTTTTATTGACCAAGAAGGTTTTGTTTTATCCAGGCAAGTTTATGATGCTCTTTATTCTTTTAACACGGAAGTTGAAGAGCAGGCAAGAGCCAGAGAAAAAGAGCTTTGTATTTTGTATGCTCACTTTTCAGGAGATGGAATGAAGATAATGTCCTCCCCACTCTTTAAAGGAACTGGCAATCCTTATCTTCGTAGTCATCCCTCTATTAAATTCTCGCCTCAATTCGGACATTTTTTAGGAGAAGCAGTCAAAAGAAACTTTTCTCTTCCAGTAGAATTAGAACTCGGACTGAACAGACCTAACGGATTCCCAAGAGTATTAAGCGTGGATGCGCATGGAACTGCTAATCTCAATGTTCCAAGATGGGAGGTTGTGATGTATAAGGATGAAGAGATAATGATTAAAGCCATTGGAGAAAAACTGCTTCCACAAAGAACTGCAGACTACCAGATTTAATTCATATAATTTTCATGAGATACCAAGGCCCAAATTCTTTTAGGAGGGCTGTTGAAAAAGCCTACGAAGATGCCAAAAGCGCTCTTCCTAGACCTGATTCTCCGCTAATAATTGTAGGAGCCATTGGAAAGATTTACCAGGAACCTGAAAGGTCAGTAATACGCGGAGACCCAGAAACAAACAGGAGAATTGACAAGAGCTTCGATGAGTTTACCGGCTGTTCTAGAAGAGGGCTAGAAGAATTAGCTAATATGGCCCTAGCACGACAACGTTTGTTGGAATCCTGCAAAGAAGCAAATATTTTGCCAGAGGGAGATTTTGGGCAATATCAAAACTGCCTGGATGCAATTCTTCTTTCCCCATATAAGCTGGTTAATTATATGATTGCTTCAAGAAACACCGATGCAGAAGTTATGGCTGCTAGAAATGCAGGAATGTTTGCTGACCATTTAATAGATAAGGATTTCCCGCACAGATTCGCCCACGAGCTGGTTCACTGGGATTTTGGAGAAACAATGATTGTAAGGGACATTCAACGAGCTTATCGTGAATTAGGGATTGTTTTCGATAAAAGCAAAGATGGGAAATTTATTTTTGAGAATGCAGAAGATGCATCAGCATATAGGGAAGATGCAAGAAGAGCCGCTGAAATGGGAAAGGAAAAAAATGTAAGGCTTTCAACATTATTTGCAAAATTGATGGGGCTTGGAATATATGATTTTGAGGAGGATGTTGCTGAACTTGCAGCAACTTCGATAATTCGGCCAGCAACCGGATTAATGGTTAGAGATGAAAAGAAAATGTCCCCAAAACTTCTTTCAATGTCCAAAATCATGGGTCCAAGAGAGTTAATTCAATTTGGAAAAATAAAAGTAGATGAGGCTTATTCTGCTGACAGAGACGTTTTTTCACTTATATAACTTTTTATTTTTTCTTTACTTCAGAAATCTAGGATTTCTGATATGCCTAAAGTCGTTCAGACGACTTTTTCACTTTTTCGTTCAAAAAATTGTAATATTCTGTTTTTTTTGAAGATGCCAATTTTTCTATTATTAATTCTGGTGTTGATGAAGCCAATTTTCCTAAAACAGGATTGTGGTCGACTATTAATTCAAAATATTCATCTAATCCTTTTGCTTCAATTCCATCAATTCTTGAGCTTGGTGGAATATTTTTCTGTATCTCCTGTCCTAGATGGGTGGCCACGACTAAAAAACATCCTCGCTGAACAAAAAATTCACAGGTTGCAGAGATGATTCTCCCTGCAACTCCTGGCTCTGTCACAGATTCTATTTCATCTGCTAAAATTAATGTTTTTTTACCTGTTTCAATCTTATCCATCTGGTTCAATAAATTTTCAAAAGCCCCTTTTCCGCTCTGTCCTTTATTTTTTGCAAAATAATATATCTCAGAGAAAATAGGCATCTTTATTTTTCCAGTTATTGGCAGGCCAAGCTGAAAAAGCACAACAAGCTGAATAATATGCTCCAGCAGAGTTGTTTTTCCTCCTGAATTTGCTCCTGTGAGTATCGAACATCTGTTCTTTTCGTCTAAATGAAAAGAAATTGCCTGCCCGTTGTCCAAAAAAAGATTTTTTGAATCTTGAAAATAAAACTCTTCAGAATATTCTGGAAACTCTCCAGTAAGTTTTCCAGTTCCGCATGTAAAATCAAACAAAATCAGCAGATTGGAAAGTTCTTTTATGAGCTCTGGAATTTTTATTATTTTCTCCGAGTTTTTCTTTATTTTTTCTGCAACAGAGGTGTGCTCTTCTGCGTCCTGCAGCTTCATGAATTTTTCAAGTTCTGCCTCGTTTAAGCTTATTGGAAGATTCTCATTGAAAATCTGCTCTGGCATCCCGCTTTCTCTTATAGCTTTTTCTTTTATCTCTTTTATATTTTCAGGAAGCTTGCCTTTGTTGAGTATTGAAATTAGCTGCATGCCTGAAATGTTGAGTTTGCTTATTTCTTGCTCTATTTTTTCATTAATCTCTTCTACAGCAATTTCGGCTTTTTCTTTTGTAAGCTTTTCTTTTCCCTCATCTTTTACTATTTCAATTAAAGGGAAAAGTTCTTCTGTAATCTTTTTTATATCTTCGTTGGTCTCGCTATTTTTTAAAATTTCTAGATTCTTTTTCCAGCCAGAGAGAATCTCTAAAAATCTTTCTAAATACGCTTCTTCTGGGGTGTCAAGAAAAACTGACTGCGGCAGTTCCTCCAGCGTTCTTGTCATATCATCGCAATCAACTGCCTGCACAATATCATAGCTCTCCAGTTCTGCCAAATCTTGTTCTGAGCTTATTAGCTTCACCGGGCAGTCTAGTTTTTTAAGCTCAAGAAAGGTCTTTTCGTCTTCTGTAACAACAACTATGCCATATTTTGGCTTCCACGTTTTCCTGGGACTTTCCAGCTGCTTCAAGAAATTGTTGTCTTTTTTTTCACCATTCTTAAAAAACTCCTGCCTTTTATTTATTTCTTCTAAATTTTGGGTAAATGAAAAGAACTTCCATACTGCCTTTGTAGAAGAAAAGCAAAATCCTTCTGATAATTTGCTAATTGTTCTGTTAAAAATATCTCTCGCATCTTTTGTCTTGAATGTCTTATTTTCACCTTGCTTGGGCTTCGCTGGCTCAAACGGACTTATTTCATTTGCATCAATAAATTCTAGTATCTCTTTTTTCATCATCAGAGTTAAATTCATTCGTGCATTAAAAAGATTGCTGTTGTGAACTATACAATAATATTTATTAACTATTTTTCTTTGTAGTTTTATGCAAAAAGAGGAAATTGGGAGAATCCAACCTGTTAAACAATCCTATAAATTCTGGATTATATGGATTTTTATATTAAGTATAGCAATAATTGTATTAATATTATTTATTATTCTATATCCAAATAAGCCTGTTCAAAGAGTTTTAAATGTTGATAATAATATTAAAGATGCGATTGTTTATAATGAAGATTTATGTAAAATAAATTTGAATTCTATTAACTTAAGTAAAATTAGTAGCTTATCTTTTATTTTTAGAAATGGCAAAGAGTATCGTTATTATGCAGATGAAATTAGAGAAAGTTATAACGTTCTTGCCAAAGACCTTGGATTGAAGAATTTTAAAGGCATAAAGAGTGTCGAGGCTATAATAGTTTATGATAATACTGCAAACACTAATGCCTTTATCTCATCAGACCTATCAAACTGCACTGACAATTGTTCTGGCAAGCAGTGTGGGGATGATGGATGCGGAGGAAGCTGTGGAACATGTGGTACAGGATATTTCTGCAACTCAAGCCAACAGTGTGTTAAGTTAGCTGTCTATTATATCTCAACTACAGGAGACGATAATAATTCTGGAACTATTGACGAGCCATTTTTATCTTTAGAGAAAGCAAGAGACACTATTCAGTCAACAAAGCCCCTGACACAGCCAATAACAGTATATCTTCGAGGAGGTACCTACAATATCGACAAGCCATTTACTCTTTCTGACAGAGACTCGGGAACAGAGGAGTTTCCTATTACCTATGCATCTTTTCCTGGAGAAAATGTGTTAATAAGCGGAGGCAAAAAATTAACTTCTGCCTGGAGCGAGTATAATCATAATGGAAATACAATCTATGTAGCAGATGTCGGCAGCTTAAATTTTAATACTCTTTTTGTAAATGGGAAAAGAGCAATAAGGGCAAGATCTCCAAATCATGGTCAGCCGCTATATGCCAGCATTATTCCATTGTATAGATTCTGGAAATCTGATACAGGATCCCATTTCTATACCCCAACAGAATCAGAAAAAAATTCTTTAAAGCAATATCCTGTCTTGAATTTGGAAGGGATAGAAGGTTATGTTTACAAGGGACCAGATGCGCAATCGATTACTATAGATGAATATTACGCAGATACAATACCTATCTATAGATTTTGGAATAATGGTCAGGGAGTTCATTACTATACAAAAAACGAGTCTGAAAAAATAGAATTGCAATCAAATGTCAGCTGGTCATTTGAAGGCATTGCATTTTATATATATCCATCACAAAAGGCAGATGCTGTTCCTTTTTATAAATTTTATAACCCGTCAACCCAAGATTGTTTTTACACGACAAATGATACTGAAAAAAATAGTCTTATTAGTAACCATCCTGAAGTTATCTATGGAGGAATTGAAGGATATATTTTTCCGAAAAATTCTGGTTTAGATAGTGAAGCACAAAAACAGGATATTTACCAGGCATTTTATTTCAGAAAAGGCGACATAAACCCGAGCTGGGGCAATGATGTAGAGATAGTTTCATTTCAAAGATGGGTCCAGTCTAGACTAAGAATAAGCCGCATTGTCGGAAATAAAGTTTACTTTGATAGCAAACCTGAAAATTATTACGGCTGGGATTATGGCGGATTTAATCGCTATTATGTTGAAAATATTTTTGAAGGCCTGGATAGTCCTGGTGAATGGTTTTTGGATAAAGACCAAGGTAAACTATACTACTATCCAACCCCTGAAGAAAATATAGGGGAATCTGAGTTTATAGTCCCTGTTCTTGATCAGCTTGTAACTGTCGGCGATTATGATAAAATAAAGGAATTTGCAAGCGGAGATTATTTATCTTTCACAGATGACACCAGCTTAGATTTTGGAAATTCTGAATTTACAATCTCTGTTTGGTTAAATTTCCCGGAGGGGGAGATAAGCCCTTCCTGGAGCCTGTCTAAAGGCTACCCTCTAAATTCAAAAGGTTATGGCATTTCCCATGTCTCTAACAGCGATCCTGTCAGCCCTGTTGAATTTATAGTAAATGATGGAAATACTATCATTCATAGCAACGCAGGTAATCTTCAAAGAAATACCTGGGGGCACTTTGTCTGGTCAGTTGATAGGACTAACAAGGTGATAAATGCGTATAAGAATGGAGTAAAAGTTGGAGAAACAAATATCTCTTCTTTAGGGGACATATCAGTTCCAGGTTTACCTGTTATGATCGGTAAGATGGCTGAATTTGATTTTTTTACCGGTAATATTGATGAGTTTAAGATTTACAAAAGAGCCTTAAATCAAGATGAAATTCAAAGCTTGTATGAAAGAAATTATGCAAACTCAAATGATTTGGTAATGTCATTATCCTTTGAAAACAACTATCTGGATTCTTCAGGCTCAGGAAACAGTGGTCTTGCTTGGGGGAATCCTAAATTTTCTATTGGTAGTTTTGGAACAGGATTGTCGTTTACTGCAAGGGAGGAATATTATAATGATTTTGATGGATATGTTCAATATGTAAATTTCAAAGGCCTTGATTTTTCCTATACTGATTGGAAACTGCCTAAAGAAGGATATATAGGATCACAAACTGGTTTTAGGTCAAGCAAACCCGCAGTGATGCTTATAACACTTAATAGTTCCTTTGAAAACAATAAAATCAGTCATGTAGGAGGTTACGGCTTATCTTCCTATTCAAAAAATCTTCTAATAAATAGAAATGAAATTACTGATACGGGGGCAGGAGGAATTAGAGTTGGTGAGCCTACTAACAACTTCTTTGTCACGCTGGCTAATTTTAAGATGGTTAACAATCTTTTTGGATACAATCTTATCAAAAATAATATGATACATAATACAGGGGCTGTTTTTAAGGATGCAGTTGGAATTTCAATTTATGGAAATAGCAATAATCATATCAGAAATAATCTAATCTATAACACAACTTATTCAGGAATCTCTTTGGGTTGGTTCAGCATGTTATCAATGGGGGATATATTTGGAAACAACAGAATAGAAAAAAATGAGATACATAACGTTATGACTGAGTTGAATGATGGCGCTGGAATTTATATTATGGGCAAGCAAAAAGGAAGCATTATAACAAATAATGTGATTCATGATGTGTTAAAAACAGGCAATCATCTGTTTGATATCTATTTTTGGGGGATTTACACAGAAGGAGGAACTGCAGATCTTCTAATTGAAAATAATATTGTTTACAGGACTGGATGGGGCGGGCTGATGTTTTTCACAAATCTTAAAGGCACAAACAACAACAACAACATAGCGAAAAACAATATTTTTGTTGACGGGGCCAATTACCAGACATTCTTTGAAAGATCAGGAGGAGATACGTTCAAGAACAATATTATCTATTATAATAGAAATTCTGGCAAATTGTTCTATATTTTGGATACAAATGCAATTAATTATTCTGATTATAACTTATTTTATAGCCCAAATAATCTAAACAACCTGAATTCCCAATTGGATACATGGAAGTCCTATGGATTCGATTCTAATTCAATAGTTGCTGATCCTCTATTTGCTGATTACTCCAATGATAATTTTACACTACTTCCGAACTCTCCTGCTTTTGATTTTGGATTCAAGCAGATTGATGTTAGTGATGTTGGCCCCGAGAGTTTTTAGAAGCTTTCTCACAGGAGATACAATAAAAGAAATAACAGGATATTTCTTAAAATTAAGTTAATTTTATTAACCCTATTTTATTCTTTTTATCATGAAAAAACTGGTTGTTTATTACTCGCGTTCTGGAAATAATAAAAAGATAGCAAAAGAGCTAGCAGCCCTTTCCTTATTGGAGGCGGACATTGACGAGATAATTCCTGAAAAAAGATACTCTGGGATATTTGGATGGCTTCGGGCAGGATTTAATGCCTCTAAGGAAAAAAGAGTCAAGATAAGCGTTTCAAAGAATCCTCTTGATTATGATCTAGTAATTTTTGGAGGTCCTAACTGGGCAGGAAAACTCAGCTCGCCATTGCTTTCCTACCTCTCAAATTATAAATTTAAGAAAACTGCCTTTTTCTCAGTGTCTGGAAGCGGAGATATGAGCAAGTCTTTGCTTCAATTAAAGGAATTAGGAATAGATCCGGTAGCAACTCTCATTTTAACAGAAAAAGAACTAAAGGAAAACATGCATCACAATAAGGTTATAGGGTTCTATAATCGCCTTAGAAAAATGAGATAGTTAAATAAAACTTTTTAAGAAGCTACCAAAAAGCTTATTCTCTTGGCTATTGCGTTTCCAGCTTCATCGCTTATCTGAACATCAATAACATGGTTTCCTTCCCTAAATGATTTCTTTGTCTCGCAAATTCCATCTTTAAGCCTGCCGCACAGCCTTCTCCATCGTGGATTGGAGTCGCTGTTATCATAATAAGTTACCTCATCGAAGTTTTTCTCAGTTATATTAAACTTGAACTGGATGTATCTGCTGTCCCCTGTTTCCTGCTGCCAGAAGCTTGTAGGATTGTTAAGCACAGGAAGGGTGGTATCTACCAGCAGGTTTATATGTTTAGAACTCGCCATATTGTCTGCTAGGTCTTTTAGCTCAAACCAATATTCAATCTCCTTGCCATCAAACTCTTTTAAATTTACTGTTATATCACAGTAGCTCTTTCCTTTATCTTCATAGCAATCTCTGCTTATGTTAAGCGGCTTTTTTCTTGTGACAGAATAAGTTCCATAATTAAGTACAAGAGAAGTAGGATTTTCTTCAGTGAACTGTACTTGGAATACTCCATCTGCAAATCCGCTTTTAGGCTCTGTTTTTGTTATCTTAGGCTCTTTGCTGTCCACTCTGAAGACCCTTCTTACCTCTGCCTTGTTGCCGTTATCATCTACACATTTTATTGTTATATCATTAAGCCCTTCTTCAAACCGCCTGTTTCTTGAGTATTCTCCGCAATCGCTGCATGCCCTTTTCCATCTTCCCCTTCCGTCTATATTATCTATGTAATAGAGAGTGCATGGCTCGTCGCTTTTAACATCAAACAAGACGCTTGTAGATCCGTAGACCCCGTTGTTTACAGGGGACTTTACAGTAATGTTAGGGGCCTTTCCATCCACATTTGTTCCGTTCAGCAGCTCGCATGCCCTTATATTATCGCAATGGTAATCTGCTGTTTGGGCGTAGTTATCTGTAGTGCATATCTGGCAGATATCATGGTAACATATTCTTCCTGTTGGATAGGGCTCCCCATATCCAAGGCATACCAGCCGGTAAGCTGATGCAATTGATAGCAATGATAAAAATACCAGTGTTATTGATATTATTTTTTTGTATTTCATATTATTTTTTCTATTTTCTTTTTGATTTCGTGATTATGGGATCACCTCCCTTCCCTCTGAGGTTATAAAAACAAAAAACAAATTTATATGGCTTCTCCCCAGAAGTAAATGCTTCCTGTGTCAAAGTCTCCATTGCATGGTTCTGGCAAGCTGAGCTTAAATGTCACAGCCATTTCAGAGCCTGGTGCAAGTATGTTTGCAGCGTAGTATGGTCCTTGTTTCTGTGCTTGTATTATCTCATATGCGTCGTAGAATTTGTTTGGATTGTTGAATCCAATTCCGTATCCTATTCCAACATACCCTTCTGCATCTTTTCTTGCATCATTCAATGTCGAGTAAGCTCCATTTGTAGCGTAGTATCTGAATGCTTCAAGTGAGAGCTGGTTTGTAGTAGGGCACATTGCTCCGCTTGATGACGAATCGTAGAAATCTGTTCCAGATATGAACATATCCATTAAGACTCCACTTCCCTCATCAGCATCGTTTCCTATCAATAGGGTATCTGAGTACGCGTCTGTTCCTGGTCTTACTTCCTCAAATGTTAAGTCTCCATCAATGCTTAAAGCAATGACTGGGTTAAGGAACCAGTACTCATTCTCGTCCATTGTTCCGCTTAAGCCGTCTAAGTCCATTGCCTCAACAGTTATCCAGTATTCTCCATACATGCTTTCAGGTGTTTCCACAGTCAAAGTACATATGTAATACTGCATCGTGTCCTTGTTGAATTCAGTTATATACTCTTCATCTATTCTTGCATTGCAAGAAGGTATTACCTTGTCAAAGCCAATTTCTTGGCAGTTAACTTCAATGTCATTTCCTTCTCCCTGCACGTCTCCTACTGTTGCATAAACGTCTTCTATTTTCTCAACACCGTTCTTGTCCATTACTAGTACTTTCCATTCGATTTGTTCGCCTTCAAAAGCATAGTTGTTTATTCTCTCAACCAATGTCTGTCCGTCTTCACTTATCCTTCCTGGTTCAGTTGCGTCATCATAGACTACTCTATGGTCGCACATCCAAACTATTGGTGGAAAGTCTTCTGTCTCTATGTCTGGCGTTATACCACTTCCAACGCTTGCT
This sequence comes from Candidatus Woesearchaeota archaeon, assembly GCA_964651965.1. GTDB lineage: Archaea > Nanobdellota > Nanobdellia > Pacearchaeales > GW2011-AR1 > MFWN01. The sequence goes on along the minus strand of CAZYZS010000017.1, from coordinate 6,179 downwards.
GCAAATACAGCAGGCATCGCTGAAGCCACTAGCATAGCCATAATTACTAGGCTAATTACCTTTTTCATCTTTTAAGTCCTCCTTTCACTGTTTTGTTATTTAATTTAAGCGTGATTATCAGGACTCTTTTTCCCTTAGATTATTAAAAATAAAAAATTAAAAAAATAAAAACAAATTAATTTTTATATGGCTTCTCCCCAGAAGTAAATGCTTCCCGAGTCAAAGTCTCCGTTGCATGGCTCTGGCAAGCTAAGCTTGAAAGTCAGTGCCATCTCAGCGCCTGGTGCAAGTACATTTGCCACGTAGTATGGTCCTTGTTTCTGTGCCTGTATTATCTCGTTGTTGTTATAGAATGGGTCTGGATTGTTGAATCCAATTCCATATTCAATTCCAACATATCCCTCTGCATCTTTTCTTGGATCTTGTCCAGTAGAGTAAGCTCCATTTGTAGCAAAGTATCTGAATGCTTCAAGTGAGAGCTGGTTTGTAGTAGGGCACATTGCTCCGCTTGATGACGAATCGTAGAAATCTGTTCCAGATATGAACATATCCATTAAGACTCCACTTCCCTCATCAGCATCGTTTCCTATCAATAGGGTATCTGAGTACGCGTCTGTTCCTGGTCTTACTTCCTCAAATGTTAAGTCTCCATCAATGCTTAAAGCAATGACTGGGTTAAGGAACCAGTACTCATTCTCGTCCATTGTTCCGCTTAAGCCGTCTAAGTCCATTGCCTCAACAGTTATCCAGTATTCTCCATACATGCTTTCAGGAGTTTCTACAGTCAAGACACAATCATAGTATCTCATGACATTAGAATCCCACTTAGTTAACTTCTCTTCATCGATTCTTGCATTGCAGCTTGAGTCAATGCCAGTCTTTGAACTTTCCTGGCAGTTAACTTCAATGTCATTCCCTTCGCCTTGTACGCTTCCTACAGTTCCAAAGACGTCTTCTATTTTCTCAACGCCATTCTTGTCCATGACAAGTACGGTCCAAGAAATTTGTTCGCCTTCAAAAGCATAGTTGTTTATTCTCTCAACCAATGTCTGTCCGTCTTCACTTATCCTTCCTGGTTCAGTTGCGTCATCATAGACTACTCTATGGTCGCACATCCAAACTATTGGTGGAAAGTCTTCTGTCTCTATGTCTGGCGTTATGCCAGTTCCAACGCTTGCTGCAAATACTGCAGGTGTCACTGAAAATACTAATAAAGCCATCACCATTAAAGTGAATAGTTTCCTCATTTTTTTAAACCCCCTTTCAACAAATTAATTAAAACATCTAATTTAATTAGATGACCATAAAGGGCTATTTCAGTGCAGAGCTTACCTTTTTTTAATTCACTCATAAGTTACACTTATTAAACTGCCATATATAAACACTATTACAATAAGAAATATTGTTTTTTTTGACATATATAATAAAGTATATATTATGTAGTATAATATTAGTTATTACTTTAACTCGATGAAATTTGCTTAAGGGCCATTAGAACAGTATTTCGCTTACCTTTAAATAATCTTTTTAAGATTTGGATTAGTTTATTTTTCTTGCAACTGTAATTACTTCCTGGTCCAAGCCAAACAAGGACCTGCTCCTTCCCCAAATTCTATCTGCAAGCAATTTAACTGAATTCTCTCCACTTATAAGCACAGGCAATCCTTCTTGCACTACTTCAAAACCAGTATGCTCTAATATCCTTCTCAAAGTTACCCTGTCAAAATAAACAAAGTGTTCAATACCGTTCCTTTCATAGGAATAAAACTTATATCTGCCTCTCAGTCTCATCGCTTTTCTGTATCTTGCATTTGGGACAATTATTTCAACTAACCCTCTGCTAGATAACTGATTTCTTGCTTGCGTCAAAGCTGCAAAAGGGTCTCTATAGTGTTCCAGGACATGTTTCATAAGAATTAAGTCAAAACTCCCTTCAAAAGCAGGGCAATCAATTAAACTTCCTCGTGTTATTTTTAGCCCTCTTGTTCTTGCGAAATTAACAGCATAGTCACTTATGTCCCACCCTTCAGCTTCCCATCCTCTTTCTATTGCAGCTTCCGTATTATATCCCAATCCCAGCCCAACTTCCAGCATTCTTCCAGGAGCTGTAAACTGTTCTGCAATGCCTAAGAACATATGAGCTTTTTTTATCCTGTGCCTTCTTCTCCTATCGTAATTATGCATTTGGAAATAATGCTCATCGTAGGCTCTTTCTTCATTGCACACTGACAAATCTCTCCATATTAATCCACAGGATTCGCATCTTACAAAATCTACTTTGCCAGGGTCTCTTGAATATAATTCTAGGCCCTCTTCAGCACATCCATAATGCTCAGAGCATGGAGCAACAAAATCATTAGCCATAAAAAATTAGATTAATAAGCGGTTTAAAAATTTATTTGCTTTAAATATAAGTGCTAGACCAAATAAATCTTTAAAAGTCTGTAATTGCTTCCTGGAATATGACCTTGCATCCTAAAGAAGTTGCAGAATTAGCAAGAAGAGATAAAGCAGGAGAACTGGAAACAGGAGTTGTTGCGGGGCAGATTGGAGCATCAAGAGTAAGCGAGTTGGACCGGGACCATTTTCTTATTATTTTTGAGAGAGATACAAAATTTGAATCTGCTGCAGGGTTGGTACTAAGGCATTATAGAGCATTTAGCGGGAATCCTGAGGCCAGTATGCGCGGGCCTTATAAAAGAGAAGGAAGCCAAAATTATTATCTTTTAGAAGAAGAGTCTGGCCGCCCTATTTTAGAAGTTTCAACTATTCCTGATGTTGCAAGAAGTTATGATGTAAATTGCGGTCCATTCTTGCAGAATACAGATTTCGCAAGATTCTATGAATATCTCAAGGATAAATAGGCTGTAATCTGCTGCATAAATCTTTAAAAAGTCTTTTTATTTAAATTATCTATGTTGCTTGTTGGAGAAAAAAGATTAAAGGTAGCACAACCTGTTCAGAGTCATGGATTTAGAGTTAGTGAAGATAGGCAAGTTGTTCATGGAATTACAAAAGTCGATTCCCTGGACATAGAATTATCGCATCTGGGAGCATTTTTTTATCTGAATTTATCTGCAAAAGCAGTTTTGCCAACTCCACCTCCAAATGCCCTTCAAGTTTATAGACCTTCTGGACCTCAGCCAGCCGAGTTTGCCTATCATAGCTGTCTTGGCATTTTCAATAATGAAAGACAAGGGCGAGAAGAAGAAGGTAACCTGGCGAATAGAATAAGAACAGAGCCTTATCTCTTGCATCTTTTTCCTGATACAAGCCTTTATCTTGAATTCTTGCCCAAGTCTTAACCTTTATTCAAATAACTCTGTATCCCATTTGTTTTATTTGTTCAATTTGGCTGTCTAATAAACCTCTGGATACTGCATCGCACTCATTTACTACCAAAACTTTTTCGCTATTTAAATCAGCTATTCTAATTGGGTATTCTATACACATTTGAGGCCTTTTATCGTAGATTAAACACCTTCCAGTATCTCCATCTAAACTGGGGCAGGGAGCAAGGGCAATTTTATACAAACCTCCCCTTGTTTTTCTCGCAAGAGAGGGGTTGCCCTGAGTTACAAGGTTTATTTCGTCTTCTCTTGCAAACAAGCCGCCCCTCTTACAACAAGATTGCCTGCAAGCAGTAACACAAAAGTCTGCAATAGACTTTCGGGCGGCGAGTATTAGCTCTTCAGCATCTCTCTGGGGTTCATGAGTCATATATTGCCCAAGTCTTAACCTTTAAATAACCTTTTTCTTATATTTTTGGATGAAAGCGTTGGTTTTATTTTCAGGAGGCTTGGATTCCAGGCTGGCTGTGAAACTGCTGCAGGAGCAAGGGCATGAAGTTGAGGCAGTTTTCTTTAAGCTGCCTTTTGGAGGCGGTTGCTGCAAGGATGTTATGTGCTCCTTTAAGTTTGCTCAGGGCAATGAAGTAAATCTCCATATTGTTGACTGCACAAAAGGAAAAAATCTGAAAGATTACCTTGAACTTGTTAAAAAGCCCAGGCATGGCTATGGCGCAGGAATAAATCCGTGCATAGATTGCAAGATTTTTATGTTCAAAAAAGCAGAGAAGTTAAAAGAGAAGATTAAGGCAGATTTCCTTGCAACAGGAGAAGTCTTAGGCCAACGTCCAATGTCTCAGACAGCGCGCGCCTTTAAGATTATAGATGAGCAGGTTCCTGGAATAAAAAGGCCATTAACAGAAGCAGGAATAACAGGAAGGAAAAGAGACAAGCAAATGGAGCTTGCAAACAAATTCAAGATAGTCTACCCAACTCCTGGAGGAGGTTGTTTGCTATGTGAAAAGGAGCTGGCTTCTAGGTTTAAGTTTCTTCTTGAAAAAAATTTAATCAATGAAAAAACCTTAGAAATAGCCAAAATTGGGAGGCATTTTTGGATTAATGGATGGTTTATTGTTGCCAGGAAAGAAGAAGAAAGCAAAGTTTTAGACAATTTGAGCCAAACAGTAAAATCGGGAAAAAGAAAACCGGCTGTTTATTATCATAATAAAGCAGATAAGCAAGTGGCAGAAGAACTCCAAAAAGCTTTTCTTATAAGGCAGCAAGATAAATATGAGAAGTTTAGAATATGAAAAATAAAACCTTTGAAACTATTTGGAATCTAGCATCGCCTTACTTAAAAAAAGGAGTAATGAAAAATTTTGTCCTGCATACCCGGGGAGTCATCGAGGCGATGGAACTTCTTTTAAGAGAAGAAGAAGGTGACGAGTCTATATTAATTCCGGCGGCAATTCTTCATGATGTAGGGTGGTCAAAAGTTCCTGTTGCTCTTCAAAAAAGTAAGGAATCTGGAGACAGAAAAAAAGCATTAGAGTTGCATTTAGAGTTTTCTGCACCAATAATCCGAGAAATATTGGAAAAAGTCAGCTACGACCAAGAAAAAATCGATCAGATAGTGGAGATAGTAAAAGCACATAAGTTTCAGGAACCTGAAGATTCAGAAAAGCAATTGCTAATTGATGCAGATACTTTATCAGATGCTTTTAAGAAACAGTTTTACAGCGATGTTCAATCTTATGAAACAACCCCGCAAGGATTATACAATTTTAGAAAAGAAAATAAATTTTATACTTCTGCTGCAAAAAAGCTTTTTGATAAAGAGATAGAAGAGAGAAGAAAAGAATTTCAAAAATAATAATTCTATCAAAACTCTTGATAATAACCTTTATATCCTACATTTTTCTTTTAAAAGTATGAAAGTAGTAAGCGCCTGTCTGGCAGGAATAAAATGCAGGTACGATGGAAAATCCTGCGAAAATAAAAAAGTAGTAGAATTAGTCAAAAAAGGAGAAGCAATTCCAGTATGCCCAGAACAACTGGGCGGATTAACAACCCCCAGAGAAAAGCACGAGATTAAAGATGGAAAAGTTATTTCAGAATCAGGGAAAGACCGGACAGAAGAATTTTCAAGAGGAGCTAGAGAAGCTTTAAGAATAGCTTTAATGGGGGGATGTGACGAAGCTGTTTTGAAATCCAAATCTCCTTCTCGTGGCTGTGGAAAGATATATGATGGTAGTTTCTCTGGAAAATTAGTTGATGGAGATGGCCTATTCACCAAACTTTTAAAGCAAAATCAGATAAACATAAAAACAGAAGAGGAAATATGAAAACTGTCTGGAAATTTACAAACAAAAGAGAGTTAACCGAGCATGAATTTGTTGACTATTTTGAAAAAAAAGTAAGGGGCACAATAAGAAAATACCAAATGCCAATTAATTCTGTTGCTAGTGATTCGCTTAATGCAAGAGTCATAAATAATATAATAAAAAATATTCCTAAGAGAAAAGGAAAAATAAGCGAGGAAAATCTTGATGATATTTCTATTGCTGTTTTAAATGAAATGATTAATGGAAAAGCAAATCTTTCAAAATTTTTTCCTGAAAACCAGCCTCTTTATTTTCTTTCAGATAAAGAGGTAGAGTTGTATGCAAAAATAAAAGGAATTAATGGAAAAATCAAAAAAAGAGTTGGAGAAGAAGAAAAAATAAATAATTTTATTAAAAAAATTGAGGTAAAAAACCCAGACATAAGGCATAATATAATCAGGGCTCTGGATGTTTTCAGTTAATTTTATTAACCTCCTTTTTCTATGCAATACAATGAAAAAAGAGATAATCGAGATAGAAACCGCTCCTGTGAAAAAGAATATATGGA
>CAZYZS010000016.1:0-25426 GCA_964651965.1 Candidatus Woesearchaeota archaeon | reverse complement strand
TGCGATTTTTCCATAATCCACATCTTTCTTAAAATTTTCAATTATTTCTTCATAGAGCTTCATTTTTCCATTCACACCTCATTATACTTCTTATTGCTTCCTTTAAACTTATCAACAGGATACTTCTTCTCATTCTTATCCATTTTCCTGTCCAATGCTTCTGTCAGGTCTATATTATACAACTGAGCAATTCTTACAAGAAAATATAATATATCTGCCATTTCATCTTCAATATCTTCTTTTTTATTTTTGTCATTAAATAACTCACTTACTTCTTGTGGATTCTTCCATCTGAATATCTCCAAAAGCTCAGATGCTTCTATGGACAAGGCGACTGCTAGCTCTTTTGCATTATGAAACTGGTCCCAATCTCTTCTGTCGCAGAAATCTTTAATTTTTTCCTTTAATTCATGTATCCTTATTTCTTGGTCTTTGACCATGAAATAGATATAGAAGCGGGCTATTTAGAATTATTGGTTTATTTTTTTATCGCTTTAACATGCGCGAATCCGAAAAATCCATCTGGAAATAAAACCTCCCCGCAAAAAGTTCCATGATAGCTCTCAGTCTGAACATCTAAGCCTTTCCTAGAAAGATAATCTGCAATTTGTGCTGGCTTGTTATAATCTGGGTCGAATTTTTCAATATTAGGAGTATCAAAAGGCATTGCTTGGCTGGTTCTCTCAACAATAGACATTCTCCCTCCAACAGGCAAAATTCTTACGCATTCTTCCAGCTCCAGCTCCCAGTTTTTGATGCGGTGCATTGAATTGAGTGCAACAATAAAATCTCTTGAGCAATCTTCCAAAGTAAAAGGCTTTCCATCTTCTGTTATCTTAAGAGTTTTGCCCTTGCAGCTTGCTTCTTGCCTTGCTTTCCAAATAGCATAATAAGAAGTTTCTAATCCAACATAATCCCACCCGTCAAAAAATGGAAAATACTCTCCCTCTCCAAAGCCAATCTCTAAAACTCTTTTTCCAGGCACCTGATTCGCAAAAGGGATTATCTTGTCAGAAAAAAGCTCGCTGTATCCATGTGGAAGATTGGATCCTTGTTTAGAAACCCTTGCAACAAATGCTCTCTCTGCAGTGTTATAAGTGCCTGCTGCATTTATTAGCCGGGTCAAATCAGCCGCTATCTTTTGCCTTAGGACAGGATCTATCTTCAACCCGCCTATGATTACCCTCTCTCTTTTTCTCTCTTCTAATACATATCTAAAAACCGCCTCTGCTTCCACAGGACTCATACTGGGAAATCCATTTTCCAAAATTAAGCTTCTTATTTCCAGTGTATTAAACATCTTAATTTTATCAGAACTCTCTTTCCTTTAAGGGCTTATTTAATCAAGGATTAAGGCTTTTTATCTTTTTCTATTTTTCTCCATCTTCTTGTCCAATGCCTCTGATTTTGGGAGTATAATCCGCAGGTCTTATCCTGCTTTTATCATTATTTATATAATTTTCAGGATGGACATGACAATCATTTAAAAAAAGTATTTCAAATGCTCTGACTTCAATATCTCTTTCAGGGATATTGCTGTCTTTAATTGCTGCTCTTGCCGCTTCTTCACTTCCATAATCATGTCCGCCAATTAAGCCGAAATTCTTATTTATTAAAAAATATTTTGTCATTTTAATGTCAGGGGATAAGGCTTGCCTGTTTCTGCTGCTGCACATCGCTATCTACATAATAAACCAACATGTCTCATCTTTTTAGTCTTTTCTCTTTTACTAAATGCTGTAATTATCTAATAGTAAGGCTTTTATACCCCTTGGGTTTAAGCCTTATAGGCTTTAAGTATAATCTTGCTGAATCCTAACATGGCACTTACAACATTTTACTTCCAATTGCACCAGCCATTTAGGCTGCATATAGACAGAGGCAAGTTTCTTTGGGATGAAAAGAACAGAGAGGCTTTCAATGACCGTGCAAACCAGCGCTATATCCCCGCTACTTTGATGTTTACAGAGCTTCTTCGGGCTTATCCGGATTTTAAAATGACCTTGGGGATGTCAGGGATTTTGTTAAAGCAGGCAGAAGAATACAGACCCGAAGTAATAAGGCATCTGCAGGCGCTGTACGATGCCGGGAAAAACAGGCACCAGGTTGAGATTCTTGATGAGACCTATTATCACTCCTTGACAAGCTTATTTTCAGACCCAGAAAAAAAAGAATTCAGGCAGCAGGTATCAATGCACCGCCAGGCAGTACAGGATATTTTTGGCGCCTCTCCAACCGCTTTTAGAAACACCGATTTAATATACGATAACGAGATTGCCGCGATTGTAGCAGACATGGGATATAGAGCCATACTGTGCGATGAAGTGCAAGATAAGAATGCTGTTTTCAGAGCCAGAGGAAAAGAGAAAGGTCTTGGATTGCTGGTGCTGTCAAGAAACAAAGGGTTAAGTGAAGATATACATTCGAGATTCCAGGATAATCCAATCAGCGCAGAAGAATATGCAAATAGGCTATCCAGGGAAAATGGAGAGGTGGTGTTGCTCGGATGTGATTATGAGCATATTGGAAGAGCGGGATTTGCAGAGAAGGGTATTTTTGATTTTTGGATAAATCTTCCAGGAGAGCTTGCAAAACATGAAAATATAATTGTAGCAAACCCAAGTGAAATTGTTGAAAGGCTTGGGAAACGTGAATTTCCTGTTTTGGATGTCCCCAAATCCTCTGTTTCTTGGTCAGAAGTGCAAGAGGCATTGTTCAGAGACCTAGAACAGCTGGAAGAAGAAGCAAGGAAAAGCGGTGTAACTGATGAAAGATGGAGGTACTTAACAATATCCGACCAGATTTCCAACGTTGGAGAAAATCCCATGTCCGCTTACCTGTTGACAAGAAAAATATATGAGCTAAGAGAAGAAATAAAAGCATTTTCTATCCATAAAAAGACCCAGAAGACTCCTGTGGTAATAGTAAGCCCTGAAATCGCTAAACTGCCCTCCGAAGGCATGGGGGAATTTGCAAAATATGTGTCTGGAAAAAGCGGAGGCATGGGAGAAATGGTCTCTGCTTTATGCGGCGGGCTGATTGAAAGAGGCATACCTGTCCATCTGATAACCTTGAATCTAAGAGGAAGGTTCATGGAAGAGGCTGGAATGGGTGAAGAAGAATGGATAAAGACAAGGCATGAAATGCATCCTGAAAACATACATCTTGTCTCCTCCTCTTTGTTCGATGATAACCGCAGCGCATACGACAACAAGCCTTTAGAGACTGCTGCAGAGTTCCAAAGGCAGATAATCAATACTTATATCAAGGAAATAAGAAGCAAATATGGAAGAAGAGCTATCTTGCACACCCATGATTGGATGGCTGGGGGAGCTGTTGTGGCTTATGCTAAATTGCGGGGGATGCCTGTGCTTCATACTGTCCATAACACGCATACAGGATATATCCCTGTTGATTTCTTGGATGGTGCTGGACTCAGAAGATTTGAGGAAAACCTGTATTTTTGCTGGGATAACGGAAGGTACTGCATAGATTCCCATGCAACTGCAATAAAAAGCGCCTCTAAAGTAAGTTATGTAGGAAAAAGATTTTTAGAAGAAGTCATAAGAGATTATTTTAGCGATAGACCAGTAATACCTCCAAATGTAAGAGAAGAGACAAAAATAAAATATAGGTTTGGTTCTGCATTGGCTATCCCTAATGGGATACCTAGGTTAGCTTATCCTGAAAACCAGGAAGAGAATCCAGAAGTTGATAAGCCAGGATTAGCAAAAAAGTATTCTGCCGGAGATAATGTGGTTAAGGCAAAGAGACTCAATCTTGCGAAATTCCAGAAAAGAACAGGATTGGCTCAAAATCCTGATGCAATTCTTCTATACTGGCCTTCAAGATTAGATTCTTTCCAAAAAGGGATACACCTTCTGGAAAACCTAGCGCAAAGATTTGTTGATGCCCATCCAGATGTCCAGATAGCTGTTGTTGGAGATGGAGTCGGAGGAGATAAAACTCATGAGGAGATAATGGGAAGAATAGCCTGCGCCTCAAAAGGAAAAATAGTTTATTATCCCTTTGACGAAGACCTGAGCCTATTAGGTTACGCAGCTGCAAGTGATGTTTTTGGGGCTTCCTTGTATGAGCCTTTTGGGCAGATAGACGTTGTAGGAAACTTGTATGGGGCCACAGCAACAAACAGGGATACTGGAGGATACAGGGACAAGATAACTCCTCTTCAATTAAGAGCCTGGGGAGCGCCAAATGATATCGGAAACGGAGTCCTTTTCAAGGAATATAATGAACAAGGACTCTGGTGGGGGTTAAGCGAGAGTGTAAAGAACCATAGATTCTTTCGAAGGAATCCTGCCAAATGGGAAAAACAAATGAAAAGAATCATGAGAGAGGCAAGTGAAAAACACAGCCTTGATAACATGATAGCCGGCTGTATCCAAGTCTATGAAGAATTAAATGAAGGAAGGCCGCTTGCATAACAATTTATCTATTCTTCCTTCATTATTTCGCACCAAGGGCTGATTGTTTTATCTGAAAGCAATATTTTTAATAAGCTTATTGTTTATTCTATCAATGGATTATGACTGGAAAACCATAAAATTTGCAGAAAAGTTTATTGAAGAATCTCAAAAAGAGAAATTTCCCTATTTTATGAATCCTAGAGAAGTTTTTGGACTGAAAATACAGGTGAGCAAGCATGTTTTCTCGCCTAAATATGGAGAAGGCTACAAACATTTTATGCCTTTTCTGCCAGATGTTAAAGGCATGAGAATTTTAGAGATTGGCTGCGGCCATGGAATTGTCTCTTGCTATCTCGCCAAATCTGCAAAATATGTCTTAGCTGTTGACATAAATCCTTATGCAGTAGAAAACACCAGGATTAATGCAGAACATAATTTTTTAAAAAATCTCGAAGTAAGAAAAAGCGATGTTTTTTCCAATATAAAGAAAAATGAAAAATTTGACTTAATATTTTGGAATATCCCCTGGGCAAAGATACCCGAAGGTTATAAAGAGTTAAAACCAGAAGATTTTTCTGTTTTTGATGTAGAACACAAAGCTCTTTCAAAATTTATTCTCGAATCTGGAAATTATCTGAACGAAAAAGGTTCAGTTTATCTTTTTTATGGGGTAGAAGGAGCAGACATTAATCTCATCGGGGATTTGATTAAAAAATCCGGTGCAAAAAAAGAACTAATCAAGAAGTTCATTTTTGAAGAAAAAGCAAAAGATAAAAAAATAGAATATCATGCAGAACTAATTAAGTTAAGCTACTAACTATTTTCTATTGTGTGCTTTTTATCACAGATGTTTTTTTAAATTCTATATGGCTGACAATGTGGGAAAATGAGGAGCAATATTCAAAATAAAATCTTTAGAAATTTTTGTATAATTACATTTTTATTTTTAATGTTTAATATATCTGCTATCGAAGCCAAGGAAAGGGCAATTGTTTCTTTAAACAATTACTCTTTAGGCGCTGGCTGCATGGTTAATGAAACCAACAAATTTCTTGATATTTCCATGCAGGAAAAAGCATGGATTGCTTTTTCTTTTGAGATACCTAAAAGTGGCGTTTATCTTCTGACTCTTCAGATAAATGGCACTTTCTATGGAGATATCTTAATAGACGGAGAAGTCTATAATCAAACTGAAAATCTGAAGCTTAGTAACTCGTATAATGTAAGCCTCTTCCTTGAGAAAGGCAGCCATTCCTTAATTCTGCACAATAACAAAAATGAATCTTTTATTCAGTTAGAAAGTATCTCATTTATTCGTAAAACAAGCGATAAATACATTGATACAAAAAAGGGAATAATTTCTGTTAATTCTTTTTCTAGATATTTTGAAATCGGAGACATGTTTTCAGGAAGTTATATAAATGTAAATATTGCAAGAGATATGGCTTTAGTAAGTAACAATGGATATCAGTATATTTCCTATTATAACTCTGAAGGTTATTTAGTTGTTGCCAGGAGAAAGCTAGATCAAACTTATTTTGAAAAATATTGGGTTCCAGAAGACTCTAATTTTTTTCTGGCAGACCCTCACAACTATATATCCATGCAGATAGACGGAAAAGGCTATATTCATCTTGCCTTTGGCAATCATAACAGCCCTCTTAAATATGCAAGGTCCAAATATCCTTATGATATCTCTAAATGGGAAATATTAAGCGAATTTTCCGGAGATAAAGAAGAGTCCTATGTAACTTACGTTAGTTTTCTAAAAATAAATAATGGAGATTTATTAGCCTTTTTTAGAAACGGCCCCCATGGCATTGGAAATTACACTCTTTATTATTACAACACTCGCGGGAAAAGTTGGCAAAAGCTTTATTCTCCATTTATAACTGATTATGGAAATTCTAGCCCTTATTTATGGAGACCGATTTTTTCTCCTCAAGGCACTATTCACCTTGCCTGGACTGCTAGGCTCTCTAATTTTAAAGATTTAAGCGATAGCCCATTTAAAAAAGCAGGATTTAGCGGATTTACAAATAAAAACATATACTACGCTAAGTCCGATGATAGGGGCATTAGCTGGGAAAACAGCAGCAACTCCAGCTATAATGTTCCTCTATGCATAAGTTGTGTTCTTCCTTCAGAAATAATTCAAGAGATTCCTATGGGAGAAGATTTTTTTAATCATTATGGTTCAGATTACGACTCTAAAGGAAATCCTCATTTTGTTTATACTAAAAGGGATAATAAAAGCTATGTTCAACAATGGCATCTTTATTTTAATGGAGAAAGATGGGTAAACAACCAGGTAACTGATTATAAACAAAAAATAGAGTGGACCAATCCCCAACAAAGCGGAAGAGCTTCTACAGATATAACAAGGCCAAGCCTTTTGGTATCTAAGGATAATCATGCTATTGTTATCTCCAGAAGTAAAGAATACAACAATATAATCGAATTTTACCTGTCTGACAAAAGTTATGATAACTGGACAAGAATAGTTGTTTACAATGGCTCTGTTGGAGGGTGGGAGCCGCAGGCAGACATGGACCTCTGGCATTCTTCTGAAAAAATAAACCTTTTGCTAATAGGAATAACAGATGAAGCAATTAAAAATGACTGGGAAAATACATCCATAGCATCTAATGTTAAAAATAACAAATTCTCCTCCCTGCTTTCTTTTTTTAAAAAAATCTTCCTTGGTTTATTTAGAAATATTATAGAGAAAAAATCTGATGATTATTACAGCAAAATAACCAAAGTAAACATACTCGACATAGATTCAAACCTAAAAAAGAACACAGGTTATATTTTGGAGATAGATTACAATAAACTTGCAGAAAACTATCCCCAAATTCAAAATTAAAATGGAAAGAGATTTAAAATTAGATATTCTCAAAGCAATAGGAATAATCCTAGTTATCTTAGCACATACAGCCAAAGAAAAAAACATTATTTTTCATATCAGGAATTTTGATGTTGTTTTATTGGTTTTAGTGTCTTCTCTTCTTTTCTCCAGGTTAAATGAAACCAAAAAAGATTACTCCAAAAATTATTTTTTAAAAAGAATAAAAAGAATTGCCTTTCCAGCTTGGATTTTTTTAGTTTTCTTTTTTATTGTTTATTTCTTCATATATAAGTATATGGGATTGGAATATTTTAACAGCGGAACTATTCTTCTATCTTTCTTTTTTGCAGAAGGCCTTCCCTGTGTATGGATATTAAGAGTATTTATACTCATAAGCCTATCTGCAGTATTTCTTTTAAAGATTCAAAAAAAATTAAAATCTAAATGGAGTTTTCTTGTTTTCCTTGCTGTAGCTTATTTAGTCTATGAGTTTTTAATTTTTTTGTATATCAATTCTAATTTAAGCCCAATTATAAATAGTTTACATGCTTACCATATTATCGATTCTTTATTTTTTTGTTTTATCCCTTATTCTTTATTGTTTGGTTTTGGAATGATTTTAAATAAGCTCACAAAAAAAGAAATAATCTTCTTTATACTGGTTTTCTTGTCTATATTCTTATTTTCAGGCTATTATCTGAATTACAACTCAGATACTTTTGTTACCCCCCAGGATTATAAGCTCCCTCCTAGAATATACTTCTTTTCCTACGGGCTGCTTGCCTCACTGATACTTTATTTGCTAATTACCCCAGGTTTAATAAAAATTGTAGACTCTCGCCCTGTTATTAAAAAGACAATAGTTTTCATAAGTACTGCTTCACTTTGGATATATTTATGGCATATCTTTTATTTTTATCTTTTAGATCTCCCTATTTATATCTTTGAATCCCTATCCTCATATCCCTATCTGCTTTTTTTTGTTGTATTAATTTTATCCATGTTTTCTTTTTATATACAAAAAAGGCTTGTCCTCAGGATAATAGAGCATCTAAAATTAAACAAGAAGAATTCGGAGAGGATTTTTGAGCTATTTATTAAATAATAAATATAAATCTCGTTTTTTTACTTAAAATCTTCTGGAAATAATTTCCAGGTTTTTGCAGCTATGTCATAGACATATCCCTGGCAGCACTTTCTTCGCCCAGTGCGCTCTCCTTCCCAGCCCTCCCCAACACGGTCTTTTAAAAAATCTGGAAACTCCTCAACTATTGTCCTGTGCCCTATGGCGACTATGCAATCTTCTGGCCTTGCCACTGCCTCTGTGTAAAATTGGCGATAAAGACGCCAATCATTTGAATAAAGCGAATGCCTTGTACGCAGCACAATCCTTTTGCCTAAGCTGTCTGCAATAGCCAGCGCAGTATCAATAGTCTGCCTGTTGAGCGATGAAAAAAATGTAAAATAATCCTCTCCTACTACCCTTTTTAAAGGCGCAAGAATAGACCTTACTCTTCCTGCCCCTTCATCATTTATTTTATCCAAACCACCTGTAAAATCTGCATAAACCATAAAAACTAATTTCTTTGTCATATAATATATAGTGGGAAAATTATTTTAAGTATTTATATATACAAAAATATATCTTATTCTAGATATTTTAGAGAAGATATTCTATAGAACAACTATCCTTATAAGCCTTAATTGTCACCTAAAAAAGGAGGTAAAAATGAAAAAGTCAATTTTAGTAACTTTAGCAATGCTTGGAATTTTAGCAGTAAGCATTTTTCTTGTAGAAGGCTATTCTCTCAGTTATCCTTTTAAATCCTTTAATTTCAGTTATAGCTACAACTTTCCTTCCTTTCCTTCTACAACGAGGTATTGTACCTCAAATAGCAACTGTTTAAGTAACCAATTCTGCAAGTTCAAAACAGGACAGTGCAGTGGATTCGGAACTTGTGCTGCAAAGCCAGAAGCCTGCACAATGCTTTATGCTCCTGTCTGCGGATGCGATGGCAAAACCTACGGCAATGAATGTGTTGCAAATTCCAACAGAGTTAATGTCAAAAGAACAGGGGAATGCTGAATAATTTTTATTCTTTAATTTAAATTCTTCTAATTTTTTATTTCTGTCTACTCAGCTCTTTTCTAGCAGTTTCCCTAGCAGAGTAATCAGGCGCGCATCTTGCCATTAGATGGAGCCCGACCCTTCCGACTACTCTCCTCAAATAATATGCTATTCCATGATACTCTGTGCCCAACACTCTGACCTCCTCCGGGCCGTCATGCGCCGCTTTCCCATAATGCATATCTCCCGCAATACCCTGATGAACGAAATGAAAAGAATCCTCTTGAAGCATCTCCGCCAATCCAGAAACAATTGATTTTGACAAGCCCATTCAAACTAAAGAATTACGACTTTTTATTGTTTTTCACTATTGAATTCCCAAAACCCTAAAGCCCCTTTTACATTTTTTATCTCTTTTATCCTTTCTACTTTCCCTAATACAAAACCATAACTTCCCCACTGCCATGTTGCTAAATGCCTGTTTTTATCTTTATTAAACTCTTCCTCATTTTTATACTGCTTAACATCAATTAATTCGGTTTTTCCAACAATTGCCTGCCTTGGCAAGTCCTCTTCTTTATAACCATATTTTTTCATTCCCTCTTCATCAATATTTCCAGAAGCATGTATAAGAAAGGGGCCCCTAAAAGTAGAGTTCCACTTTCTAATCTCAATGTTTTTCCTTCCCTGCAAAATTAATTCAGCCCATGGCTGTTTTAATGTTAAAACTTTCATGGCAAAAGGAAATAAAACAATGTTTTTAGAATTAACTATTTTTTAGGCGGCGCTATAATCATTACTCTTACTTCTGGAAACCTCTCCTTGAATTCTCCTATTACCTCTGGAGTAATTGCGCCACAGGCAAGATATACCGAAGCCATCCTCAAATTTCCCTCTGTTTCAAAACACACTGGATATTCTACACACGAAAAGGGCCTTCTCGTGTCTTCATGAACGCTGCATCCAACATCTTCAAAGTAGAATGGGCATCTATCAGCATACAGAGCATGGTCTGTTTCTTTTAAAAACGCTCTGCTAAATGGGTCTCTGAGTGGGACCTCTATTATGCAGGGTTTCTTCAATTGTCTTTTATCCTGGGTCATGACCTGGACGCTTCTGTTGCTTACCCATCCTTTTACGCTTTGAAGGTCTAATTCCTTAAGTGTATGCACTTCAAGCCCAGCACTCTTGAAAAGACTTAATGCCTGCGGCTCATCTTTAGCAATATTTACAATAACTTTCCCATAGCAGCAGCTAGCCTTGCAAGCAGGACAATACGGCTCTACATTGGCGCTTACCCATCTTCTAACTGAAAGCCTTAACATTTCATTTTCTAAGCTCATATTAATTCAGAACTCATTTTCTCTTGAAATATTCCAATGACTGCCTTATATGTTCCTTGAAAAAAACAAAAAATTCTTCCTCATCTTTAAAGATTTTATGAGCAATATCCATAAAAGGGCTTAAATGAGCTTTTGGAATAATCACAAAAACATACTTTCCAGTCTCTCTTGCCCTCGTACATTCATCTGAAACTCCCTTAGAAAGACTTACTTCTGAAGAGGGATAGTATGCAACAACATGAGTTGCCTGCCCTATATCCCAATTCAAATCCCTATGGACTGTCTGCCTGTCAATTGCATCTTTCTCTGCTTTACTTATCCCCTCTTCAGGCTCGACATCAATATCCGCAGGATCTATAATAGGAGTCTCCTGTCCATCAATCTCTTTTCTCAAGTTCTTCAGCTTTTCCTTGAAATTAATTATTTTTTGTTTATCTTCTCCGGAGACTTCTGTCATTGGGAAGCTGGAATAAACTAAAAATAAATTGCCTAAAAGCGCATCAATTATGATAGGATTTTGTTTTGCTGAAAAAACATACATTGGTTTTTGATAATTAGATGCCCATCCTTTTGTAACATTCACTTCTACGTTCTGCCATAAAAGCAAATCCCTTAAATCGTGGGTTTGCGCCCTTCCCATAACTTTCTTCAACTGGTTCTCTTTTATGACAGAAGGCTTGTTTACAATAGTTATAAACATATCAACCGGTGTTTTTTTCAGGTGTTCCCAGTTGTAGGCATTTTCAAATACATTGTTCCAGAAAAACTGCGCATGTGTATCTATAAATATAATATCATAATTTTCCCTGTCGCTTGCTAAGTTATCTGTTATCTTCTTGAAAACCTTGTCTCTTAAATTAGCAAGTATTTCTGGCTGCAGGTTGAGGAGATTTTCTCTCGGTATGGGTATAGGAGAATATTCCTGGGCAAATTCGTAAAGCATGTCCCCTGTCCTGTATATTTTCACTTTTTTCTGGTCTGCAGGATATCTGGCACAGAAAGCTCCGCTCCCGCTTCCAGATATTCCAGTTACAATTATTATTTTTGCGGCCATTTTATTTATTATGCCCTATTTATTTTTATATTCTCTCTAAAATCGCGATATTTTCTGGCAAAATGGGGGTTTTGTAAATTGAAAGTTGCAGAAACTTCAGTTGGAGAAGGAGAGAGTTCATCTGCTTTGCAAATATCTGCTAATCTGCCGAATGGAGACAGCGCATCAATAGCCCTATAAGTTTCCATTCCCCCTCTGGACTGCCACGCAACCCCTATTTTTTCCCCAACAACATACAGATTCCACCCCCTCCTGGCTGCTGCCTGCTCTTTTGCAAACTGCACAGCAGAATCATATAAAAAATATGCAGCAGATTGTCCCTCTGGCCCAATCTTCTTTATTGTTTTTAAATAATCTTCTCCCCACTCCCCCCTTACCTGCCTAAGCAAAGCACAGGCAAGCTGACCGAATAGAGCCTCTTCAAGAAATGCCTTGTCCCACTCGTGTTCAGAAGTATAAAAATCCGCAGACTCTACGCTTGTTGCGTATTGCGTTCGTGGCTCTCTTACAATAAATTTTCTGGGCATAACTATATCTTTAAAAAAGGGAAAGGAACCCATTGTTGGAGGCGACTGTATAACCCCTCCATAACCAAATGCCTTATTAAGTTCTCGGTCTAATTCTTGAAGCCTTGGCAAATAATCTGGCAATTCACAAATTTCCATAATAGGCATTTCAGGAATTTCACAACCACAAATGGATGTTAAATCATCTTTCAAACTGCCCAAAACCGCTTCTAGAGAGCCCTTCGTTAAAACAAAAGGTTCTTGGGGAGCTTTCCACCTATTTTGTCTTGCAATAAATATCTTCATAGCCCCTTCAGATGTGGGCATATCTCCATCTAACTGCATTATTGGGCTAAGAAGTTCTTTATCTCTCCGCCATACTTCTTGATAGGTTTTTACTTTTGTTTTAAAAACTAAAGTTGTCATATTTATATCAGAACTCTCTTTCCCTTAGGGCATTTTTCTTAAGAATTATGAGTTTTTATTCTTATCTATCCCGCGCTTTCACATAAGGTGAAAAATCCACCTGATAATCTGGAATCCCTATTGAAATTCCGTATCGGGTAGCTTCTTCATATTGCTCTTTGCTTGTTCTCTCTATCTTAAAAACCTTGTTTCTGAATATTATGAAGTGCATTTTATCATCTTTAAAGTCAGCATACCAGTTATGCTTAGAATCCAAAGCTCTGCTTAATTCTCTAGCAATCTCATCAGCTTTATTTTCAGGGATTTCGACAGTGTGTAAAGTCCATCGTTTAATCCAGGGAGTTTTGTGTTCAGGAGTAACAGGTTCAATTTTAGTTTGAACAATCTTTATTTCTTTAAGAATTCTCTTATCTCCAAGGCTCTCTTCAATTATGACCCCGATAAAAGATCCCATTTCTATTGTTTTTCCAGAACAGCAACCCTGCTTAACCAAAATCTTGGCCTTTTTATTATCTTAAATCCCTGTTTTTCAGCTGCTTCCAGTTCCTCTTCAAACTCGTTTCTTGAAATATGGAATTTAGGCTCTGCAATAAACATTTTTTCCTTGTCCTTTAATATTTTATTCAGCTGCCCGAACATTTTTTCCTTGTCTTTTACCTGATTGATAACATAAAAAGCAAATATAAAGTCCACTGGCCCTTTTACATTAATTTCATCTTCCTTGCATTTAATAGGATGTATGCTTTTCTCATACTTAGTATCAGAAATGTTTTCTTTCAGCAAATCTAACATTCCCTGCTGCAGGTCAGCTGCAATCACATCTGCTTTCAGCTCAGCCATCGCTATTGCAAACACTCCAGGCCCGCACCCGAAATCCAACACTCTCATACCGGGCTTTACATAATTTCTCAGGGTTTTCTTAGGATTCTGCACCAGCTTTCTTAGCTTGCTATTTAAATGGCCGGCTTTTTTAACAGAAATAACCTCGTGCTCCTTTCCCATAAATAATCTTAAGAAACAGGCTTTTTAGAGTTTTCTATTAGTCATTTCCAGCAGCTTCCGCACTCTGCTTTTTCTTTTACCAGCTTTAAAAGTCTTGCAATTTTTTCTTCATCAACTTCCTCTAGACTTTTGAATTTGAGATGTCTCATATATTCTCCGCTTCCATTAAAATTGCTCGCATCTTTTTTGTTAAGTCCTTTTACAGAAAATCCAATATTAACGCTGTCTTTTAGCCCCACCAGATAATATCTTCCTTCATACCAAGGAACCCCCATCCTAATCTCTTCTTTTATCCCCTTAAAATTCTTTTTTATAATTTCCCTTAATCTCTCAAGAATTTCTTTTTGCGGGTTTTTCTGCTTTTTAATATAAGAATCAACATCCATGAATATAAGAACAAGAATATGTTTTTATTTGTTTGCCTTGAATTTCTATTCTTTCAAAATTCCCATGTCTTTAAGGATTTTCATCCTTTTTTCATGCTCTTCCTGGCTTACTTCCTCTTCTTTTTCTTCTTCTTTCTTAGGAACTGGAGGGACATATTTTTGCCTTGCTGGGAACTTTAATCTTTTGCCGCCCATATTTATCTAATTTAGAAAGGGGTATTTAAATCTTTTGAAAGCTGCAATTAACTGCTGATTTCTTTTCCTATTATCTCTTCATGCCCTTGCTCAGCATGAATTAATGCAATAAATAGGATTTTAACCTTGCTGTTTTGCGCTCTTTTCATGAATCCAGTGTAAAGTTCAACTGCATGGCTCTCCAGCTCTTTTGTCCTGGCTAAATCCTTTTCAATGCTTCCTTTGCTTTTCTCCCCTTTCAGTTCAGGCACTTCTTTACCTAAAAACTTACAGGCTAAGTCCACATGCTCCTGTTCTACTCTTGCCAGCTGCTTGTATAATCTTTCGTATTTTGAGTATTTCTCCTGTGTTTTCATGACTTCTTTATAGTAAGCAGTTGCATTTACCTCTAACTTTAATGTCTCTTCAATATTTTTCTTTTCCTCTTCTGTCATCTCAGTTTTCCACAATGCAGAAAACTCTTCAACAGGCCTTATATAAGCTTTAGGCGCCCCACAAAACGGGCAGTCATCTGGCTCTGCCCCTCCAATATAAGGCTCTCCGCATATCTTGCAAACATAAAGCTTTGCCATAAATCCCAGTAGAAAAAGAGGTTTTTAAGATTATCTGTTTATTCCACCATAAACTCGATTTCTTCTTCCTCGCTATTCCCTGCTTTATCGAGGATTTCTATTGTTAATTCGTAATCTCCAGGAAGAAAGCTTTTTCTCTTGGTACAGAAACCCCCTCTAAGGCTGCTGCAAAGCAATCCATGTTTTTCTCTGCCCTTGCTGTCTTCATAGGAGTAAGTTATCTTATCAAAATTCTCTTCAGTTATATTAAAATTAAAATAAACAAATCTTCTATCTCTGCCGCTTCCCTGCTCCCAAAAAGATAATGGATTGTTCAAGACAGGGGCGGTTGTGTCTACTCTTACTTTTACAGGCCTTGAAACATCTATGTTGCCGCCAAGGTCTCTGACTGCGAAAAAGTATTCTACCTCTTCCCCATCATATTCAGACAAATCTGCATAAAAAGAGCACTCCTGGTTTTTTCCAGATGTGCACTGTTTCTGAACCCAGTCTCCCAAGGCTTCTGCACTCTCGCACTCAAAAGCATCGTACTCCCCGAATCCAGGAAAGGGATTCTGGCTTGAAAGACAATGAAAACACTCTTCTGGAACTTTATTAAGCTGAGAACAGATCAGCCTCATGCTGTTTGCAGAACTTCTATCACTAAATTCTGTTTTAACTCCATTAATTATTAGAGTTGGAGTCCCCTCTATTCCATAGGCCTCGCTTAGATTAGCATCTTCTGCATAATATCCCTCTGCCCTGTTGAAGAAACACTCATCAAGCTCGCGCGTATTAACCTCTGCTTCACCCAAGCAAGTTGCATAATCTCCTTCCTTAACAAAACATTTCAGATAGTCTAGGTATTTTTCAGGCTGTTCTTCTCTTATGCAAACCTGCCTGTAAGTTTCTTTTTTCTCTTCTTCTCCATGAAGCATAAAATGAGCGAGTCTAATCTTAAAATCAATCTTGCCTTTTAATAAGTCTATAACCGGCAAAAGCCCATTTTCAGCCTGCTGGCAAAAAGGGCAGCGCGCCATAACAAAAAGCTCAACTTTTGGTTTGTCCGTGCCTGCAGCTTTTCTCACCCAAAATAAAACTGATTTGACATTATTTTCAGTGTACTTTACTCTGAAATCCGCTCCATTTGTAAAACCAGAAGAAGGTTTAAGCCGGGATATCCTGGGATTAGTGTAATCATTAAAAAACTCCACTTCCGACATATCCTCTCTGCCACTAGAGTCTCTGCATTTTATTATCAATCGATGAAAGCCCTCTTCAAACATCTTCTCTTTGTTGTAACCCTTGCAATGAGTGCACAAAGTTTTCCATTCAGAATTATTTTCCTTATAATCCCTGTATTTTATGCTTTCCAGGGTTTTATTTGCCAGGATTTCCAAAAGTATACTGTTTTCGCTATAGAACTGCCCGCCATCTGGAAAGGCAATACTACACAGGTAATCTGTAATTTCTTCTTCAAGTTCAATAGAAGGAGTTTCTGTTTCTTCTGCAGTCTCGCGAGTTCCAGTCTCAACTGTAATTGCTCCTACCACAAAAATCGCCAATAAAAGTGCGAAAATGCACACAGCTTCTTTTCCCATGAATCTCTGCATCACTCTTGATATTTAAGAATTGCTATATAGAAAAATAGTGTTTGTAATTATCTGTTTTTCAGTTAAACTTTTCCCACAAATAGCAGTCCATATATTTATTATCTATAAACTGGTCTTCTTTAGCAGTTGCAATTTTCCTAAATCCCAGCTTTCTAAGCAGTTTGTTAGAAGCAAAATTGTCTATAAGCGCTTTTGCAGATATCTTGTGCATCTTAAGCTTCTTAAATGCAAAATTAATAACTGCCCTGCATGCCTCTTCTGAATACCCTTTTCTTCTGTTCTTTTCTCCAATCCAGTATCCTATCTTGCACTTCTTACATTTATAATCCGTATCATAAAGATTAATCATCCCAATAACTTTTTTCTCTCCATTAATGGTAATTGCCAACTCATAATGCCTTCTTCTCTTGCTTTTGCTCTGCTCAATCATCCTTTTAATCATTTTCTCAGCTTTTTTAACTGTCAATGGATAAGGTACATACCATACAAAATAATTTATCTCCTTGGAATTTCCCGCTTTAACAAAATCTTTAACATCTTTCATTTCCAAATCTCTTAAAATTAATCTTTTTGTTTTAATTTCCATAAAGAAATAAAGTTTGTAGGCTTTTAGAATTATCTCTTTTTATTCAGTTCTTTCTGGTTCAAATAGATGCAAATAACTGTTCCAATCATAAACATCCAATCGACCATAAAAGCAAGTGCAATGCATCCCAACCCGATTATAGAATAAATCACAATTTTCCAGTTTATCTCGCGTTGCCTCATGCTTGCTTTATTTTTATTCATTTTAATCTCATCTATTTTCTCCAGAAGCCAGTCTATAAGCCTCTACTGCTAGCTCAAGAACTGTTCTCTCTGTATAGTCTCCTGCAGCAGGGCCTCTATATAAAACTCTAAGTGCTACTGCTCCTCTATCCCTTGGAAAGCTAATACCCAGCGCGCTCTCTAAGCTCTCCGCGATAGCCAAACCATCTGCATCCTCTGCAAATAAATCTGAAGCAAGTGTAACGCCCGGGCGAATCTCGCTATTATGCAAATCTCTGCCTCTTGCATTAACGATTGCAGAATGAACTGCACTAGCAACTTTCAGGCCAGTTCCCTCGTTAAAAGCTCTTCCAATCTTTATGCGCAAGGCCTTGCGCAGACTTTGATTAAGATAAATCCTTACAGTACCCATCCTGTCTAAGGAAAAATAAGGCTTATAAACATTTGTTCCCCTTATCACAATAATTATTAAAAACAAAGGGGGCTTATTGATATATGAATAAGTTGTCAAAGAATAGCCAGGTCACTCTTGTTGAGCTGCCTCCGACCCTTTTTGGCGTTTTAAATGGAGACACCAGTTTTGATATCTACTCTCAGGCAAGAATGCCTGCAAGGGCAATCCATGTCCTAGAAGGGGTCTTAAGGCATGCTGGATGGAAAAACACAATTTCATTAAATCCTATTTATAATAAAAAAAAGGGAAAACTGACTTCTGGAGATTTCAAAAGAATATTTAATTCTGATTTTTTATTAATCTCCTCAATTACCCGAACTTCTCCACAATCCCAGGAACTTGCAAGGATTTACAGACTAAAAAACCCAGAAGGAATAATAATTGCAGGAGGACCTGACCCAACCTTTAGGATAGAAGACTGGCTAAACTATGTAGACATTGTTGTAAGAGGGGAAGGAGAAAAAACAATCGTAGAATTAATGAATCAATTGATTAAAAATCCAAATAACCTAAAGAATATAAAAGGAATCGCCTACAAAAAAGACAAGGAAATTATAATTACGGCTCCCCAGGATCTTTTAACTTCTGAAGAATTAAGCAAGCTTCCCCATCCGTATTATAATGACTTCATAACAGACAAAATAAGCGCAGGAGTAATAGAAACTTCCAGAGGATGCCCCAATAATTGTGACTTTTGCACTGTAACTAAAATCTATGGAAGGCAATACCGCTCAAAATCCATTGATTACATTCTTCAAGAGCTAAAAAGAACAAAAAAAATGGG
Source organism: Candidatus Woesearchaeota archaeon (assembly GCA_964651965.1). GTDB lineage: Archaea > Nanobdellota > Nanobdellia > Pacearchaeales > GW2011-AR1 > MFWN01. The sequence continues at coordinate 6,998 of CAZYZS010000016.1, read as the reverse complement.
TGCTGCTCTGTTTTTTTCAGATGATAACTTCATCGCAATTCCAAGCAAGTCCCTTGCGCTTCTTGACGAGATGGCTAAAGGAAAACTGAATAAAAAGTATAGTGGGGCGCAGACAACCATAAGAATAGCAGACAATCCCAAACTTATGAAAGCCCTAAAAAAAGCGAACATTAAGGCTTTATGCATTGGAATAGAATCCATTAATGATGAAACCTTAAAATCTCTAGGAAAGCCCTACACAGCAGACCAGAATAAAAAAGCAATAAAAATAATAAAAGAAGCTGGTTTTTGGGTTCATGGGATGATGATGCTCGGAGGAGACGGCGACACTCCCGAAACACTGAAGGAAACCTTAAAATGGGCCAAGGAAAACCTAGACAGCGTGCAGTTCTTCTCTCCAATCCCAATACCCGGCACTCCTTTTGCTGAGAGAATGGAAGAAGAAAAAAGAATCCTGACTAAAGCCTGGTATTTATACGACGGCAACCATGTGATTATAAGGCCCAAACATTTTACACCCTATCAGCTCCAAAAAACTCTCTATGAAATGTATGCAGATTTTTATTCTATGAAAAATTCTCTGAAAAGGCTGGTTTCCTCCAAAAGCAAAAAATTAGCGTTCAGTATTATGCTATACGCTCACTTGAAAGGAAGGAAAATGATTTTTAATCCCCAGTCTGCAAAGCATCTAGAGTTTCTCAAGTCAGTAAGCTAGTTTTTTATTCAGTATTTTTTTCTTTCCACACAAAACTCCTCATTGTCCTTATGCTGCTTCTTCTTGAAATATAATTTTTAGGTTTTAGATATCTTCCTTTTATCCCGGTTCTTGGTTTTCCTCTCTCAGCAAATACTTCTTTTTCTACTTGTTTCACCTCTTTCTTTTCCCTTTCATTCCAGAAATCAGAATAATTAAACTTATTTTCTTCCATTTTAAGTCAAGAACTATTTAGGACACTCTCCAGCAGTCCAATAAGCAACTTTTGCTTCAGAACAAGCTGCGCATGGATTGCTATAAGTCTGGGCACATGGATATTTTACACACTGGATGCTTTCATCAAACCACCCGCAGACAGGCATATATTCCATTGTGCATATTTGGCTGCCTCTTTGCCCTGCAGTACAATAAGTTTTCTTTCCTTCAACATTCCCGCCATCACTACTGCCATTTGTATCGCTACTTATCACCCAATTTTTCAAATTCACTTCGGTCATTTGTCTATTGTCATTTCTCTGCAATTTTACAGCATAACACCCTTCACAATCCTGCTTGTTAACTTCAGTTATAGTAACATAATAGCTCAAAGGAGCAACTGCAATTTCAGCTGCTCTTCTTGCATCAGAATTGAGTTCCCATTCTCTTACACACGCTCCAATACTTTCATTCCAAGAATATCCCGCCCCTACCAAACAGCCATGCGAATCTTCCTGCCCACCAATACTACCGCCATCTCCGTCACTTCCATTCTCCACCCCATTATTTTCATTTCCTCCATTTTCTTTTGGATAGTACAAAATTATCGCAGCAGCTATAACAGCAATAATCAAGATTACAACCACTATTAATAGACCCTTATTTTTCATATTTCTAATAGTAAAAACAAGTATTTAAATCTCACGAAAACTTCAAATTAAATTGAAGTTTTAAACTCGCTCTTACTTCCAATAAAGCCTTCTCTGAACATAACGAAGCACCTTCTCATCTTTACTTCTTAAATACTTAAACATGAAATCTACTGCAATTTGGCACTCTCTTGTTATCTTCTCCTTTTGGTCATACATTTTTCTTCTGAATTCTGGATTTAAGTTTTTATTATACTCTCCATAAAGCAATTTAACGCCTTTGGGAACTTTTATCTTTTTCCCTTCTACAAAATTCTGGTGATATGCGCATATCAATACTAACTTTTTTCCAACAAAAACGATCTCATAATAAGGTTTCTTGTATTTTTTGGAATAATATTCAAAATCTATATCAGAAAAAGCCCTTAAAGGTTTATAGGCCGTCGAACCTCGGATGCAGATACACTTTGCATCTTTTTTAAACATCCTAATAACATAATTACTAACTTCTTCTTTTGAGTTAAACTTCTTTATTTTTCTCAGCTCTTTTATCATAGAGCTATAAACCCAAAGGTATTTTAAAGATTATCGGTTTTTAAGTGTTTTTATTGTAATTCCACATAAAAGTAATAAGGCGTTGTTTCTGTATTAGTTCCATGCCCGTTCTCTAATACTAGCATTTCAAAATCATAGTATTCCCCGTCAAATCCGGCTATATCTTCCTCTTCCAAAAGCGAAGCGAATATTACCTGTGTTGCCGAGCTTGCATCAGTCAATAAAACTTCTTCAAAATTATTGTCATTTCCCTGCCCACTTGAATCAAATATCTGTGTGCTTGCACAAGTTCCTGTATCAAAGAAAGTTCCTGCAGTATAGAAAGGATCATGACCGTTTACAGCCTTAAAAGTCTCATTAACTCCATCCACATCATCTGTAGAAATGTTATACCGGGTTTCTAATGCTTCATGGTTCCCTTCTAAATCAAAGCAAGCGATGTTCCCCCAGTCTATTTCCCCGCTTCCGTTTACAGAAGCATACACTTCCCCTTCCGGAGCTGCGAGACTCCAGTTGTAAAGAGCCTTATCGTTGCTGTCAGCCAAAATGATAGTTCCTGTAACATTTCCATAATAACCTTGCCAAGATTGGGTTGTTGTGTATCCAAAAATATTAAGCTGAGTTACATTTCCCGCCTGGGCTGGCACTTCCTGCGGAGCATCAGGTGGAGCTGTTGTAGTTTTCTCTCCTGTATAGTTTGCACCAAAAGGCTCAACAGCCATAACTGCCCCAAAATAAAACAATAATGCCAATGCTACTAAAAAGTAAATTAATATTTTATATCCAAGTCCCATATTATCCTCCTTGGGCATTTCACCATCTCCATTTGCCCGTTTATTTCCCTTTGAAAATGCCTCATTCCCTCAACTTTTACCTTTTTTATAATGCCAACAGACAAAAGATTGCATAGCCTGGGAGCTACAGCTGAAGCTGTTATTCCAACTCTTCTGGCAATCTGTCTCCCAGCGAGCGGCCTTTTCTCATACAAGGCTCTTAAAATTTCCCTGTCAGTGCCATCAATAACTCTGGTTTTCCTACTTTGCATTTTTAATTATTTCCAGTTTAACTTCCCCGCTTTTAACCAGCCACCTTAACCTATCTCCTTTTTTCAGCCCAAGTTTTCCCCTTATTTTTACTGGAATTCTAGTAAGAAGATTTCTTCCATCGCTGCTTACAGTAGAGACCTTTTCAGTATCGGCCTCTACCGTAAGCATTTCCCTTAGTTCTCTTTCAGTTATAGACATAATTATATAAGAAAAGTGTACTTTTTAAATATATCGTTTTTCCTGTATTAATATAAATAATATGTACACAATAAATATATAATAAAAACCTAAACAACAAAAGACTTAAAAAATGTATCTCCCTTTCCTTAAAATAATGGAAAAAATCAAATTGTCTAGTTTAGAAAAGAAAAAATATGTTTTGCCTACAGAACGAGACATAGAAATTTTAAGAAAATGCAAACAACTCGAAAAACTAGAATTAGATAAAAGCGATAGGTTTTTAGTCAAGTTTATTAAAACCCAATTAGAAGCTGACTGGAGAAAGTACCTATTAGAAGAATTAAATAAACTTATAAAAAAATATGAAGAATAAAATAACTCGTAAAGTATCTTTTGGTAAGTGGCTGAAAATAGCCGAAGAATTAACAAAGAAGCACGTGAAATGGCATGAGCATTATTTATTTCCAAATTGTATTTTCAATAAAAAGAAAAAGTATGTTGCAATCTTAGAAAATGAAGAAACAAAAGAAGTATTTATATCCGAGGGTAAAAAGCATAAATCAGAGGATCTTAAAAAATTAGAAAAGTTAGTTTTTAAAAATGCTCATTTTTTCAAATCCTAAACTTTATACATCCTATAAACTTCCCCGTTTTCTTTAAACAACAGGGATTTCTCAGCTCTTATCTTGTTTTTCTTATAAATATCTTCAGAAACTAAAATGCCTCCTTGGGCATGGTCCACTATTTTTCTTGTAAGAAGCGAAAATTCTTTCAAAAATTTCTCTTTGTTTTTAAAAGTGCCAGAATTTATAGCGATAGAAACCATGTGCCCCTTCGCCATTGTTTTGTTTCTAATCTTCCTAGCAAGGCTATAAGAAAAAATCTCTGGATTTCTATTGGAATCAGAATAAAACAAGACGTAATAAAGGTTATCTGAAAGCTTGGTTAAAGATAAATTTTCTTTTTCAACAATCTCTTTTACTTCTTCAACATATTTGTCAAATCTAAAAAAGAGCATGAAAGCTATGTTTTCTCCCTCTTGCGGCTCAGGCTCTGCTTTTCCTTCTTTTTCTTTCCATTTTTCTCCTCTCTTGCCTGCGTTTCTTATTTTTCTTACTTTCTTTATCAAAAAATAAATAGCAATTAATATTATTAATATAATGAAGAAATAGAGATAACTCATCGGGCTTATTCTTATTTCGGGTAATATGGCTGCGCCGGTGATTCTGGCTGGGAAGAGTTCAACATCAGTAAAATTTCTTCCTCCGGCACTCACGTTATACTTTCCGCTCAAGTTCAATGGTTGCTGCATCTCACCACCCATCTCCAAGCCAACGGGTATATGTAAGCTCTGCTCTCCTAAGTCTGAACTCGCTGAAAAGAGAACAGTCCCATTATACTCCATATTTCCAATGTTCTTAATTATAAGGTAACTTCCGGTTTCATTATTGAAGATGTCTACTATTATTTTCTTGTTGTCTTCTATAAGTATCGGCTTCTCAGAAAAAATACTGCCATAGTAGGTACGAATTCTCCAAAAACCCCTTGAAGAATTATCCAAAAAATAATAAGAGAAGTTTCTCCCACTCTTAACCTCTCCTTCATAGACCATATTCTCCGCGTCAGCTAACTTAACTATTATGCTCTCATTATCAATAAATCCCCCTGCTTGGTCTAAAAGGGAAATCTTAGCTGAAAAATCCAAGGGAGGCTTTACTGACTCCGGGCCATCTATTTTTATGGAAGTCGGCTTTCCTTTTATTTCAATTTCTTCTGTTTTCTTGCCGTAATTAATAATTTCCTCCTGCGCATTTTTCTCAAATGCTTCCACTGCAAGTGTATATTTGCCAGGTGCAACATCTTTTTTTATCTCAAACTCAAAAGAAAAATTGCCATTGTTAACATCTATAGTTTTATTCTCTGTGCCAAAGGAGATTCTTACAAAACCCTTTAATTTTTCTCCATTTTTCTTTTTTGCACTGCCGTTTATAGAAAGTTTTTCAGCCGGAAAGAAAATTTTGTTATTCAATGTATAGTCAAGCTCTATGACCTCGCTGATTTCAAATTCCTGACTGTCTTTGCTTTCTCCGTCAAAAATAGCCTCGATGCTGCAGTTGCCCTTTAAAGAAGCGGGGAACTCTATTGTTACATCCTTTTTTTTGTTCTCCTCTATAGGATAATATTTCTTATGCACCAGAAGTCTATCTCCGCAATCCAAATAAGTCTCTAAATAATCTGCTGTGTTTTTCTGCTTCTGAATAGAAACATTCACATTGACGTTATCTCCTATATTATAAACTCCTTCTAATCCGCTGATGATAAGTTCTGCGCTGACACTTTCCAAAATAACGAAAAGCATTAAAGGCAAGAACACAAAAATAAAAGTTTCTTTTTTCATTTTAATCCTCTTTAATTTATTTCAATCCGTCAACAATGGTTTTTATCTCCTCTAGGTCTTTAGTCAAAGAAGATTTTTTCTGGAGCTCTTTCAAAGCATCAATATACCTCTGGACCTTAGCTACCAGTCTTTCCAGCTCATCTTTTGAAGCTAATCCTCCGATTCTATCTTTTAAGAATCCAGCATCTTTAGTGTTTTGGTCTATGCTCACCTTCATCTCATTCAACTTAGATTCTACCTCATCAATAAACTGGTATTTCTTCCTTATTTCAGCATAAATAGTCTCCACTTTATCTGTGTTTATCGAAATCTTCGATTCTACTTTTTTTATTTCAATAAGTTCTTGCTTTACTTCCTCGCTTAATTTGATAATCTCTTCCACTCCCCTAAAGAACTCTATTTTTCTCTTGACAGTTTTTAATTCTTCCATTAGCCTCTCCATAATAGATTCGTTACCCTCTAAATTTGCTTTTAGTGCTTCTGCCTTCGCTTCCTGTTTCTGCACCATTGTCATTATTTTCTCTGGCTTTACCGAGTCTACTAAATCGTAGGCTTTTATCGCCTTAAGTTCAATTTCCTGTATGCTTTTGTCCCTCTCAAGAATCATGCTTCTTAATTCTCCAATCTGCTCACTCACTCTAGAAAACCTTTCTGTGAAGCTCTGCCTTACCTCTGTAAATCCTTCTATGCTCGCCTTCATCCTATCCACTTCAGTCTGCAGCTTGGTTAAAGCTACAACGTCTGCAGGATTAGATGCCTGTACGAGGGGTTTTTCTTCTGTTTTTTCTTCTGGCTTCTCTTCCCCCTCTTTCTTTTTTCTCTTGAAAGGATTAAACATCTTCTGCCTCCTTTTGTATCTGCTTGAACAAGTTTGCCATGTTTATAAAGTCGCTCTTATGGAGAGCAGCGTTAAAGAGCTTTATCTTTGAATTAAGCAGGTCCAATTTTGTTTCAAGAAAAAAAACCTCTTTTCCAGCTTTTTCCATTTTTTTAACATCCTTTTTTAAATAGTCGTGCTCCCTTTCCAGCCTAGCTTTCATAGCATACTTTATTGCACTGATTCTGTCCTCTCCCTCTATTTTTTTCAGTTTTTTTAAGCTGCTATTATCCAGTATTCTTCTGGCAAATTTCATCAATCTCCTTGCCTCTTTTTTATCTTCCATGAATAATGAAATTCTTTATTATTTATAATGTTTTTCATTCCTCATTTTTTCTTATCTTCTTTCTTAGTTTCTTTTGGCGCCTCTTTTTTCTCTTCT
>CAZYZS010000015.1:0-26234 GCA_964651965.1 Candidatus Woesearchaeota archaeon | reverse complement strand
CTTTTAACAATTCAAGCATCTGGTCTAAATTTACGTTCCATCTATGATATGCAAATGAAAAAATCCCTTTCTGTTCCAAACCAGGATAATCGCCTCTGAATACATAAACGTGACCATCTTTAACAAGTCTAGGATTTAATTCTGCACCATTAGTCCTTAGTAATCTTCTATAAGCAGAACTTATCCCTGGGAGCAAATGTCTCCTAAGTACTTCATCTGGTTTAACACCTTCTACATAAGGTACTTCTTTTGACACCACCATGGCTAATTCAGGATCAGATTCTCTTCTTTCCTGGGCCAGCTTCTCTAAAATCTGAAGTTTTGCCTTTGGTGGACTTTCTTGCCTCATTACTCCATCTACTGTTTGCATACCTTTTAGTTAAAGGCATTAGCTTATAAATGTTTCTATATATAACTACTCTTTAGTGGCTATAAATACCCTCCCTTACTATTCTTTATATGATAAAAAGGTTTAACAGCGACTAAATAAAGAGAATTAGAAAAATCTGTAATTTACATTGCTTCTCTGCACTCTTCACATATCATCCGGTTATCTACTTTATAGAGCAAATTAAAGTTGCCGCATTCTTCGCAGGGGCCTTCCCTGAAGCTTTCTCCAGCGTTCCTTCTTCTCAGCTTTTCACTTTCCTCTTTTATTTGCATTATCTCTGAAGCGAATTCGAATAAGCCGGGCTCAATCCTAAGTATATCTTTTAAAGTTAAAAAACCTATGATGTTCTTATTGACTGTAACTGGCAGCCATCTATATTTTGTTTTTCTCATTGTCTGCAAGGCCTGATAAAGGTCTGCGGATGGTTTTATTGTCACAAGTTTCTTGGGGGCGATTTCAGAGGCTTTTATATTTCTCAACTCTTTTTTTGATTTTTTTGTCATGGCCCATATTATATCTCCTTCGGTGAGGATTCCTTTTAACTGATTGTTCTCCTCAAGGATTAAAGAGCCCACTCTCTTCTTAACCATTTTTTTAGCACAATCTAAAATAGAAGTATCTGGAGGAACTGAAATAAAGTTCCTGGTCATTATATCCCCTGCCTTTACTCCAATCTTCATTGTGTTGTAAAGGCATCAAGGTTTATAAATCTATAGATAAATGAGATTAACTTTTGAGTTAGAAAGATACAATTCATTGTTTGCCGGCTTGTTCGCTCAATAGAGACTGTAAATAATTTTTTGCTAGGCTCAAGGCATCTTTATATCCTTCATTATATTCTGGATCTTTTAATTCGGGAGAGATGATTACCCTCTTTCCTTCCTCGCTTTCTAGCATTATAAAATCTGTAGAGTCTGGAACAAAACCGTTGAGTTGAGAGTCGTAGAATTCAGTTTTCATAAAGCCACTTCCATCCAATAGAGTTAATGCAGAAGAGTATTTGCCCTTAGATAAAAGCTCTTCGAGCTCTTTTTCAAGACTTGGATTTGAGCCTGAATATGCAGCGAGGTCTAGCGCTTCCGCCTTTTTTCTTACATCTATAGATAAGTACATGCTATGCCCTTTGGGATTTCTTCCAAGCTTAACAATGCCTTTGTCCAAATGAAGTTCTTCGCTTAATTTTACAACTTCTCCAACTAGCTTGCTTGTTTCACTAGAATAAGCTACTTCTTTTTTTTCAGGTTGAACTGGAGTTTGTTTTTGAGGCTGCTGAATTGGTGGATTCTGATACTGCCGGATTGGGCTAACTGGCTTTTTTTCTTCAGCACAACCATTAAGCAATAAGCACAAGCCAGCTACTGCAAAGAATTTTCTTAAACCCCCCATAAGATACTATAAGCTAAGAGCTATATAAGCATTGTTAAAATAGAAAGCTTTATAACTAAATTTTAAAATCTTCAACTAATAAAGGCGCAACCTCTGCAATTTCTTTTTTGGTTATCAAACCAAGAAAATTTTGGTCCCTCTTTACAACTGCAAAATCGGCCTTGTTCTCTTCCATCAAATGGAGAGTTTTAACAAGATCAGAATCTGGGCTGACGACTATATAATTTTTGTTAATCTTCATCTTTTCGATAAGTACCTCTTTATCCTTGCCGTACATAAGCCCCCTAAGGATTTCGTCATGCGCCAACACCCCTGAGAAATATCCGTTTTTAACTATAAGGCAGGCTTCTTTGTCTTTGTCTAGTTTTTTAACGCACTTCAGAAGTGGTAGAGAAGAATCAATAATCGGGAAGTTTTTGTCCATAATTTCCCCGGCAATTATGCCAGTTTTTGTGGTTTGCATTTTCCCTTATCACTTAATTTAGAGAGAGTGAATATAAACAGCGAGGATGTATGCCCCACCTCTCTTCAGATGGCTGAGCCAGACCTCGCTGTAAAAAGGATACGATATATACCTACTTATAACTGCTCGATATATGGTATATACAGTATATATCTTTATATTCGCAAGAGAAATAAGTCAGATATAGAGGAGAAATTCATAAACTTTAAAAGCAAATATACACAATATATACCGATATATATTCTATAAAATATATATTAGAAAACAATAACCCTTTTTAAACCCCATTTTCTATTATTTTCAGCCTAGGGGAAAGAGAAAGCACAAACTTAATTAAAAGTCTGAGTTAAGATGAATCAAAGAAAATTAATAAAGCTGGGCAATTCAAGCTATGCTATTGCCTTACCTAAGGACTGGATAGACAAGGCCGGCTTAAAAAAAGGAGACAACGTCTTTCTTGAAGAGAATTCTGGCGGGGAGATTGTCCTATGGTCCAGGATAAAAAAGTTTCCAGATGAAAAAATTAAAGAAATAAGTATGGAAGACGATATGCCTAAAATTAGGAAAGAAGTTATAGCCGCGTACATTAATGGATACACTTCTATAATCTTTACTCCAATAAAAGACAGAGAAAAGAAGAAGGAAGTAAAAGATTTCATAAGTTCACTATTGGGTTTTGAGGTTATTGATGATGGAGACAAAGGAGTAGTCTCAAAAGATTTTTTTGATATAAGTGAAGCAAAAATAGACAATTTTATTAAAAGAATGGATAATAATCTAACTGAGTGTTTTGAGATGCTCGCTTCTTCATTTCAAACGGGCGGCATAAAAAAATCTGAATACGAGGAAATATCAAATACTGATAGGGATACTACCCGATTTTATATGTTAATCTCTCGCTTGTTCTTTAAAGGGACAAACAACCCCTCTATATTAAATGCCCTTAAGAAAGACTCGTTTACTTTTTTTAATAACTGGTGGTTTGCGCAGAACCTGGAGCATATAGGAGACATTGTAAAAGAGCTTTCATGTTTAGTCTATAAATCAAACACAAAAAAAGAAAAAGTTCAGGAGTTGCATGAAGTCTTCTTAAAGATATTCGATTGTTATAAGGGGTCTATTGAAGTAGTTAACAGCAACGACAAGACAAAGGCTATTTTATGTGCAAAGAGGGGCAAGGAAGTCAGCAGTCAGTGCGATAAGCTTGCCCAGGAAAGAGACAGCACAGTAGCTAAACTTGCAATTAAGTTTAAAGAGCTGGAAACTGCTATATATCAAAATTTAAAAATAATAATTTATTTGCGAGAAAATGACAGATCAAACTGAAAGGTTAGGAACTCAAGCAAGCAGGACAGAAGAAAGAAGACTTTCTAGCATGGAACCTATTTTGTCACAAGTAACTTTGTATCTCCCAAGTATCGTGCAGGCTCTTACTAACACAGATGAAGCTATTGACATACAAAATGTGAATCTGGATGTAAAAAGAACCGGATGGAGAGTAGGAAGGTTTTATGATGGTAGAGTCTCCTACTTTCGAGGTTCTGACCCTGCAGAAAGGCAAGTAGATTTCTTTGTTAAACTTTTTGGCGCGCCTGAAGATGGCGAAAGAGCTCCTATGCCTCTTAAAATGGAACATAGGCTATATCAGATTATGGAAGGAAGTGGCGTTGTTCCAAGGGCATTCACGTTTTCTGAATTAGATGGGTTTCTTATCCTTGAGCATGGGGGAAGATTAACTTCTGAAGATAAACTTGCCAGCCCTGCCCCGGAGCCTGATGATTCTTGCCCTCTAGAAGAAACAATCTTAAGTAATATCGCAAAATTCAATGCATGGGCTTACCAACAAGCCAGTGTAATCTATCAGCAGCAAGATATCAGGAGATGGGTTAGCGAAAAAAGACCTACAGCAGAAAGGGCCATAAGATACTTTACGGATTTTCTGGCTGCCAGGCATTTAGAAGAAGACCCTGAAAGAATAAGACAATTTGGCGAGAAGTATAAGGTTTTTGAAAGAATGTACGGAGAGAATGGAAAACAACCAGTTCATGGAGATTTAAGGAGGCAGAACATAGTAGGACCTTCTGGAGAGGAATGGAATGAACATAATATAAAAATTGTTGACTTGGGCCTGGTTGAAGCTGATCCTTTATACAGCGTTGCCCAGTTTATTACTTCTCCAGGAAGAAATGCAGATCCAGGATTATGGAACACTCTTATGGAGCACTACAAACGCGAAGAAGCTTCTCAAACAGGGATTTGTGGAGGAAGGGGCATAAGGTTTAATCGGGAAGCCATGCAAAGAGCCTATTCTAGATTTTATATCTCTACAGTACACTCTTCTATGCGCGGCCTTGCTAAAATGGCTGTGCTGAGAAACGAATTTCCTAAGGATCATGAGAGATTGTTAGTGGCGAGGCCGGTTTTAAGAAATCACGATGCAGAGATGTTTGAAAACCTCCAAACTGCTGTCCATTATATTGCCAGAAATACTAAAGAGCTTGGATTTGGCTCTGGGGAATTTAACGATGTTAAATGCATTGAAGAAGCAGTTAACAGTTATAAAGAAAAAGTAGTAGATTATCACGAATAAAAATTAGTTTAGTTATTCTCCATTACAATAATCTTTAAAAATATAGACAAACAAAAGTTTCTGTAAAACTAATTGTTTGAAAAATGGCAATGTCATTTTTCAAATCCTATATAAACAAAAAAGATACTTAATTTGAAAAATGCCAGAAAGACAACCTATATTCATACTTCCGGAAAATGTGCAAAGAATGATTGGAAAAGATGCTCAAAGAAATAATATCATGGCTGCACGATTAGTTGCAGACGCTGTCAAAACTACTTTAGGGCCAAAAGGCATGGATAAAATGTTGGTGAGTGCTACAGGGGACATTACTGTTACAAACGATGGAGTTACAATTCTTGAAGAAATGGAGATAGAACATCCTGCAGCTAGGATGATGGTTGAAATTGCAAAGACGCAGGAAGATGAGGTTGGGGATGGCACAACAACTGCGGTAATGCTAGCTGGAAAACTTCTTGAAAATGCTGAAAAACTTCTAGATAATAAGATTCATCCTACTGTCATCACCAAAGGATATAGACTGGCTGCTGAAAAAGCTCAGGAGATACTAAAAGAATTAGCAATATCTATAACTCCCGACCAAGAAGATGTTCTTATGCATATAGCCCTGACTGCAATGACTGGAAAAGGAGCTGAAACAGTCAAGGAAAAGTTTTCAGAGATTATTGTAAGGGCAGTAAAGCAGGTTGCAGAGAATGGAAAGGTGGATTTGACTAATATAAAAATAGAAAAAAACAAGGGTTCTGGATTAGAAGATACAGAGCTAATAAGGGGCATAGTCCTAGACAAAGAGAGAGTTTCTATTGACATGCCGCAGAAAGTCAGCAAGGCTAAAATTGCCCTGCTTGACTGTGCTTTGGAGATTAAAGGGCCTGAAACTGAGACTAGAATCTCAATAAGCAGCCCAGACCAGTTGCAGCAGTTCGTCGACCAGGAAGATCATATTCTGAAAGGAATGACTGAAAAAATAAAGAACTCTGGGGCAAACGTTGTTATCTGCCAGAAAGGCATTGACGATATTGCCCAGTACTATCTGGCTAAATCTGGAATTTACGCGGTCAGAAGAGTAGCCAAAACAGACATGGAGAAATTGGCTAGGGCTACTCAGGCAAGAATTGTCAGCAATTTAAATGAGCTTACCCCTGAACAACTGGGAAATGCAGAAGAAGTTGAAGAGGTTAAGAAAGGAGAAGATATTTTTACTTACGTTAAAGGATGCAAAAATCCAAAAGCGCTTACTATTCTAATCCATGGGGGTACAGAGCATGTCTTGGATGAGATGGAGAGAGCTATTAAGGATGGATTAGGGGATGTAGCTTCTGCATTAAAGGATGGAAAAATTGTTGCAGGAGCAGGAGCAACTGAAATTGAGCTTTCCAAAAGATTAAGAGAGTACGCCAAGAGCCTGGGCGGGAGAGAGCAGCTGGCTGTTGATGAATTTGCGGCTGCGTTGGAGTTTATACCTATAACCTTAGCTGAAAATGCGGGACTCGACCCAATAGACACTCTAACTGAATTAAAAGCAGCACATGAAAACCAGAAATATGCAGGAATTAATATCTTTACAGGAAAAGTGCAGGATGTTTTAAGAGAAGGGATAATAGAGCCATTAAAGATAAAAACTCAGGCAATACATTCTGCAAGCGAGGTAGCTATGATGATTTTAAGAATAGATGATGTTTTAGCATCTGGAAAGTCTTCTGCCCCAGCAATGCCCCAGGGTGGTATGGGTGGAATGCCCCCAAACATGGGAGATTACGAATAAAAATGGATTACCTAGCTGTTTTTAAGGTAGAACACGGGATTACATCTGGGCTTGGGACGATTGATGAAGATGGAGTTAGCGAAGAAAGATTGCAGATTCAAGAAAATTCTTCTTATGAAGCATTAAAAAGAGCAGTGGCTTACGCAAAAGAATTAGCAAGAAATTATTTAGCAAAAAGAGACGGGAATAAAACAGTGACTCTTCAAGATTTTAAGGATTCTTCTGGAGAAGAAGTAGACCAAATTAGGATTGTAAGAGAAGCGCATGCTGCGCAAAATCCAGAAAGCCATTCTTTAGATGGGGCTTTGAGAGATTTCTTCCCAGATGGAAAATTAGTTATAAAAAGGCAGGCTATTCTAGACATTCTGGAAATAAATGCAGAATAAAAGGTATAAAAGATTTTAGAGTTTTATGACTAATTCGAATATAGGGCACTCTTACAAATGAGTAAAATCTTTCTAAAAAGCATTTTTCATTAGTTTTAAATAGTTATTTTTACTAATTACGAATATATAAAATGGGTGATAAAAGACTTGCTTCAATTGACTTTCTAAGAGTCCTTGCTATAGCGCTAGTTATAATATTCCACTTTACCTATCAATTTATTCCTAACGATAAACTAAGATATTTAGGGCTTGTTGGAATTTCTTTATTTTTCATCATAAGCGGATTTTTGCTTGCAAATAACTATCCAACACTGGAAAAATTTTCTATTAAATGGTTTTTGAAGAGGTACGTTAAAATAGCCTCTTTGTATTATCTCGCCCTTATAGCTGTTGTTTTACTCTTCGGAGAACAGGTATATTCTGGGAATCTTTTGAAAAATCTTTTACTGCACTTTGCGTTTTTAGATTTTGCCAGCAGAGAGGCTATATTTGGGATAATTAGCCCCGCTTGGTTTTTAGTCCCTCTAATGGTATTTTATCTGGCATTTCCTTATCTAAACAAGCTGATAAAAAGATACAGTTATTCTATTAGCCTGATATTTGCCGCAACATTATTAACTAGATTTCACGAAGGAGGATTGGTCTCGTTTAACCCACTTTTCTTTTTGGGGGAGTTCTGCTTTGGAATCCTTTTTGCACATAACAAGAAAAATATCTTTCTTTTCTCATCTTTGCTGATGTTCGCCTATGGTTATATATTCGTTATCCCCTTTATTATATTCTATTGCTTTTATTTCGTAAACTTTAATTTTATTGCAAAAATACTTAATTTTATAGGGAAAAATACCCTTCCTCTATTTTTATTCCACGAGTCTTTTATCATGATATTTGTCGGAACATGGAAGGTCTATAATCTTAACAGGCCTGCAGCAATTTTCTTGATAATAGTGGTAAGTATATTTTTGACATATATATCTTCCAAAATAAATAAATTTATATGCAGGAAATATTTTCAGTTAAATAATCCTCCTGGACAATAAGATGACAAAAAAATCAAAAAAATTACTGGAACTCTTGTTTGTAGTCTTTTCACTCGTTGTCATAGGGTATTTTATCTATGTGATTAATGTGCCTCCTGCCAAAGAACAAGGCGGGCTTGCTTCATTAAGGCCTGGTTTGACTTTAACGAATAAGCCCATTATAACTGTCTCTGTAGATTCCCAAAGTTTTAAGACTGAAAATGGCGCTTGCTTTTCTATAATTAGGGGGAATGCTGAAAACCTGGGGGATGAAGCAGCAGAAGAAGTCAATATAAACTGCAAGCCTTCTGTGTACCCTTTTGCTGAAAACAGCATTCAAGCAAGCAAGAAAATTGGCAACATAATTGCTGGGCAAAAAAGCTATTTTGAGATTGAAACAGAAATAAAATGTGGACAAGACATAAGGTTTAATTGTGTGGGCGAGTGTAGGAACTGTTAAATTCTAGATTAAACTATTCGGCAGATAATCTATTTTATGCTCTTCAAAAATAATAATTGACTCGTATAATTTTACAATATCTGAGAATTTTTCTTTTATGTCCAAAAGAACCTCTTTAAATTCCTGCATGTTACTCACATGAATATCCAGCATTACGTTGTAGAGGCCAATGGTATTTGTAACATAGTAAATATTTTTATGATATCTGCAAAATTCTAAAAACTCTTTTTTTCTCTTGTCTGAAGCACCTTGCAGCTGAATTAACAATAAATGCCATTCGTAACCCAGTTTGTTTATATTTATCTTTGGTTTAAAGCCTTCGATAATTCTGGATTTAACAAGGCTTTTAAGATGGTAGCTAATAGTATGAATCGGAAGATTTGCTTTTTTGGATATTTCAGTTACAGGGAGGCGCGCATTTTGTGAGATAGCTTTAAGAATTTTCTTGTCATCTTCGCTTAAGTTGATTACCTCTTTTTTTTCCCCTTGCTTGACTCCAAAGGAGATATTTTTTGATGGTAGAAATTTGTATTTTAAATGCTCAGCACTTACTAAGGTAGTGAAAATATATTCGTGCAGATGTTCCCCGCAAAGATTAGTTAGCTGGCTTAGACATTTTTCAAAATTGAATATAGAATCTGCATTAATTCCAACAACAAAATCCCACCTTCCAACTCCGCTAACTAGCCACCCAACATAATCTAAGTTTTCAATTTGTTCTGCAAGCTTTTTCTCCTGTTCTTTATTTATGTTGGAAAGCTGAATAAAAACATAGTAAAAATCCAAACCAAGTTTACTAATATCAACTACGGTGTAAAAATTAGAGATAATTCCATTGTTAATTAAATTTTGAATCCTATAATTTACAACTTGCTTGCTTAAACCTACTTTCTTGGCTATTTCTGAATCAGTCTGCCTTGAATTACTATCTAACTCTGCAAGTATCTTCTTATCTTTCAAATCTGTTATATTTTTCTTTTTAGGCATTATTATTTACAATATGAGATATACTATTTAAATTTTATCATTTTGTCAAAAATAAAACTAAAAAGATTTAACTATTTTAATATCCTAGTTTTTATTAACAAATTAAATTATATGAAGGAAAAATGATAGAACAAACAAAATACGAGAAAATAAAAGCAATTGGAAAGAACATAAGCGAAAGGGCTTATCGGGCGAGATGCTATGCTAATTTTTATGGGGGGCCTGTTTTAACTGCTGGTGGTACAATTGCAGCATTTAGATATATGATGTTTCCTGCAGAATATAATGGTCCACTTAGCGAAGCGGTTGCATGGACTTCTGCGGCAATAACAAGTTTGCCTTTGCAGATTTTTAGTATCCCAGTAGGTTTAGCAATGGGCATGACATCTGTAGTTGAACTTGCACAATCAAGGGCTAAGAAGGATAGAACCTTAGAAATATGCCTGGCGCCTACTGGACTTCCAAGAAAGGTAATTGATAGGCACTAATGCGGAGACCGGGATTCGAACCCGGGTTATCTCGTTGGCAACGAGACGTTCTAACCACTGAACTACCTTCGCTTTATAAGGAGAGAGAAGGGAGATTTTTAAAGGTTATTGTAAGAATTCTGAAGGTGTTTATTCAATCTCTGGTAGTTACTTAATAGTTATAACAAAAAGAAAGTTTTAAATATAAAAGAGGATAATACTTCTCATGAGCGAGGATTATTCTTTAGCAAGAAAGCATCAAGAAGTGCAGAGAGTAGAAGTTTCTAGAGCAGATTATAGAACTATATCGGCTCAAAGGAGCAGGAATTATACTGCACCCCATGAAGAAGATATTGGAAGCAAAGGCAGGGCAATAGGGAGATTTCTAGATTTTATAATGTAACAAAAAGAACAGAAAAAATAAAAAGAAATATTTATCTTTTTCTTGCTAGGTCATAAGTTCCTACAACTACTAGGGCTACTAAGAAACCAACCCATAAAAATGGGTCAGAATAAAATCCTAGGTAATCCCATTTCATAAATAAAGGTATTGTTATAACTAAGTCAAGGATAATTCCTGTAACTAGCATCACTAAGCCAACGAGAAATCCGTTGGTTTTGTCCTTGCTTCTGTAGTAGATCCATGCGCACAAAATCCCCATAGGTACCAATAAGATGTAGTGTATGATGTAGCCAACAATCCCTGTAATCTGAAGCCCAATCTGAACAACAGATATCTCAACAAAAATCAAAACCCAAAGCAAGATTCCAACCAAAATCGCCCTTAAGATTTTCATTTTATTTATTTTATAGGGGGAGAAGAGTTTAAAAAGTTATCTTTACATCCTTTTTTATCAGGGCCCGTAAGCTAGCGGTATAACTGTCTCGTTTACACCGAGCATTCCGAGGTTCAACTCCTCGCGGGCCCATATAAAAATTAAAATAGAAAAATATCACCAAAGAAAATAATTAAAAAAAGAGATGGAACTTACAAAAAGATTACGGAATATAGAAGGTGCAAAAGAATTTTCTAGAGAATTAGCCCTGATTGGAGAACTCAATTCTGGGTCTTTAATGAACTCTCTTCCGCTTAAGCTTTTACCAGATAATAGTTTAGCTGAATTAATTGATGCTTTTGCAGCGAATAATGTTGATGCAATCGTCATTGGAGATGAAACAAAAATTGAAGGCATTGTTTCCAAAAGGGATCTTCTAAACAAGCTGGATAGCCCAAAATTGGCTGATATGGAGAAGAAAAGGATTAAGGAGGTATTAACGAAAAATTATGTAAATGTAAGCGAGTCAGGCTTGTTAGAGGATTTATGCAAGATTATGATAAAAAACAAACCGGCTTGTTTGGTTGTATCCGATAAAAAAAGGTTTTTGGGCATAATCGGTTATGTTGAGCTTTTAGCAGGATTTCGTAAATTTTGTTTACAAATAGATAATCCTCCTTCAATAGGTCCCCTCCTTAAATTACATGAAGTCCATATGGCGGGTCATCTAATGACCTTAGATGTGCTAATTAAATCAATGAGGCAACGAGATGTAGATTATGCTTTAGTGATGAAAGAAAATTCTCCAATAGGAATTATTAGCAGTAAAGATGTTGTAAATGCGCTTAGAAAGGATCTTTCTTGGGATAAAATGAATGCGAATACTATTATGTCTCCGCATATAGTTAGTCTTAATTCCGGTAATTCGATTAATGAAGCGCTTGTAATCATGCTTGACCGGAAATTTAATCAGATACCTATTATAGATAATCAAAAACTTACAGGCATTCTGACCTTGCCTATCATATTAGAAGTTTTTTATAATTTTATCAATGAGCTGAAAGTTAAAATCAGTAGAAATAAGATTACGGATGTTGTTGGCGTAGCTGAAGATGAAGAATAAGTATTTATATACAAAAATGATTATTCTTTTTAAAAATGGGCTTTACACTTTCAATATCAATTGCTTTATTATTCGTTGCAATTGTTATCTATTTGTATACAAAGACTTCTAAATTTAAAAAATTTTTATTCAGTTGCGGAGTTTTTATTTCAATTTTATTTTATATATTTTGTTTTATAGCAGATTACTTTACTGGAGAAGGGGTAGACAATTCTGTGATTTATTTTTTGTTTTTTGGGCTGTCTGGAGCGGCTTTTTCAGAATATAAGACATTAATCGCAGTTTCTTTATTATTTTTATTATTAGGAATCGGTTTTTCTGCATGGTTATTTATTAGAAAAGATACTCCTAAGATAAATTACAAAATCAATTATATTTACCTTGTTTTTATATTCCTCCTTCTGTCTTTAATTTTAAATCCAGTAGCTGCAAGTTTGGGAGATTTTGCCTTAAAAAAAATTCAAAAAACAAACTTGGATGATGAAAGAGATTTTTATAAATTCTATAAATCCCCTAAAATAACCCAAATAAACTCAACAAAGAATCTTGTATTCATTTATGCAGAGAGCATAGAAAGAACTTATTTTAATGACTCCCTTTTCCCTAATCTCGCTCCGAATCTAGAAAAAATTGAGTCAGGCAGCATATCCTTTACTAACCTTGCTCAAGACAGATATTCGCACTATACAATTGGGGGGATTGTTGAAAGTCAGTGCGGATTTCCATTGATTACTCCTTCTCCTGCTAATTCAATGTCTGGAATGGACACTTATCTGGAGAACTCTGTATGCCTTGGGGATTTGCTGCATAAAGAAGGTTATTACTTAACTTATATGGGCGGTGCTGATCTCGATTTTGCAGGCAAAGGAAAATTTTTTGGGACGCATAAGTTTGATGAGGTTTATGGCAAAAATGAATTATTGTCTAACTTAACTAACAATAGCTATCTTAAGGGCTGGGGTCTATACGATGATTCTTTATTGGATTTAAGTTATAATCACTTTATTGAATTATCAAAAACCAAAAATAAATTTGCAATTTTCCTGCTGACACTAGATACACATCATCCAAAAGGAAGACCTTCTGAAAGTTGTGACAAAATAGTTTATCAAGATGGCTCCAATCCCATGCTGAACTCCGTTGCTTGTTCAGACTATTTAATCTCTAAATTTATCGAAAGATTAAGAAAATCGGAATATAGCAACAATACTGTAATCGTAGTTGTATCAGACCATCTTGCTTTAGAAAATACCGCCTCTAAATTATTATCCAGAGGAACAAGAAGAAATCTGTTTATAATAAACTTACCTGATAATACAGAAGGGATTCAAGTCAACAGATCTGCCTCAACTCTGGATATTGGCGCTACACTTTTACCTTTTATAGGCTATAATGGCAGCATAGGCTTTGGGAGAGATATCCTAAACAGGGCAGAGTCTGATCAGCAGATAATAGATATGCAGAAGAATTTAAGCAGATGGGAGCCTTATCTATCTGAATTCTGGAATTTCCCAAAAATTGATAAGTCTATTTATATAGATGCTGAAAATGAGACGATAAATTTGGATAAAAGGAGTTTTAAAATACCGATTCTTATAGAATTAAACGACCAATTAGAAACCAAATTAAAATTTGAATTTTATTTGTCTGAGAACTCCAGCTTAAATTTCCAAGTGTTAAAATTAAATGAAAATCAATCGTTTATGCTCGTTGAAAAATGCGGAAAAGCAAATGTTCTAAGCGATAAAAAGATAAATTCTGGCGGATATTGCCTATTAATTGGAAAAGTCAACCAGGAAATCAGATATGTAAAAATTGAGAATAATACCTTCTTAACAACTAAAGATATTCGCCGATATTCTGGCATTCAATAATATGAATAAATATGGCATCATAGGCTTAGGAATTATTTTAATATTTTTGGCATTTTTAATTTTTCAAAGTGAAGACTCTTCTTTCGTTGCAAAAAGAGTGGCTCATGCGGGTGGTGGAATCGGAAACAGGACTTATACAAACAGCATAGATGCCCTGAACGAGAGTGTTAAAAAAGGATTCGTTTATTTCGAAATTGACCTTATTTTTGCATCTGATAACTCTCTTGTCTGCATGCATGATTGGAAAAGTAATTTTAAAGGATTATTTGGTTACGAAATTCAAGAAATACCCAATTTGAGTCAGTTCACTCAAATCGTAAGCGAATCAAAATTTGACGTATGTACCCTTGATAGCTTAATTATCTGGATGAATCAGAATCCTGACGCTTATATAATCACTGATGCGAAAGGAGACAACACAAAGACTTTGGAAGTAATATCTAAGAAAGTTCCAAAATATGAAAAAAGAGTAATTCCCCAAGTGTATTATCCAGCAGAATACCAAAAAGCCAAAGAGCTAGGGTATAAACAGGTAATCTGGACCCTTTATAGATACAATGGAACAAACGATGAGGTTCTAGAAGAAATTAAAAGATTCAAAGGTCCTTTCGCAATAACCATGCCAAAAGAGCGTGCCAGGTCCAGTTTGCCTACAGAGTTATCAAAAAGAAATATCCCTACTTACGTCCATACAGTCAATTCCTTGGGTGAAAAAGAAGAATTTCTTAAGATATATAACCTAACAGAAGTTTATACTGATTTTCTAGAGCCAGAGTAGAAATCTATATGCTGAAAAAAATTATATCTTATTCACTTAATAAGGTACTTGGTAATTATTGGAATTGCATTAATAATAAGTATTAGTTTTAAAGGTAATTTATCTAAAAATCGTCGAGGTCAATCAAAACGTTTATATACTTAAAAATCTTTAATAATTTAAATAAATGAGGTAAAAATGAAAAAGACATTTGGTGGGTGGGCTTTTATAATTGGCCTTATTTTGGCGGTTGTGATAGCTCTCCTAGGAGCCGAACAAGATTGGCCAGTTTATATACTGCTAGTTCTTGGACTTATCGTAGGTCTCT
The DNA here is from genome assembly GCA_964651965.1 of Candidatus Woesearchaeota archaeon. Lineage (GTDB taxonomy): Archaea > Nanobdellota > Nanobdellia > Pacearchaeales > GW2011-AR1 > MFWN01. The sequence goes on along the minus strand of CAZYZS010000015.1, from coordinate 11,462 downwards.
TGAACATAAGTGATAAAGAAGTTGGCCCATTTTTAATTTCAGCAATTGCCTTCATGTTAACTTTCACAGCATTGGGTAAGATTTCTGAAGCGATACCTTTGGTAGGCAATACACTAGGTAATTTCTTTGTTTTGGTTAATGCATTTATAGCGCCGGCTGCTGCAGTTGTAGCAATCAAAGAATTGTTTGCTCACACGAGAAATTAAAGATTTTTCTTTTTTCTTTCTTTTTTTGTTATAGAACGTAGCTTTTCTAAAACCCTCTAAATATATACATTTATAAATGGGTAAAAACCATATAAATTATACGTAAGCGTCGCAAACGATTTCTTAGGTATTTATAACTAATAGAAATGACTTAACTAAATGTATTGGAGGATTTAAATTAAGATGGGATTCGATAATTTTAGAGGACCAAGAAGGAATTTTGGACCTAGAGAAATGCACAAAGCTATATGCAGCAAATGCAAGAAAGAATGCGAAGTGCCATTCAAGCCAACAGAAGGAAAACCTGTTTACTGCAAAGAATGTTTCGCTACTATGCCTAAGCCAAATAGATTCTAATAATCTATTGGCAGCAGGTTAAGAGGTTATTTTTTATTTTCGTTTTGTATAATTTTTCTTTTTTTGTTACTTTACTAGATTTTTGACTCGCACTTCAGTTATCTGGCGCATTAAAATGTCAATAAGATAGTTATTATATAGTAGTTACAAATATAAAGGTTTAAATATTAGTTATGCTTATATAAACTATGGTAAATTATACACAAAAAAGGGTTATTTATAGACCTGAAGGAACAGGAGAGGCATATGCATTTTTTGACTGTAGTGTTCCCCAGCAGTTAATAGAGGCTTATCTTCAGGGAAGGCTACCAGAGGATGGTCCATGCCTGCATGATAACCCTAAACCTCATGAATTAGGCCTTGAACTTAGACTCGAAGAGGTAAAAGGATTTACTAGACGCGGAGATGTTGACCGAAGATTATTGGAAACAATTGGCAGAGAAGAGGTTTGGGCCGCTTATCCTGAACAGCACAAACATTTAATGGCTTCTGCAAGGCCCAAGCTCATAAAAGACCTGAGATATGTAATAACTGCAAGAGGGGCAGAATCAAACGAAAAAGCCGGTGGAGCACTTACGACTGTAATGAGTGATATTTATCTTAAATTTGGCAATAACGAACCTTTCACTTCAGCAATACTGGGAAAAGTCGACTCTGGAGAGTATTATTTATGGGAAGACGAATAGAGAGCTTTTTTCATTTTTCTTTATACTAGATTCTGTATTAACTTTAAAATAATTATGAATGTTTAAAAGCAGAGTTTTTCTGTATAACTTATGGATATGGAAAAAGAGGAAAATCAAAAAGCAGAAGAGAAAAAGGAACAAGAGTGTTGTCCACCATTTGACCCGAAACCCTGGGACCATCATATTCTTACTTGGAAAAACAAGAGATTCATAAAAGCAAAAGTTTTCACTTTATTTTATATGCCTGTTAATTTTGGTAGCACTATAAGGAAATTAATGAAAAAAATGGAAACTGCTGGCGCCAAAAGCATCGATAATATATGCCTTTCTGACCACACCTCTAAATTCAACATGGACATTTACTTGGATGTTAACAAGGATATTCCAGATGCTGAGAATGTAAAGATAAGCGGGAAATTTTTAAGCAGGGTTTATGAGGGTCCTTTCAAGGATACTGGGAAATGGTGCAAGGATTTTCAAGAATATGCCAAGCAGAAAAAATATAATGTAGGAAAAATGTACATGTGGTATACAACCTGCCCTAAATGCGCAAAGAAATACGGGAAAAATTATGTGGTTATTGTTGGGGAATTAGTGAAAAAAAAATAATATTCTTCTTAGTACAATAAATTTTAAATAGTTGGGGGTTATTGTTAAAACATGGTAGAAAGCCAATCAAGGTACAGCATTGTGGAAAGACTGACAGCTAAAAAGCTCGACATAATGAGCAGCAAGTCTGAATTAAAAGAAGATGTAAAGAATAAAGAGCAGAAAATTGACAAGCTGAAAAGAGAGCTGGAAAACTGGAAAGAAGATGTTCAAGAAGATACCAAAAGAGAGCAAAGAAGGAAAGAAATAGAGATTGAAAGGGCAACTCTTGATTTTGAAAATGCAAAGGAGCAGATGAAAGACACAGAGAAAGTGTATGACGAACAGATTAAAGCTATTGAGCAGGCATTAAAGTCAATAGAAGAAATAAGCAAAACATCCCCAACAGTGCAGGCGTAATTAGACAGTAGAATAGTTCATTTTAATTCATAGTCCTAGACTAAAAAACAAAAAAAGCCATGTGCTTATAGGACGCCTGGAAAAAATTAACCAATGCCATGTGCTGGTTCCCGATAGCAGGTTCAAATCCTGCAGCTCTGGCAGGAAACTGCCAGATAGGGGCATTTTTCACAAGGTTTAAATAGTAACTTTTTTTACTCTATTTATGGCTGAAAATAAAAGTTCTGAGAAGGCACTTGATAAGACTATGAACGTACAGGAGGAGTACAAACCAAGAGACAAAACCCTTCCTGGAGAGATTTCTGAAGAAGCTAAAAAAGAGATGGAGAAAACAAGGGAAAAATTGGAGAACTTCAAAAAATTTATACTTAAAAAATATCCTTTTACCCTGGCTATCGGTATAATTCCTCCGCAGGCAGCTGATAAGTTTGATGAGGAAAACGAGCTGACAGAAGAAGAAAAGAAAACCAAGCCAATGCACATTCTTCTTATAATCCCTGAAGAGAAATTTAAAGAAATAAACAAGATACGGGCAGAGCTTATAAAAGAGAGCAAGGACATGCAGCCAAAAATCTGGCTGAATTTAATAACTCCTGTTGACTTATGGAATTTCTCCCTCGATGGAAAATATGACATTTCTGAGGCAATTGGCATGAGCTTTCCATTATATGACAAGGGACTATTGGGAGCATTGCGGGTTGCACAGATTCATAAAAGCCTGGTATTAAGGAAATTTGAGAAATATGTAACAAGCTACATTATCTGCGGAAGCTTAGTAAGAGGCGATGCCAAAAAAACATCGGATGTTGATGTTTTCATTGTTATTGATGATACAGATGTAAAGAGAATGCCAAGACTAGAGTTGAAGGAAAAACTAAGGGCAATTATTTATTCTTATATAATGGAGGCGCAGGATTTGGCTGGTGTAAAAAATATCCTTAATGTTCAAGTTTATATTCTTACGGAGTTCTGGGAGTCTGTAAAAGATGCTCATCCTGTAATGTTCACAATGATTCGAGATGGTGTCCCACTTTATGACAGAGGAACTTTCATGCCTTGGAAACTGCTGCTGAAAATGGGAAAAATTAAGCCTTCTCCAGAAGCCATTGATATGTTTATGTCAATGGGGGACAAGCTTGGAGAAAGCATAAAAAGAAGATTATTGGATATTGTAATGGGAGATTTGTACTGGGGGGTTATAACTCCTTCACAGGCGTTATTGATGTTATATGGCTTGCCGCCTCCAACAACTAAAGAAGTTGTAGGAGATATGAGGAAAATTTTCTTAGAGAAAGAGAAAATGCTTGAGAAAAAGTATATCGACATACTTGATGAAATAGTAATGAAATATTATAAAGGATATGAACACGGAAAAATAAAAGAAGTAAAAGGAGAGGATGTGGACAGACTATTGAAAGATGCGGAAGATTACATGAAAAGGCTGAAGGAATTAAGAGTTCAAATTGAAAAAAGAGCTCAGGAAAGGACGATAGAAGAGAATTACGAAACAATATTTAAGATTCTAAAGGGGTTGTTTGGGGACAAGCCAGAAGCTCAGCTTATAGCTGAATTTGAAAAAGAGCTAGTGAATAAAGGAAGAACAGACCCTCGATATCTCCATATATTAAGAGAGTTGCTTGATGCCAAGAAGAGGCTGAAAAGCAAGAAAAAGCCAACTGCCCACGAGATTGAACAGGTAAGAAAAAATGCAGTCATGCTTATTAACAATTTAATAGAATACGGCCAGAGATGCGAGTTAGCCAACTTGCAGAAATGCCAAGTTATCCTAGTGACGAAAGCGGGCAAGAAAGCAGAGCTTTTCCTCACAAATCCAGCATTCATGATTCATGAAGGCAAGATAAAGAAAATTACCGATAAAATAGAAGATGCAAGCCATGAAGAATTCCAGAACATAGTGCAGCAGCAAAAAGGAAAGGCTGGAAAAATAGACCAAAAGATACTTAATATTCTAGGGAAAGAGCTTGGTGAATTTGAAATTATCTTTTAGATAATTTCAACTTGAGATAATATTTTAAACCTCTGAACAGAGAATGAACAGAATTTTTGTACGCCAGTTTTTAAGACATCCAAGGGCAGTATCTACTCCTTTTGAAATCTGGCCTTCTCTTGCAGACAAAATGGCTTCTAACATCGAAGGAAAATTGGTTGTGGAATGGGGCTCTGGATTAGGGGCAATAACACTGCCGATACTAAGACAGCTGCCAGAAGAGGGAGAATTATATTGTTTTGATACTGACAGGGAATTTTGCGAAGAGTTAAGAGACAAGACAAGAGATGATCCAAGGATAACTGTTTATAATTCCGATGCCCAAGAGATGTATTTTTTTCTCGGCATGGGAAAAGTTCCTGACACAATAGTTTGCAGCGTGCCATTCCAGATGATAAAAAGAAAGGAAAGAGGCGCCCTCCTCAGACTGGCTGCCCAATCTCCTTTATTTATGCCTATGCAGTATTATCTTCCGATTTTTGATGGAAAGCCGCCTAGAATGATGAGAGTTCATAAAAGATATTTTAAGGAGGTTCAATGGAATCCAATACCTGTAAAAGACCATTTTCCTCCTGCCGGCTATTATCTCTGCAGAAATAACCATGACTAAAGCTTTAAAACTATTAAAAATATATAGCAATTATGGTTTCAATAAAATACCCTCCTTGCGGGCGCTTGTGTGATGCAGAAACTTGTGAAGGCAAGAAACTAGGGCTTTGTCCAGGATGCGTGGAATCAGAAGGAAGTCCTATAGGATGCATAAAATCAGAACATCCTAAAGAATACCAAGACATAAAAGTCTGCCCGATTTGGAAATGCTCTGTTGAACATAAAGTAGAGCATTGCGGCCAATGCCAGGAATTTCCATGTAAAATATTTCTTAGCTGGTATGACCCGAAAAATGGCAAGAAAAGTGTGCTGCCATATATTGGCCTGCTCTCAATAAGGAAAAAATTTGGAACAGAAGAATGGGTTAAATGGATAAAAATCCACAAGAAAAGACAGATAGTAAATAAAGACTAAAGCTTTAAAAACCCTTTTTTTCTTTACATCCTATTAAACTTTTATTGATTAATATGAAAGCTGAAGTTATCCAATTCAGAAGAGGAAGAAAGTCTTACAAGCCTAGGCACTTCATCCTAGATGTTGGAGCAAAAAAAAGAGAAGAAGCTGAAAAGTTTGTTGGCAAGGAAGTGGAATGGAAAAGTCCTGCTGGAAAAATAATCAAAGGAAAAATAGCTTCTGCGCATGGGAACAATGGGCTAGTAAGAGCGATTTTTGAAAAAGGACTTCCTGGGCAGGCAATAACAACAGAAGCGGAGGTAAAATAAAATGGGATTAAGAAACGCACGAGCTTATTCAAAACGATATGCAAGGCCCTATACCAGAACCAGCAAAGTTAAAAGCAAGGCTTATATCAAAACTGTACCTCACAATAAAATTGTTAAGTGCATGATGGGAAATGTAAATGGGTACCAGAAAGGCCAGCTTAAATTGATTTTAAGACTCATCTGCAAGAGAGAGATTCAGCTAAGAGATAATGCTATTGAAGCCTGCAGGCAGGGCATACTTAAAGAGCTAGATAACAATTCTGTAACAAACTATTACTTTGCTGTAAGAAGGTATCCGCATCATATTCTAAGAGAAAACAGAATGTTCAGCGGAGGAAGCAAAGGAGAGAGAGTCAATCAGGGTATGCAGCAGTCCTTTGGGAGTTCAATAGGAAGAGCTGCGCTTGTCAAAGAAGGAGAAGATATTTTCCTGGTTGCAGTCTCAGATAAAAAATTCCTGCCGATAATAAGAAATGCTTTTAGAAAAGTGGGGCCTAAACTCGCATGTGCCACAAAAGTTTCTTTGGAAGAAAAAAAGTAAGTAAAAAAGAAATCTAACTAAAACTTTAAATAATCTTTATTTCTGTTATTATAATGGTATATATAAAAGGGGGAATAGCTGAAAGCAAGAGGAAGAAAACAGAGGGAGAGCAAGAATTGGGATATGCCAAATGGATGTTCGAACTCTCTAAAGAAGATGTTTCAATAGCTGGAGGAAAAGGCGCTTCTTTGGCAGAAATGTACACAGCAAAGTTCCCAGTACCTCCTGCCTTTATTATAAGTGCCCAAACTTTTGAAAAATTCATTGAAGAGGTATCCGAGCAGATAAGAAGCATTGTTGAACATACCGATGTTGATGATACTGCCAAGCTCAACGAAAGTAGCAAAAAAATAAGGGGGCTCATAGAAAGCCAAGAATTTCCAGAAGACATGGAGAAGGAGATTCTAGAAGCTTATGAGATTCTTGGCACAGATAAAAGGGATCCGCATATTTCAAAAGATGCCCTTGGTATTTTAAGAGTTGCAAAAGAGCCAGTATTTGTGGCTATAAGAAGCTCTGCCACAACTGAAGACCTGGCTGAAGCCAGCTTTGCAGGTCAGCAGGAAACTTTTCTTAATGTAAAGGGTAATTCGCAGTTGTTATCAGCAATCAAGAAATGTTTCTCGTCCTTGTACACTCCCAGAGCAATTTATTACAGGAATAAGCAGGGATTCAAAAATTCCAAGGCGTTATTGGCAGTTGTTGTCCAAAAAATGATTAATTCGGATAAATCAGGGGTTATGTTTACCAAGAATCCTATGCAAGATGATGACAGTATGATTATTGAAGCAGTTTTTGGCTTGGGGGAAGGGATTGTTTCTGGGCAGATAAATCCTGATAGTTACAAGGTAAATTCTGACTTAGAAATCTTGGAAAAGGTAATAGCAGATAAGAAAAAAGCAATTGTAAGAAGCGGCGCAGGAGAAACAGAAGGAGTAAAACTTACAGAAGAGAGAAGCGTGCAGCAGGTTTTAACTGAGGGGCAGATAAAAGAAATAGCAAATACGGGTTTAAAGATAGAAAAACACTATGGAACACCACAAGATGTTGAATTTGCTATCGAAGATGGGCAGCTTTATATTGTGCAAAGCAGGCCAATAACTACCCTAGGAAAAATTAAAAAGAAGGCTGCGGAAATTAAAGGAAAAATACTGTTGAGCGGGCTAGCGGCAAGCCCAGGAATTGCTTCAGGAAAGGTCAAGCTGGTAAAAACCATGGAAGACCTCCCCAGAGTTAAGAAGGGAGATATACTTGTCACAGAAATGACTAATCCGGACATGGTTGTTACAATGCAGAGGTCTGATGCTATTATTACAGATGAAGGCGGAGCAACAAGCCACGCTGCCATTGTAAGCAGGGAAATGGGTATACCATGTGTGGTGGGAACAAAAGAAGCTACTAGCTTGTTAAAAGAAGGGCAATTAGTAACTGTGGACGGGGCTGCTGGAAAAGTATACGAAGGGGCAGTAGGAGAAGAAGAGAAAAAAGAAATTCTTGCTGTAGAAAACGCAAACACCAAGACTAAAATAAAAGTGATAGTAGACCTGCCCGATTTTGCAGAAAGAGCTGCAGAATCCAAGTGCACAGCTGTGGGTTTGTTAAGGTTAGAAGGGATTATAGCAGAATCAGGGAAGCATCCTTTAAAGTTCCTTGAAGAAGACAAGATAGACGATTATTCTGAGCTAATCAGAAGAGGAGTCGAAAAAATAGCCGAGCATTTCGATAGCATTTGGGTAAGAGCCTCGGACATAAGAACAGATGAATTCAGGAATCTAGAAGGAAGCCCTGAAAAGGTGGAGATGAACCCTATGCTTGGACTGCACGGTGTAAGGTTCTTATTGAGAAACCTGCCGATTTTGGGGGCAGAGCTGAATGCTATAAAGAAGCTAGCTGAAAAGTACCCTATTAAAAAATTTGGGATAATGTTCCCTCAAGTTATTTCTGTCCGGGAGGTAGTTGAAGCCAGGAAAGAGTTTTCTAAGATAAAAACAGACAATATGGAGTTTGGAATAATGATAGAGACTCCAGCAGCTGTTCAAATAATTGATGAATTATGCAATGCAGAGCTAGACTTTATAAGTTTAGGAACTAACGACTTGACACAGTACACTCTCGCAGTTGACAGAAACAACCCCCTTGTTCAAGATATCTATAACGAGCAGCATCCAGCGGTCTTGAGGCAGATGGAAAAAGTAATTGAAACATGCAAGAAAAACGGAGTCAAAACTTCTATCTGCGGGCAGGCGGGCTCTGACCCTAAAATGGTTAAGTTCTTAGTTAGCAAGGGAATCAATAGCATAACAGTCAATGCAGATGCGGCTAATACAGTAGCGGCGTTGGTACAGGAATTTGAAGGGAAGCTGGAAGAAGAAGAGATTAAATCTCATGTAGAGCAAGTGACTCGCGAGATTATTGCAGGAGAAAAAGAGCAGGGCGTGACTAAAGAGATAGAAAAAAATGAGACGCCAGAAATAGCTGCTCCAGACGGATACGAAAGAGGAGTAGAAGTTATTGATAATCTTGAGCATGTAGAGAAAAAAGCAGGAGATATAAAAAAGGAAATAGAAAAAGGAAAACGGGTTGAAGAAGCAAAAGAAAAAGGAAGTAAGACAGTAGATACGGGCGCAGATATTTTTGAAGGAGTAAAGCCGCAAAAAGGCATAGAAGAGGCAGAAGAGAAAGGGTTTATAATTACAGAGACCCCAAAAACTCCAAAAAATAGCCTTTTAAGCCTTATAAACACGGATTTTCTCTATACCCCTGAATTCAGGAACATACAAAAAGCAATAGAGAGCAAGATAGAACAAATTAAGAGAGGAAAGTTAGAATCTGAATTGGAAAAGAAGGAAGAGGAAAAAGAGGAAAAAGAAATTAGCAAGATTGATGAAAACATATTAAAAGTTGAAGAAGAATTGCTAAATTTGCCCTTTTTAGATCCTATAAGGCAAGAAAATGAGGAGTTAACTGTAAACAATCCTGAAATTAGCCATGGAGAAGAAAGTAAAATAGTGCAAGAAAAAGAACCAGAGAATGAAGTTTTAGATATTTTTTAGAAAGGTTTATAAACTATAGCCACTATAGTTACTATAAATACTATAGGGTAAAATGGAAACAACAACAATTCAATTGAGTAAAGAAACAAAAGAGAAGCTTGCTTCTTTTGGCACTAAAGGAGAAAGTTATGATGATATCATTAAAAGAGTTTATGCTTTGGCAGTTAAAGAGCAGATAGCAGAGTATTTAATGTCTTCAGAAGGCACTATTTCTATTGAAGAGGCTAGAAAAGAGTTGGATAAAAAATGGCCAAGGTCGAAATAGTGCGCTCTTTATTCGAGGAAATTAAAAAGAGGTTTAAAGGGGAAGCTCATGAGATTATAGATTTGATGGAAACCTTAGAAACTAATCCCCATAAAGGCAAACTTTTAGGAAATGTTGCTGGAATCGCCATTAAGGAGCTGAAATATAAATCTTTTAGATTCTATTTCATTACCGACGGATATAAATTAAAGTTTTTTGACGAGCAAACCCTGGCAAGTATGCTAATAAGATTCATAAGAATGTCAGATAAAAATCATCAGCAAGAAACTATAAATGAAATAAAAAAGATACTGGTTATTTTTGGGCCAAAAGGGTTTGAAGAAAAAATGCCTTGAAACAGCACTTTGTTACTACTAATTAGTTTCTACAAAACCGAAAGATTTAAATACTAGCGGATATTATGAAAAGTATTAAAAATAATCAAAATAAAAAGATAAATTTTTCAAAAAAAATAAAATGGCAGACGAAGAACGACCAAGCGCAAAAAAACTATTGCTGGAAAGCTTAGCTTTATTTGCACCTTTCAAGCATGTGTATAATGTCTCTCAATCTGCTACAGACCCAAGAACACAGAGTACAGCAGCATATGCATTATACCCTGCATTGGGGAACATTGGAAACAGCAGAATGTTCGATAGTTTAAGAGGTACCATAGTAGGCAAAGTATTAGGTAACATAAAAGCTAAAAAAGGACTTGACGCACAATTATCAACTATGGATGACATAGTTAGTCCTTTAGCAGGGGAATTTGAAAGCGCGATAACTAGCCAGGAATTAACAGTTGGAGATCTTATAGCTTACATTGAACAAGTAACTGGCTCGCCTGTTCAGAAAGAAGACCAGTATCTTGGAAAGACACTAGCTGAGTTACAAGAGGGAGATGAAGCTGAACAAAGATATGGGAAGCTTATAATGGCATACTTAGACGGAGATGCAGGCGCGACTTATGTGGCTGGAGCTCAAATGGCTGCTCGTGGATACAGCGAACTACAAGCTCAGGTATACTTAGGAGAAAAGTTGAGAGCAGAAGCAGAGAAAGCCGAGGGTAAAGGGAAAGGCAAGGGTAAAGAAAGTAAGGGCAGAGGAAAGGGCAAAAAGAAATAAAACTCTTTTTTTCTTTTTTTAGTTTATATTTTTTATTCTTCTATTATTTTTTCTATTTGTTGTGCCATAACTCTCAGGAATTCATCTGCATGGTCTTGCCAGGTGTCTATTTCAATACCTTTAACATCAGTTATATTTCCATGGATTATCTGCTTGTGAAGGGCAAATAGCTCTCTGTACCAAGAGACATATTTGATATTTAACAATCCTTTATCGACAAAATGCTCTTTAAGAAGAGCGGGTATATGCTCTGGAGAAGGCGGAATTAAGTTAGCTGCTATTAACAAGGCATGAGCAGAATCAACCATTGTCCAGTAAATTCCCTCAACTGCTCCTAACTCAGCTGCCTTGCTCCTTGCAAGATGCTGCGGAGCTCTCTGAAGGCAGGTGTAAATTGCCTCTGGAGTTGATTTTATTTTTCCTTCCTGAAGAAGAATTTTTAATGGATTAAAAAATCCGCCAAAATCAATTAAAGGCTCGCCATATCTTATAACATTTATAACTACCGGGTCTCCTCTCATCAAATCCTGCCACCAAGTTGTCAACTTCACTGTATTGACATGAAGCTCTTTTCTGTAGGGATTTCGCATTATAAGCTTACCTAATTCTTCACGATACCAAGCTATAAGCTCCTGGTCCCACTGAATAGCTGCATCGTCTATTATTATAATGATATCGATATCTGAAGTAGCTACAGCAGTATTTTTTACAGAAGAGCCGAATAGAATTATGGATTTGATAATTTTATCGAATATTTGATAGGCTTTTGCAGCAAAATCAAGAGCGATTTCCTGTTCGCTTTTAATCTGCAAAGTTGGAAAATCTTTTCTGGTTAATTTAACATCCGGCTTAGGAGTTTTCTTGTTTTCTGCTATAGGCTTTGCATCATAGCTTTTCTCAAAT
>CAZYZS010000014.1:0-27302 GCA_964651965.1 Candidatus Woesearchaeota archaeon | reverse complement strand
AAAGCAAAAGGTTAAAAAGAGAAGAGTATTTAAATTAAAAAGAAATAAAATAAAAAGAGGTAAAAAAATAGGATGGAAGACAGGATATTGAAGTTATTAATAAACAGGGTGGCTGGATTTATTGTTTTCCTGCTGATTTTAGTACTGTTGAATATCTTTATTACTTATATAGATTTTCCTCTTATAAAAGAGATTGTCCTTTTCTTTAATAGCAAAGTTTTAACTATTGGCATTTTGCTCTTGTTTATAGTCCTTGGGGAAATTTTCATGATGTTAAATTTTCCTTTAAATTTTCCTGGCCCTATATTTAATGCAGCTGGTTCAATTTTTATAATCCTTTTTATCTTAGATATATTCCAGCTTTTAATGACTTTGGGAGGCATAAGTTTGCCTAGCATTCCTTTTGATTTAATTTTCTTAGGAATAGCCATAGTCGTATGTTTGGTAGTCCTTATAACAGGATATGTCAGTATTTTCAGGAATAGGCCTAAAAAAATGAGGAGAGGGGCAAGGAGAGAAGAGGAGGAAGAAGAGGAGCCAGAGGAAGAACCTGAAGAAGAGGAAAAAGAAAAAGTGAGGAAAGAAAAACTAGTGAAAGAAAAAACAGAGAACAAGAAAGAAGAAAAACACATAAAACCAATTCTAAAAAAGAAGGTTAAAAAAGTGAAGATAAGAGAATAAAAATAGAGTTCTAAGATTAATTCAATAGTGGATATATTGAAAGAATTTATAATCTTTAGATGTTTTAGAATCTATCGGTAAAATGTCTCCAAGAAGAGAGTTAAAGAAGAATCTGGCAAATTCAGAATGGATGAGACAGAGAGTTTTACCTAGATTAACTGGAAATTCTTTTGGGAAAATTTATGGCAGAATATTTCATGCTACAGATGATAGCGGGTCAGATACTCATTGGGATGACAACAAAGAGCCTTTTGAGGAAAAAGGGTTAAAGCTCGGTAGATTACATCCTGGACAGGATACTTATGATCAATTTCCTGGATTTCCTTTCTGGTTTGTTACTAGCGAAGAGACTGTGGAACCAGGAGTCGAGGTTTATGTTTTAGAATCAGGAAGATTAGCGTTTGTTCAAGTTAAAAGAGGAAGCTACGATAGCGGCAAGAGCCTCTCAGCATATGGAGAATATGGAAATTATGAAGAAAGAAGAATGTTAATTCCTGATGTATACTTGTTGCGCCCGCATGCTCGCACCCTAGCGCAAATGATTTTGGAGAACTTGAATTAATAAGATAGATATATTAATCTAGAATTCTATTTTTCCCTATGGAAAGAACTCCAAGAATACCTTATCCAAACCAGGAAGAAATACAAAAAGGCAGGTTTAAATAAAGAGTTCTCTTTATGGGGTTATGCAGAAAAATAGAGTTTCAGCATTCATAGATAGTAGGGTTGGCATATCTATAATTGCCCTTATTGTTTCAGTTATACTCATTCTTGGAAATGAAAGCATGGTTTCTACTAAATCCATTGGAGGAGTGATACTTGTTTGTGTAACTTTGTTTTTACTTCAAGAACTTTGGACAAGATGGAGAGTGAAAAAAAGTCTGAAAAGTGCAGAGATAACAAATATCCCACACTCAACAATTGCATCCTATTTTGAAAGGAATGACATCAAGTATATCTACAAGCCAAAAGAGGAGAAATTGTTTGATTTCTACCTGCCTCAATATGATGTTTATGTAAAATATTGGGACATAGATCACTCTAAAAGAGATGAACTTATTAAATATGCCAAGAAAGGAGAGATGAAGTATATTGAAATCTTTTATGATAAATTAAATCCAGTTTCCCTGCTCCATTCCTCTTTTATGAAAAAGTTATCTGAAGTATTAAAGAAAAAGTAAAATGGGCTTATACAACCTGTATGTAACTAAAAGAAACTCAATTCTTAATGACATTTTGAACAAGGAAAATTATCTTTATTCAGAATGGGAAAGTTTTTTGAAAAGAGATACCTATTTGACATCTGATCTAAAAGAAAAATTCCTCAAAGATTACTCAAAATTGTTTCATTGGATCTTTTTGATAAGCAGGAGTGTCAGGGTTTCCTCAAAGAAATATAGAGTGTTTTTAGAGGGGTTAAGGGCAGAGGTTGAGAATTACAATGAGCAGTTCATAAAATCAAGATTAGTGCAATACAAACCCTTATTTGATGGACAGCAATACAACCTCAAACGATTGGATGATCCGCAAAGAAAGGCAGTAATCATAGATGACTGGCATAACCTTGTTATTGCAGGAGCAGGAGCAGGGAAAACAGCAGTCTTAACCTCCAAGATTGCATATTTAGTCAATAGGCAGGACAAACCAAAGATAAATCCTGAAAAGATCCTTGTTCTTGCTTTCAACAAACTTGCAGTAAGACAAATTCAGGATAGAATGAGTAAGAACTTTAAGATTGATGGAGTGAAAAACATAATGAATTTCCATCAGTTAGGTTACAGCATAATTGGAAACTATCTTTTGTTTGAGGGAGGAGAGGAGGGAAAGATAAGGGCAAGATTAAATTCTATACTCAAGGAATTGTTAAAAAATAAAGGATATCAAGATCTCTTTTTGGAGTATCTCTCCACTCATCTTGATGAGGATGCAACCTTTGAGGACAAAGAGGAATACTATAATTATATGAGAGATAAGAGATACACAACTTTAAGGAATGAAAAAGTGAAATCTGTTGCTGAAAGGGACATTGCAAATTTCCTATTTGCACACAATATAAAGTATGAATATGAGAAAATAGTTGATTGGACAGAAGATAAGTATCAGCCTGATTTTTGGTTGCCTGATTATGACATTTACATTGAACATTGGGGATTGGACAGGAACAATAAAGTTCCTGAATGGTTTGAGGGAAAAAATCCCTCTGAAAAATATCTTAAAGACAAAGCAATGAAATTGGAGCAGTTCAAAAGGCACAACAAAAAATTAGTCCAAAGTTGGAGTTATGAAAGAGGGGAGGGGATACTTATAACTAACCTCATGGAGAACTTAAAGAATATTTCAGAAGATATCCAGTTCAATAGGCTGTCTTATGAGGAGATTGTTGAAAAAACCCATTCCTTTAAAGAGAACTCACAGGAAATATTGGAGATGATTTCCTCCTTTGTTAATATAGCAAAATCAAATGGGCTTGATGTTGAGGATATCAGGAAAAGGACACAATCAAGCCAGTATTCAGAAAGGCAGAGGTTATTTGGCAGGATTGCAGTGGAGGTTTTCAAGAAATATGAAGATTTACTGCATGAGGAAAGAAAGATTGATTTCAATGATATGATGATTAAGGCAACAAAGTTGATAAGGCAGTATCCTGAAAATTTCAAAGATAAGTATGATTACCTCCTTGTTGATGAGTTTCAGGACATCTCAAAACCAAGACTGGACATGATCCAAGCCATCCTGAACTGCAATCCTAATACTAAATTGTTCTGTGTTGGAGATGACTGGCAGAGCATCAATGGATTTGCAGGGAGTGAAGTTGCTTATTTTATCAATTTCAAAAATGAGTTCAAATATTGTGAGGAAATCCCATTAAAAACAAATTACAGGAGTTCAAAAATGGTTGTTGATATGTCCAATCAGTTGATTTCCAAAAACAATAATAGAATTGAAAAAGAAATTGTTCATACTGAAAAGAATGGGATTGGTTGCAAGGCACAGGTTTATGTCCTGCCTGAAAGTTCAATAAATGATGAAAAGTATAGGATTGACAGGGCAATTGATATCATAAGATCTCTCCTTGAAAAAGGAGTGGATGTGAAAGATATTTTAGTTCTCTCAAGATTTAAGAGGATTTTAAGAAACTTAAAGACACATTGCCATAATTGTGTTCCAAAAATTCCTGTTGAGGAGAAAAGAGAGGATGGAACAATAGCCACACATGGATTAAGGGCATTTTCAGTTCATAGTTCAAAGGGTTTGGAGGCAAGATATGTCATCCTCTTGGATGTTGTTTCAGGAACTTATGGTTTTCCATCAGAGATAAAAGATAGTTCAGTTTTTGAAATTGCAAGGAATAAGCAACAGAGAGATACTTTTGAGGAGGAGAGAAGATTGTTCTATGTTGCTTTGACAAGGAGCAAGGAGTTCTTACATATCTTCACAATTAAGAACAATCAATCAATATTTTTGAAAGAAATCAGCAGTTTTGTTGAGCAGTATAAACCCCTAATTTTGAACAAAACATAAAACCCTTGAAGAGAATCTATTTTTACCACTTCTCATTAATAAGATACTTTTAAATAAAACCTTGCCTTTAATGTTCTATGAAAAAAGGGTTGGTGTTGGTTAGTACGTTATTCTTAATGGTTTTTATGATTGGCATTGCAAGTGCTGAATGCCAGTATAAAGATTACATAGAAGGAAACAAGTCTGTAAGCAACTTATATGTTAATGGAACAAAACAGGAGAATGTTTTAGAAATTAAGAACACTTATACTTCTCCTTTTTCTGGGTGGCATGGTGTAAGTTCTTTTGAAGTCCATAGCAATTCAAATTATTTAATAAATGTAAAAATCAGATTTTTGCAAGGTTCTGCTACACGAGAGCAACCCGCTGAAATTGAGCCGCATGGTTTTGTTACTATAATCAGAGAATATGCTGATGCTGTAGCAATAATCTACTTCGATACAATAGAAATTGAATATCTTAATAATAGTTATACAGAAGCAAGATGGGAAAAAGAAATAATTGGAGTTACTTGCAGGCAATGTGCGGGGCAGACATGCCTTAATGATGGAGAAGCTTGTGATTATAGTTTCCAATGCGGTGGAGGATATTGCATTGAAGGGATATGCCTTAATGAAAATGATACTTTTAATCTGAATTTGGGTCTTGCATCTAATGTTTCTGCTCTTGAATCATGGAAACTAACAATAGAAGCTTGGAAATTAACAATTACTTCTGCTCTTGTTGATTTATGGTCTGCAATAAATGGGCATGCGACTAGAATAGCTGCATTGGAAAATAAAACAATTGAAAATAAAACTATTATAATAAATAATACCTTGATAATAAACAATACTTTTATTCTAAATAACACCTTACCTAATTACTTCAAATATTCCTCTTCTTCTGACAGAAAAAAGATGGTTTGTGGATATGGAGAAGAAAAACATTTAACCAGCATAATTGATTTGGGATGGAATTGCACAATAACTTATCGGCTTTATAGAACTGGAGAAAAGGCAGTTTGCAGATGTAGAGAGGTTAAATAAACAACTAACTTTATTCTTCTATAATATCTATTTTTATTTCTATAAGAGTTCCTGGTTTTAATTTATCCTTTAGAATTTCTGGAATACAAATTATTGCCTGATTGCCATGTTTGGCAATCTTTTTTGTGATTGTAAATTGGTTAATTGACATGTTTATTAAAAAAGGCTTAATTAATGAATCACTAAATGGGCCAATCCTTTGATGACCTGATCGTGTGGCATGCGGACACCAGTTTCCTTTTCTAATGCTCTAAAATCTGCAATCCTTCCTTGTTCTAGTAGTTTCCAATATGTTAGCCTTACTTTCTCTATAAGTTGGGCTGAATTTAGGTTATATTTCTTCCCCCACTCCATTAATTCATAAAATCGATATTCAGAAGTAATGTCTCCTTCACTGACTAATCCCTTGGCTATTTCTTCTTCCAATTTTTCTGACTGGTATGATAGACCTCCTTGCATTTTATTTCTCCTTAGATTTGCTTAATCTAAGTAGCAATTAGGGGTATTTTAATAATTGCTCTCCAATATTGGAAAGTAATAGAAAGATTTATAATATGAATGGAATTACTTAGAATATGAAAAGTCTTTACGAGCTATTTGAGAAAGCTGGTTTTACCGGTGGAGAAGCGAAGATTTTAGAAGCAATTAGTATTAAAAAGCAACTGAAAGCAGGAGAAATTATAAAAATAACTGCATTACAAAGTTCAACTGTGTACCACGTTTTGGATGGTCTAAAAAATGAAGGGCTTCTTTCAGTTACAATTAAAAACAATATAAAATACTATAATGCAGTTTCATTAGATGAAATAATGGACTATATAGATAAAAAAGTAAAGTCTTTAGAATCTATTAAGATAAATTTGAAAAATCTAAAAGATAGTTTTTCTCAATCTGAAAAAGAGGTTTCACTAACTAAAATTTACGAAGGTTATAATGGATTTTTATCCGCGTATAAAGAAGCGATTAGTTCCCTTAAAAAAGAAGATACAATTTTTGTATTTGTATTAAGCAAATATTCAGGAGATGTTGAAAGAGTAAAATTAGTAAAAGATATGATGAGAAGATTAAGAGAAGAAAAGAATATTAAGTTAAATGCTATAATTAGCGAAACCGATAAATTTAGTGTCGGAAAAGATCATGAAAAAGCCTATAAAACAGAAGTTAAGTATATTAAAAGCGAATTTATTTATCCTGCAGTTACTCATATTGTAGGAGATTATGTTTTAATCGGTATTTCTTCGAGCCAGCCTTCGGGTATCTTAATAAAAGATGCAGTTGCATCAAAAAGCTATAGAAATCTATTTTTCGATTTATGGAAAATAGCCAAGAAATAAATAATGATTTTTAAACCCTGAAGAGGCTTTCTAGTGCTTAAAAAATTCTGTGCAATAGGTTAGCCTCTTCCGGGGAAAAGAGGTGATTATGAATATAGTTCTTTATTCTATGATTATAGATAAAGCATAAGGAATTAAAAAACCTATGTAGTATTATTTAATACAACTTTCTAAAGAAGACAACATTATAAAACCCTTGAAGAGGCTTTTATAGCTTCAAAGTAGATGCTACTCGAGCCTCTTCTGGGTAAAAAGAGGTGATTATAATATTCATAGAAACTTGAAGTATTTAAATCTTTCGGTTCTGTAGTCATTTTAAAGTTACTACTTGAAATCTATAGTTAAAATATACATTTTAACAAATTTTATAGTTTTTTGGGGTTTTAAAGGTTTAAGCTGCTGTTTTTTGAGGTATTGCAGGGATTTCAAGCGGGTCTAAGACTTCGTATCTAATCTTGACTTTAGATGGATTTTGCCAGTCAGTTACTCTAAATGCAGTTACTTCGTAGATTACTTTGGTTCTGCGTTTTTCATAATCTTTACTCTTTGAAAACCATCCGAAAATAGGATCTCTTCTGTAAACTCCTATTTCCCATTCCATGAGTTTTCCTCCTATTTTATAGGGGACTCCAAATGGTAAGTAGATGCCTTGGATGGATACTTCGTCACTGGCAGGAACTAGAAAGTCTGGTCTTTTAATATCTGGGCGTTTTGCATTTCCCACGCCTACTGTAGCTGTTAATTCTACTAGATTATTGCGCTTGGTTGCAGTGCCTTTATAGAAGCTTTTTATATCCTCCATTTTTTGGGTTACAACAGCATTTAAACCTTGCAGTACCTGTTCTGGAATTGGCAGCTTTTCCTGCCCAGTCAAACTGCCTTCTCTGCCGTCAGCAAGAAGGAGATAGGTTTCAAATATATTTTTAGAATATCCCCAAGTCTCCATAGTTTTTACCATAGCTGTCGCATCAAATAAAGAAGTGCCTACTTGCCCTCCTAACACTGCGCCCATATCTGCTGCAGCTCTAAGACGTTCTTCTGCTCCTGGGAACTTAGCCTTGTCTGTTACTGCACCAAGATCTCCGCTGTCAGTTCTAAGTTGAAATTCTAATTTTGTAGCGAGGTCTTGGGCCTTGTCTCCAAAATCTGCAGTTGCTTTAAATCTTAGCAATATTTGGGGAGGGAGTCGGTCTATACTTCCTAATATTACCCCTAAACGTTGCAAGTCATATTGATCTCTGGTTGTTATTAATACCTGCCTTGAATTTTGGGGATTAGTTACTTTTGCTTTTGGATCTTTTGATGCCTCCTTTAACTGCTCTTCTAAAGCTGATTTTATAGAAGCACTGCTTACAAACTCGGGCTCATAAGCTACGGTATAGCTTCCGTCGCCAATTACACTTACAACAGCTTCATTATTTCTTTGAGGATGCGGTAAGTCTTTGTTTCCTGATACCAGGAACTCATCAATTAATCTTCTTTTGTATTTCAGAGTTTTTTTTACGAGCTCTTTGTCGCTTTCAATTATTTTATCTAAGAATATTCTTCTCTCGTCAACTATTTGGTTTCCAAAGCCATCTCCTTCTTGAATTAATTCTTCTGCTGTTTTCCTTATTTTATCTGTCCTGTAGAAATCGCTTTCACAGCCCCCGAGTAATCCTCCGACTATTGCGGTCAGCCCTGCACTAAGGCCTTTTTTTAAGACTACCCTTCTTGATAAATTCATTGGCTCTTTTATTTTTGGGATTTTTGATACCCAAATGCAACCATCAGATTATATAAACTTATAATATATACTTTGACTGTCTATATTTAGACTGCAGGAAAATTAAACAGGTTTATAAATTAATTTTGGTTATTTTTCTTATGAAAAAAGAGAGTATGGGGATAATTCAGATCATTTTGGCATCTGTGCTTTTTGGAATTATCCCTATTTTTGTGAGGTATGGAATAGATTTTGGAGTTTATAACCTCGCTTTTTTTAGGATTTTTGCTTCGGCGATTCTACTCGGTTTGTTCTTTATGTTTGCTAAATCAAAGTTGGCAAAATTCAGACATGAGAAAGGAAAGCTAATATTGTTCGGTGCAGTTCATGGATTTATCATCTTGGGATATTTTATAGCAATACAATACTTAAGTGTTGCTTCTGCTGTTTTATTGTTATACTCTTCATCAATTTGGATGGTTATTTTTTCCTATTTCATACTTAAGGAAAAAATTAAAAAAATAACTCTTTTTGCTCTGGCAATTTCTATCTTGGGATTAATATTGGTTGTTTCTCCAAATAATTTTTTTATCAGAGAAAGCTTAATCGGGAGCATTGCAGGGTTATTAGGAGGAGTAGGATTTGGGTTGGTGTATGTTTTATCTAAAACTTTTAAAAAATATGACAAAGTTTCTCTAACCTTCTGGCAGAATTTAATAGCACTCCCTTTTTTGCTTCCATTAATATTTATTCAATTGCCTGTCTTTAATTTTAAAAATTTATTAGTTATAACCGTTTTGGGGATTATTACTGTATTAGCTTTTATTTTAGTATTTATCGGGCTGGGGAAAGTTTCTGCACAGAAAGCAGGGGTTATAACCCTTTTAGACGCTATTTTCCCGATTATCTTCGCTTTGATACTCTTTAAGGAAGTGCCTTCAATAAAAATGATAATCGGAGCAGTTTTGATTATGACTGGATCTTATATTGTCTCAAGAAACAATTAAAAACCCTTATAGTTTATTTTTCCTATGAAGATTCTTGCTATTGGTGACCCGCATGGCAAACTGCCGAAAAAGATTGATAGAATTATAAAGAAAAATAAGATTGATGTAATTGTATGTGTTGGAGATATTCCAATGATTCCTAAAGACCCGCATATTCAACAAAATTGGAGAGGTTTTAGAGTTAGGGCAAACAGGTCTTTTAGAGAGCTTGCCAGAAAATTATGCTCTTATGAGGTTCCTTTTTTAACTTTAAGAGGAAACATGTATAGAAGCGAAAGAGGAGATAGAATAACTAAAAAAATATTCACAAAATATAAAAATCTTTATTATAAAGAGACAGGAAAAATTAAAGTTAAGGGAAAGACCTTTTTATTTTTTGATATGAGTTTTGAGCCGCATATGGTAAGACGAGAGCATGATAAAAAATTTTTTAAGTCAGTTCCTTTAAGAGAGGCTAAATTAAATAGATTTTTGAGAGAAAATAAAAATGCTGTTTTAATCTCGCATGCACCTCCTTATAACTGCTTAGATAAAATACCTTCTGGAAAACATATAGGCTCAAAAGTATTGTTAAGAGCAATTAAAAAATATCAGCCAAAACTAGTTTTATGCGGGCACATACACGAGGCTAAAGGAGAGGCTAAAATTGGAAAAACTAAAGTTATTAATCTTGGATGTTGTGGGGATTATAAACTAATTGAGGTATAAAATGATAAAAATATTGGCTATTGGAGACTTTCACGGGAAATTCCCTGAAAAACTAAAAAAGGAAATTGAAAAAGAAAAGCCTGACTTAATTTTAGGCACAGGAGATTATACTGGAATTGATGAGTGGAGGCCCTGGCTTAAAAAAGCTTTTAAGGCCAGAGAAAGGGGAAAAGATATCTGGGTGGAGAACTTAATTGGAAAAGCGAGGTTCAAAAGGTTATTAAAAAAAGATTATGCTGCAGGAAAAGTTATTCTTAAGGAAATAAATAAATTGAAGGTAAAAACTCTCTCTGTTTTTGGAAACGGGGATTGGTATAGCTGGCAGTATAACAGGTCAAACAGGGACTATAAGTTGTTAATTAGAAAATTGAAGTATATCAAAGACATTAACAGGGGTAAGGGGAATTTTAAAGGGTTAAAGTTTGTTGGGTTTGGGGGATATTTAGATCCGGATATTTATTTTACTAAAAAAGGAAGAAAAGCTATTTTTGCAAAGCCTGGATCTGAAAAGAGAATGAGAAAAAGGTATAAAGATTGGGAAAAAGAACTAATGAAATTAATGAAAAACAAGCCAGATATAATGTTAATTCATTATACTCCTTATAGATGTTTAGATAAAATGAAAGAAAAAGGATTTATGCTAACAGGAAGTCCAATGGGGGTAAGTTCTTATAACCGGGCAATTAGAAAATATAAGCCCGCATTGGTTGTCTGCGGGCATATGCATGAAAATCCAGGAACATGCAAAATCGGAAAAACAATCGTTATAAATCCTGGGCCCGCCCATGATGGAAAAATGGCTTTTATAGAATTTGATGAAAAAAAGAAAAAAGTTGGAAATGTGAGGTTTGTAAAATGAGAATATTAAAAAAGAGGAATATAAAGAATTTATATTTTGGTATTTTCTTTTACTCTCTTTCAGGAATGCTTGTCTCTTTTTTCTTACCATTTTTCTTAAAACAAGAAGGTTTGAATATTCTAGAAATTGGCGTGTTATTTACAATTGGTATCGCCGTTGGTGATCTGGTGATGAGTCTCTTTTTTGCCAATATTCAGAAGAAGATTAAGTTAAAAACCGGACTTTATATTTCTGCATTCTTTTCATTTTTTTATTCCTTTATTCTATATCTTTTCCCAACTTCGATAGGCATTATAGCTTCTAAAATCAGCGGAGAAGTTGGTGATATTACTTCTAAAATCTCTTTAGATGTGACTTCACAACATAATATTCATAAAAAGAAGCATCTGGATGTTTCTTATTTTTTGTTAATTATTACGAGTTTTGCGATGTTAATTGGATTATTCTTGGCTGTTCTTTTAATAAAGATTGTAGGATTTACATTTTCTTTTTTAATTTTTGCTTTATTAGCCATTCCATCTTTTTTTTATTATAAGCAAATAGACGAAAGAACTCGATTTAAACCAAAACCAAGATTTAGTAATTTAAAATTAGGTGAAAATTTAAAATTAATAATAGCATCAGAGATGCTGTATAGGCTGGCTCTTGGAACAAGTTTTGCTTTAGTTGTAACATTTTTAATAACTGATAAATACTCTGCCGGAATAAACTGGATTGCTTACTTGTTTGGAGGATTATACCTTTCTATACTTTTATCTACTTTTTTTGTAAGAAAAAGAGTAGAAAACTACAATCTTATTAAAAGTTCCATAATTGGAATGTTCATTCTTTTTTTAAGTGCAGTTGCAGTAATAATTTCAACAAATATTTACTTTGTTTTAGGGGCAATGGTATTGGAAGGAATAGGAGCATCTGTATGGGATCCTGCTGCAAGAGCGCTTTGTTGGAAAAACACTCCTGAAGAAATTAGAGAAAAAACATCAGGATATTCAATGGGTATTAGAAAGCTTGTTACTGCTATAGGCCCCCTCCTTGGAGGTTTTTTAGTTGCATACCTTGGAATTCTTGCTCCTTTCTATTTTAAGGCGGTAATTGCATTAGGCTCTATTGGAATTTACTTTTATTTATTAAAGATAACCAGATAAATTAAAGTTTATTTCTTCCATCTGATTTTTAAGCTTCGGATATCTTTTTTATCTTTCCGTTTATTGCATCTACTTCTACCAAATCTCCGTCTTTTAGGACTTCTGTGGCATTATCGGTTCCTACTATGCATGGAATTCCAAACTCTCTGGAAACAATTGCTGCGTGGCAGGTAACTCCCCCTTCATCGGTTATTACTGCTGCTGCTTTTTCCATGTAGGGAAGAAAATCAGGAGTAGTCATTGTTGTAACTAAAATATCTCCTTTTTCCATTTTGTAACCTTCACTTGCATCTTTTAGGACTTTGACTCTTCCTTTTGCAAAACCTCTAGATGCTATGTTTCCTTTTATCTCTTTTTTATCTTCATATCCAAGTATGACATTTAGGAATTCCTGTGCATCATCATCGAAGTAAGTAGTATAACCATCTGGTTCTGTTATCGAGACTTTCTTTTCACTTGCATTTTCTTTTTCTGTGAAATTAGTTCCAATTATATTGTGGAAAAGAGCATTTTCAATTTCATCGGGGTATAAATCTGCTGCCTGTAATCCCGTGTAATTAAAAAGTTTTCCTATTTTCGCCATAAGATTATTTACCCAGTTTATGTGGCTTCTTGATATGAGCTCTTTTCTGTCATCCTGCATTATGCAAAGTAAATGAAAATCGTGAATGAGCCTTTTTGTTTCTTGGTCTATCTTATACTTTCTGTATATCTGGTCTTGTTTCTCTTGTATGTCTAGATAAAAATCTTGCGCTTTTTTTAGCTCTTCACTGAGATTGATATCAATTAATTTTTTTAGCTCTAAGAAATAATGTTGTTCATCAAATAATTCCGGTCCGACATGCCCAAAAGGTATCCACTTATACTCGTCTGTTAACTTTTTTAGTATTTCATATTGCGGCAATTTCTTAAAACCTTCGAGATTATTTTCTTTAGTTAAGTTTTTAGACTTTTCATCGGATAATATTTCTTTTGCTGCTGTAAGAACATCTATTTTTTCCCTATTAGAGAAAGTCTGAATAGCGCATGTAAAAAGAATTTCTTTTTCTTCTGCATCTAAATTGTAACCCGCTAATTTGTTTTTTATTATTTCAATAAGATCATCAGATATTATAAACCATATTCCATTGTAAAATTCGTATTTGGTATAAATTTCTCTGAATTGGTTGTATAACTCCCATAGTTTTTGTTTAGAAGCATTTTCTGTTTTTTCTTTTGAGAGTTCTATCAAACAAAAATCCAAAAGCATTTTTCCATAAAAATCTGTTAAATATTTTCTATAAGAAACATACTCGGGGAATTCCAGTGTTCTTTTCAGCTGGTTTTGTTTTGCTTTTTCCCGTGTTTGCATATCTATTAGAATAATCCCACCAAGGTCTCCAACAGAGTAGGTTGCATAAGCTCTATGCACTACTCCTACTTCTTCTATTCCATAATCTTTGAAATTTCCTTCTATGCTCCATTTTATTGGGAATCTGGCATATCCCTTACTTGACCTTTTACGGGGTTTTGAAATTAAGCCTTTTTTCTTCAAGTCTTTTAATTCTTCCAGTATCCATTTATGTTTTGCTTGTATCATTTTAAAGCAGAACCTCCAGTGGCAGGTTTACTTCGTGAGATTGATCTTGCCTTATAGTTTCCACAGAGACCAGTTTATCTGACCTTACGGTTAGGCAGTATCCTTCGAGATAACCCAAACTTTCCCCTAGGGCAGCCAGCGGTTTATCTTTAGCAAGAGAGGCGAGAGCTGCTTCTGGGCGTGTTTCATGGGTTATAACTAAAGCAGGACTTCTTTTTGATAGAATCAGTCTTTTGTATAATCTTGCATGTTTATCTCCTAGTTCTTTTGTTGGGCCCCCTTGTAAATAACTTCTCTGAACTTCTGCAAAATTGCCCACCCATGGAATTGCTTGGTAGTCATCTACAGACTCACTTAGTTCTGTCAGGGTTTCTGTATCAGCATATCCCATTTCTTTAGCTGTATTCTGTGTCCTGCCATAATCGCTTGGAAGAACAGCCACAACTTGGCCGAATCTTCGTTCAAGCAGAGCTCTCATTTCCTTGGCTTTTGCCATACTCTCTGGCGTTAACTCTTCTGTTGGGTCTATTCTTTGCCCGTGCCGCATTACAATCAGTTTTCTAGGTAATTGTGATAACATCCCGGCGCAAGCGATCTCTTCCATAGCAAGATTATGCATAATTTCTCTTCTGGCTGCAAAAGGGAGATGTTGTTTTGCCATTTTTTTATTTTTTATTTACTTAATAGTGAATACAAAAAATAGTATTTATATTTATGCCACCTTTAAGGGGGTGGCAATGATAAAGTTTAAATATACTCGAATTATATTGAATTATGGAAGAATTTGAGAGTTATGAAGAGCTTGGATTGACAAAAAGCGAGGGAAAGGTATACGAAGCTCTTATTAAATTTGGCAAGCTGGGAGCAGGAGAGATAAGCAGGGAAAGCGGAGTATCTTATTCTAAGATTTACAATGTTCTTGATTCGCTTGTTTCTAAAGGGATTGTAAAAGTAATACCTGAGAAAAGCAAGAAGTTTGTTCCTTCTGGCCCAGAGGATTTGATAAAGCTGATTGAAGAAAAGCAAAAAAAGCTGGAGAAAGCTAAGGAAAAAGCAAACGAACTGAAGAAATTTTATGAGTCTAAAGAAAAAAATCCAGTTGTAATGGAAATTGGCAGAAGGGGATTTTATAAAATTGTTAAAGAAATGAAAGATACTGAAAAGTATTCTCATTCTATTAAATATACTTGTGAACCGCGGCCAGAATGGATGAGAAATGCTGTTAAAAACATAAAAAAAGGAATTGACAGCAAAACATTAACAAGGTATGACAAAGAAACAGAGAAAGATGTTAAAAAATGGCTGAAAGTTAAAAAGCAAATGAGGAAAATAGAAAATGAAGGAATTGCTTTTTCTGTTACAGACGATGAAGAAGTAATGATTGGACTGATAAAATCTAATGTAACTTTATTGATAAAAGATACTCCATTTGCTAAAATAATGAAAAAAATGTTTGAGGAAACTTATAAAATTGCAGAGGAGATAAAATAATCGTCGTTAGGTTTATAAATATTGTTTTTCATCTATAATCATGCCTTTAGAAAGAGAAAAAGAAGAGAGAATTAGAAAAGAAGCGAGAACTATTCTAGATAAATTTGCGAAAGCTCTTGAGAAAGTTGAGACTAAAGAGAGTTTTGTTGAAAGAAGCGAGAGCTTCAGAAAAGAGCGGGAGGAGGGGGGAGATGAACCTGATGAATCTTTTAGGCAGATATTTTTCCAGAATGCACCAGAAGTAAATAACGAATGTATTCAGGCTGAAAAAGGAAAATGGAAATGAGCGGCGATAAGGGAAAAACTTTAGGTGTTCCTGAATTAAGGAGCGAGTACCGCTTGTCTAGGGATTTAGCAGTTATTGTTGCAAGAGTTACGCCCGAGAATAGAGAGGTTTACGATGCTGTTATTGGCAAGTTAGAAGGAAATCATTTTTATGATGGAGAGGCTGATAGAGCTATTAAATATTTACGCACTTTAAGAAAATGATAAGCGAAAAATTAAAATTAATTCAGGAAGGGAAATTAACTCCTGAAGAAAACATAAAAAATTTTTTAGATGAAATTGAGGCAAATGACCAGAAAGGGAAGAAGATTAATGCCTTTTTGGAGCTCAATCCTAATGCTCTTCTGGAGGCAAAAGAGGTTAGCAGCAAACTCAGAGAGGGCAAGGCTGGCAAATTAGCCGGTCTTGCCATTGCTGCAAAAGCCAATATTTCTGTAAAAGGAATGTATGCCTCTTGCGCATCAAAAACTCTTGAAAAATATAAAGCAGGATATGATGCAACTGTTATTAAAAAAATAAGAGAAGAAGGGGGCATTATTATTGGGTATACTAATATGGATGAATTTGCAGCTGGGTCTACAGGAGAATCTAGCGCTTATGGTCCTACTTTAAACCCTGCGGCTATTGGCAGAATATCTGGAGGAAGTTCTTCTGGGAGTGCAGCTGCTGTTGCAGCTGGCTTTTGTGATTTGGCTTTAGGAAGTGATACAGGAGGAAGCATTAGAAATCCTGCTTCTCATTGCGGCATTGTAGGAGTTAAACCTACTTATGGCACTGTATCTAGATATGGGTTAATAGATTTAAGCATGAGCTTAGAGCAGATAGGAGCATTATCAGAAGATATTGAAGGGGCAGAGTTATTACTTAATGTAATAAAAGGAAAAGATGAAAGAGATTCTACAACTTTTGATGTTAAAGAAAAGAAAGATAAGCAAGAGAAGAAAGAAAAAATAGGAAAAATAAAAATTGGAATTCCAAAAATAGATGCAAATAAAGAGATCTGGGAGCTTGTTCGAAAAAGAATTGAAGAAGTTAGCAAAAGAGAGGGATGGGAATTTAAGGATATAGAGATGAAATATATTGATTTAGGGGTACAGGCTTATTATCCTATAAATTATGTTGAGTTTTTTTCTGCAACTAGAAAATACGATGGAAGAAGATTTGGAGAAAAAATAGAAGAGGTTTGTGGGGAAGAAGTTTTAAGAAGAATTCTTGGAGGGCAGGAGATTGCACAGGCAGAATTTGCAGGAAAATATTACCGTAAGGCATTACAGGCAAAAAAACTTATTGAAGAAGAATTTGAAAAAGCCTTGAAAAAAGTCGACTGCTTAATAATGCCTACTGTTCCAAGGCTGCCACATAAATTTGGAGAGCAAATAAGTATCGAAGATATGTATAATTATGATACTTTGACTGTTTTAGCCAATCTTTCTGGAGTCCCCGCTATCTCACTACCTGCCGGGAAAATTGATAATGTGCCTGTTGGAATGCAGGTAATTTGTTCTAGGTTTGAAGAGACAAAGATGTTTGAAATTGCTAAGAAGTTTGAATTAGAAGATTAACAAAAGTAATGTTTATTTCTTGAATCACAATGAAATGCTTTGCCTTCTCTTGCACATTGTTCTATGAACTCTCCGCATTCTTTTGCTGCAGGAGAATATTTTTGGGGCGAAGATGGAAAGATTATTGGTTGGAATTTACTCCCTTGTGATTATGAGGGAAAAAAAGGATTTATGAAGTTAATTACGGAGGAGTATGGATTAAAGCCAGAGGAATGCGCTTTTGTTGGGGATGGAAGAAACGATATTCCTTTAGCAAAAGCAGTTGGAACAAGCATTGCATTTAATGGGGCAAAAGAACTCCAAGCAGTTTGCACTTATTCTATAAATCAAGAGGAAGGCAAAGAGGATTTTAGAGAGGTTCTGAAATATATTGACTAGCTTAGAATCTTTTTTTATTTGTTTTTTCCTAATCTGTTTTAATTGCCTAATTTATCGAATATAAAATTTTTATCACTTTTAAAGTGTCCTAAATCTTTAAAAAGAAGTAGTTATTATGTTTCTTTGTTATATTAAAAAATTAATTCAATTCCCCAACCGAATTAATTTTTTGTGTGTGTAATCAATGTTTGAATTGTATGTCCTTAGTCTAAATTATCTTTTTTCTTAATGAAGTAAATTGAAAGTACTATTTAAACCTTTCGGGGTTATAGTATTTATTTGAGAGAAGTAAAAAACTGAAAGGAGGTTTAAAAATAGAGTAACATGGTATTGGATTTTGCTAAGGAAGCGATACAAAACGCAGCTACTCACAGTATTAATTTCGACGAACTTAAGGCTGGTAAAGCCAATATAAAAGTTATTGGTGGAGGGGGAGCGGGCTGCAACACTGTTACCTGGCTGTTCAACAAGGGAATCCAGGGAGCAACTGTTTATGGCATCAATACAGATGCACTACATCTTTCTATAACCAAAGCTGATGAGAAGATTCTTATCGGTAAGGAATTAACAAGAGGACTTGGATGTGGCGGATACCCTTCTAAAGGAAGAGAGGCGGCTAAAGAGTCTTTGACTGAGATAAAGAAAGCGATAAGTGGAGCAGATATGGTCTTTGTTATAGCCGGTTTAGGAGGCGGAACAGGAACTGGATGCATACCGGTTGTTGCCCAGGCAGCTAAAGAAGCAGGAGCAGTTGTAATAGGCGTTGTTACAATGCCTTTTGACTGTGAGAAAGCTAGAATAGATAAAGCAGAATTTGGTCTTCAGGAGTTAAGGGATGTTACAGACACTGTAATTGTTATTGATAATAACAGACTGGTTGATATAGCTGGAAATCTCCCTATTGAGCAAGCATTTGCAGTAGCAAACGAGCTAATCAGTACGATGATTAAGGGTATTGTTGAAACCATAACACTGCCATCATTAATCAATCTTGATTATGCAGATGTTTCTGCTATAATGAAGAGCGGAGGCGTGGCGGTTATAGGAATAGGAGAGAGCGACACTGCTGCTAGAGTCGAAGAGGCTGTAAAACAGGCATTGACTCATCCATTGTTAGATGTGGATTATCAGAACGCTACGGGTGCTTTGATACATATAACAGGTGGAAGCGACATGAAGCTAGAGGAATTCAGCAGCATCGGGCATTTAGTTGCAGAAAACTTGAGTGATGACGCACAAGTAATTATTGGTGCAAGAATCAACAAAGAGTTCACAGGAAAAGTAAGAGTCATAACTATAATGACTGGTGTGAAGAGCCCTTACATCTTGGGCAAGCCAAAGGAAGCTGAAGCTAATCTCTCGCGTGACATGTCTGATTTAGGCATAGAAATGTGGAGATAATCATGCTTTTCCCTTAGTCTTTTACTTCTATGGGAGGGCCACGGTCCTCCCATTTTTTGTTTTTTTAAAAAGGTTTATTAACCGATGTCTTTTCTAGAAATATGGCAGTTGAAACTGACCCTGTTATTGAAGTCCAACAATCGATACTGAATGGCAAACCCTATTATAAGTTGGTATTATCCAGGCTCAATTTTAACCATCTATGCGCAGGATGCCCTGATATTGATAGATTGATAGGTCATTCAGCAAGCGGGGTTATGTTTTACGTTTTCGAAAATCCTCTTGGAGATATGCCTAAATCTTTTAGACCTCTTCCTAATAGAGACGGCTATTTTGGGAGTGTTGGCGCACCTGTACCAAGAATCCCTTTTGGAGTGACTCGAGAACAATTTGATGAATTATCAAGACAAGCAACACAAAATCTGGAGCTTGCCATAAATAGCTCTGGGCCAATACCCATAGAAGAAGAGACTGTTTTTGGGGTGCTTAATTTTGGTTATGTTAAAATTAGAGTGGCGAAAGAAAAATAATTATTATTTTAACAACTTTGTTATATATTCTTTAAAAATAGTATTGGAATGTAGATATTCTTATAAACTAGAAAAACAAAGAATTAATATGGGATTAGTAAAAAGAGTATACAATGAAGTAGGAAAACTTGCATCAGAAGGTGGCGGACACCCGGATTTTCGTTCGGTTGTTCAAAGAACAGCTTATTTTGCTTCTCAATCTGAAGGGGGGAGAGAGGGTCCAGATTTTTATTGGTATACTGGAATTGCTTATTGTGCTCTTAAACTTTTAGAAGAAAGAGAACGAGAAACAGCTAGGTGTGTGCAGTTTACATGGCCCAGTCATTTTTATCCCTCGCATTTTAAAACATTAGATCCTGTAGGAGAATTAGACCCCGAAGATTTATCTATTATGTCCTTAGGTCTTCGATTTGGATTGAATTGCTCTTCAGGAGATCCTGACATTTTTTGGTGGACTTCTAGGAGAAAATTAGTAGGACTAGAAGATATCTATCCAGTTAGTGCTCCTCGTGCTCTTCCTGTGCAACCAAGTGAATTAAAAGCTAAAAATAGCTAGATATCTTTTAACAACTTTGTTATATATTCTTTGAATTTCAACTGCTCTTCTATAGAATTAAAAGTTTCTAAGGCAATGTATTTTCCAAACAGGAATTTTGGCAGGGTTTTAAGGTAATTGAATTGGTTTAAATTGGTTATTGTATGGATGTCTTCGTTTTTATCATAATCATAGCCATTTAGATGATTGCACTTGAAATAGCGATGTATTTTCTCTCGCTTGATTATATAGAGGAATTCTTTGCTCCACATTTCCTGTTCACATTTGAAATGAGATAAATCAATGCAAAAACCACCTATCTTACTAACATCTACGTCTTTCGGTATTCTGTTGTCTTTGTTCATTTCTAGAAATAATCTTGTGTAATATCCTTTCCATTTATCCATGTCTTTAAAACTGGATTCGTGTATTGTGAAGCATTTTGTTTTGAAGTTTTTTTTCAAGAACCTTAGCTCTTCTTTGCTCATGTCGTTTTTTATGTGAACTAGTGGCACTTTTTTAATATTAGAGAGAAAGAGCGCTTGGTAGATTAGTTTTCTTTCTTCTTTGTTAAACATCTCTAAAAAGAGAGCTATCTTTTTAATTTTGTACCTTTTAATCTCTTCTAGTTTAGAATTCCAATCGCGCTGCTTTCTACCGGTTATGCTTACAAGGATTCTTTTATTTAGCCTCTTTTTCATAGTTTGTTTATCCTGCTTCTGGCTTTGCTATAGGTTTCATATATTTGTTGCCCCAGAAATTGAAATAGGTTATCGAGTCCATGGAGGATTTGGTTCGTTGTTTAACAGAACCCATTTCATACCCAATTGGAAAAATGCCTTCTACCCTTATGTTTTGCGGGATTTGTAGTATCCTTTTTACTGTCTGTTCAGAAAAAGCACCAACCCAGCAGGTCGCCAGCTTTAAATCAGTTATTTTTAGAAGAAAATTCTCTATGGCCGCGCCCGCCTGTTGCTTAGAATACAAATCCCCTCTTTCTTCGTAGGTTCTGGTGCAGTTAGTGCTGTCAGAACAGAATACAACAACATAATGTACATTAGCTACAAAATCCTGTGTAGCTGCTTCAGCCAACTGCTGTATTTTTTCCTGGTCTGAAACCAGAATAAATTTAAGGGTCGGAATATTGCCTGCTAGCGGAGCCTTATTTGCAGCCTCCATCGCTTCTAAAACTTTTAGATAATCTGGCTTTCTTGTCTTGAACTTTCTTACAGAACGCCTTTCTTTTATAGCTTTATCTAAATCCATAGAAAATCAAGGAAAAAAGAGTATAAAAATGTTATTAGTTCTTTAAACTATCATTGAAATTATGATCGAAACAAGAATTATCAAGAAAGAGACAAACTTTTTCCAGTGGAGTTTTTCTTTCAGCCAGAAAATCGAGGCAAAATAAACAAGAAGGGGCTGGAGAGAGAAAATCAAGACAGTTTGAATTATTCCTAGCTGTTGATAACTGAAAAAATAGAGAATCCAGGCGATTGTTGTCAAAATGTTTGTAATTACCAATAAGAGAAGAGCTTTACCTGAAGCTTTTCTTTCATACCTTAAAAACAAAGGGCCGAAAACAAGGGCTACAAGCCCATTTCTCACAAGCTCTAGCGAGATAGGGTTCCAAGTCTTTAATAAGTGATTAGTTATAATCATTGTAAATGGGGCAATTAAGATAGACCAGAACAAGTATAGCTTTGTTTTCTTGGGTATCTGTATATGGTCTTTTCTCCAGTGACTCCAGATAACTGAGGCAGAACACAAAAGAGCTAGGAAAATAATAAATGGCTTTCTTTCATCTGAGAAAATAATGCCGCTGTAAATAACCAGTGTAATCTGGCCTAAAAGAGAAAGAGTTTCTACTTCGCTTATTTTTTCAGCTTTTAATGTCCTATAAAAAATAAGATTGCCTATTATTACCAAGATTACAAGTACAAGCATAAAATAAATTGCATTTCCTGCAAACAAGCCCCAGGAAAGCGGAGGCTTAAACATAAAAAAGATAATTAATGTTATAAAGAAAATTAAGGGAAAACTTATACCCACATAGGTTTTGTAGGTAACTCTCTTTAAGGATAAAATCATCTTGTCAACAGTAAAGGAAGCTGCTTGCAAGACAGATGCTCCTATTGGAAGTATTAATGACATTTGGACCTCTTTTTTTATTGGATAATAAAAATAAAAGAGGTTTTAAGGCTTTCTGTTTGAGAAGAAGTATAATAGTTGGTAGCAGTAAACTTTAAAAGAGCATTTTATTTAGAATAACTAAGTCTCGGTAGCTCAGCAGGTTTTTTTAACCAGAAATGAGTTAAAGACTGCAAAGAGCACATGGCTGTTAACCATGGGGTCATAGGTTCGAGTCCTATCCGAGTTTTGTTTAAAAACAAACGGAAAACGTAGGACTTTTATCAGGGGCTTTTACCGAGGCCCTTTTCTTTTTACACATACTTTTTCTAATTCTTTTATGTCCAGTTTTCCTTCTAAGACTGCTAGCCTTTCGGGAGTTGTAGAAAAAGGAATAAACTTCCCGAATTCGTTTAGCATTCTATACTTAGATAGGTGCTTAACATTGTTCAATTTCCATTCTTCTATAATTTTAATTGCGCCCTCTCTTTGAATATAAAATCTTCCGTATTCATTGTATAGTTTGTATTTATGAGAGATATTATTTTCATCTAAGATTTTATGCATTTCTTTTGTAATAAACAAGCTATTCAGCTTCCCGGTTATAGCCAAGCATTGAGTCAAACTAAAATCTGTGTCTATTATTCCTGCCATGCAACTTTTTTGTAATTCTTTATCTCCTAATATCTTTTTAGGAATTTTGATCTCTGTTTTTGGGCCTATAGGTAGCTCAAGGATATTGTTCTTGAATTGGACTATTGCTTTAGATTTATATGCAGATTCTATGCAATTCTTATCTTCCCTTTTTATAAGACATGGACTTAGGTTATAAAGTCCTTTCATTAATTTGTTTATATGCTCCGCGTGGTAGAGATATTCGTTTATTAGGTCTCCGCTGATTCCGTACCTGTATGATCTAGATCCTTGTTTGTCGGTTGCTATAAACAAGTTTCCATCGCCTATATGTATGCCTATTTCTTCAGCTAATTCTGGGGTCATTTCTTCCGGGACTTTTATTCTTCTTTTGATATCTGCCCAAGAAGGAGCGATCCCCGCTGGAAATTCGGTCTTAGTAAAGAAATGATTCAGTAAATTTTGTGTAGACCCAAATTTTTGCCTTATTATGACATCACTTCCGTAACCTGCAATCCACACTGTTAAATAAGAATGTATGTCATTAAACATTTCATACTGGATTCTTGCCGCTTCGATAAGCCTCTTTTTTGTATCGGGGATATTTCTTATTTGTTTTATTGTTTTTTCGTCTATACCGAAGCAGTCTATGGGGATTTTTAATCTTTCATCTTTTGGAAGCTCCCGCCACTTTTTTGGTATCTTTTTCATTAATGAAGAATAGTGCTCTTTTTATATATCTTTCTATTTCCCTACTTGGACGCTTTTTATTTGGCGAAGAAAGATGTCCTTTAAAAGTTTATTCTTTTGTTTTTTTATATTCACTACTTATTTTTTCAAAAATTGACGGAAAGGTTTATCAATATTAAATCAGGATTATCTAGATGCCAAAAGAAAAATTAGGATTAATTGATAGCCTTTATTTGAGGGCTTGCAATCTTGTTCTTGATTATGGGGGTTTGGCTCTTGCTGCAGCAGGTGGAGCAGCTATGGCGGATTCTAATGCAGAGGTGCTTGGTGAGCCTACTAGAAGCACACTAGTTAATGCTGGAATTATTGGGGCTGCTGTTGCTCCTGGATTGGACATTGGTATTGGTTCTGGAACAATGTTGCATAGCGATTCTCCTGGGGATGATGCTCTTTATAATCGATATATAGTCTCTCAACTAGGAAGGAATTTATCTGCTTATGTTGGAGCGCAGCAACTTGCAGAAGGAATCAGAAATAACTCTCCTATTAATGCAGCAACAGGGTTATTTGCTGGCGGCCTTGCAGCTGCGGGCCATATAATTGGCAGAAGGGCTAAGAACCAACTTGAAGCAAGAATTAGAAAAAGAACTTTATTATCAACTCAGCAGGCAACAAATTAATTCTCTTTTGCTTTCTTTTTTTCTTTTTAGTCTTTTTTGTTTTCTTTACTTTTCTTAATCCTAGATCTTCGTTAAGCTTGAATTTGCCTTGGCTGCGAGCCTCTTCTAGATATGAATAGGTTTTTGTCTGTTTTTTGCCTCTTATCAGGGCTTCAAGCGCAGTAATGGTTGTTCTTATTTCATCTGCGAATCCTATAACTCCCACTGTGTTTTCGTGCACGCAGATATGGCAGTCTCCCAGGCTCTCTATTGTTTTTTTGGTTTTTCCGTTTGTTCCTATTATCCTTCCCCTTATCCTTGCCAAATCACGCCTTTGGGTAATGCCTCTTATGTATATTTTTTCAAGGATGAATCCCTCTTGAGTCAGGAGAAGGGCTTTTGTTGTTGTAAACCCCAGGGTCATTGCTTCAATTACTTGTATTGCAAGGTATTCATCTTCTGCTTTCCCATCTACAAACAGCAAATGGTCTTTGTTGGATATTTTTACATTTAGTTCTTTTTCCAGCTTTTTCTGCTCTTGCAGTATTTTTCCAATAGATTCACAATATAGTTCTTGCATAGTTAATTGAGTATATAAAAGATTAAAAAGTTATTGTTTTTCATTGAAAAGCATAGGGGAGCAGAAGATGGGGCGTTCGCAAAGAAGATACCATGGGAATCCTCTTGCCTATTACTTAAGCCATCCTAAAAAATTCCAAAGTTATGAAAGTAGATATGAACTAGCTGTAGGTGATTCTGGGATGTATAGGGCTTTATTAAGGTCGGGCCAGATTGGAGAAGTTTTCCCTGAAACAAACGAACTGTTAATTAGAGCAGGAAGAAAAGGCGGGAAAAGAGACGACCTTTCAGAAGATGAAATTTTAGAAGTCCTAGGTGTCTATAAAACTTCTGGTAGAAACGCTAATGAAGCAGCAAGGAACCTTCATCATTCTCCTGCTACCATATTAAGGAATTGGAGAAATGCCGGATTTGAACTTAGAGAAAGAGGCGGGCAGAGAGATTTGATCAAAACTCTACTCATTCTAGCAATCTTATGGATACTTAAAATTTAGTTAATTGCTAGAATTCGCCTTCAACATCTTTGAGATAGCCTTTTCTTTTCAGCCAGGATATGGCGGCTGGATTGTATTTGAAGATTATATCTGCTTTTTCGTTGTCAAATTCCCATGGTTCCACTAATACAACGTCCCCTTCTCTTAACCAGAGTTTTCTTTTAAGCCTGCCCGGAACTCTGCAGTTTCTGGATTTCCCATCTAAGCATCTCACCATCATTCTGCTTGCTCCAAGCCTTTGGTCCAGTATCCCAAGTACTTCTCCTCCTCTTGGAAGCCTGACTCTTATTGGCCCTTCTGGATTCTGTTCTCCTTGATTATGTTGATATGGCATGTATTTATGTGCTATTCTGGGTTTTTAAGGTTTTGTAAAGAATATTTTGAAAGAACATAAAGATTAAAAAGCTGTAAAATATGTTATTTTATGGATTATGATTTTTGGTATATGAGGGAAGACGTACTTGAATTGGCAAGAGATCAGGTTATTACACCTAACAGTGCCAAGACACATTACGAAGTAAGGGAAGGAGATCCTGCGAATGTTGGTAAAGATTATGATTTAGATGGATTGGCTGATTTAGTCGCAGGAGCAGTTTTTAGGGAACGCACAGAAGTTGTTAGGTTGTTTAGAGCCCATAAACCTGCTGGTAGTGAACCTCGAGAGCTTCCTTATCTTTTAGCTAATAAGAAGTCAGTTAGAGTAGTTGGAGCAACTTCTAAAGAAGATGAGCTACTAGTTATACAGAGAAGAGTCGGAAGAAAAATTAATGACCTAAAAAAAGTTAGGGCAGATGCGACTCTTTAAGAGCAGTATTTTCTTGTTGAGTTCAAAGTAAAGTAAGCGCAATAGGAATTCCCTGAATTTTAATTATTCCTTCTTTTTTTACTATTCCTGCTTTTAAGGCTAATCCTATTGATTTTTCTCCTACTATGTTAAAGGTGGCATCCTCGGTTTTTTCATCTTTTATTATTGCTAGAACTTGCTCTTCGCTCATTTCTTCTCCATTAAAAAATTCTCCGCATAAGTCCAGCCGCCTATTTCCTTCTTCGAACTTTCTTCCCATAATTTCAGAATCACAGATAGCCACGACATTCCTATAGGAGGTATGTATTTTTACTTTCATTCTTAAAAATTGTAGAAATGCTTGTTTTTAAAACTTTATAAGACAAATTGAACAACAGAAAAAGCAAGTAAAAATAAAAAATAAGCTTATTTGAGCTTTTCAGCTTGTTCTTTTGAGAGAATCTTAGCCATATTTGTCCCACACTGTGTACATTTTCCTCTTGCCATAAAAGTTCCGCGCGCGGTTGGAGCTACTTTAACATCTTTCATCTCTCTGTTTTCTTTGCATCTCATACATCTTCCTTCTAACGCCATTTTAGTTTTCCTCCTTCTTTATTTTTATTAAATTTACCATGTTTGCCGTGTTTTTAAAGCTTTGTTTTGAGTTTCTAACTTAAATTTTCGCTCTTACGCTGTGTTTAGCTCCGCATGCTAAACATTGAACAAACATGAATGCGTCCTGCTTTTTTAATTCCGTGTCTGGCTTTCCACATTCTTTGCAAAAAACAAACTCTTGAACGTACTGCTGTATTTTCTCGTTTATTTTTGCAGAAGGTATTTTTGTCTGCAAAACAACACGGTTTCCTTCAATTTTTCCTGAAGTGGCTAACTCTCTTAAAAGATACTTTAGAAGATGGTTAATATCTCTTCTTATGTAGGAGGCTATTTGCTGTATGTTTGTTAAAATTGTTTTTGTGCCTTCAAAATGCCCTTCTACTTTAGGCACTTCAAACCTTTCTATTTTGGTCTCGACTGGCTTAATCTTCTTGTAAGCTTCATCCAGCATTTGTTCGTAACTTTCCATGAGAATTATTAGAATGGGGGGTTTTTAAGGCTTTGGAGAAGCAGCTATTTTAGTTTTAATTGTTTTTCTTAATTTTCTAACAAAGCCTCTTGGCAGGCTTTTTTTCATTTTTGCTGCAATTATTTCTGCAAAATAGGAATTTCTCACATCTCCCACGCCGAGATTTATTTGGATAGGGTCTAATTCAATGTTTTGATAATATGCTCTTGCTAGTTCTAAAGCTCTATTTGCTATTGGAAAGCTGGATATTCTTTCCCATATTGAAGGATTGTAGGGGTTAGTTTTATTTCTTGTGGCGTATCTGTTGTTTCGATGGGCAATTCTCCATGCCAATCTTGGCACATCTTCTAGACTAAAAGGCAAGTCAGGCTCTCCCCATCTTTCTTTTCTTTCTTCATAACATTCTACTGCTCTTTCCATTCTTGCTGCTGCATGAGCATGTCCAACTCGATTTCTTAGTTCATGGTATTCCATAGCAAAGATGATCTTATTTCTCCTT
>CAZYZS010000013.1:2904-29239 GCA_964651965.1 Candidatus Woesearchaeota archaeon | reverse complement strand
TGCAGCATGTCCGCACTGGTGACGTGGACGAACGAGAACGACTGCTTGTCCTTCATGCTAGCGAGTTTTCTTGGATACAAAACAGCTATGCCGGAGCGAAAAAACTTCCGACAAGTTTTTTCAGAAAGCAAATGAGCGAGTTACAAAAGAAAAGTATTTAAAGAAGCATTCCTTATTAGGATTATGGTAAGAAATCTAAGAAGAATTGGAACAGGAATGATATTAGCTTCGCTTCCTGTAACAATTATTTCTATAGTCCTTGGGATATATTCTCATATTGCAAGCAGAGATTACGAAAGAGAAATTCATCGCATTATTGCAAAGACTTCTGCAGAACTTACCGAGCAAGATGAAAGAGCATTAGAGGAGTGTCAATATCACCTTGAAAATTGCGAAACAGGATTGGGAATTGGTTCTTACGGAGGCGTTGCATCTGCAGGAATTGTAGCATTGGGTTGGGGTTTATACGGCATAGATGGACACAAAGCCTCTAGAAGAAGAAAAGAAAATTAAAATTTAGATATATACTATAATTTTTAAAGCTATTTTTTATAAACAGATTTATAGAAAATGAAAAAACTTCAGGCTATTTTACTTGCAGCAGCCTTGATAGCTGGATGCAAAACATTAGAAAAACAGACAAGCGAGGAAGAGGCGTATAAAAGAGGGGTCAGAGATGGTATACAAAAAGTAGGAGAGGTTGTATGGGAGGCATTTCAAGAGAAATCCAGAAGCCATCTTTTAACAGACCAGATATATCTTACGAATATTTCCAGTCTATGCAGCACTCTCGCAGGCAAATGCGAGCAAGAAGGAGATGAAGAAGGGGCAGAGTTCTATAAGAAGAGGGCATCAGAAACTAGATTTGAGTTGGCAAGGATTGAGGGTTATTTTAAAAATTTTCCCGATCCCAATGAAAGATAAATAAAAGTTAAGGCTTAGGTTTTGGCGGGCCGTAAAAGATAAAAGCATAAACAATACATTCCCTAGCATTTACCAGTCTTGCTGCTGTAACTATATAATGCGTTGCTCCCTCAGCTTCTCCTCTTGCTGAGCTCAAGGCACGTTCTTTATCTCTTATTGTTGCAAGCCTATCTCCAAGATAGGTAGATTTCATTACCGAGGCAGTATACTGCTCTAATCCTAGCTTTTCTACGTCTGCTAAAGTTATTTCAACTAAACCTGGTAATTTTGCTTTTGTCATTCTAACTTATTTCATCAAAAATTTAAACTTTTTAAAGATTATAGAGCTGGATTGTATATTTTTATCAGTTTAAAGGAGTAAGATAGCTTTAAATAAAAAAGGAGCTCGAATAAAGGGTGAAAAGGGAAAAGATAATCGTGATTTTATTGATTGCTTTTTTATTTCCTTTAGCATCTGCTTTACTTTATGAAAATTCTCCAAAGTTTGAAATGAATCAAAATAATGAATCTGATATTCCTCAAGTTTCTCAGAGTTTATTTTCTAGCATGACAGATGGAGGATTAAAAGCAGATGTTGGCTGGCCTCTTCCAGGCTACTATTATATTACTGATTATTTTGAACTTTTGGTCTATACAAACAAGATTGCAAACTGCACTTATAATTTTCAATCTTCTGTTAATGAAATGAATGGAAATGGAACAGGGCACGGGGATTACATATACAATTTGGCAGACAACATGGAAGGAGATGCTTATGAAATTTCTTTCGAGTGCACAGATTCTATAAATACTGCGTATAATGAAACCTGGTTCTGGATCAATACAACATATCTGGACATGTATCTTTTAAGAGAGAACATTGGAGAGTACGAATATACCGGAGCAGACCTATCTTGGGAAGGCAATGAAGATGGGCTTTTGCAAGTTTATAATGCATTCTATAAAAAAAACAACACGCGCAGATGGTTCCAGCTTCTTGTTTTTGATGATGAATCCTCTGTTTCAGATTTCATCAGCAATGAAATTCTATCTGGAACAGAACTGAATTATTCAATCGCAGTTATAAACAATTCCAACGTTTATTTTTTTCAAGATGGTAAAGACAAGTATTATGCCTGGAACAGCAAGAAATTCCTAATTTATGTTGTAGCCTACTCTCTAGACAATTCCAGCGTAAGCGCACCCCTGGAGACTATTAATGCCTATCTTGGGAAGTATCCTGATGAATTAAAAAATAGAATATGCGGAGATGGAAAAACAGATGTACTTAATGAAGATGGATTTAAAGAAGAATGCGATAAAAACTCGCTTCAGAGAGATTGCGGGGGCAGTATAGGAGAGTGCAAAAAAGGAAAAGAAACAAGAGTATGCAACAGCAACTGCACCTGGGGAAAATGGGAAAACTGCTCTGCTGTAACTGCAAAAAAAGAAATATGTGATGGAAAAGATAACGATTGTGACAGCAAGGTGGACGAGGATTTTTCTAATCTGGGGAAAAACTGCTCTGCTGGAACAGGAGCGTGTTTCAGAGAGGGAAGTTATATCTGTTCTGAAAATAAATCGGCCACAAAATGCAGTGTAACTGCTGGAGTTCCTACAAAAGAAAACTGCACTGATGACATTGATAACGATTGTGATGGACTAAAAGATTTTAAAGACCCTCAATGTATCCTTTTCAAACTAATCTCCCCGGTAAACAATTCTTTTTATTCTGAAAATAAAATTCTTTTTAACATCGAGCTGGGATACGAAATGGATGAGCTTAGATTTTCTTACTTGGATAACAGGGGGAGAGAAAAATATAACAGACTTTGCAGGGAGTGCAGCTCTTACAACAAATCAAATACTTTCAAAGATGGCAAGTACAGCATTAATATAAGTGCTATGGACAATGGAACAACAAAAGAGAGCAGGCAGGTATTTTTTATTGTTGATTCAACTGCCCCTAAAATATCAAAGATGCTTCCAAAGAAGAACTCTTTCACAAATGGTTCTTTTTACATTAAATATACAGAAGATAATCTAAAAGAAGTTTTAGTGACTTATAACCCTACAGTCATTATCAGAAGCTGCAACAAATCAGGCAAAGATGTTGAGTGCTGGTTCAATGTTAATTTAAAAGCTTATGACGGAAAAGAAATAGAGTATTCTGTAAACATGACTGATATTGCTAAACATACAACAGAGTCCAAGCCAATAAAAATTAAAGTGGATACAACTTCTCCTAAAATAAACAATTTAAAAAATATTCTGGAAAGAACAGAAGAAAATTATGCTTATTTTAAGATAAATATAACAGAAGCGAATTTTGAAATGGCAGAATATTGGGATAACAATGATACGAGAGCTAAATGGAAAAAATTATGCAGCAGGCTTGATGAAGGAATATGCGAGAAAAAAGTAAGATTTATCGGGGATAGAGTTAACATGACAATAGCAGTAATTGACAAGGCAGGCAACAGCCAGGTTGTAAAAATAGGCTAATTAAAAAATTATTTACTTTGGAAAATAACACGCTATTTGATATTGGTCTGCTTCATAACGAGTTCCTTTAGGATGAGAAGATAACCGAGACCTTGCTCCTGGAAATAAACTATCTGGAATAGGCATACTATTTTTGTCCAGAGGCTTTTTGCCTGATTGATATGCAAGAATGTCATCAGGAGCAATTTGTGTGTCTATTGGAGATATGGCGGACTTTGCAATTTCTATTAGCCTAGTTTCTTTTCCAGCCCATTGTTCCCAGGTACTATTGAGTTCTTCAAATATTACTGTTAATGGCGGACCGACTGAATATTCTCCAACAGCATTTTCTATGCCTGGCTTTGCTCCTGGCCTTAAATTAATTGATAAATTAACATTAACTCTTCCATCTTCCCAACCATGTTTTCCTTTAACTGTATGAACTACTAAGCTATATTTCCCCCCATTAAATTTATCTCCAGCCTCTGTAGGGGTTCCGCTAAGAACTGCAACATAACCATCGGATAAAAGTCCTGCTCGAACTAATTCTGCAGTCAATTCTTTGTCGTGTTGTTTACTGACTTGATATGCTTCTGGCTGCTGTCTTGCTATGTGAGTTGGATTTTTACTTAAGAATATGAAAGTTTGCCTTACTACATTATCTAAGATATGGTCTGCTTCACTTTTATCTCTTGGATTTCCTCTTACCATAAGTTTCTAATATATTATGTATTTATAAATCTTTATTTTATAACTACTTAAGAGTTAATATAAAAATAGGGTAATTAAAATCAATTCTTTGAAGGACGAATTCGCATTGGCTGTCTTCTACTCTTCCTATTTTTTACCAACGTCTCGAAAGCTTCTTCTTCATGAGAAGTTGAAACATCTGCAAGCTCCCTACATTCGTGCTCTGTTAAAAGCTCAAGCTCTGCCACTTCTCCAAATCTTTCTGCAACACTTCTGCTTCTTTTTTGTGAATAGGAAGTAAAGGTAATAACTGTATTTGCAGCTGAGGAGGGGTGAGTTCTAGGGAAATGGTTAACAACAATCAAATAAGGAGAGCTTGGATAAAAAAGAAGATACTGGCTAGCATCCACAATATCTTCGTTACGCTCAAAACGGGGAGAGTAAGCGCATAGAGCTTTTATCAGTTCTCCTTCTGATACTTTTGCTCCCCTCACCTCTGTATAAACTGGGGCTTCCATTTTACTTTAATTAATAAAATGTATTTAAATTTTTGTAAGAAGCAAAACCTATAAAAACCCCGAAATATTGTAATATATATGAAAAAGAGAGTGAAAGAGAGAAAGAAAAGTGTAAGAAATTCTAAAAGAAAAAGTGAAAAAAGAAGATGGAGTAGCTTAAGATTCTATGATATAACTTTAGAAATTATAGTTTTGTTATTTGTGGCAAGCATGGCCGCAGTAATGTATACAGGAGGCATTGAAAGTCTTGCATCAGTACTTTTACTGACTTTATCTTTCATAGCTATTCTTGTTTTTGCTCTTGGAATCTTGCACCATGCAATTAAAAAGAGAGCTTGGTTTGTTGCCTTATTAATCACTGTGCTGGTGATAGCCGGAGTAATAAGCTATGCTTTTTTCCTGTATCTGGGGC
Source organism: Candidatus Woesearchaeota archaeon (assembly GCA_964651965.1). Taxonomy (GTDB): domain Archaea; phylum Nanobdellota; class Nanobdellia; order Pacearchaeales; family GW2011-AR1; genus MFWN01. The sequence goes on along the minus strand of CAZYZS010000013.1, from coordinate 24,232 downwards.
TTTTTACAGCTGTTCTTTTTTATTTTATAGTCTTAAGGAAAGAATTCAAATAAAAAACAAAAGTATAAAAAGTCTATTTTTCTGGGATAAAGAAGGAAGAAGAGTTCTTGATAAAAAATTTAGCACCAGGCTGGAAAGATGACAAAATTAGAACCATCATCTAGAGGAGAAGCGATACAAGTGATTGATGGGCTTGTTGAAAGGATAGAAGCATTCCCCAAAGAGCCGAATCCTTACCGAGAGCTGTACAAAGTTGGAGTCAATTCTCTAAAATTTCTCCAGGGCAAAAGAGCAAGAGGCATAATACGCAGAAAGACTCGCGGGTGGCTCAAAGACTCTTATATGCTTGTATTCCATAGGGGCATATTTTTCAACCATTTGTATGTAGTAATTACCCCTGTAGAAGAGAAAGGAGGCATACATATTCGTGAAAGAAAAATAGTCCACAGGCAGCCAGTAGCTGCGTATAAATATAAGCATGGAGAAAATATTGGAGAAGCTGAAATCGAACACCAAGTTCCTCTAGACATGCGGTGGGAATATGGCGAAGATAATTATAGAAGGGAGTAAAATAAAAAACAAGAATGGACTTATTTCTTTTTTCTACCTCTTTTTTCTCTTGAGAAAATTGCAACCAAAGCATCATCAACCTTGCTAGGGGCAGCAGGCTGTTTCATGCTAAGGCAGCTTCTTCTCAAAATATCTTCTATCTGCTCTGACAAGGAAAACATGTTTTTCTTAGCTCTTTTTTCAAGAAGCTTCATCATCTCGCTATCTAGAAAAAGGGTTACCTGATTCTTGAACTTATATTTTGGAGAAATTGCATAAAAAGCAGCTTCAATTTCATTGAGAGGCCAGCCGTACTTCAGAAGAGCATTTCTCACATCCAAATCAGAAAATCCTCTTTGCCTTGCTTCTTTTAAATAAGCCACTAGCTGTTTGTTTGGCATTTTTTATTTTCTCTTTTTTACATAGACTTTTTCTACTTTGAAAGATTTGTAAATTCCTTCCAAGATATCTGTTCCTGCATAGCCTGCCAACAGAGAAAGGCGCCAGTCATAATTAAAAATAATTCCTATAAAGACTCCAATAACTACTGCAATTATAACTGTTATTACATAATAGCCCCATAAGATTCTTCTTCTTAAAGAAAGAGCCTTTAGAAGCCCGACAAATCCCCTTGCCACCCCACCAACTCCGCCCAGTACAGCAGGAAGCACCAATTCGCTCATTATGTCAGCCATTTTAATTTACTCGTGAGGCAATTGCGCCTCCGATTAATGCAACTAAAACATAAATTGCGAGGTTTGCAATGAGATTAGAAAAAGTGTATGCTAAAAAGTTTATAAGAAGGTAATTAGCAGTTATTGGCAGTGTTGAGAGATAAGAATAAGCTATGTATGGAATTGTCCAGAAGATTGCAAAAAAGCAGAGCGCCCCAATAATCCAAACTTGCTTTACCTTAAAGCCATTTTTGACTGCGCTGCATCCTGCAACAAAGGTAGTTATAAGGGATAACACTCCCAGGGGATTAAAAGATATAATTTCTGTAAGCTTTAATTCTATTGTTGCAAACATAGCAACCCCAAGAACAAAAATCAAAGCCATAAATGGCCAGGAAAACTGAAGATAAGTTTTTCTTTTTGCTGTAACTTCCTTTTTTACAACAACTTTGTTCTCTTTTCTAGAGTTCTTTCTTTTAATCACCTTCTTTTTTGGCATAATTAGCTTAATGAAAAAGGGTTTTTATAGGTTTTGATTGCTATTTTTTAAGTTCTATCTTCTTCTAATCCTCTGCCTGCTACTTGCTCTTAAAGCTTCAGCATACTCTTCTTCTTTGCCAGCAAGCACTTCATTGTCTGTTAAACCAAGAGGATGGTAATCATGACGATATAATGGAAGCTTAAGAGTATCGTTTCGCTTTTTACCGTCATCAGGACTAATCCCCCTGCCAAGGGCTACTTCACTGGCCCGCATTGAAATTGTTCCTATATTGCCAGGATTTTCATACCCCGGCATAACTCCATCGTAATTAACTAACTTTACTCTTTCTACATCTTTATGCCCTTGAGGATGGTACGTTCTTATAATTAATGTCCCAATTGGCTTAGAATCAACAAGAATTACTCTTGCTGTAACTGTATGTTCATCTTCAGTTTTTACATCTGGGTCTGAAGCTATCCATCTTCCAGGAACTCTTTGGTCAAGTTCTCTTTCAAGACCGCCTGCGTGGGGAATATGTTTTCCCATAGAAACAATTAATAAAAAGAGTTTATTTAAGCATTATTGCAGTAAGTTATATTGTTTTGAAAAATTATTTTTTTACTTTCTTTTTAGCTCTGGCCATAATAGCCTGCTGCTTTTCGTAAGCTTCTCTTACAATGTCTGAAAGTGCCTGGGCATTTATACGAGCATCAAGAAGATGATTGAATATCCCAGTGTATCTCACATCCAGCAGCCTTCTGACTTCACAGGGGTTATCTGCAGCTCCTGCAAGTTTGGCCAAAAAACCCTCTTTTAAATCATATCTATGCCACTTCCCCTGATGGCCCATAACATCCAGACTATGTTCTGCGCCTTCCTCTTTATCAGGATAATAAATTATTTTTACTTTTGGACTTTCATACAAAGTTTTAAAACGGGTTCTTAGCATTATTTTCTCTGATTAATATTTTATTTAAGCATTGTTGCAGTAAGATAACTATAAAAAACAATATACTAATCTTTAAATATTTCAAAGCATTATAAAGGATATGGTAAAGGTTAGGGAGTTTAGTTTAGGCGAATATTTAGCCTGTGCAGCTATTTATCTTTCAATTCCTTTTTTTATAGGGTGGTTTGAGGGAAAGAATATCTATCATGATATAATTAATTCGAGGATTGCTAGAATAGAAAGCAGGACAGATATAAGCAGAGAGGAGATGTATGCACTTAAACACCAAGCAGAAAGAGGATATGCAAACAGGGACAATAGGGATTTAGCAGGACTTGCTGGGGGACTTGGCGTATGCGCACTGCTTGTTGGGGGAGTCACTCTATTAAATAAATTATCCCCTCCTTCTCCTGCAAGTTCTAATAATAATTCATCAGGAAATGACGATGACGGATCACAAGATGATGGAAAGAGATGGCAGGCATGGTGTCCTCAGGGATAAAATCCCATAAAAAATATTATGTGTATTGATTCTTTAATATATAGGCAACGTTTAAATTCTAGTTTTTCTTGCTGCATTTATGAAAAAAGTTGAAATCAACGCAGACAAGGAATATTTGAAGCTAAAGGGGAAAGACTTAGCTGAGCTCGAGGAATTAAGGCAGGAGCTGGAAGCTCAAGAGCTTAGAAACGCGAGCCAGGATATTCCTGTAAAAGACCCTGAACTAAAAAAGAGAGTTGCAAGATTATGCTCAAAGATAGTATCCAGGACAAAAGAGGATAAAAGGCACATAAGAAGAGCGTGTTATATTATTTCAGGAGCATTCTCCTGGCATAAATATGGGGATGAGCTGGATGATGCTATTGAAATAGCCAGAGAGCTGGAAATTAAAGAAAAAAGCAAACAGGTGGATGTTTTTGAATTATTCAGACTAATGCAGGAAATTCTAGATGATTATACTGAAGAAGAAAAATAAAATAACTTTTATAGGATAACAATTCTTAAAAACTAAAAAAACATAAGATAAATATGGCAGAAAGAACTTTATCCCGCGCAGAAAGATTTTTTGAAAGGCGAAGAGTAGAGTACAAAGCAGCAAGAGACGGGTTATCAGTCAAGATAGTTATGGAAGGGGCAAAGCTATCACCTCTTGGGGGTAGTCCGACTTACGATTATAGCGGAGGAATTTTCGTTGAGCATGGAAGCGGCCAGTTAGAGACAGGAGTAAGCTTTCATTACAATTATCAAACTTTTTCATTTGGGGGCCATATTGGGGTGTTGTTTGATAGGGTAACTAGAAATGCGAGAATTATAAATTCTGCAATGCACGCAGCAGGAAATATCTCACCTCCTGAAGTTGACACGCTAGCTGAATGCCTGTTTGAAATAAGGCAACAGGCCAGAGGAGAATTTCTGCAAGAGCAACAACATGATGGCTCTTTTGTAAGAGGAGATTTATGGGAGAAATATTTTAAACCCCATATAAAAGAGTCAACAGACGATTAAAACCATCTTTTGCTATCACAATAAAAATTAAAAAGGCTGGAATTCTAAAACTTATATGTATACAGAAGTTGAACTGTATGACAGAGAAAGGGTCAGGGTGGACAAAAGAGTGATGGAAGCTGCTCTTGATGCCAGAGCGATGTTAAACAAGAGAATCTGGCCTATAGCCCATAGAGTCAGAGCCGGAGGGGTTGTCAAATCAGGAACTTTTAGTGTAGGCACTTTGGCTGGAACAGCATACGAAAATGTTGGGATTCAAAAGCTTCTTGGTTCGGATTTCAGAGAACCAGAATTCCCTGAGTCTGGCTTTCCTGTACACCCATTCAGAAGCTTTCTTTATTGTGCTGGCGCACATCTTTATTCTATTCTGGGAGGCATTGAAAACAGAAAAGCAAGCACCAACAGAGATTATTTCTGGAACATGTTTTTACTTGAGACTGGACTGGCTTTTGAAAAGCAAAAGCCAGAGGCAGAAAGAGATGAGGAATTAATAGGGGATTTGAGAACCCATCTCTACAGATATGCTGTCTCCTATGCAGAAGAGATAGAGAAACAAGTACATTTGTCAGAGGTTCTTGAAATGGTATTTTCCAGGCCTGAAGCTATGGCTGCATAATTCTAATCCCTGTAAAAAATCTTAATTCTTAAGCATAACACGGGGCAGCCATATGTGATATTTTTTTAATCTATTTTTCTACTATAATAAAGCATAAATACTTCTAAGCATTTTAAATAACATGAGAAACAGAACAAGCAGGCTGGTAAGTTCATTGGCATATATTGCTTTAATGGCTGGAACAGCCAGTGCAGAATACAATTCGGCGCCTCAAGGATACTACAGATATGAGCCAACAAGAACCGAACAAACAGCAGAGGAGAAGAAAAGCAAGGATTTGGTGGTAAATATAGTGGGCACATCAATGGTTGCCGGAGGCCTAGCCTTAGTGATAATACTGGACCGAAGGAGAGGCGGGGGAAGTGGAGGAAGCGACGAATCTGATAGCGGCAGCGACCCAAATGATGATTTCGGGAGATCCAGGAGCGGGGATGGAAGGATAGGATATTAAAAAAATTCAAACAGGATTTAAATAAGTTGGAGGCAATGCAAAAGGGTGAAGAAGAAGCAAGAAAAAGGAATTTTGTTCTTTATGTCAGAGGCCAAGACTTTGAAACAAAGGTTAGATGGCATCCTGATGGATGGACACCAATAGAAGGATAATTTTAAATCAAATTAACAACTTATTTAGCTCTTTTTAATGCGCAGACATTAGCCTTAACTATTCTTCTGGGGACTTTTACAGAAAACTCTAAACTATCAACTAAAACAGCATCTCCACCTCTTCTTTCTCCATATTCTACTAAGCCGGAAAATAAACTAGTTACCCCATTTGCGTAAGATTGCGAATCTGGAAAATTCCTTTCGAGTGTCGCTGTTGGCGTGAAAATTGTAAAAGCATCATGACTAAAAGAAGTGGGCCCTGCACTTAAAACGCGAACCAATTCACTCCCTTTTGAATTTGCAGTGTGGTCATTAATTCCCAGGTCTCTAACAACCCCTGCAACAACCGCTGTTTCATTCTTTACCTCCCTGTATCTTCCATCTTCACCCATAGCATATATTGGAATCATTAAACAAATACCAATAATTCACTTAAATAGTTTATTGCACTGGAAAGAATAAATTAAAGCATAAATTAACAACTTATTTTTCACTACAACAAAAAGGCCCATAAAAAGGCTTAAAAAGTTCAGATTTTTATTATTCTTAGCCTAGAAAGGGAAAAGGAGTTCTTGATAAATTAAAAAGAATATTCTTCATATCGAAAGAATATTTATTCAAAAATTAATTAAAATGGACATGCCAAAGAAACCAAAAGCAATAATATTTGATAATGAGTGGGTTTTAGTCAAAAATGACTGGGACTTAGTTTCAAGAATCGCTTACAGGGCCCATAATGCTCCTAATCTGATGGGCTATAACCTTAAAAAAGCACTGCAAATCCCATGTTTCATTGGAGGGAGAGCGAGTAATCTTCTTGCGGAGTATGGGGCAGGAAGAATTCAAGGAAATCTTTTGTGGGATAGGTTCTTACAAAGTGTGGGCGCCCCTCGGACAGAGAGCAACAGAGAGATAATGAGAGAAGCTTTGAGGAATCTCGCTACAGAAGTAGATGAAGATGCACTCGATTTAGTAAGAAATCTAAGAAAAAGGGGAGGTTATCGACTGCTGATGCTTTCGAATACGGTACCCGAGGTTACAGAAGGAAACAGGAAGAGAAATGGAAATTATTATGAATTGTTTGATAGATGCTATATATCGCATGATATTGGGTTTAGAAAGCCCGAGAGGGAAGCATATGAATATGTTTTAGCAGACCAGGGATTAAGGGGAAAGGACTGCTTAATGGTAGATGACAGAGAAGAATATTTGGCTCCTGCTCGAAAATTAGGAATGCAAGTTCTTCAGCATAAAATTGGTGATGGGAAATTATCAGATAAACTAGGGTATTTGCTGGAAGATGAAACGTAAGAACAAACCTGAGCATTTGGACAGTGATGGAAGGGAAATTTTATGGGACAGAAAATTGGGATTTCTCTATTCAGGATTATTTATCTCCCCTTTTATGGAAGCAATAAATTTTGCGTTCTCTAGCCATTCCAAAGAAGAGGCATTCTCTGCTGTTTCAGCTGCATTTTGCGGAATCGTTGGTTTTGGGATGATGGACTTTTGGAAAGCTTATGTTCATGGAGGACGAAAAATCCTTGATTCAATAGACAACTTATTACAATTCAAACTAAGAGATTCAAGTTTTTCCAAATTAGTTGGTAAAGACCATGAAAAAGAAGTATTAAGGAACCTTATGGAATCTGAGGGAGTTCACGGACCCCCTGGTTATAATGTTACGTCTATGAAAGCAATGTCAAGTGAAGAAGGTGTCGGGCCTTATCGCGGAGGGTATACGCTTTTAGTTACTGCAAGACCAGACATTTTAGACAGGGCATTAGGGAAATTGCTTGGAATTCCTAGGAAAGAACTAAAATTTGTTCATAAGTATTCAAAAAAACATAAAGGTAAGAACTTAGAAAGGGAAGGTTTGCTAACTACTTTGCTTCAAGATTTGGAGATAGATGTTGCTCCACGGGTTCTTTCAACACAGAGAAGGCACGAACATGACAAGCATTTAGAAGGAAGATTAAATGTAGGTGTTTCTTACGAGTATATTGATGGAAAAAGCTTAGAGGCATTGACGTACCCGCGAGGAGAGAAGAGAGAATACGTTGCTAATGGAAAAGATTCAAACCATTTAACTCCTGCTTTTACAAAGGAAGCAGAGGCATCATTTGATCTTATGTTTCAGGTTTATTCCCATCCCCAACTAAGGGGAGCAGTTTTGGGCAGGACGTTACTAACCAGCTCTGTAGGAAAGTTATGCAAACATGGAAAAATAAGATTAGAATTAGAAGCAGATGACTATTGGGATCCAGCAAGAATACAGGAAAAAGCGAGACAAGCTGCAGTAGAATTAACTGGATTTGAGCCAGAGCCTCCAAAATTTGAATTCAATGAGAAATTAGTTGAAAGAATGGCCCAATATGAAGGAGAATTTGCAAGACGCTTAGACGAAGAGTTTCAAAGGAATTTTGGAAATTCCAATAGTGTATTGATACATGGCGATTTTCATCCAGGGAATATCCTCATCTCTAAAGAAAAAAGAAAAGTTATTGACTGGGATAACGCAAGAATCGGAATCCCTTATGAAGATTTCTTTTATTTTTCAGTCACATCAGGATTTGAACACAATCCAGACTATGAAAGAGTGAGGAAAGCTTTTTTAGAAAGACAAGAAATAATAATCGGAAAGGTAGAAGAAGGGGCTTTAGACCTGCTGGAATTTGAAACATACCTTAATTTGGCAGATAAGTTCAACCAATGCGTTGAGAATGGAGAGATAATGGAAGACTCCCATAAACCAGTAAGCAACTCCTGCAGGTACTTGTTAGAAAGAGCAAGAGAGTCTGTAAGAAGATATTCGCAAAGAACAAATAGTTCCACTCTTCAAGAACTTTTTGAAAGATTAGTTGAAAAAAAATACAGCAGGATTACTTCTCTAGAAGAGAGAGACCCGCGTTTAACATACAACGAAGGGCCATTTGGGTGTGCGGCTTATAATCGATTTAGAGGAACTGGTGAAGAATCAAAAATAACCATGGAAAGAGATAATCTAACGACCCATCAGAACCTCCTTAGCGAAATTACTTGGTATAACAAGAGAATTGGAGAGTTAAAATGGATAACTCCGGTATCTTTTGCCTTAGGGACTGGGTTGGTTATGGCTTCAGGTTTTTCACAAGAAATTACAAGCTATTTTGCAGATTTTTCAGAAAACCCTGTTGTTCTTGAGGCCGTGTTAAGGGGTTTTGGAATTCCTTTTATTTTTGGTGGGATATTTGGAATTTCAGATATTTACGGCATGAAGAAAAAAGTAAATAAGCTCGCTCAAGAATCTTAATATTTAATAATTGCAATGGAAAATCAAGAAGAGAAAGGACTAGTTAGGAAACTTTTAGATAGTTGCAACAATGCTTCTTTGAGATTAAGGGAAGGAGCAAGCTATCTTCCTTTAGGGATGCTTTATACTGCTATTCATGGAGCTGTTAGGGCCGGCGGCAGCGAACCTGAGAACCTTTCTTTCCTTTGGGCTCTTAGAAATATTTCTCCTTGGGTGATGGTACAAGTATGGCAGGGCTTAGCTGAGTCCTCAATAGCATTTCATCCTTTTTCTGATTTGGAGGGATTAATCTCTAGAAGACAATTAAAAGAACTAGTTGGAAATTTAAAACACTATTATGGGTTTAAGGGAAGATATGTCCTAAAAGAAGAACATCCTTCTTCAACTTTCCATTTTTCAGACCATGGCATAGGAGTTTATAGCGGAGCATATAACATGATAGTCACTCTTAAAAAAAAGAGAATTTTAACTTTTTCCCCTTTTAGAGATACATATAAACCTCCTGAAGAGATAAATTTTGTTTTTAGACATTCTCCCAGAAGAAAAAGCAAGATTAGCATAACTGATGAAGGTAACCTTGTAAAGAGGCTTGGAGAGCTGGAATTTAGTTTTGTTCCAGCTGTATTTTTAGTAGCAGACAAGAAAAGCGGGCTTGGTTGCGAGGGGGTAGCTTATGAATATGTGGATGGACACTGTTTGCAGGATGTTATAGGCTGCTATCCAGGAGTACAGGACCTAATTCATCCTCACTCCGATTTTTATAAATCTTTACTTAACAATCCCGAGCAAGCATTTATTGAGTTTCGTGAAGAGACAAAAGAGAAGAGAAGACAAGAAGGCGTTCGAGTAACAGAAGAAGAAATTCGGGCAATATTTGACTTTTACAGATCACACGCCTTAGATATTGAAGAGGTCCGCCCTAGATCCGAAGAGGACATTGCAAGAGAGATCGATAGGAAATTTTCAAAGTGCTACAGCATATTCTTAATGGCATTGAACCAAATCCACCCAATGTACTACCATCCAGAGTTGGTTGAGTCTCAAATAGAATCTAATGAGGAATTAAGGATGGTGCCAAAATTTGCAGCCCATGAGACTTTAGTCAGCAAATTAGGGCACGAAGATGATTTTGTTGCTTCTTTAAGTGGAGAGTTTTATAAAGCATTTGAGGATGTCCCGCTTACCCTTATACACGGAGACTTCCATCCTGGAAATTTAATCGTAAGGAAAGAACTTGGATATAATTATACAATTGGATGCGGGTGTTTTGGATTTAGCAGATACCCTGATTTTGATAAAACCCCGAAAACTTGCATAATTGACTGGGGTAATGCCCAGTTAGGAGTTCCTTATCAGGACTTTTTTAAACTCGCTGTTTTAGGCGGTTTTAATCATGCTAAAGGTTTTGATAGGTTAAGAGAACAGTTTGTAGATAACCAAAGAAAGTTTACTCCCGGTATAACTGAATTACAACTGAAACTTATAGAGTTTGAGACTTATTTGAACCTTTTAGACAAATTCTTTGGGTTCCTTAATGGAGAGTCTATAGGGGACCGCGAAACCCATATGCGCTACGCTTGCAGCCAGATTTATCAAAGTGCCAACGAATCTCTTGAAGGATATGTCAGAGAGGGGGGCAATCCAAAGCTCTTGGAAAAATTCCAGGATTTTGCCAATGAGAGATTCGGAGGGCTAGAAGACTCCTCTTTTTTTCCTGGATCTGAAGCATCCTACACCCAAGCGTTGTCCATTGAATTAAAAAAGGAGGTTTATTGGCCAATTCCCTTAGGATCGATTCCAGCCTTAGCAGCCACATTAGGCCATAGAATCTACGATACTCCGGAGCCTAAAGATAGACATGATAGAGAGTTGCATAATTATTACGACCATTTAAAAAAATTTTCTCCTCCTTTGCAGGTCAGAAGAGTCGGAAAATATGCTAATCGCGCGCTTCTATTAGGTATTGCAGCAATTGCAGCATCTCAGGCAGTAGGAGGAGGGTTAGGGGAATTCATGCTGAGCGGAGGAACTGCTTTAACACTTTCTGGGGCCACCGGGCAGTTCTATCATAAGTATCTTAAAAGTGGTGGAAAGCCATTAAGGGGCATCGATTAACCCGAATAAAGTTATAGAAGACATATGGGTAGTTCTTATAAATTCCCCTATATGATATAATAGTACGTTCTCTGGACCGCTGCACTTTTGCAGAAAAGTGTAGAGTTTTCCTGCAATAAGGGCATCTTTCAACATGGCTATTTGGTGTATTTTGTCTAAATCTTTTTTGTAAAAAGCTTCCTGGAACAAGGAAAACAGGTGGTTGGCTTGCTCCAGTAATTCTAAAGTTTCTTTTGAGATTTTTAGATTTTTTTGAGAGGATGCAAATTTATACATGTAGTAATAAGCATGGTGAATCAGGGAAAGGTAGGAGACTATTGTAAAAAGGAGATAGGAATTTTTTGTGCCTGAAATTTTTTCCTTAATGATCAGCCTCCTGCATAGGTTAGTGTAGTTATCCACAACATCTTTGCTGTTCTGCATTTTTTTCATATTTTTTATTTTTCCAGACTGAAACTCTTCTAATATTTCCTTGGAATCGTCTTCTATGTAAAAGAATATTTTCCTTAAGATAGAATCAAAATTCTCTCCAGAAGGCTCTGCAATTTTCTGCACAGTGCAGCTTTCACTGGATTCAGAGATTACTTCAAAGCCCATGAGGGTATTTCGGGTCAGTTCTCGGACTATCTCCAGCTGCTCTTTGTTTGGGGATAAGAGGATTATTTTGTCATAGCCTTTCCGGTAAGTCTGGTTTAAGATGTTTCTTAAGGTCCTTTCATTGTAGTCTTTGGTTGGCAGCCTAATGGCAGTTTCTTCAACTCTTACGTCTTTTGGCAGGGAGATTAAAAGGCTGTTATCTTCCTGCATTATTTCTACTTCTCCTCCTGATTCCAGCTTCTGCTCCCTTATCCAGCCCACTGGCATGGTTAGGGTGTAAGAATGATTGCCCTGCTTGATTATCTTTCTTCTCATAAATTCCATTAACAAAAGGGGTATATAAATATTCTTATACTTTAAGAATATAAAGAATATTCTTCATATCGAAAGAATATTTATTGATTTTTCTTCTAAAAATTCTAGGATCATATTCATCATTTAATAACCAAACATCTATCCACAAACTACACTGATTTCAGAGTTTCCTGCTTAGAAGACAGAAACACCAGGTGACAAAAAAGTTGTGGATAAGCTCGGAATACGGCATTTTTGCGTATTTCAAGAAGAGAAAGCCAAAGGAACGGCGAATTGGAAGGCTAGCTAGAGCTGAAATCGAATTCTAGGTACAGAAAGGAGGTAAAAAAATTAACCTAGAATGGCTTTAGCCTTTTTCTTTAGTGAAGTTGACTGTTCAGTTTTCATTAACTGCATCCTTGCTGGATGCAAACTCAAAAGGAGACTAGTCATGAAGTACATTAGAGTAAAGTGCCGTGGAATTGAGGATTCATCTGTGCTGATGGACCCTATGAGTCAGGAAATGAAAATCGCGATTCTCAGGAAAACGCCGGCGCCGGTAGTCAGGGACAAGCCGCTTGAGCAGATGGCTGCTGAGAAAATCTACCGCGACAAGGACGGGACGATTGGCCTGCCAGCGGCAATGCTCCGTAAGTGCCTTGTTATGGCTGGCACCAAAGTGCCCCTGAGAGGAAGGACAAACGTCAGCAGGGCAGACGGCAGCACAGAGCTGTTCAGCTTTCTCTGGATTGTGGACAAGTTCCTGGTGTTCTCTAACATCCCCAAGCTGGAGAAAGATGGGGAGGAAGAGAAGAAGTACTGGCAGGTGAGCGTGGTCGCCGGCAAGCAGAACCAGAATGGCAAGGGCAAGGGCGGCGCAACAGTCATTGTCAGGCCTGAATTCCAGGAATGGGAGTTCACAGTCACCATCAGGTACGATGAAACCCGAGTCAACGAAGAGGTTATCAAGAAACTCTTCACCGAGGGCGGCCTGACTCAGGGCTTGGCTGCCTGGCGCCCCAACTGCGGCGGAGACCATGGGCAGTTCAAATACGTCGAATGGGTTGACGTCACTGCTGAGATGGTCGCTGCTCCTGCGAAAGAGAAAGCAGTAGCAGCATAAGTTGGGCAGTACTGCTCAACTTCAATGTGGGTGGATGCAAAACCTTCCAGTTCAGCATAGTTGGGTTGCGTCCAGTCGAGTATCGTTGAGTGTAATTCGGTATAGAGCGAAGGCAGATGCTTTTATGGATTTGCCTTCGCTATTTTTGGCATCATACCAACTGCTGCACTTCAGTGTCGTATAGTCGAGCAAAGTATTGTAAATTTGCTTTCAGTGTTGGGCAGTTTGGTATAGGGCAGAGGCAGATGCTTTTATGGATTTGCCTCTGCTGTGTGAAATCAAGCCAACCCCTTGGTTGGATAGCAATATTAGTGGACTGGTTGTACTTTGCACATCCAGTAGAGTGCAATTTAGTGCAGTACTGTCCGGTCGGGTAGAGTAACGTTCAGTAGCGTTCGGTTTGGTACCGTCCAGAGCGAAGGCAGATGCTTTTATGGATTTGCCTTCGCTAGTTGAAATCATCCACTTATCGATAGATTACAACTCGAGTGGCGTGGCGTAGAGTTTAGTAAAGTACCGCCTCGTACGGTAGAGTAATTTTCAGTGCAGAGCGAGAGTAAATGCTTTTATAGATTTACTCTCGCTACCTTGGTATAATCATTTTCTTCAGTGTAGTCCACTTAAGTATTCTACTTTCCCGTATGGTACTTTTCGGTCCAGTAGAGTTGAGTGGAGTAAAGAGCGAAGGCAGATGCTTGCATAGATTTGCCTTCGCTATTTTTGGAATCATAAACCTCCACTTGAGTACAGTGGCGTTCTGTTTAGTTAAGTGCAGCGTAGTCCCGTGGAGTGCAGTAAGGTACAGAGCGAAGGCAGATGCTTGCATAGATTTGCCTTCGCTACTTTTGGCATCATACTTGACTTAGTGCTGAATTCTATGTAATGGAGTATTGTATTGTTCAGTGTAGTCTGGTAGAGTTCCCTAGGGTTAAGTACAGTACAGTAGAGTTGAGAGCGAAGGCAGATGCTTTTATGGGTTTGCCTTCGCTGCTTGGCATCAAACCAACCTATTGGTTGGATAAAAATATTCGTGTGATTTGAAAGGAGAGTAGAATGAGCAAGGCAAGAAACTATCCGCCTAATCTTCGTGGAATGCGAAGGCACGGAAAACACGGGCATCCTGTGAATGTCTTACATTTCACAGGCACGAAAGGAGGCAAGAGAGTAAGAAGAAAAGGGAAAGGATTGAATCGAAAGATGAGGAGGATGAAAAGAGGAAAGCATGTGAACAAGTACAAGCAATAAAAGTAGTTCAACTTTCAAGGAGAATCAAAATGAAACGTCAGCAACATCTTAGCCTGAGCGAGCTTCAGGCTAGCTTCCCGACATCTGGGAAGTACAGAAATGGCCCTTGGCAAAGCCAAGAACAAATCCTCGAGTTTGTCTCTCAACGTGGCACATGCATAGTTGAGTCGCCCACAGGGACCGGAAAGACTGCAGTCGAATACGCGATTTTGAAGGCTGCACAAAACAGGGGGGATAGAAGCCTGTTTCTTATCACACCCAACAAGACAATTGTCCAGCAAATCTCCAGAGAATTTCCAGAAGTGAGAATTGCCCTGGGCAGGAACGAGCACCGATGCCTTTATTACCAGCAAGCCTATAGGGCTGATGAAGTTCCTTGCTCCATGCTTCTGGACTGCCCCCATCGCGTTAACCAGACAACCGGGGAGACCTGCGAGGCGGGAACTGAGCCATGCCCCTATCTCCAGCAGAAGTACGAAGCAAAGCAGGGGGGGATTGTTGTCTGCACCATGGCATTCTATCTCTTCACTCACCTTTTCGACAAGGAAGCTGAGGAGCCGGACCTCCTAGTAATAGATGAGGCACACAGAATCGCTGAAGTCTTCCGCAACTCCCTGTCCTATGAGATAACTGATCACCATCTCAGGCAGTCAGCAGAGCTCCTCAAGAGGGTTGGGATTGAAGAGCACAGGATAATCCGAAGATTCCGCGCTGCGATGAGACAAATCTGCAGAAAGAGACCTCCAGAAGAAGGGGTTCTGCTGGAAGATGAGGAACTTCGGAGACTCATCAACATCCTCTCCCTGATAGATGCCCGTGTCTTGTCAAGAAAAATCAGGGATGCTGTAAAATCCGGCAGGATTGACGAGGTGGAGAACAGGGCTTCGCTCAAGAGACTCGAGGTCCTGGTCCGGGATATCGGAAGGTACATGTCGTCTTTTGAGTATTCTCTTGGAGGAGAGAACAGAGGGCCGCTCAACTACACTTACGCCTTCTACAGAGAAGAGATCGAAGAAAACCAGAGGGTACAGCACAAGCTGGTCATCAAGTGCTATTACGTGGTGCCTCTGATCAGGAAGGTTCTCCCTTCTTTCCATGTCTCTTTTTCTGCAACCATCGGCGACATAGATACCTTCGGCTTCGAATGCGGGATTTCTGGCCCCTATCTCAGGCTAGGCTCCAACTTCCCTGCAGAACACACGAGGGTCTACATGCCTACAGACACCCCTAACCTTGCAGTTAAATCAAGAAACAAGAGGGACGTGACAAAGGCAATCAGGGCAATTGCCAGGGCGTGCAAGCAATTCTCTGATAGAGGCGCGCGGAGTTTGGTTGTTACAATCTCCAACAGAGAGCGGGAGAAGTTTCTGGAACTGGCAAGAGAAGAGGGGCTTAATCCCATAAGCTATGGCAATGGCGCTACTGCAAGGGAAGTCGCCCAGAGATTCAAGGAAGGAGAAGGTGATGTGTTAGTTGGAACAGCAGCCAACTACTCGGAAGGAGTAGACCTGCCGCAGCAGATAGCCCCCATCATCTTTTTCCTGAGGCCAGGATATCCCAACCCCAATGAGCCCGGCACCATTTTCGAGGAAAGGAGGTTTGGCAGCAGAAGATGGGCTCTTTGGAACTGGAGAGTCATGCAGCAAGCTCTTCAGGTCAGGGGAAGGAATGTCCGCAGCAGAAGCGATACAGGCGTGACCTTCTTCGTCTCCCAGCAGTTCAGGAGGTTTGTGTATGCCTCTCTTCCTGCATGGCTTGAGAAAGCCTATCGCGGGACAATGACCCTGGAAGAGTGCATTGAGGATGCCAAAAAGCTAATTCAACTTTAGAGTTGAGTGGCGTAGAGTTCAGTCTTGTGGAGCAAAGTTAAGTTTACTTTGGTGTAGTTCTGTGCAGAGCGAAGGCAGATGCTTTCATGGATTTGCCTTCGCTGCTTTTGGCATCATACCAATCTATTGGCTGGATAAGTATACTTTTTTTACTAGGCTCTATACAACGGGATGTTGTAGCGTGCCATGGAGTTGCGTACAGCTGAGTTTAGTAGAGTACCGTCAGGCACAGCATAGTAGAGCATAGTCAGGTACAGTGCAGAGCGAAGGCAGATGCTTTTATGGATTTGCCTTCGCTGTTTTTGGAATCATTTAATAATACAGAGTGTCTTAGGGTGCTGCAAAGTACTGTTTAGTGTAGTAAAGCCGAGTTTTGTGCAGTCACCTTCCGTGCAGAGCGAGAGTAGATGCTTATATAGATTTACTCTCGCTATTTTGGCATCATACTTAATCGAGTTCAGTCAGGTGAAGTCAGGTGAAGTGTGCTTCAGTACAGCATAGTATGGTACAGTAATGTGCAGAGCAGGGGCAGATGCTTTCATGGGTTTGCCTCTGCTGTTTTGGCATCATACCAGCCCTTTGGCTGGAGAAAGATATTCGTGGGACAAGAAAAAAAATTCTGCATCCAGTATCGTAAAGTAAGGTGCAGTATCGCAGAGTGCAGAGCAGAGGCAAATTTTGTTCTGTTTGCCTCTGCTGTTTTTGGCATCATACTACTCAATTCAGTTTACTCCGGTAGAGTGCAGTGCAGTCAGGTGTGGTGGGTTTCAGTTGAGTGGGGTACAGAGCAGAGGCAGATGCTTTTAGGTTTGCCTCTGCTGTTTTTTGGCATTATAAATCAATAATCATCTGCACTTTGACTTATCGGGAACATATAGTAGAGTTCAGTTTAGTACCTTTTAGCTCAGTCCCGTAGCGTAGGGTCTCGTTGAGTGCCGTGAAGTAAGGTCGAGTACAGAGCGAAGGCAGATGCTTTTATGGCTTTGCCTTCGCTGCTTTTGAATTTTTTCACCAAGCAGTCTTGGATAAGGGATATACTCTTTTGCACTGAATTCTGTACAGCAAAGTGGTGTACAGTGATGTTTAGCAAAGTAGAGTTCAGTTGAGTAGAGTCAAGCATCGTTCGGTGTAGAGCGAGAGTAAATGCTTATAGAGGTTTACTCTCGCTATTTTTGGCATCATCTATCCCGCATAGTAGCGCAAAGTTCTGTAGAGTGCAGTGTTCTCGGGTGCGGTGCAGTTCAGTAAAATTAAGTGCAGAGCAGGGGCAAATGCTTTTATGGATTTGCCTCTGCTGTTTTTTATTAACTATTTTTTTTTTGCAATTTATCTATATACTACAATATATACTTTATAGTATATACCTTATGATTAAATGAAGAAACCATTATTATAGTTAAAAAACATAATTTTTAAACAATCAATATTCAGAATATTGAATTGTTATAGTATATTGAAAAAGACTATAACCAAAAATAAGTTAGCTCGTTAAACTATAAGTAGGTATTTAGCTATGACAGAAGAGGGTTTAGAAGATTTTAAATTAGAAACGGGCTTGGAGCGATTAGGCTTTAAAAGAACAAGAACAAAGAGGCGAATAGACGAGTGGAAACCTGGCAGCACCAACCCAATTTATACATATGTGGCTGAAAGAAGCCCAGTAGAAAGAGAGCCTTTTTTAGAAGCAGAGGTTAGCAGATGGCCTGCAGGAATTTCTGTTGCAATCAACTCCAATCCTTACGATGGAAGATGGTATTATGATGCCTTTGGACTCTTGGCTGAAACACTCATCAAAGATGTAAAAAAATATATGAAAGAAAGAAACGTTGATTGCCTATAACAACAAAGCATAAAAATGTGTAAATTCTTGTGTGTATTAAATGAAACAAACAAGGACTGCCAGGTATTTTGAATTTGGATATCCTTATTTTTTTGGAGGGATAGAATATAGCTGGCCTGATGGAAGAATAGATTATGATGGAGTTTTCAGGCAAAAAAGAGGGGACATAACAAGATTATTAGATGAAACTGCCAAGAGATATATGGAGGAATTCGGACTAAGTAGAACCACTCCTTCTTATTATCCAAGGGTAATGGAAGGGGACAAAGGAATTACAGTAAGTTTGGGGAATGGAGGGAGGTTTATTGAATTATGGAAGATGCCGGGAGCTTATTTTATCTCAGGAAATAATCTTGATGGATATCGCGAGAATGCTGTTGCTTTTAATGTTGGAAGCGATGTTTTAGAGGCAGTAGATGAAACTTTTCTTGCTCCAAGAATTATAACAGAAGGCCCAAACTGGGTGTTAAGATATCCGCTTCCAGGGGGCGTGAAGAAAATAGCTACACTCAAAGCAGATGAGCGTTTTATAAAGAAATTTTATGAAACTGCTGGTTTTGAAACCGAGATAACAATAGAAGATGGGGAATTGCAAAGGGTAGTAAGCCCCAGAGGGATAATAACAATCCAGGATGGGGTCTGTGAGGGAAGAGGATTTGAAGGCTGGAATGCTGCGAGAGCTTCCTGGATAATTGCAAAAATAATGAGCAGGTCTTCAGAAACATAAAAAACCATAATTTTTAAACATCTTTTTCTTTAGTAATTTATGAAAAAAGGAAAGGCAGTTATTATATTAGTTATTTTAGTGCTAATTGTTGTTTTAGTTTATGTTCTTGTAAAAATGCCAAAAGGAGGGGGAAATGGGGAGATTAATGAAAATGAGTCAGAAGTTATCAGGGTCATTGATGGAGACACTTTTGAACTTGAATCAGGAGAGATTGTTAGGATGATATGCATAGATGCTCCTGAAAAAGGAGGAGATGGGGAGGTTGGTGAAGAAGCATCTCAATATCTTGAAGGATTAATTTTAAACAAGATTGTAAGATTAGAGAAAGATGTTTCTGAAAAAGATGCTTATGGGAGATTGTTAAGATACGTTTATATTGAAGAAAATCTCGGAGAAGGAATTTTTGTTAACAAAATAATGGTGGAAAAGGGATATGCAGAGGTTTTCAGATATGGCAATGATACAAAAAGATGCGATGAAATTGAAGGTATTTGAATCTTTATTCCTTAAGAAAATTATGAATTTGGATCTTCTTCACCAGATATGTCTGGCGTATCTTCTCGCGTTCCTAATCCATCAATGTCAAAAGACCCTTGCATTCCCCCCATCCCACCTAAGAGTTGCCCCAACATAAGGCCCATGCCCCCTGGACCTAAGCTGATTATTCTCATTCCAGCTTGCTGGCGCCTTTCACCTTCAGATAAGCAATAAACAAGATACTTTACAGTTTCTGCTGCCCTGCCTAACAGATATTTTTCAGAAGTGTCTTGGACTTGTTGAACAGTACCCTTACCAAACACTCTGGACAGTTCAGAAATTTGCGCCCTTACCTGCCCATAGTCTCCATAATGTCTATCAGCCTCAAATAAATCACACGATCTAACTTCTCTAGCTAAAAACCCTTCCAGTTCAGAAAGAGACGGAAAACGAAGCTTATCAAGCCGGGTGATTAGTTCCCAACGATGAACGCCAATTTTATTAATAAGTTCATCGTAAAAATCTGGCTCCCCCCCTCTAAGTTCTCTTGCTTCATCCAGTGATTGGTTGCTAACATCCACATTATGAACTCTAAGATAGTCGACTCCTGGTTTGCAATGAGATCTCGGAAAATGCTCTCTTAAATGGGCTAAAGGCCTTTCTTCTCCTCTTGCTATTGCTTCAACATAACTTTCAGAAAGCTTTCCAAGAGCTCTGTCAATGGACTCAAATTTATCTGCCCCTCTTCTTCTCGAAGACCTGCCGGACGTTAAGGTGCTTGCAGCACGCTGGATAACCTCAACTACTTCATTATCAGTTGGCATCTTGTAACGATGCAAGTAAAGAATTTGAGTTGATGGATATTTTTTTCCAGATTCTGGTTCTTCAATAGGGTCTATAGGCCTTTTATAAACATGATTAGGAACAACTGCTTCATAACCTTGTAGCTTTATTGTTTTTGGCATGAAGATTCAACAAACCCGCTGTTTATAAATTTTTCTGTTTTACTACTTTAGAGTTAGTTAACTTTTGTAAATTTTAAGGTTAGAAAGTTTCTTTGAAATAACTATCTTCTCGCAAGCTCTTTAATCCTTCTTGAATCTCTCTTTCCAACCTTTAAAACACACAACATCTTCTCAAGTATTTCTAGGCCAGGAATTAAGGCCCCCTGAAAGTAATAGGAAACTGACTGCCTTGTAACGCCTAATTGCTCAGACAACCAGTACTGGCTCTGTTTTAATCTCCCTAAATAAAAATTCAATAAATCAGTTAACTCCCTGTTTCTTTCAGCGCGTTTAGCTGCAAGGTGAGAACGATACTCGCTTGAGGAAGAGAATTTCTTACCTGTGTTTGGATCTACTCTTTGCGTCGCCAGATAGTTCTTATACTCAGTAGGGGATTGGAAGAGCTCTCCTGTGGCTGGGTTAATCCTTTCCAGTGCCTGGGTCATCATATAAACTGAAGAATAACAAACTCCAGTGGCTGCAGAAATTTTTCTTATTGACGCGCCTTGACTGTACAACCCAGCTATTTCCTGCCTTGTTTCTTCTGATATTGTCCTTCTCATAGAAAAGGCAAGATTTCTGGGTTTTTAATATTTTCGTTTTTATTACTACTTATAAGTTTATACAATAATAGGGTTTTTAACCTAGTTTTTAACTACAATAATAAATAAAAAGGCGCATATTCTTATGCATATTATACAAAAAGAGAGAGAAAAGTATAAAAAACAGTTCCTTGTGGTTATCCTTGTTGGAAAGATGGTGTATACCCTGGTATTTGATAAAGAATTTGCAAGAGATTTTAATAAACTAGACAAATCTATTCGTGATGAAGCTGAAAAGAAAATAAGAAGGCTAAAGGAAAATCCCGCAGAAATTGGAAAGCCATTGAGATATTTTGCAAATCTTTACGAGCTTCATGTCAGGACATATAGGATTTTTTATGTTATTGAAGAGCAGAAAGTCAAGGTTCTTGTTCTTGCTATTGAGCATAAAGATGAAACGGATAAATATCTCAGGCAATTAAGAATGGAAAATATAAAATTCAAATTGTCTGACCTGTAAAGAACTCTTCTTCAGAAATATACTCGCCACTATTTATTCTTTTAAGGGCTTCACTTAGCTTTTTTATAAGAGGCTGATTTAGAGATATTGCTAAAGCTCTCTTCAGCTCTTTATTCTCTTCGCTAAGTTTCCTGCACATAATAACCTGGTCTTCCATGATATCTGTACTGCAAGAAACCTATTTATATTTTTCGGTTAGGAAAACTGGTTTTTTGGAATATTGGAATAATATTTTAATATTCTTTTAGGGGTTTTATGGGCGGGTTAGGGGTGGTGGGCTTGGAGGAGATAAAGCATAAAAACCTTAATTCTTCATAATTATCAAACACAGCAAAAATTAAAAA
>CAZYZS010000013.1:0-2804 GCA_964651965.1 Candidatus Woesearchaeota archaeon | reverse complement strand
AAAAAATAAAAAGATAAATTATGAAGTTATTATTCTAGCAGTTATCTTGTTATTTGCCTTGTTTTTAAGAGTCTATAATCTCTCTAAGCCTCCTCTATGGATTGATGAGGCAACTTCTTCAATGGCTGCAAAGATGATTGTGGAGAAAGGAGTGCCTGTTTTTGATTCTGGCTTGCTTTATTCAAGAGCATATTTTTTCCATTATACACAGGCTTTTTTCCTTTTATTTTCCAATTCTGATTTTGCAGCAAGGTTTCCTAGTGTTATATTTGGATTATTGACAGTTGTTTTGGCTTATTTCATAGGGAAAGAGTATTCTAAAAGCGGAGGCATAATTGCAGCGCTTTTTACAGCTGTTTTTTATTTAGAAGTTTTTTATTCAAGACAGGCCAGATTTTATCAACTTTTCCAGTTATTGTTTTTTGCCTCTTTATACTTTCTATATAAATCCAAGGAGAATCCTAAGTGGCTCTATGCAGCCACTATTAGTTTTATTTTATGCTTAGACACCCAGATAGCTGGATTAGTTTTAGCTCCTTTTTTTATAGTCCATATACTCTACTACAATAAAAAATACTACGAGCTGCTCTCTATAATTCCAGGCATTTATTTAATCAAAAAATTTATTCCTGCAAAAAGCCTTGCTGCAGGAGAAGAAGCTGCTGTTAATTACGCTTCCCAGTACTTTTCCTTCACAAGGAACCTTAGATATCTTCTCATACTCTTTGTTCCTGGAGTAATCTGGGCATTTCTAAAGAAAAAAAGGCTCACAACATTAATAGTTCTTCCTTCTATTTTCATGTTAGTTGGGATTTTTTCCCTTGAAACTTTTGCATTGAGATATGCTTATTTCTTTGCCTTTCCATTGGTTCTTTATACTTCTCTTCTTTTTTCATTTTTATACGAAAAGTTTGGAAAATCTATGCTGCTTGCTATTTTCCTTGT
The DNA here is from genome assembly GCA_964651965.1 of Candidatus Woesearchaeota archaeon. GTDB lineage: Archaea > Nanobdellota > Nanobdellia > Pacearchaeales > GW2011-AR1 > MFWN01. The sequence continues at coordinate 1,859 of CAZYZS010000013.1, read as the reverse complement.
ACTTATAATTCCAAGCAACCTCATTTATCCTCAAACTTATGTTAATGTGATAAAGCCAATAGATTATAATTACAACGATTATTCTGCTCCTGAAATAAACTTGAAATATATCCCAGATAATATAAAACAGGCATTAAAAGATAACATTGTAATTGTTTATTTCTCCTCTAATTTTGAGTGGTACATTAAAAAGCCAGATTATGTCCTTCCATTCTCAATGGATGGAAGAGGGGATGATCAGATATCTTACAATACAACAGATGGGCGAGTTGTGGATGTTTATTCTGGAGCACCAATATTAAAAGATAAGCCAGAGGGGGCTTATTATTTAGTAGCAGATGAGTTTTCAACAGCCAAATTAAAAGAGAACCAGAAAGAGTTCCTGAATAACCTTACAAAAGGGTGCAGTATTTTCTATGAGAACAATGATTTAAAGATATTTGAATGCTTAGGTTAAACATTCTGATATTTTAATGCTGGTTATTCTAAGTCAATTCTAGAAATTTCTTTCTGTATTCAGCTATGTCTGAGTTACTTATCTTGGATATAAAGTCAATAAGATGCGCGTTGAATTTTTCTGCATTTCCAAGAGCAGCTATTACTTCTTCTTTTGTTATCTTAAAGTCTGTGTAGTACTGTTTATCTACTCTTTCTGATTTTGCAGCAGAAATATCTTTATTATCCAGAGAAAAAAGTTCTTTTAGAAGAAGAATTGAGCCAGTATGATTCTCACATTTTATACCTACTTTGTAAAGAAGCGCTGTTAAAATATTGTACATGCTATAATAAGTTAAAGCAACAGATTCCTCAAGCCGGTTGTTATTCAGCAGTATTTTTGCAGAAATCAGGTTGCTTTCAGATTTTCTAATGTACGACTCTTTTATCTCTTCAGAAGGCTCTACTAACTCCAGTTTTTTCTCTTTTGCAAGCTTAGCCAAAAAATTCACTTTTTTCATAGTATCTTTCTGCTCCTTTTATGATTATATGATTTTTCTCTATTTCTTTTATCAATAAGTTTGAGCGGTCGTACTTTCCTATTTTTATGCTCAATCTTGAATTAGTTAAGCCAAGGTCTTTTTTAATGTTTTTGTCTTTTGTGTATATATAAATGTCGATATCGCTGTCTTCTTTTGCAGTTCCTTTTGCATAGCTCCCAAAAAGTATGGCAAGATTAATCTTAGGATTTTCCTGCAGCTTTTCTATTATCGCTCTTAAAGCAGGATATTTTTTTATAAGCTGGTTTAATTTATAGCTTTCCATTATCACAAGATAGCTTTTAGCTTCAACTGTCTTTTTTATAAAATATCTCTTATTTTTGCCTTCCTGCTCATAGTCCAGAACATTCTCTTTTACCAGCTCTTTTATCTTCCTCGAGACAGTCATATGATTTGTGCCAAGCAGCTTGGCTAATTCCCTTGCATGGCTGCTTTTCTTAGCCAGCTCTTTCAGTATTTCCAGTTTGTAATCTTTTTGTTCCATATGTAACTTAATTGTTACATACTATTTAAATCTTTGCATTAGTTGTTTTGCATCGAAGATGCTAAAACAACACTAATTTTCTGGAAATGTGATAAATTTTTAATATGAGAGGTGGGAGTGGCTGGTGGAGAGAGGAGGGGGTTGAATGTCTATAAAAAACCCTAAAATAACTTAATTATTCATAACAATAAAACATAAAAAGGCTTATATTCTTGTGCATATTATATAAAACAGAATAAAACAGAGAAAAAGAGAGTGGTAAAAGTGGGAAAATGCCAGAAAATAATGGAAATAAAAGAGAGAAAAATGGGGAAAACAGCAAAAAAGGGAATAATGGAGTTAAAGAACTAACCAACATTAAAGAGCTTAAAGATTTCAGA
>CAZYZS010000012.1:25376-32361 GCA_964651965.1 Candidatus Woesearchaeota archaeon | reverse complement strand
TAATCTGCAAAGTTGGAAAATCTTTTCTGGTTAATTTAACATCCGGCTTAGGAGGTTTCTTGTGTTCTGCTATAGGCTTTTCATCATGGCTTTTCTCAAATTCTGGCCTCATGTTACCCTTGAATTCCTCTGGCAATGGAATCGAAGGTGCTTCTTTCTTTTCTTTTTTAAAAATCATTCCCATAAAATTTTCCTCTTTTATATTCTATTATATATTTTCTTTTATATATTTAAACCTTTTTGATTTTTATTCTCCCCATATTATTCCATAGGCGTCCCACTTACTCTGCTGGTTTTTCCTGGCATCTGCCCGCCTAATTCAACAGGCATTCCTGAAAACCCTGTTCCGTACATGGAAAAATGTTGCTCAGGAAGTATTGGACCATAGCCTGAAAAATACTCTCCAGGAATTGCAAGTGTTTGGTTCCAATAAGGAGCCTGCATCATAGTGTACAAAGGAGAGCCTAAAGCTTCTAAAGTTGCCTGAGTAGGCGATATTCTAAAATGCTGAGCAAAGGCTCCTGCCTCTACTACTTTTTTTCCTGTAAAGCCCTGACCCTCCAGCTCGTCCATGATTTTTTTTATTGGAACATTGCCCATTCCAGGAGGAAGATGGGAGTCTGAATAGCCGAAATTATCAGTCAAATGGACATGCTTGACATAAGGAGCAATGTTTTCTGTTTCCTTGATAAGTTCTTTTTCACTAAACCCGGATTTTCTCTGCATGTTTAAATGCCCTACATCCCAAGTTGCCCCAATCATTCTCTCTGCTATTTTCTTTCCCTCTTCTCTAGTATAACCATTATTCACAGCTTGGTCCTCGAATTTTTTCCTGGATGCCTCAATCAAACCTTTTAACTGCTCTGAGCGAGAAAAAGCCATGCCAGGATATAAATTTTCTATAGCAATTATAGGGGGATTTTTCTTGTTCTCGTTAAAAGCGTGCCAGGCCGCATTAGCAAAAGTTGTAGCTGATTTGTCAGTTGCAAACTGTTCTATTGGAACAAAAACCTTTGGATTAACCTTTTCCATAGCTATTGCTAAATCCTGTATTGCTTCAGACTGAATATCTATATGAACTCCGGTTTTAGGATTTCCTATTTTTTCTTCGTATTCAACAGCAGCTTTTCTTAAAATCTCTTTTTCTTTGTCGTTACCATATTTATATGCCTTGCTAAATAAGGAATTTAGTGTGAGCTGGGACTGCTGCACGTATTCATAAGCTCCTCTTATTTCTAATAAAGCTGCCCGAGTTGTATCTGGCAGTTTTTTAAATTCCTCTTCGCTTAGCTGATTAGTGAAATAGTAAGGCCAAATATGCCTAACTTTCCCGTACTCTTTTGCTATTATATCGTCCCCCCTATTCTTATAAAATATCACTTGGGTAAGATTCTGGTGCCAGTCACTCTTATTGTGGATATCCAATTCTTCCATTGGGGTTCTTATAAGCGGTTTGGCTATTTCTCCAGGAGCGATTCCTGCAACATCATCAGGATATATTCTTTCTTCTCTTTCTGCGGGGATTAATTGCTTGGTATCTTGATTTATTGCTATAATTCTCTTATATTTTAGATTGTCGAGCTCCTCTTTTGTTGGAGCATTTCCATGATGCCCTGACTTATACCCCTCAATATACTCTTTTTTCAGCTTGTCAGAGACTGGAGTTTCTTCGCTGCCCTGGATTGCAGAGGCATGAACTACAATTGGCATTCCTCCTTTAGGATTAAGGTCCTGCACCCTATCAATCACGCTATTTAACTGCTGCTCTGCTGCTTTCCAGTCCTGCTCGTTCCATCCTTCTCTTCCAAATCCAGAAGGCTCAATAAATGGTGCATGAACAGAAGTTTCAGCTCCTGCCATTTTCTGTAAACGAGCGATTTCTTTGAAATGCTGCTTTGGAATCTGGTCAAAAACTCCCTCTGATAAAGGCTGCAGTTCTATATGCTTTACACCCTGATTTAATAAATTAGAAACTTCCTGTATTTGATTAGCAGTCTGAATAGATGTAGGGGCTCCAATTGTTTTAAAGGAGCTTCTGTAGCCTGTAAAGACATCTCCATATCCCGCTCCTGCTTTATAAACAGGCTCTAAAGAATAGGGAACTCCTTCGTAAAAAGATTCATATGCCATTTATTTTTTACCTCTTTATTTACTATTTATTTAAGAAATTATCTTTTAAATACATTGCTATCTTCTCATTATTCTGTAAGTTCTTTCTCTTCTCATAACATCTTTTGGAGAGTCATCTGGCCTCTGAACCTCGACATTCGCAGTGTATTCTCTAATTGGGTCCTCGGCATTAGTTCCTCTTCTTCTTGCTTCTTCCATTTCTGGATTTCCTGGAATTACTCTCCGCTGTGTCTGCCTTAAGTCATCAAATGTCCTGGCAGACCCGCCTCCTTCTTCTATTTTTCTTCTGTTGGAAGCCAATTCCTCGCTTACACTTCCTTCGTAGGCAGGCATGTTTTCACTGTAAGCGCCCTTGTAAAGCCTTTCCGGCCTTTCTCTCCTCTCTTCAAACTGTTTTTCTTGAGTTCTGCCACTTGTCTCGCCTATTGAAGAAGAGGCACTCTGCTCTAAATTTGAAACCGGGATTTCAACAGATTGAGACTGAGTTGAAGAGTCTGATTGGAGCGTACCTGAGGGCATTTTTCCTTCACCTGCCCCTTCAAAATGTGCTTCGGAAAAATTTTGAGATTCTCTAACTTCTGGATCATCTGCAATATCCTCTAAAGTTCCTTCATCCCCTACTCCCCCCTCCCCTTCATCAGCCTCCCCGATAGTTGTACTGCTGCCGTCTGATAAATCCAAGGTTACCTCCTGATTTACTGGGCCTTTAGATTCTTTTTCGTGCTCTTCTGATTCTTCATCTTTCATTGTTTGTATAAGAGAAACATATATTTAACTTTTTCTAAGGCTACCTTGCATTCAAAAGCTAGTGTAAGATTCTTTATATTCCTCTTCAGCTGCTGGATGAGATGGCATTCCATGGGCTTTTTTATAGGTATCAAAAATATTGAAACAAGTGTCTGCTGCTTCTTTCTCCCCGATATCCCTAATAAGTCTCTCGGCATAATTATCCCCTTTTGCTCCTTTTTTCTTTAATTCTTCTAGATAAGCTTTTTCCTTATCTTTCTGTCTTTGCTTAGCTTTCTCGTTATAAGAGCCAAATAAAGCTGAAAAAGGGTTAATATCTATGGATTTTTTCTTTTTCTCTTCTTCCTTGGCTTTTTCTTCATCGCTCTTTAGAAAATAGTCTATATCCCCTTTTAATTGTTCTAGGGACTCGGTTGTTATCCCTTCTACCATTTTTAATGCGTCTTCTATGTCACTTTTTTTCAGCTCTTCCTCAAATAGCTTTAGCTCATCATCGTTCAAGCAATATCCCCTGAAAGTAACTTCTGTCCTGCCTCCAAAAACATAGTGAGCCTGCTGCCCAGACACTCTCTGAGGAATCCCCCTGAAAACAAAGTCTATGAGAACACATTTGTAATATTTTCTCTTAAACTTCCTGCTTCTAAATTCCTGTGGCACATTTTTTTCCACAACAAGGTCATCAATTTTTATCTCATCCTTGGCAAATAAAGTAAGCTGAAGAACAATTGTATTAAATATATTCACGAGAGCTGGCTCTTGCCCCATCTCCTGCATTCTAAGCCTCTCTGCTGCAATAAGATAGGGTTTGGCCCATCGCGTGTATAGTTGCAAGGAACTTACCTGGCTTTTTAAGTAGGACCTCTCTATTTCAAACCTTTTCTTTAACTCTATTCCAGAACGAGTCTTCCATTCAAAAAATTCCTTAAGGCGCGGCTTGAGAATTCTTTTAACTCGGTCATTCAAGTCCATTTTATCTACTTCCTCGACTGACTTTGCTATCATGAACGCGTCCCTTAATGTTACAAAATTAAGGTCTTGCGCCATCATGTTAATGCTTCCCCTTCCTCTTTTCACATCCACGTTATCCATCCAAATCTGTTTTAATGCTAAAAACCCCGCTTCTGCCTCGTCTTTATTTTTTGAGTCTGCAGCGGTATAATGAGAAATCCTTATCTCAAACTCTTTTAAGTCATAGATAATATTAAGTATGCTTTTAAGAACTGTATTTACTGCTCCAAGAATCTTCATTCCCTCTTCTTGCATTCTGGTTGCCCGCATCCCAAGCTCAGAAAAATGTCCAGAGCCGGGAGAAGAAGAAAAATTGTCTATTAACTTTTTAACGCTCCCCCCAAATAAGTTGTTTATGTAATCGACTATCCAGAAATAAACTGGCTCGAGGGTTTCAGAAGTTGAATCGTAAATCAATTGGTGCTTCTCTGCTTCAACAGGCTCCCTTTTATACTTCTTCGCCTCCTCGTAAAAAGGGCTGACTTTCTCTATGATATCTGAAACAGAATCTGCCATCTTCTCTTTTATTCATTTATAAGGTAGGTGGTGTTTTTAAATGTTTTTTCACGATAAATTTAAAAGCAAACCTTACATTTTAATCTTATGGGAATAAAAAACTTGTTCAAAAGAAAAAACGATGAAATTGTGGATTTGGCTGATTTGCAGAAAAGAGGAATCTATAAGCCGAAGCTTCCTGAGAAAGATGGAAAAGGGATAATGGACTTTTCAAAAACATCTCAAGACAGTGGAGAAACTCAGGAAGGAAGCGCGCTTGGTTTCTTAAGCGCCATGGCCGAATCGAGTTCTGGTGAATTAGAAGCTTCTGCTTCTCTTGTTGCAGAGAATAAAAAGAAAAAATTAAGCGAGGTTCTTGGAAACATGAAATCAGATATAAGGCAAAACAACGATAAAGTGTATAAACTGATAGAGAGGATTGACCTTCTTGAAAAAAAGCTAGAAAGAATTGAAAGAAGAGTAGGTATATAAAATGATAAAGAATCTGGACCAAAAAATCCTTGCATATTCTCTGAAAAATGCGGTTGAGCATGAAGGCAAAGCTTCTGCAAATTCTGTTCTAAATTCCCTTTTTCACGAGGGGCTTGAAAAAAAAGATATTAAAAAGGTTATGCTCATAATACAAAAAACTGTGAAGGAAGTTAATGGACTAAGTTTGGATGGGCAGAAGAATAAACTTGTTGAGTCGGAGAAAGAAATAAGCCACAGGACAGAAAGAGAAGGACTTCCTGAGCTGCCAAAGGTTGGAAAAAAAGGGGTAATAAGCAGAATGTGCCCTTCTCCTTCAGGGCCCCTACATATCGGGCATGCGCTTACTCTCTTGCCTAACTTTCTTTACTCAAAAAAATACTCTGGAAAATTTTATTTAAGAATAGAGGATACAAATCCAGAAAACATTCACAAACCAGCATACCAGATGTTGAAAGAAGAGAGCGGATGGCTTTGCAAGGAAGATGTAGAAGTAATAATACAGTCAGAGAGAATGCCGCTTTACTATGATTATGTCGAAAAACTTCTAGACAAGAAAGCAGCCTATATCTGCACTTGCGATAGCGAGAAATTTAAAGAACTATCGTTGAAAAGCAAGGCATGCCCATGCAGAGAGTTAGGGAAAGAAGAACAGACGAAGAGATGGAACAAAATGCTTGGCAAAGGAAAAGAAAAATTCAAAGAGGGAGAAGCTGTAGTGAGATTCAAGTCAGATTTGAAGGATAAAAATCCCGCGATGAGAGACTTCCCGCTCGCAAGAATAAATGAGACAGAACATCCATTGCAGGGAAAAAAGTACAGAGTATGGCCTTTAATGAACCTTGCAGTTACAGTTGATGATATAGAGCTTGGAATGACGCACATTATAAGGGGAAAAGACCATAAAGACAATGCCAAAAGGCAAAAGATGATTTACAAGGCTCTAGGCAAGGAAAAGCAGTATCCTTGGGTTGGATTTATTGGAAGAATGCACTTTAAAGATTTAGAATTATCAACAACTAAGATGAGAAAAGGCATTGAAGAGAAGAAGTACAGCGGGTGGGACGACCCTAATTTGCTTACAATAGCTTCTCTTAGAAAAAAAGGCTATCTTCCAGAAACTTTCTGGAAATTGACAGAGCAAAGAGGGATTTCAGAAGCCGACAAGATTTTAGATAAAAAAGAGTTTTACCATCTTCTTGACATCCTGCAACAAAAAAACTCCAAAAATTGAACAAAAACATTTATAAATGCCTTAATTCTTATAATATTAATAAACAAAAAGGAGGTATAAAATGAACAGAAAATCTCAGTCAGAGATAATAACGACGATTCTATTGATACTGATAGTTTTGGCAGCAGTAGTCATAGTGTGGATGGTAATATCGAAATTCATAGGCGGGGGAGGCAGTGATGCAGAATGTGCAAAAGTAAAGTTGAGAGTTGTTGGAGCAACTGCTGCTACAGCAGCTGTTCCAGGAGGAGCAGCAGCAGCGCCAGGCACAGTTACAATTAACAGAATGGCTGGCTCTCCAGACGTGTTTGTAGCTACTATGTATGTACTAGTAAATAGAGCAGCAGTCGATAACAATTTAGTTGTACCAAATGCTGCTGGTGGCACCCTAAAAATAGGCGAACTTGAAACAAAAACTTACAACGTAGGGAATGCTGTAGGTGGAGCGACGCCAGTTATAGTGGCAAACGATATAATTGAGGTAGCTGCAGTAATAACAAACTCAGCAGGGCAAAATAGTACCTGTCAAATTTTTGGCCAAACAAGGGCTTAAACCTTTAAATTTTTTATTTTTTTATTTTTTTTAAATTTTAATATTCAGTTTAATCAAAGATTAAATTAAAAAATGAATAGAAAAGCACAATCAGAGATAATAACAACAGTTTTATTAATTCTAATAGTTTTAGCAGCAATAGCAATAGTGTGGATGGTAGTTATACCTTTTTTATGGGGTTCAAACAATGACCCTTTTAAATGCAGTGACGTAAGGTTGTTGGTTAATGAGGCAAGATCTAATGACCCTTCATTATCAAACCCTTCGCAAGTTGAAGTTAAAAGAGTTGCTGGCGGAGAGAACGATGCTGTCAAAAGCGTTAAGATAAT
>CAZYZS010000012.1:0-25276 GCA_964651965.1 Candidatus Woesearchaeota archaeon | reverse complement strand
TAATGGGAGGACATTATATTCATTAGAGCAAATAGAAACAAAAACTTACGGGGTTATTCCTGCAGACATACCCCAAGGTTCACTTGTTCAAGTGGCCCCTATAATTGAAGGAGATGACGGACAGGAAAAGGTTTGTGAGATCAATGATGCTAAAAGAGCTATTTAATAATGCTTTTTATATTTCTTCTAATATCAATTTATGAAATATATAAAAAACTATACAAATATATTTATATTTTATAAACTGGCATGGTTTATGGTAAAAATAGGGATAATTGGAGGGAGCGGATTAGATAATCCTGAATTATTAAAAGAATATAAAGAGCTAGAAGTTGAGACTCCTTATGGAAAGCCTAGTTCTCTTATATCCTGCGGAAAATTAGATGGGATTGAGGTATGCATTCTTTCTCGGCATGGCAAAAAGCATGAAATTCCTCCTACACAAATCAATTACAGGGCCAATATTTATGCACTTAGGAAATTGGGATGCAGCCATGTAATAGCCACTACTGCTTGTGGCTCGCTGCGGGAGGAGATAAAAAGAGGGGATTTTGTTGTTCTGGATCAATTCATTGATTTCACAAGACACAGAAACATCACATTTTTTGACAAATTTCCAGGGGGCTTAGAGAACGCAAATCACACAGCAATGCCAGATCCGTTTTCTGAATTCTTGAGGGAGAAAATTATCGAAGCTTGCCAAGAACTTAACATTCCCTTCCATAAAAAAGGAACGGTTATTACAATTGAAGGGCCGAGATTTTCTACAAGAGCCGAAAGCCATATGTTCAGGCAGCTAGGAGCAGATGTTGTTAATATGTCGGTTGCTCCTGAGGCTATTCTTGCAAGAGAGGCCGAGCTAGAGTATTCTGCAATAGCTATGTCAACTGATTATGACTGCTGGAAAACAGATGAAAAGCCGGTCTCATGGGAAGAGATTCTAAGAATTTTTGGACAAAACGCAGAAAAAATGAAAAAACTGTTAATTCAGATAATAAAAAAGGTAGGAAGAGAAGATGAAGAATTCATCAAAAGCAGGATACGAACAATTCCTAACTGGCCAAAGCCAGGAGTTATGTTCAGGGACATAACAACTCTATTGAAAGATAACGAGGGATTTAAAAGAACAATAGAGATTCTGGAAAACAGGTATAAAAACAGGAAAATTGATATTATAGCGGGAATAGAAAGCAGAGGGTTTATTGTTGGGAGTGTACTGGCACATAAACTTGGAGTGGGATTTGTTCCTATAAGAAAAAAAGGAAAACTGCCTTATGAAGTTGAAAGAGAAGAGTATGATTTAGAATATGGAAAAGATTCTATCGAAATACACAAAGATGCAATAACTCCCGGGCAAAAAGTGTTGTTAATTGACGACCTAATAGCCACCGGAGGGACCTGTCGCGCAGCTGCAAATTTGATTGAGAAGCTTGGGGGAATTGTGGAAGAGATTGCTTTTGTAATAGAACTGCCAGAATTAAAAGGCAGGGAAAAACTGAATAAGTGGGAAGTTTATTCTGTGGTAAAATTTGAGGGAGAGTAACTTCGTTTCAGCAGGCATCTCACTATTAATTCTATTCTTTATATTTTCTATATTGGAAATTCCTAAATATTAAAGTATAGAAAACTAATTATGGCAAATGTGGAGGAGATTATTGGAAAGCCTGCAAAAGAAATTTCTTTTTACGACGAGCTTACAGAAATGCTTAGATACATCGAAAATATAGAGCCGGTTCTTAATCCATTAGACAGAGAACCTTTGTTTAGAAGGATGGCCCAACACTACGCTTCATTAGCTCAATTAGACGGGATAAGAAGCGATTGCAGAAAGATGGCAGAATATTTTGAAGAGCGAGCAAATAAAACCAGAGAAAAAAATTCTGCTATTTTAAGGATTTATCCTTTAACAAAACCCGAAAATTAAAAATATTTTGTTAATTCTAAGTTTACTCCGCCTTTTCCTTCTTCATTAACAACAGCTTGAACAGACAAGCCGGTATTTTTTCCAAGTAAGCCACTGACGCTTGCTTGGTATTGAATTTGAGGGTCGTCAAAATTTTCTATATCCGCTCCGAAAGTCGCATGCATCTTTTCCCCTAAGATTCTTTCAATTTGCAATTCTAGTCTGTTCGGGCTATAAGCAACTTTTCCGTTGTCTATTACAAACCCGCCTATATTTAATCCTTCAAAACCTAACCTTACAGTATAATCCAGGCCTTCGCCGTCTAATGAAACACTTGCACTTGGCTTTAATCTACTAACTCCTATAAACTTTCTCTCTGGAACAACCCTTCTCCTGTCTGTAGAGCTGAGGGTAATGGGTGTTTCAGAATAAGTATCTCCTCCTGTATTTGTGCCAGCCAGCCTATCTCTCAGTCCATCTGTTAAACTAATTCTTAATTCTTTGTAAAAACTGGATTCTTTTAAAGTACGTATTAAAGCTCTGTCAAATCTTTTTCTTAATTTTTCATCATAAACTCTTTTTCCTTCAAGAGTTGTGTCGCCATCAAAAAGCAGAGCTTCAAGCATCAAATCTCGGTCTTTAGAAAGTTCTTTTCTTAGATTTTGCTCAAAACTAGAACACAACTCGGCTTGTACGCTTTTTGCCTGTTTTTCTGTGAGTCCTAACTGCCTTTGAGCAGCTTTAAGCATATCGGGGTTTAAAAATACACTCCCCAGTATCAAAAGCCCTGCTGAATAATTTAAGCCTAATTTTTGCAATTTCATAGGCTTTAGCTAGAATTAATGGCTTTATAAACCTTTCTATTTGTTACTACTTATAAGTAAATAAATTTATTGAGATTACCCTTCTGCTAATAACTTTGCGAGCCCTTCTCTAGCTATGCTTACTTTTAATTCATGAAGCTTCCTGATAGAGGTGTCATCGAGTTTCCAGTTCTCGCTATCATCAACTCCAGACGCAAGTTCGCATTCAATTTCTTGAATATCATCACTTAGATAGCCTCTTCCTGCATGAGGTGGCATTTCAATTCCAGGACAGTAAGCATGACCTGTGTGGGGGTTGAATAATAAACGTTGGGTAGAAAGGTGAATTCCCTGTTGTTCTGCTAAGTAAGCTAGGTCATACAATTCCTGCCTATTTTCAATCTTTACAGGAATTCCCAAGATATCCATTCCAAGCTTAAATACTATTTGCAGTCGGTTCATTTAAGCCATAAAATAAATGAGTAAATAAAAACTAGGGGTGATTGAAATTACCTCAAAAGTCTAAACTCTTTTTATTTGGAAACATAAAATTCCCCCATGCTTGTTGTTAATGTCTTAAACCTATAAACTTTTCTAACTCCCGGGATTCTCACATCTAGCCTGCTTAAATAACAGTTATCTACGTAGGGGGTATCTTCCTGTGTTAATTGGCCTCCTTGGCTCAACAAAAAACGGAAATCACTCACTTCTACGGGCGCTGCTAATCCTATTTTTTCTGCTTCTATTGCCTCTGCTCTTAAGCGAAACCATCTCTCTAAATCTCGCCTTTCTTGCCTTGTATATCTTCTCCCCCTCATTTTATTTCTTTTATGCTCAAAGATCTTCTAAGCTTAGAAACTGCTTCACTTAATCTCCTTTCATCAGGATTTGGCGCATGTGCATAAGTTGCGCCGCAGGTTCTAGAAAATGCTCTCCCCAGCGCACCCTTTAGATTTGGATGCCATATATAAGTAGTAGACATACCACGTCCTTGGTCTTTTGTGTTTACGAGTACCTCGCTTGCTCGAGTAAGATATTCTAATGCCCTAGGACTCCTGGAATCTCCTAACCTATCTATTGCCTGAAGCTGTTCTTCATAAGAATAATAATGATTTATTGGGATGCCTAGAGTATACCAATGCCCTCTTTTTTCTTTTAATGCTTCCACAACTCTAATCAGCTCTTCAACAGCTTGTTCTCCAACTGGTTGAGGCATTTTTCTTTTGAACATTAGTTAGAATTTACTTGGAAAGATAAAGTTACCGGTTGTCTGTTCTTTATAAATTTTTCTCCATATAACCTTGTTTATCAAGCTGATATCCTAATTTTCTGTAATATTCTCTTACTCCAACACCTGAAATAACTTTCAGCTTTTTTATTTTATTCTCTTTTGTTATTTTTTCAGCTTCCTGCATCAATTGTTTTCCTAAGCCTGTATGCTGTATTTTTCCTTTTTTTCCTATATCTGTTGCTTGCCCATAAACATGAAGCTCTCTTACTATTACATTGTTTTTTGAAATGCGAAGTCTGAGGAGCGCAAATAAAATATCGTCTTTATTGACTATTTCTAAAAAGTATTCATCGCCTCCGGAAGCTTTATATTTTGTAATTTTTAATTGCAAATTTTTTTTATCTATTTCGCCGTATCTGCTTCTCATTCCAATTTCTCTAAAACGAATCTCTTTAATTTCTGTTTTATTTTTTCTCATTTCTTCTTCTATATCTTTTCTTATATCAATCCTTGTTGTTCCAGCTATCAGGTAATCGGGTGGGATTTCTCTCATTATCCTCATTATTCTACAGTATCTTGGAGTAAGGAAAAGGAATTTTATTATCAGTTCTTTGAGTTCTTTTTCTGTATAAGGGGCATATTTTTTTTCATGATAGTATTTTTCCAGTTCAGCTCCTTTAATAACCTGACAGGGATATATTTTTAATTGGTCGGGTTTATAAGCTGGATTTTTAAAAACTTCTTCAAATAGATATAGATCCTTTTCTTTGTTGCTTCCGGGAATTCCAGGCATAAAATGGTAGCCAAGCTTGAAACCCGCCTCTCTTAGCCTTTTTGTAGCATCTACAACCTGTTTAACAGTATGCCCCCTCTTGCATATTTTGTAAATGCTATCATCTGGCATCTGCACTCCTAATTCCACTCTTGTTGCGCCAAAGCTTAGTAATCGGTTTATTTCTTTATCTGAACAAACATCTGGTCGCGTTTCAATGCATAATGCAACACACCTGTGCTTTGCTTTTTCGTTAAGCTTCTTTGCCTCTTCTAAATCTCGGCTCTTCTTTTTGTTTAAAGCATCGTAACACTCCTTTATAAAATTGTACTGATATTTTACTGGATAGTCTAAAAAAGTTCCGCCCATGATAATAAGTTCTATCTTTTCTGTGGGGTGATGCATGACTTCATAAGATTTCAACCTTGCTTCTACCTGTTTGTAAGGACTATAATCTAAGGTAATTGCCCTCATTATTGCAGGAGACTTTGGAGTGTAAGATTGTGGAACATCTAAAGTTGGGCAGAATAAACAAGTGCCATGCTTGCATTTTCTAGGCTCTATTATCGCGGCTATTGGAGTTACTCCTGCTAAAGTTTTGGTGGGTTTTCTAACTTGATGCTTTGATGGGAGTTTCATATTATCTTTTATCATAATCATCTTTATAAATTAAACTTTAACAATAATATAATGGGGTTTATGGATTTAAATCAATCTGCTAATAGAGCATTGGTATACGCAGCAGGAGAAGCTATTGCAAGAGGGTATGCCCAAACAGATACAGAACACCTTCTGTTAGGATTGGCTACTGCTGTTGGAACTTCTGCTTATAAATTATTATCTGATTCGGGCATTGAATATAGAGATATTGCCAGAAGTGTTCATTCCACTACTTGCAGAGTAAATGGAAAAGTGCCAGATTCAGAAGCTGTTGAAAAAATAGTCCTAGAAGGAATACATAATCGCCGAGGAGACATGTTTGGCACCTTAGACTTATTAGCAGGAATATGCAATAGAGAGTGCGAGGGAAAAAGACTTTTAACAGAACGCGGGTTTGATCCGGCGAGGCTTGAAAGCGCATTTAAAGAATTAAAAGAAGATTAAAAGAAGAGCTTAGTTGGCTTTCTTACTTCTGATTTTGATGGAATTTTCATTCTATATTTTAAATTGTAAATATGTTTATAAACCTCTTTGTCTGGGAAGTTGAATGAAAAAAAATGATCTGGTGTCTGTATTTGGAAGGGTTCCTAACAAAAGAATAGCTTCTCAAAAGGGCAGCTTAGTTGTTGCAGCTTCTCCTGATGGAAGAGGCGGTGCGATATACGAGATTGCAAGGGCGACTGATGCTGGAGTTGTTATTGGAAATGTTAGGGGCCAAGAGCGCCTTGCAGATCCAGAAGGAAAGTCTTCTGAAGTAAAAGAGACTACAATTCCTTACGATGAAGCTATTGTTATTTCAGCTGGCGGCGGTCTTTATGTTGGAGAGAAGGCAAGAGATAGAGTTCATTATTTCCAGGGAATTACCCTTTAGATGTTTAGCTCTTTAAAAATTCTAAATCATCAATTGAATCAACTACTTCTATAAATGGAAGATGTTCTTCATTTAAAAATCCATTTTTCATTAAAAATTCAAAGAGTTTTTTGTTTTTTTCTCCAACAAGACAAAATTTTCCTTTTCCTTTTGCAAAAAATTCATTCCAGACTACAAATATTTCTTCTAAAGTCCCGAGTTTTCCCTCTAGAACAACTATATAATCAGCATTCATCAGTTCCAATATCCTTTCGTGCATAGTGTCCTTAACAATTACTTTTGTCAAATAATTATTTTCGAGCGGGGTCCATGCAACTTTTTCTGGATTGATTCTTACTCCAATAGCTTCTCCTCCCGCATCTGTCGCACCTTTTGCAGATGCCTTCATTATTCCTCCATAGCCTCCATTCTTTAGGATATGTCCTGCTAAGGCTATTTTCTTTCCCAATTCATAACCTTCTTTATATCCTTCCTTAGAAGGAGTTCCTGTGCCAAAAACTGTTATTATCATTGCATCGCATGTTTTTTATACTTAAAAATTCTTGCTATTTTATGAATCAGGAGCAAGTATGGGATGAAATAGCAAAAGTATGGAAAGGATATAGATGCAGGCCTGTTGAGGAAGTAACTGATTTCTTGAGAAAAAAACAGGGAAAAATACTTGATTTATGCTGCGGCTCTGGGCGCAATTTTATAAAAATAAAAGGGCATTTTTATGGGGTTGATTTTTCTTCTGAGATGCTAAAATATGCAAAAGAAAAAGCAGACAAACTCGGAGTAGAGTCTTTTATTGAAAAAACCTCTGCTGATAAACTGCCTTTTCCTTCTGATTTTTTTGATGCAGCCGTCTTTATTGACGCTTTGCATTGCATTGACACTAAGGAATCAAGAGAGAAAGCTCTTTTTGAGCTTTTTAGGGTATTAAAGCCCGGATGCGAAGCGATTGTAAGTGTCTGGGACAAAGAACAAGAAAGATTCAAAGATAAAGGAAAAGAGATAGAAGCGCCTTGGAAGGTAAACGAGAAAGTTTGCATGAGGTACTATTATTTATACGATAAAAAAGAGATTCTTGATTTATTGAAACTGGTAGGGTTTGAAATTGTCCAGATATCTGAGAAAAATGAGAAAACAGAAGAGCATTCTGGAAAAAGCATTGTTATAATTGTAAAAAAACCGATAAAATAAAAACGGGATTGACTTAATCTGCTATTTGAATTAGACTTATCCAAAATATGCACCAGTTCGATTTTCTCTAAAATATTCCACTTTCTAGATATGATTGCTATATACATTTCTAATAAAATTTGTGAGGTTGTTGAGCAGGAGGAAACAACCTATGTAGGCTATCTATGACAATCATAACAGCATAAAATTTAAAAACTCTTAGAGTTCCTATCTAATCTTATGGATGCCTCTTTAGAGGCTTCTAAAATTTTTAAAAATGGCTAAAGCAAGATTTGGAGGAGATATTCGTCTGCAAGATACAGGTAATGGAAATGCGCAAGAAAAAATTCCCTATCCTCTGAAAGCTGCATTAAGCTATCTCCATTCAGTTGGGGCCCATAGAGGAAGAAAGATAACACTCCAAGGAGTGGCAAGGCGCTTATTGAATTATCATAAACTCAGCGTAGATGAAAAGGACCTCACCGCCCAATTTGCAGTTGCGGCAGATGAAGGGCTGGTTAACATAACAGAAAGCAATGGGGCAATTTATTACTGCTTGAATGGAGCCGGAGAAGCAGCCCTAAATCGCGAGGGAACCTATCGAGTTTTCGAACCCAGCAGAAGGTCTCTTTGGGATATGCAAAGAGATGGAAAGTATCCAAGAGATCTTGGACAGCGATAATTATTTCACTCTCTTCACAAAGTCCATCATGTTTTTTCTCTCGAATTTCAAAATATCTCCAGTTTTGCAGTCAATATGGCATCTAATAATCTCTAATCCTTCAAGAACGCAGTTAAGGTTCCAAATTTGCTTTCCTTCGTAAACCTGCAAAACTGCAATAATCTTCAAGAGTTTTTTATCAATTTTCTCTTCTTTTATCTTTTCTTGTAGGATTTTTTCAGCATCATCCAAATCGACATCAATATTTTTTTCTATGGGGGGCATATTGGTTTTTTGTCCTTCAATTGTTTCTGCTTTTTTTAAAGAAATTTCGTCTCCGAGCAAGAAAGTGTAAACCTCGTTCTCTCCTATGCAATAGTCTAGCTGCTGCTGAGTTCCTCCTGCCTCATAATCAATCACAAAAAACCCGGCACATAAAAAAGCTTTTTTATTTTTTTCCTTAAATTTAGAAAAAGCCTCGCTTTTTTCTATCCCCTCTAGTGTAGATTCAAAATTCATGCATAAATAAAAGCTTAATTGTTTATAAACTTTTATAAATCTAGCTGAAGAATCCCTTGAATTTCTGCCATAAAGAAGGTTCTGGCATTTCTACATTGACTGGAATTGTCTCTTCTTTAGGAGCTTCAATTTTAACGGGCTTAACTAGCTCTGGCTTTTTATTCTTATTAAGATAATCTACTGCTTTTTGCACTGCAGTCCTAGAATGCCCCTGGCTTATTAACGCCCATTTTAGGTCTTCTAACTTATAGCCCTTTTTCATGTTCTTCTCAAGGTATTCTATCAAGGGCTTTGTTTGGTCAACTGACCTCAAATTTTTGTTTTCCATTACTATCTCAAAAATGAGTTATATATAAACCTGATTTTTCACTTGTTAATTACAAAAAATGGGAGAAAGACCAATAAAGGAAGTTCAACTATCTAATGCTAACCGACAGCTTATCTTTGTCTTCTGGATAAATAACAATAGGGGCTTCTTTTTTTAGGTTCATAAACTTGGCTATTTCCTTAGGGATTCTGATAATTAAGGAATTTCCGCTATATCCTATCTTCCCTTCCCTTGAAAGCCCAAACAAGCCTGCTTTTTTCTCTGCTTCTTCTATTTTTTTAGAGGTTTTTTCATCAAACCATTTTTCTTCGCATTTTTCACAGACTTTTGCAGGGAATTTTCCAAGGCTCTTTCCATAGACTTCATAGTCTACAATTTTTTCTTTTAGTTCTCCTTCACATAAAACGCATTTATTTTCCATTTTTCTCGCTCCTTATCATAACAGTTATAATAAAAAATTTATCTTCTTGTTTTTTAAATACTATTTTAATATGCCTATACATGGAGATAATTTTTCCATTTTGTAATGACTTTGCCCCGCATTTAATTGCATCTTTTATCTCGTTTATGCTTACCCCCCTTTCTCTTGCCTGCTCCAAAGCATGGGCGCTCATTACTATTTCCATTTAACTTCTCCTAACTTACTTGTAAGTTAAAGTAAGTATTTAAATGTTTCTATTTTGAGTCTTTTACATCCCCAGATATTTTAACATTTCAAATACCAAGAATGCAGGCCAGACTATTGCTTTTAAGACTCCTAAAACTCCATCCCAGAAGCCCGTGGCAGTTGCAAGGTAGTAGACTAAGGCTCCAATAAAGCCCAATCCATATAATGCTCCCCCACAACCACATCCACAGCAGCCAGCACTGCAAACTTTCTGTTTTACTATTGTTTTTGGCATTTTTTCTTTTATAAATAAAAAGCATTTTTATCCTATCTATGATACTTAAATGCTTTTTATTTCCCTCCTTTCAATTCATTCTCTTTTTTCAATTTTTTCCTTGATTTCAGAAATAAATTTATCAGGATTTATGTCAAATTTCAATTTTTCTCCTCTGGCTCTTACTGCCAAGGTGCCTTTTTCTTCTTCTTTGTCCCCAATTGTTATAATCAGGGGTATTTTTTGAAGCTCAGCGGTTCTTACTTTATCATTGACTGTTGTTGAGTTGAAATCGGAATCTGCCCTTATTCCAGCATCTTTCAGTTTCTGCAGGAATTTCTCAGCTGCTTTTACATTCCTGTCTGTAAAACTTAAGACTCTTGCCTGTATTGGAGAGAGCCATAATGGCAAATTTCCATTGGTATGCTCTAGGAGAACTCCTAAAAATCTTTCTAAAGAGCCATAA
This sequence comes from Candidatus Woesearchaeota archaeon, assembly GCA_964651965.1. Lineage (GTDB taxonomy): Archaea > Nanobdellota > Nanobdellia > Pacearchaeales > GW2011-AR1 > MFWN01. The sequence continues at coordinate 15,017 of CAZYZS010000012.1, read as the reverse complement.
AGAACCCGATGCAACATTACTGGCCTTTCTAAGGTATTTTTTTCTGTTGTGTACTTTAAGTCGAATCTTTCAGGCAGTGCAAAATCCAGTTGAATTGTTGAACACTGCCAGGTTCTTCCTAAAGAATCTTCAACGTGAAAATCTATTTTAGGTCCGTAAAAAGCCCCATCTCCTTTATTTATTTTATACTTCATTTTTCTTTTTTTAAGCACATTTTCTAAAAGCTTTTCAGCTTTATCCCAAGTTTCATCAGAACCTATTCTCTTTTCAGGGCGGGTAGATAGTTCAACATGATATGGGAGATTAAATTTCTTATAAAAAATTTCTATAAGTTCGATTATTTTTAATATCTCGCCTTCAACTTGCTTTTCAGTGCAAAAGATGTGCGCATCATCCTGGGTGAACTGGATAACTCTGAATAATCCTCCTAAAACTCCTGACAATTCATATCTATGAACAACACCAAGTTCAGCGACTTTCAATGGGAGGTCTTTATAGGATTTTGTCCCAGTTTTGTAGACTAACATCCCTCCTGGACAATTCATAGGTTTAATTAAAAAAGGCCTTTTCTCATATTCGGTTATAAAGTTATTTTCTTTGTACTTGTCCCAATGGCCAGATACCTGCCATAATTTCTTGTCCATTATTTGTGGGGTGGAAATTTCCTGATAGCCTGCTTTGGCGTGCTCTTCTCTCCAGAATTTTATGAGCTCATTTTTTATTATCAATCCATTGTTATGCCAGAAAACCATACCAGGAGCAACATCATTAAAAGAGAATAAATCCATTCTATTGCCTAAAATTCTGTGATCGTTGTCTTTTAATACTCTAGTGTCTAGTTTTGAGCGCGAGATTTGGTCAAGAAGCTGCTTATAATCCACTTTCTCATCTTTATCTTCAATAATTGGCTTCGTTGCTTCTACAACTACTTTTCCTTGTCCTGTATCTCCAATAGACCTAGATAATTCAGCTAAAGGATGGCCCTTGCATTTTAATTCAAACTCTTTATAATAGCCAAAAGGCGCCCTCTCAACGTTGTATTTTTTGTTTTCTTTGAGCATTTTTTCAGCTTCCTGCATCAAAGATTGAGCAAAAGCGGGAGCAGATAATTGTGAAGAAAGATGGGCGTAAGGATAAAGAACAATGTTCTTTGCTTTAACCTGTTTTGCCAGGTCCTCAACATTCTCAAGATACTGCTTAACAATGTCCCTGTTAGATTCATCCTGCTTTTCAACTGCAGTAAAAATAACTAGAACTTCCTTTATTTCCTTCTCTTTTTTCCTTTCTTCAGACAGCTCTTCTGGCTGTTTTATTGCTTTTTTTACTGGTTTAAATTTTATATAGTCGCAGTGCAAGGATAATATTTTCATGGAATAAAAAGAAGAAAGGTGTTTAAAAAAGCTTCTATTATTTATAAAAAACCTTAAACACCTTAAAAATTAACCTATTTTAGTAACTACTATTAAGTAATTAATATAGAAAAGTTTATAAAGGGGCATTTTCTAAGGATTACACTAAAATTGTAATAAAATTGTAATAAAAATGAGCCTTACACAAAGACTTAACGAAGAGCATAAACATCCTGGAGACTGGTTTGCAAAAGCTTGGGCTATAATAATTCTTGGTGGCTTAGCCAGCATGTCTCCTTATACGCATAAAGCAATTGAGGCAGTAAGAGCATGGCAAAATAGAGAAGTTGCTAAACAAGAGGTACGATACACTGATCAAACAACTGAAAATGCATATAATGGAAGTGCCAATTTACAAGAATTAACAGGGGCTCAGAGCAGACATTTTTATTCTAAAGGAGAGGCGAGAGAGATAAAATGATAGCGGAAATTGGTCATATTCCAGATGCAGCTATGCTGGGCATGGGAGAACTAATCAGAAAGGATTTAGAACAATTTTTAGGTGCTAATAATGGGCTTAGGCCGATTTTAAACAGAAAATTTGATTCCTGGGGGGTTTATGCCAGCCGTGCAATAAGGTTTCCTGATAACAGAGAAGAAACTTGCATTGAAGAGGCGGGAATAAGGAGGGATTGCGAAAAGCATATAGGTGAATATTCAAGGCCTCTTGATTCAGAGAGGGTAGTTGTTTTGGCTCACCCATTTTATATCCATTTTGCACACATGGATCGATTGGATACTACGGGACACCTGGCTCAAGTGAGTAAGTATACTGAGGAAATTAAAAGACTTATTGAAAAAAGGAAAGGCGGAGGATTTAATCTGGTATTATTTGAAGATTCTGTTTTTTATATAAAAGCAACAAGCCTTTTGCTTGAGAGGGGATTAGTTGATGACGTTATATTAACAAAGCCCGACAAGGGGTATGCTGATGATGAAAGCAGGCTAGGAATTTTAAATGGCAGAAAAATTTCTATGGGTGGGATGTATAATGGAATCTGTTTAAGGCACTCTTTAAAAGATGTTTCAAAAAAAGTTAGCTCGAGAAGTTTAAATGTAATTCAAGATTTAGTCTTAAATTCTCCTCTAGATTATGGAGAGCTGGAATGTGAATATGTTTTATGCGCTGAAAATTTTCCAAAGATAACCTTAGAACAATTTCTTGAGGGATTAAGGCTGCAAACAGCGGGGGTGGCTGCTTAAAATGAAACAGCTAATACTCCCAGCAACAGGTTTTGAATTACAAGTTCCTAATTATTTTTATTTTCATGATGATGGGATTGTAGAAAGCATCCCAGACCATACTCATACGCTAAATATGATATATGAAGTTACAGAAGATTTTAAAGAACTAGAAGAACAAAGATTGGAAAAAGAAGCAGAAAGAGACAGGAATAACCCTGAGTTAACCGATGTGAGTTATCTATCGGGGAAATCAGTAGGTTATAAGTACGCAAGTGGACGAGATAAGAATATTCCTAGAGGAGTTCATGCACATATATATGTCTTGGGTGGAAGGCCCGAACCGACGTTAGTCAAATCCCGGGGCCATGAAGAGGGCGAAGTTGTAATAACTCTAAATAGAAGGGATGTAATACAACAAGGCCTTGAAAAATGGGGGGTTGGCGTAATAGGGTTTACCTCTCTTCCTGACGAAGCAAAATGCGACCTAGCAGGAATATGCGCTTTAATGAATCGCTATGGATCTATTGAACTTTCTTCTTTTGATTATAACCTTTCTACAAAAGATGCTCTTATAGCCTATCTAAGAAGAAATACCAATTGGAGGTTAGAATAAAATGAAAATACAAAGAAAATTCACACTTCGCAAAAAAATAGCAAAACATGGCGAGAACTCGATAATTGTAATTCCAAAACTCTTGCAAGGAGAATTGCCTCCAAAGACAATTGTTGAAATATCCATATTAGTTTTGGAAGAAGCGAAAAAAATGGAAGAAAAAGAAATAAAAATAAGGGAGGAAGGAAAATGAAAGGAAGAGATACTAGGAAAAGAGTGAAAGATAGGAGATTCTTACAAATGTGGTTTTTATCTGCTATGGCCGCGGCTACATCAGGGTCTGTGCTTGGAAGAGAGTACGGGCCGGCTTTTTTCAGGGGATTATTTCCAGGAACAAGAGAAGCGACTGGATCTAATGAAAAAGCTTATTGTGAGCAGGTAACTCCTGCTTATCTAGACAAAATTGTAAGAGAAGCAAAAATAATTATGGACAGCAATGAAACAAATTTTGTTGTAAGAGATACAAATGGAATGCCAGACTCTAATTGTCTGAGCTATGATGTTTCAACAAAAGAAGAAAATTTGGGAAGAAGCAACAATTTTGACCTGGAAGTTATAGTGAGAGATGCTGTGAGTAAGGCTATAAATTGGTTTGCTGGAAGTCAAGAGCAAAAAAATGGGGAATTTTATACTGTTGTAAAAGGAGACACCTTAGTTGACATTGCTGAAAAAACAGGTGTCCCTTATGTTAGATTAAGGCTTGGTAATCCTGAGATAAATATTAACAATTTGGATGTTGGGCAAAAAATTAAACTTCCTGCAGAGGCGGGTATTAACCTACAAGGCGAGCAAGGAATAAATTACAATGCCCTATATTCTTCTATTGAAAGACGCGAAGACTTAAGGACCTGGAGATATTTTGACACTAAAGGATTCCCTACAATAGGCATTGGGTTTAACCTTACAAAAGAGGGGGCGAAGGGAAGAATAAAGGCTTTGGGTTACGATTATGATAAAGTTCTTAAAGGAGAACAGGAAATAACCAGAGAGCATGCCTGTGAACTGATGAGAGAAGACGCGGCGATAGCTGTTTTAGATGCTAAAAACTATATCGGAAATGGATGGGAAAGATTAGACGCTGGAGCCAAGGAAATACTCATTGATATGGCTTACAACATGGGAGAGACTTTTGGAGGAATCTGGAGCTTAAGAGCTGAACTTAATCAGCAAGATCCTAATTATGCAGGAGCTGCAAGAAGAATGAGGACTTACAAATGGTATACAGATACCGGAGATAGGGGAAAAGAGCTTACTGAAAAGATGGAAGCCCTTGGAGGGAAATATAACTCTGACAATAACTAAAGTATAAAAAACAAGAAAAAGATTAAAAAATAAAAAATAAGTTTAAGATACGCTCTGTGTTATCGAACCAGTTGTTGTCTGCTCAAGAGTGCTTCCTGATTTAGTATAGTACACTGTTATTGTGCCTTTAAATGTATTTGCAGGTGTTAGTGTGCAATTTACCCTTGCTAGGACTGTGCTACCAGAAGCAACACTACCAACAACTAGATTAACACCATTCCAAGATTCGCCACAATTTGTTACAGTAACTTTGGTAACATTATAAGTATCATCGCCGTTGTTTTTAAGCTCCAAAGAAACTCCGGATGTGTTTACGACCTGCCCATTCAGGTAGAATGGCGGATTCACGACAGCTGCTTTTGGTGTTAAGACATCTCTTGAAAAATAGTAGTATCCTAAAATCCCTATGACAATAATTGCTGCTAAGATTGCCCAGCCATAAGTCATCAAAAACTCCATAGCTGCCTGTCCTTTTGTTGTTTTCATATTTTACCTCCTTTTTTTGATTCACTTAATTAATATTCCGAAGATTAACCAGTTTATAAATATTACTATTGGTCTAGAGTTTCTTACTTTTGTTTATAAATGCCTCACAGGTGATTAATAGAAAATTGTGAGATTTGTGAACTCTGAACAAATCGAGCCAATAATCTGAGTGAAACGAGCAAATTATAGCTTATTTATAAAGGATTTTCGGAAACTCTACTATTGGTTTTTGCCTTTATTTTAAACTCGCTTGCAATAGCAACTTCTTCCTTCCTGGGTGCATATCCCTTCAGCACAAGTGCCGTTACAAACTCCGTAAGCTGCAAAATAAATTCCACATGGAGCTATGTATAAGTCTGGAGGGAGCTGTTTCTCTTCTGGCTCACTTCCACTACTACCATCTCCGCTGTCCCCCCCACTTCCCCCAACTGAGCCATTTTTGGAAAGCGGCGAAATAGTTCCCAATTCCCCCCCATTACTTCCATTGCCTGAAGAACCGCGGGACTGGTTTTCGCTCTCTCCTAATCCATTATCTAGATTATTTTCAGCTGGGGCGCCTGTTTTTGTTTTTGAAAAGTCATAAAAAATGCTTGCTATCACTATTACAAATAAAACAACTAAAAATGCTATAGTAAGCTTAATCATAGATTTTTCCATTTTCTTTTCTATTGTTAAAGTAATAAAATAAAGTATAAAAATGTTCTTAGTACATTTTAAACCTCATAGGAAATGTTTCTCACTCCATAAATATCCAAGCTCTCGTTGTTTAATTTAAACCATGCCTGCATTCCCGTAACCCGATATAACGGAGAAGGGTTATTTGTTGAAAAGTAGATGTAATCCACAACACACTTATTAAGAGGGCCGGAAAGTGTTGGAAGATAGACAAGAGACTCTATTCCATTCTCGCTTGCTGTAAAGTCCCCTTCCAACCTTTGAAGAAAGCTTGGGGCAAGAGAAGAATTTGTGTAATCAGAACCAGCAAGATGCGCGGATAAATTAGACACATCGCTTCCATCAACAAAAGGAATATAAGAGGTACGATTAATTTTATTAGTTACAAGGCCGCCTGTTCCAACTACATAAAGGGGGTCTTCGAAACTTTCTACTGATATAGGATTAGACACGAAAGTGGAAGTCCGATTCCAGAGAGATAAATTTGCCCTGTCTACAATCAACAGGTCCACAGTCAGAGAATACTTAATATTCCAGGGGTCGTCTTGGGTTACTTCCAAAAAAGGATTGCTCAAGTAAACGTCTGCATTAATCCTTCTGGCTTCTTCACTTAGAAAATTCTGTATATCAGAGAAATTAGCTCCCCTCATAAGCTCTTCTTGGTTCCCATTAATTGACCCATTATAAAAAAGCTCGTTGAGTGTCTGATTTAGGTTAGAAGCATACGACCCTTTTTCAAGAATGTTCTTTTCAACTAGCAAAATAGACCTAAATCCCGAGATATACAACATCCTAGGGATATCTTTTTCCACTGAAAAAACAAAACTATTCATTGTTTCGATTCTTCTTTCTATGGGTTTTCTATTTTTAACAATAGAAGAAAATGAATAAGAGACTAAAAAAAGAAGGAGCATTGCTATTACAAGAATTGTGAAAAACATAGCTTTTTTGTTCATTTTATTCAATCCCATCTTCTTATTTGCACATCTGTAGAAATTATATAAGGCACGCCTGTAATTTCAGAAGCGCTTATCTCGAGATTCTGTTCTGTAAATTTGACGTCTACTCTTCCATCTTTATCAGAATCCAGAAGCTGCAGCAAGCTAAACGTAGCCAACTGGAAAGCATCTTTGTCATTGGAGATATTCTGCCCGGAACTTTTATAGTAGCAATTATCAGCACCTGTATAGCTTCCCGGAACTTTTATATCTGCATCCGGACCGGTTTCGAACTCCAGTTCCCAATTGCAACCATCTGCCAGAGCCACGATTTCAGAATAAGAAGATGCATTCTGCCTTGTAGTATAGATTATTTTGTTGTAAGGAGATCCTTCGGTTGTATTCATGGGGGAAACTCCTGTTGTTACCTTCACAGCATTATTCCCATCTTGAACCAGCGAGTTTGGAATTCTTATCGGATAAGGGTCGCCAAGCTGGGTATAATCTGAACCGTAGAAGCTAAGATTGTAAACCCCCAAGGAATTTATTTCAACCCGGTCTGTCCATCTAGGACCAGAATAAGATACTGCCTGGCTCTCTACTATTTCTGAATCAGGAGATATGGAAAAATTCCCGTAATAAGAGTCATAAAATTGACTTTCTAAGGTAGTTATCAACCCATAAGGAGTTGGAGATTTTGTATAATTAAACTCTATATAAGAATCTGGATAAAGCTGAGTGTATACCCCGCTGCCTGCCTCGATAGTCTGCTCGCTATAAGAAGCCTCAAGCACATCACTTGCAACCCTCTTATAAACTTCTATTAAATTGGTGGTGTTTGCAAAATAATAACTGCCATTGCCGCACGCAGCAATTGCCTGCAAAGTTGCGTTGTCTGAGGAAGGGCCAAAGCCTATTGCGTATACTTTTATGTTCGAATTGTTAAAAGCCTGGCAAGCTGCAAGGATTGCGTCGTTTTTCGCGTTTCCTGTTCCCTGCCTTGCACACTGCACATTTGCTTCTCCATCAGACATAATTACTATAGATTTAAAACGCCCCCCGTAAGAACTGGCATTAAGAGTATCTGCTGCAGTGTTTATTCCGCAGCAGATGCATGTCCCACCTACGGCTCTCCACGAATCAATCTTGCTCTTTAGAGAAGCAGAGTTGTTGGAAAGATTATGCCAGTCAGCTAGATCTACATTGCTCTCATAAGCAACCAACCCAACCCTGTTTCCAGAGTAATTAAGAACAATATCTACAAACTCCTTATTAGCCTGTCTTGCATTTCCTATCATGCTTTGACAGCTTCCGCCGCAGGAATTACATTTTGGCTCATCATTATCACACTTCCAGCAACCGATTCCGCAGCAGCTCCCAATTGAACAAGAAGTTCCGCTGCAGTCCCCGCACATGCTTCCGGAAATATCTGTTACTGAAAAAGAGTCTGCAGGCCTTTTAGAAACATACGTCGCATTTTTCAATCCAAGCCTTATCGGAGTTGTTTTCTGGCTTATCTCACTATAATCCAGCTCAGAATCGAGTTCTGAATTACTTATCGTTATAACTTCCTCTCCTGAAGTATTTCCTTCATAAACAGTTATGTTGCCTACAGTAAAGAACATTTCATAAGAGCTATTCATATGCAGCAAAATATTCAGCGCATTTAACTGACCTGGAACATAAAACCCATCATAAATATTTATCAACCCTTCTATGCCTGGAAAATAATAGCGAGTCGGCTGTGAGTACCCTTCAGAGCTATCATAAACTATTCTAATGTAGCCTCCAGCAATATATAATCCATCTGCCACAAGCTCGAGAGTATTCTCTCCATCATTAAAACTAGAGTTGTAAGCTGAGAGGTCATATTTGGAAGGAGCAAATTCTGAAGAAGAATTCTCGTAATGCCCAGAGGGATTTCCATTAATAAACAAATCAAAGTCTTTATTCACAGCCATTTCAATGTCCACATTTGTTAAGTCTCCACTATAGTTTATTATTACCGATATGTTCCCGTCTCCAGCATACCCTCCAAAATAAAAGTACTTCTGCGCCATACCGTTTGCAAGCCAGGCACGGGCAGAGTATCCTGTGATGCTTCCATTTTGCTCTATGTTGCTTAATCCGCTGACCCTATGAGTCACAACTTCTATATTTTTGGCACTTTCGTAGGGCGTGGAATTCTTAGATGCCACGAGATTTCCTCCATACCATATACCTATATTCTCAGAAGTATCCAAGTAACTGAACATTGCAGATGCAAGCTGTTTTGCAAGAGTCTTGTTTGTAATATAAAACTCCCCTATTTGTTCTAAAACGCTCTGGTTAAGGTCATAAATATCACCTTGTGCTATTAAAGATGCTACATAGGAATCATTTACTTCCCCAATCTTTAGCGTAGAAAATACTTGGGCAAAATCTTCCTGGACTTCAGAATGGTGGCTGGAAGAGGAGATGTAAGGGTAAACTAGAAGAACTGTAAAAACTATAATAGCCAGCGCTATTAATGAATCAAGGCTGAAAAAAACTGCTCTTTTTTTTATGTTTTTCATTTTCTTCTCATTCCCATATATCAAAATAAACTGTTGTGGGCTTGTTTTTGTAGATTGTAAATCTTGTAATCCTTATTAGATTTTTTTCGTTATTTGGCTCGTTGCCTATTCCCTCCACTTCTAATCCCCCTATGGAGACATTTTGTGAAAAAGAGATGTAATACTCGAATCGCGTATTAAAGAGAGCCCTTGTCCGATTATAATCTTCAGTAGACAGATTATAAAAATACTCCAATTTTGTTTCATTTATCTTGTTATCCGAAAGGATTCCCAGAGTTACAATATTACTCGCGTTCCAGTTATCAGGATACCCCTTAGACAAGACAGCGCTTGCTATCGCTCCCCCATCATAAGACAAGGAGTCTATGTTTTCTTTAGCTTCATTCGGTCTATTGACCGTGTAAAAGAAGAAAATAAGTATTCCGAAAGTAAAGATAACAAGAGCTATTGCAAGATCTATCCCCCATGCCTGCGATTTTACATTTAATATCCCTCTTTTTTCCATAATCTTTTCAAGATTTTCTTATTTAAATCCTTATTGGTTAAGTACTATCTCCCCTTCTTCTTTTCTTATGGTATTATTTCCCTTTCGGAGATTGCCTGTAACATTTGGAACTGGAAGAGATAAGGCATGGAGGCTGTCAGTTGTATTAACGTATACCATTTCATCTACAATCCGGATGTCATAATCACTGTTTCCAACTCTATCTGGGATTTCAAACTCTCGAGAGTAGCCATCGCTGGCCTCTAAAGCCAGGTTTATTTCGCTTTGAGCATCTGATGCAATTTCCTTAAGCTGCAATCCTGTCCTCTGCTCGTATTTACTCTGCATATTGCTCTCGATTATGAATAAGAAGACTGAAAAGAAAAACAATACGAATCCCAGCATTATCACAAATTCCAGAGAAGTTTGCAATCTCTTGTTCATTTTTAAATTTCAGTTAGAGTTATTGAAGTTTCATTTGCAACAACTTCAATTTTCTTAACCCCTCCTCCACCGGACAAGTTCCCTGATATTGGAACTTTGCTAAAATAGGAAATTTTGTCTGTACCTGTATGGGTTTCAACAGTGATAAACAAGGAATTCTCTATTACCTGAACCTCTTTCACGCCCTCTGGAAGATAGCAGTCTATTGTTGCTTTTGAGGGAGCTCCTGCATAAAAAACCGACTCAGAGGCCGATATAATTTTATCTGCGTAGCTATTTAACTCAGTAAATTTTATATTATCTTTTACGTTTCCGCTGTAGTTAAGGGCAACGCCAAGTATAATGATAATTGCCATGGTGACAAAACCAAATACTATCAAGTACTCTACACTTACCTGTCCGTATTTCTCATCCATCTTCCTCTTTTAGCAACATTTATAAATCTCTTTAGTTAAATTATATAGTAAAGATTATTATTTAAACGTAACGAAAATTAGATAAACCATGGTAAAAGAGGAAAGGCCTATTTTTTTAAAAGTATTTGTGATAGTGATAGTAATTTTAATGATAAACCTCGGGGTATTTTCCTACAAAATAACAACAAATAAAGGGCTGACTGGCTTGTCAATAGGTCAAAAATTTTATGAAGCTTATAAAGGAATCTCTCCCCTGTCCAAGCTATTCTTGATTTCAGAGTGGGCAGTGTTAATTATTTTATTGGCAGGTGTTTTTTTCAGAGATATAAAGACAAAAAGCAAAGAATCAGAGGAGGAATTAAGCGGGGTAGACATAAAAAGGCTAACAGAAGACAACGGGACTGATTTAGATGTCCTTTATAAGGTTCTCAAAGAAAAAAAGAAGCTAAAGATCTCAAGTATATCCAAGCTTTTTAAGGTAAAGGAAGAAGTGGCTATGGAATGGTGTAAAATATTAGAATCTGGAAATTTGGGGGTAATTGAATACCCTTCAGCAAGAGAGCCCATAATTAGGCTTGTAGAATAAAAAGAGGAAAAATGGAGAATAACGACGCTAACAAGACAATAAATAGACCTGCATCAAAAGGGGACATTATAGAAAAAGGAACTAAGGAAGGGCTCGTTGAGAAGTATAACATTGAACTAGATAAAGCCAAGGTTTCTATTGAGATATTAAAGGGCTTTGAAGGAGTAACCTATAATCTGCATGTCCCTGAAATTGGAATTGCTACAGCTTCATTGCTATCGGAGATAAGAAATGAGCTTGTTTCGGTCACCACAATCAGCATGGGGGAAATGATAGATCCGGCATCTTTAGGCATTATCAAAAAAAGATTCATGAAGGAGGCTGTTGCTCTATTCAAGGAAAAGCTTCCAACAATTGATCCTGAAATGCGGGAGTTCTTAGTTGGCAAGCTAATGCAGGATATGTTAGGATTAGGAGAAATTGAGTTTTTAGTTAATGACCCTAACCTAGAGGAAGTGGTAATTCAAAGCGCTAAGGAGCCGATAAGAGTTTATCACAAAAGATATGGTTGGGTAAAAACAAACTTAAGGATAGCCAAAGAAGAAGAGATTATAAACTATTCAAATATAGTGGCCAGGAGAGTTGGAAGGCAGATAACTGTCCTTACACCTCTGCTCGATGCCCATCTTGTCTCGGGCGATAGAGTAAACTCCATCCTTTTCCCGATAAGCACTAAAGGCAATACGATAACTATAAGAAAATTCGCAAGAGACCCTTATACAATTGTAGACCTTATTAACAATAAAACAATAACTATGGACATAGCCACACTATTGTGGCTTGCTATAGAATACGAGATGAATGTCTTAATTTCTGGAGGTACAGCTTCAGGAAAAACAGTCATATTAAATGCTTGCATGCCTTTTATTCCCCCAAATCACCGTATAATAAGCGTAGAGGATACAAGAGAGCTTATGCTCCCTGATTTTCTTTACTGGACCCCTTTAGTTACCAGGACTCCAAATCCTGAAGGGAAAGGAGAAGTTTCAATGCTTGATCTGCTTGTCAACAGCTTAAGAATGAGGCCTGACAGGATAATCTTAGGAGAGATGAGAAGGAAAGAAGAAGCAATGGTTTTGTTCGAGGCAATGCATACCGGACATAGCGTCTATGCAACTTTGCACGCTGATTCTGCGACTGAAACGATAAACCGTCTTACAAACCCTCCTTTAAGCATCCCTCCAAACCTGTTGAAAGCAGTAAACCTCAACGTGGTAATGTTCCGAGATAGGAGAAGCGGCAGGAGGCGCGTTTTTCAGGTTGCAGAGTTCACAGCAGGAAAAGACCGAGCTGATGCGAACATAATCTTCAGGTATGTCCCCGAAAAAGACACGATGGTGAAGCATTCTGAAAGCTCAAGATTTTTTGAGGATATAAGCAGAAACACCGGAATGTCTCAGTCGGAATTTAACAAGAACCTAGAAGAGAAAAAATTTATCCTCGCTTGGCTTATCAAAAAAGGAATAAGAGACTTAAATTCCTTTGGGAAAGTGCTGAACCTTTACTACGTAAATAAAGAAGAGCTGATTAAAAAAATAAGAGAAGACAATGTAAACGGCATTCTTAGGAGCTGAAAATGAAGTTTCGAATCCCTTTTACTTTTTCCGATATAGAGAATTTAAAAGCCCGCTCCAAGTTTTTCTTGAGCAAGATAAAGTATAAAAAAGGTACGAAGCTGGAAGAAAACCTGATTAACTCTGACGCGGACATTTCAAGAGAAGAGTACCTTGCCATCTGCCTTAGAACGACGGCTTTTTCTCTCATAATCTTCTCGGTAATATGCACGACTATTTTTGCTTTCCTTTCGATAAAAATTTTTTATCTTTTCGGGCCATTAGCAGGGATTGCGTTTTCTTTTTTGGGTTTCTTCAGCCAGGTGGCATATCCTTCCATTTATGTTTCAAAAAGGCAGAAGAATATAGAAAGAAACCTTATCCCTGCCCTGAGCGACATACTGGTGCAGTTAAATTCGGGCATCCCATTATTTAGTATACTCGTAAATGTTTCCTCTGAAGACTATGAAGAGTTAAGCAAGGAATTTAAGAAAGCTGTAAAAAGAATCGGAGCTGGAGAGCCAGAAGCCCTTGTTTTGGATGACTTAGGAAGAAAAAACCCTTCTCCTTTTTTCAGAAGGACTTTATGGCAGATAAGCAGTGGCATGAAATCTGGGGCTGATATGTCTATTGTCGTAAGAGAAAGCATAGAATCGTTGAATGAAGAACAGCTAATCCAGATCCAAAACTACGGCAACAAACTAAACCCCTTAATTGTTTTTTATATGCTGATTGCAGTTATAGTCCCAGCTCTTTCAATAACCTTTCTCACAATAATCTCTTCGCTTATCAATTTATCAAAGAACACTACAGTAATTATATTCATTACATTGTTTGTTTTTGTTGTTTTAATCCAGATAATGTTTCTTGGTGTAATAAAATCAAGGAGGCCTAGCTTATTATGAAAATCTTTAAAAAGATTTCCTCAAGAACCGTGTTCTTGATGGCTCTCAAAAATCCGGATATTTTTGAAGTATCAAAAATCGGCTTACAGCCAATAAAGTCAACCCTAAGTCCGTTGACAGGGAGGCAATATTTATTATGAAAACAGAAAAGACACAAAATATAGAAGAAGTAATGGAAAGAAGGATGGGTGCCATTATAGGTTATTTAAATACTTATAAGGAAGAATACCCTCTAGAAGCGTTAAAAAAGAAGATTTTGGATTCGGGCTATACTCAAGGAGAACTTGAACAAGCCTTAGAAAAGGTTGGTCTGGGCAATAAGCCTGCTTCAACACTGATTATAAAACCTGAGCACAAAGATAAAATCCACAAAGAAGAAACTGCTAAAAAAAGTAAAATAAGCCAGGCATCTCGACATGAAATTTATAAAGAAATTGAAAACCTTGCTGAAAAGAGATTAGAGGAAAAAGAGCTGCAGAAAAAGCAGTCGAAGATGGCTCTTATTTCTATCTGGATAAGCAAAAATAAAAAGAAGATAGTGGCAGGAGCTATCTTCGCTTTAGCTGTTTCCATAGCCATCCTATTAGTGTACAAAAAGCTGCTTATATCGTTTGTCAGCTTTTTTGTCGTTTTCTCATTATTTTTTATATACGGCTATTTTAAAAAAATGTTAAAAGATTCAGCCAAAATAACAAAGATAGAATCTATATTTCCAGACTTTCTTCAATTAATGGCTAGCAATCTCAGGGCAGGAATGACTATTGATAGGGCTATTTTAATGAGCTCAAGGCCGGAATTCTATCCTTTAGACAGGGAGATAATGATTATAGGGAAAGACATAGCTACAGGGAAAACGCTGGAAAATTCGCTGCTGGATATGGCAAAAAGGATAAAGAGCGATAAAATAGAAAAGACTGTTTTTCTAATCATCTCAGGTATAAGGGCAGGAGGCAATCTTTCTATATTATTAGAAGAAACTTCAAGGAACACGAGAAAGCGAGGATTTGTTGAGAAGAGAGCTGCTTCCAATGTCCTTATGTATGTAATCTTCGTGTTTGTAGCCGCTTCTATTGGCGCGCCCGTGCTTTTCTCCCTTTCTACACTTCTTGTAGAGACTCTTATAAATACTATATCTAGCATGCAAGGCATGGACTCAATGGCCGCGAGTTCCAGTACTCTTTTTTCATTTTCTGCTGTAAATATTTCCCTTGATTTTATAAGATACTTCTCGATTGTTTTCATTATAATGACTGACATATTGGCCTCTCTTGTTTTGGGATTGGTGGGAAAAGGAGAGGAAAGGGAGGGAGTTAAGTACATAATACCGATGGTTGTAATCAGCTTAGCTTTATTTTTTGCACTGAGATATCTCCTAGCAGGATTTGTTGTCAATCTTATGGGATAGTTTATCGTGTGCAATCCATAGACATATGTCCTACCCCTAATTAAACAGTTTCTCGAACGCA
>CAZYZS010000011.1:33821-41503 GCA_964651965.1 Candidatus Woesearchaeota archaeon | reverse complement strand
ATAGACGAGTTAGAGAATAAGATAAAAGGGCTGCAAGAAGAGGTTGAAGATATAAAAAACAAGAAATCCAAAATACAAGAAGTTGAAGAAAGAATAAAAAAAGATATGGCCGAATTAGAAAGGCTAAAAAAATAGACCCAACCATTCTTATCGTAATGTTTATAAATTAACTATTCCTAAATACTAATATGATAAAAAAAGATGTGAAAATGGAAAGTTCTAGCAATAAAAGGCTTACAAAAGCAGAGCTAGAAAAAATGCTGATTGAGAATTTTGTGAATCTTCAAAGAGTGCTCACGAATCTCTCCGTAAAGTTTGAGGCGCTAAGCGACAATATATCCAAACTGCTCCAGCTCTTCGAACTATCAGCGAAAAGTCTTGCTGAAAAGCGGGGAGGAGAAGACAATAATTTCCCACCTAAGGACCAAGAACTTATGAATAAACTAGAAGTTCTGCTAGACCAAAATAGGACTATAGCAAAAGGGCTCACATTAATTGAGGGCAAACTCAGAGAGCATACTTACTCTTCTGACCTTAATCTAGAGAGTTAAAAATGCTTAATCAAACTGACGAAGATACGATGCTCTTTTTAGAGTTGTTTACAAGAGAGCTGATACTAAATTCTAGAACAAAAGAAAGTCCGGAACAAATAAAAGAGAAAACCCTAAAAAAGAAAATTCAGAAGGAGATAAAAATAACGCCCTTAGTTGCTTCAGAATTTAACATACAAGAAGAGATAGTACCTGAAAACTTAACCGTATATAAAAAGCCCGTAGAGTATAGAATAAAAGAAGTTAACCTCCCAAAAATAGTCCCCCCTAAAGAATTCAAAGAAATCGCTCAGCCCAAAGTTGCCAGACCTAACAAAACTAGAAGAATAATACCAACAGGGGGGATAACACAATCTCAGTATCCCCCTCCAAAAATTAAAAGGGCCCCTCTGAAAGTCCAAATAAAAAGAAACTTCACCACCCCGATTAAAACACAAGCCCCCCACATTCCTAGCGCAACGGTTGGGCCAGCTCCAGGCATGGAAGTAGATCTAGGCAAACTAAATATGCTAGCGACAGATAAGTGGGTGACGGTCATAGAGTGCCAAGGTCCAGAAAAATTTGTGCTCGTTAAAAAAACAGGGAAGGTAAATCTCACTCAGATAAAATTGTCTCAAGAAGAGATAAATAATATAATCAGCGCTTTCTCCGAGAAAGCAAGGATACCAGTAATGGATGGAGTTTTTAAGGCCATAGTAGGAGACATATCAATTAATGCCATAATCACAAATTCGATATGCAGCAGATTCATGATCTACAAAAAAAGCCTTTACTCCTTCCTCGAACAATAAGCTTAAAAAGCGAGAAGCATTAGTAGCCAAATAAAAGAGGATCTCCAAATGGAATATTGCTGGATAATTTCGGGTATATTGGCCTGCGCAGTTGTAATCCTAATAACACTAGTTATCATACTGTTTATGAGCTATAAAAGGTTAAAATACAAGATACTCCATGGCATCCGGCTAGAATCGAGAAAAGAATATCCCCCAGACAAACGCTTTGAAGATAAAATCCAAGGAATCACAGAAAGTATTTCTTAAATGAGATACTAAAAAGAAGGCTCTTTTATCGAATTGTCTTTCTTATTTTTCGTCAAAGAATCAGGTTTTTTCGGCTCGCTGCTTTTATTAGTAGGAGGACTATTTTCTTGTTTTTGGGCAGGGGGTTGATTTTCTTGTTTTTTGACTGGCAGTTCTTGTTTTTGGGGGGCTTGGATTTTCTGAGGTGGAGTCAGCGGGGGAGCAGGGCTAATTTTCTGCGCCTGTTGGTTTGCTTTCCCTCCTTGCTCTGTCGCTTGCTTCTGAGTCTGTTGGTTTACTTTCTGCACCTGTTCTGCTGCCTGCTGCTTTTCTTGCTCTAAGCGCATCTTCTTAAACGTATTCAGCCTTTGAACTACTCTATTTATTTTATCTCTGTCTAAAAGAGTTTCTGTTGGAACCCTTGCCTTTCTCAGCCTCTCTTCAGCAGCCTTGTCCTCCTCAAAAGAGCTTTCCATTTGCTTCTGTTTTCTTAGCTCTTCAATAGGGGAGTCGGCATATGACCTAGAAAGTTTTACTGGGATGACCTTAAATTCAGAAGGGGCGAGGGTATCTTCTGAAATAACTTCCCTTGTAAATGCTTTACTCAATCCTTTTCTAACAACCATATCTTTTTCCTACTTTTTTTTCTTGCTTTTTTTAACTTTTTTTATTTTTGGAGTAGGTAGTTCTGGAAGTTCTGGAATCGCGCCTATATTTTCCAGTGCTTGGATTGCTTCATTTTTCTTAGCTAGGGACTGAGATTCGCTTTCTTCTTTTACCTTGTTTAATTCTTTCTTGACTATCGAAACCTCTCCAGCTAACTTTTCAATGACTTCTAGGATAGTATCTGTCTTTTCCTGATAATCTTCAAAGGTAAAATTACCTATCGCCTCTCTGTTCTGCTTGGTCAAGACTGCAGTTTTTTGAATAAGCGACTCAAATCCTTCCATCTGTTTTCTGAACTCTAATGAAATATTTGTACTGCTTTCTTTTCTCATTCTTTCTATTCTATCCGCGCGCCCCCTTATCTCAGATTCCATGCTCTTCATCTGAAGCAGTCCTTTTTTAACCTCCTCGTTCAATTTTAACAGTTCTTCCGTACTTACAAAAATAGCTGCTCGCTCATTTAAGTTTTCAATCTCTCCAGAAAGCCGAGCTATCTCTTGTTTATTGGCTTCTGCTTCCATATCCAATTTTTTAGCGTCCATCCTCAATTTTTCTAAATCTATTTTGCTTGTGAGTTCTATAGCTCTAGCCGAATCTTTAAGCGCCTGGTTTATACTCTCCTCGTTCTCAGATACTATTCTCCTCATCCTAGATAAACCATCTATTGCAGGAGAAAATCTTTCATAAAACTCTTTTATCCAATCGACTATAGAATTAATTTTTTCGTCCATTTTCCTAAATTCTTGAACTATAGCATCAGGACTCTCGGAAAGGACACTAGATGAAGGAGCGGCTGAAGGGACGTTCTGAACCGAAGAGTCGAAGGAGCGGCGGATAAAGTTGCTGCTTGGACGTAAAGAATTTGCACTCCCCGCATTATAACCTTCTCCAGAATCTGCAGAGAATCCTCCGGACATGCCAGAAGAAGAATCTGTTTGCTCTTCCTCGTAAGACTTAGAAGTCTCATAATCCTCCTCTTCATCAGCTCCTAGATCGCCACTAGGAATAAAATCATCTTTATCCCTAACAGCTTCTTGTTCTTCGCTATAACCTTCTTTCTTTTTATCTTTGAAAAACATCTCGCCTCTTTTTTGCTTTCGCAAAGTTTTTGTGTTTGTCTAAACTTTGAATATTGAATATAAACTTTTAGAGATTTTACTTTATATATTTTACTCTTTTTAATATTTCTTATCTATTTACTGGCCGGGCCTCTTAAACCTTATTTAACTCTCTTTTTTATCTCTCTCAGCTTATCTCTTATCTCTTTCGCATCTTTTTCTCCAAAACTAGGAGACTTTACTTTTTTCGCCAATTCTGCCAATTGAGACTTGACTATTATCTGGCTAACCAAATTCTCAGACCATCCTTTTTCAACAAAAAGCTTCTTAATGGCCACTTCTTGATACCCTTCTTTGTCCAATCCTCGAATAATCTCCAGGCCCTTTTCTATCTTCTTCAGGTCTTCATCGCTCTTAGCCAAAATCTTTATACTGCTATTTAAATCCTTTATTTCCTTATCAAGATGATCTTTTAAATCAGACAAAGAAGTTTCTTCAGATTCTTCTTTCAGTTCAACTAGGCTCTCTTCCTCTTCTTCCTTTTGTTTTTTAGGCTCTTTCTTTCTGGCTTGTTTTGGCTGTTTCCCTTTATTTTTAAGCAAACGCCTTACAATCAAGACAATAATAACAGCCACAAGTATCAAGGAAATAGCTAAAACAATATAGAGCATATATGGGGTTGTAGAAACAGCTTCAGAACTCACTTCAACAGAAGCAAGAGAAGTTGCCTGTAGCTCTTTTCCAAGATTATTGTAGGTAGCTATTCCCTTAACAAAATACTGCCCATCTTTTGCACTATAAGGAATCTTTAATTTTCTTATAAAATCCTCGCTGGTTTTAACAGCAAACTCTTCTTCGCTCCTGACAAAAGTCTTGCCTGTCTCAGCCTCTATCAATTGTAGCTCAAAGGTCCCATTTACTTCTGAAGATCCAAGATTAATTAAAGCTACCTTAACCTCGAGTGTATTGCCTGGCTTTATTTTTGAAACAAGAGGGTCTACTTTCAAGTCAAGCAATTTACCTTCTGAAAGCACAGTTATGTTAACAGCTATCTCCCCGCTCTTGTTTCCTATATTTACTCTAATCTTCCCAGCATAGCTATCTGGAACAGCATTTTTAGGTACGCTTATTATAACTAAGAAATCCTTGCTCTCTGCTGCATTCAAGCCTATTGTAGCATTGGCAAAGGAAAGGAAAGACGCAGCCTCCCCCTCCGCAGCTAAAGTTGCAGTTGCTGGCTTCGATAGAGTACTGGTAAGACTTACGCTCTCTGTCTTGCTGTCTCCTGGGAACATCTCCTCATAAATCGAGCTTGTTCCAATTTTTATTCCACCAATAGTGCTTATGTTTGGAGCAGGTTTTGAAGGCCCGCCTCCACCGCCTCCTCCACCTCCACCACCATCAGAAGATGCCTTACAATCTGCAGCACAATTTGCAGAGGTCTCTCCATACCCTGGCTCACATCCTTTTGTACCGCAGGAATTTTCAGTTAAAAAATAAGCATTGTTGCCAAATCCAGTTGAGTTGGCTGTGATAATCCTATCAATAGGCATATCGCTTATGTTTCTAGAAGAAGGTAAAACTTCCCAGCTGCCAAGACAAGCCCTTCCAGTATAATTCCAATTTGTGCATTTTACAATTTCAAGTTTACCAGGAGCACTAAGAAAAACTGGCTCGTAATTAAATATTATATTTACGTTATTGCTTTCCAATCCGCTTGAATTGCTAGCTATGCCAAAAGAAGAAATGTCGTTAAACCTATGAAGAGGGATTGTTTCTGTTAATTGTCCATTATCCCTATAGAAGTTTAATGAAGGGATATTTGATGGATTTGTAAAATCAACATTCCTCACAATAAATTTATCCAAAGAAATCAAACTATTAATATCATAAAATCGTTTATTGACTAAGAAACTTGCATTCCCATTCGTGTCAGTTATATTAGATAAAAGAACTGTTTCTGTGTAAGGCCGGCTCAAGACGATGTTAGCGCCGCTTACAGGCAAAGTAGTAAAATCTGAAAGAGAAACTTCCCAGTCATATCTATCATAAACTTCAAACCAGTCTTCAGTCGAGTTTTTGTTTCCAATAATGTCAGTTGCAGTATAATTAACAAGATACTCTCCTGGTAAAACCAATGCTAAAGAAGAGCATCTCCATAATCCTGAATTATAAACTAGATCGCATGCTGTAGTTGTTGAATCAGGATAAGTAATTTCTGCTCTGACACTTGCAACTCCATTTTTATCGCTAATATTTGCCTTAAGGTTTATCTGCTGCCCCATGTCAATGTTTCCTCTTATAATCTCTAGGAATATTGGAGGAGTTGTATCAAGAGTAAGTGTTCTGCTTGAAGAAGAATTGCAATTGTTTAATGTATCGCACGAATAATAACTCCAAGTATAAATATCATCGTAAGGAAGAGTAAAAGGAATGCTTACAGAAGTAGAGGCTCCAGAAATTGTTCTTGTTGCTGTAAATATAAGATTTCCTGTTGAGTTTAGTATATAAAGAGTTGCATTTGCTAGCCCTCTATCTGTAAAATCAGCATTAAAAGAGTTTCCTGCAACAGCAATAATAATCCCGTTTGCAGGAGAAACAAGAGTTACTGTTGGAGGAGACAAATCAATAGTAAAGTTCCATATTCCCGTCTGAGAGCTATTGTCTCTTCCATCACTTGCCAAGCATTTCCAATAATAAGTTCCATCAGTTAATCCTGTCCAGTTATAATTGGTTTTTGTATTGTTCTCCCCTAAATAAGTCACTCCAACAGAATTATCTCCAAAATAATGATAAGATACAGCATCCCCATCTGCATCAATAGAACCAGAACAATTCAATAAAACAGATGGAGAATTAAAAATAGAATCGGCAGCAGGAGCATTTTGAACAGAGAGAGTTGGAGCAATATTATCCACAACGTCATCTTCGTAATAATCGTCTTTGCTGCTTCCCCAACTATTATTCCCTTTTGAATAAACTCTTATAGTATCATGAACATCGCTCGCAGTTATTGTGTACTGGTTTAATGAACCCCAATTTTGCCGAACCATGCTGTCATTAACGTTATAAAACATAAATATGTACTCTACAGGGTCTCCATCCGGGTCTGTTGAGCCAGTTGCACTAACTATCAACGTCCCCCCGATGTATAAATTTGCAGGAAATCCGCTAATATCTGTAACGTTTGTTGGCGGCTTGTCTCCTACAGTAATAGACTCTGCGTAAACTGTAGAATTAACTGTCCCATCATTTGCCACACTTCTTATTTGTATATGTTTATGGAAATCAGAAGGTTGGATAACATAAGTGCCGACTGTAGAATTTGGTTTGACTATCTGGAAGTTTTCTACATTATAAAACTCATAATAATAAGTTATTGGGTCTCTGTCTGCATCAACAGAGTCAGAAGCAACTGCAGATAAAGTGTCCCCTACATAAACTGGCTGAGGAGATATGGCCAAAGATAATGGGGGTGTAGGCAGAGAATTTTGAATAGTTGCTAAATTGCTTGCTGAAACCAAATCGCTCCAATCATAACCATCGTATACTCTCATCTCACACTTAATAGAATCCCCTTTATCTAGTCCTTCAACAGTTAAGCTTAGTGTCTGCCCATTTTGCCCTGAAATTAAAGAGGCTCCATCATACCATCTAAACTCTCTGTTTTGTTCGCTATCTTCATCATCATTATCAGAAAAAGTTCCGCCATTGCAAGAGATAGTATCATCAGTATAAGGGGATATTTTATCGATACCAGGTGCTGAAACAGAAGGTATCCTGTTTGCTACTATAAAGGTTTGCTGCACTCCGCCTGCTAGATTTCCAGCAGAATCATTTGCATACCAGTAAAAGGTTACAGTATCATGGGCAGTATAATTACCTTTTTTAACAGTGTAGTAATAATTATCACCAGTATGAGTAGAAACCGTATGGTTTACTAGCCCCGTAGCCTCCAAAAGCTCTAAAAGTACTTTTTCTAAATTTATATCACTCACTATAACATTCGCTACAACATCTTGGTCTTCGTTTGGAGGATTTGGATTGATTTGATAAGTTGAAAGAACTGGAAATGTAGTATCGACTGTATAGCTTAATTGAGTGTTTGTTGATGCTGTATCTGCATTTGGAGTTGATTCAGTATCGTCTGTGCATGAAATGTAAACTACTTCTGCTCCTTCTGTTAAACCTGATGTTGAGCATGAATGAGAAGTAACAAATGAAGAATCACAAGTATTTGCTGAAGGCATTGTCCCATATGCATCATCAGTTAAAGACCATCTGCATCTTGCATTTTCATTGGTTGTGAAGGTTATAGTTGGGTTGTTTAGAGTAATTAAAGAACCAGATGCAGGGCTATGAGAAGATTGAGTCGGAATAGACGCATC
>CAZYZS010000011.1:0-33721 GCA_964651965.1 Candidatus Woesearchaeota archaeon | reverse complement strand
GGGAAGTTGTATCTCCACCTATTCCTGAGATAGTACCTGCAGGGATAACTGTATCGACAATAAAATTTCTTGAAGTAGTTTCTACCCTATTTCTAGCTATATCATAGCATCTAAAAATAACACTATGTGTCCCATCAGTGAGGTCGTTTCTTGTAGCAGTATAACAATCATTGCTAGGAAAGCAAGTAGAATAAGCTAGATCGTTAAAAGTACCTATTCCATCTAGTTGATATTGGCATTTGTCCATCCCAGACCCGCCCATATTATCAGAATCATGTATCAAAAAGCTGACTGTCTGTGGAAAAACTTGGTTAACTGTAGGAAAGTCTATAGTAATAGCATTAGGAAATGTTTTATCCAATCTCAAATAAACATGCCCAAAAGCACCATTGTTCCCCGCGTTATCAGTAGAATAAAATCCAATGTTGCTGCTGCCTGTGCTAGAAATACTTAAAGGAGAAGAATAAAGAGTGCCAGGAACTAAAGGAGGAGAAAGAGTACAGTCCATAGTTGTCCCAGTACAATAGTGTATTGAAACACAACCAGAACCAGTAGTAGGAGCGCCAGGGTCATTGCACGTTAATGTAACAATCACTGTGTCATTGGACCAAGTACCTGGATTAGTAAACGGATACACTTCCCCATCGTTATAAGTTCCAGAAGCAGCTGTTGTTGGAACAACAATATCCATAAATACATTAGAGTCAACATCCCTCTGATTGTTCTCTGCATCTTTGCAGTGAAAATGAATCGCATGTGCTCCATCACTGAGTGAAGAAATAGAGGCAGTATAAATATTTACATTTTTAGTCATAGCTTGATTAGTTCCTGCATCAATATTATACCAGCAGTCATCTGCATCGAGTGGATTCAAGTCATCAGTTGCTGTAATCTGTAAAGAGATAGGGAGAGCCTTATAATAGTTCACTGTAGGCGTTGCAAGAGGCGGCTGCTGGACGGTAACAGTCGGAGCACCAGCATCTACTTCAAAAATAGTTAAATTAACATAGTCTACAAAAAGATTTGTGCTTGCAGCATCATAAGTGTAAGAGGTTGTGTTAACACACCAAATCTGCTTATCTGAATTACATCCGCTAATAGTTGTACCTACATCCAATTTGCAATATGCCCTGCCAAAAGCGCCAAAAGGATTCATATTCCAAGAATAATCGCTACAACCACCAGAAATAAAAGTGTGATAATACTCCCCCGTTGTTGGACAATCTTGTAAACTATAATCACATTCATAAACCTGCGCTTGTGTTCCAAAAATCCATCCAGAACCATATTTGCTTGAACAGATTTGGTTTGCTTCAGTCACACCTTCTCCATCACCATTTGTGTCCATATCGCCATCGTGAGCTTCATTACTTAGCCCAGCACATGCTTGGACACATCTGCCACTATAACATTTTCTGGCATTACCAATACATCTACATGAATTAGCACCCCAACTACTATCAGCGCAATTAGTCCCTGCAGCATTTTGTTTACAAGGCGGAATATATTTCCAAGTGGAAACTAAAGCATAAACATAATAATTACTACCCACTTGACTGATATATTTATCATCTATATCTCCACTTGAAGAAGTTACTTTTGCTTCGAGTGTTTTATCATTTGCTGAGGAAAAATCATAACTTGCAAATAACTGCCATTGTGAAGTCTGTTTATTCCATAAATATACTTTTGTAAGAAAATTGCTCCCTATCTCCCCATAACCCTCCCAATCAAAAACAAGGGAGTTTATATTATTCAAGTTATGCCCTGTTCCAACCAAGTTATTAACATTAAAAACTAAAAGCAAGCTGTTATTCTGCATATAACCAGTTGCCACACTTACCTCTAACCTACTATTATCTGCTGAATCAAGATAAGTATACTCCATTATTCCGATTTCAGTATACTCTGCAGAAGTTGGAGCAGGAGGGTCTCCAGAGCCGGTATATCTCTTAGCCACTTTTGTGCCAGTAGGAGGATAAATATACTGCGGGTCAACAATATAATCGTACTCTATATTTCCAACACTTTTTAAGTCAAAAACTTGCTGCGTCTCTCCTTCACTTAAGTTGGTAAGGTAAATTTTATACTCTCCCTCGCTGCTTATCTCAGGAAATGTAGTTATTAGCTCCTCGCTGTCTTTTCTATAAACCTCAACTGCCCCATTTCCTCTTGCATAAATTGTTATGTCTTTTGTGTTGTCAAGTGCTTTTTCAAAAGTGACTCTCACGTATTCATTGTTGTTTATCACAGCCCAATTGTTGTCTTTTTCTTTAACTTTATCATAAACATCTTCTATAAAATTCCTTTCAGAATCCAAATGTTCTGCCTTTGTTATAATAATTATCTCATAAATCTGCTCAGATAAATGAGGAACAGTCCATTCAATATAATCAACCTTACCATCGTTATCTAAATCATAAGCATCAAAATCAACTGCCTCTCTCTGCCCATCCATAATGTTATAAAGTTTAATCTCCTCTTTATTGTCCATGCTTACCTGATTGCTTAATTCAGTATATGCTAAAACATTCTCATAGCCAAGTTCGTCAGGAGCTGAAATTTTAACTCGCTTACCTTCAGAAATCTCCTCCTCATAAGATTGCGGACCTTCTGTAAAATATTCAACTGCAACTTCTGCCTCTGTACTCTGCTGTAAATTTTCTTCTACTTGTTTTTTCAATTCTGAAACCTCTCCTAAATTGACAAGAGTTTTGTCTTCTGTCTTGCTAATTCCCTCCCCCATTACCTGCTCTTCTAAAGCATGCCCTGTAACCTTCAGCCCGATGGATTTCAGCCAGTTAGCAAACTCAGAAAATAAATTAACTTGCGGTTTCAATGCAGACAGGCTTGTTTCTCCCTCTTTTAACTCTTTTTTATCTATTTCTCCAAGTTCTTCGTTATACTGTGTTATGTTCTCCACAGCCACTTCTGCTTCTTCTCCTGTTTTAATACTAATTGACTCTGCCTGCTTTGGCAATTCGACAACCAACCCTTCAATGTCTGCTTTGTCATTTATTTTCACAGTTTTAACCCATTTAACAGGCCGGTTTATAACAATATCATATCTTTGAGTAGAAACATGGATTTCCTCCCGGTTTGTTGCAATTATCCCACTTTCTTTTTCTGCTGCCTCTTGAGACGGAGGAGTAGATTCAGGGGGGTTTTCTTGAAGGGTATCCTTAGGCAAAGCAGTTTCAGGCGGGGTCTCCTGAACAGGCTCTTCAGAAATTTCTTCCTGCCAATTTTCAGGTATCCCTATAGTTTCTTTAGTTTCTCCTACAGTTCCATTCTCCTGAGTTTCAGTTTCCTCTGAAGCCGGGCTTAAAGAGCCAAGCTCTCCCTGACCTGCCTGAATTCCTTTATCCAAATGTAGAAATCTAGGAATAACTAATCCAACTAAAATCAAAAGAGCAACAATAAAAAACAAGTAAAACCATCGGTTGTCAAAAAATTCCCTAACAGGAATTTTAGGATGCTCAGAAATGCCCCTAGCATTTCTGACATAAGAAGGAGTTACCTTACTTTTTCCAGAAATCTTTTTAGTTTGTTTTGTAGGCAAATTTTCGCCTAAATACCTGGTTCTAACTTTTCCAGCCTTAGTTCTATAACTTTCATAATAATATGGCCCAAATACTTTCCCCTTTTTTTTAATATATTTCTTATAAACCATCTCTTTTAGGCAAGTTAAACTAGCTAATTTCTGCCCAATTCCTATGTAATGTATTATATTAAGAAGGTATTTAAATATTATCAAATGAGCGTAGGGCAACCTTCTAAGCTATTCAAGCTCTAGATAAAAACTATACTAAAATAAGCTCTATATTTAACTCTCCGCCCTTTAGCTCCAATTTTGAAACAAGGTCCCCATAGCCGTCCCTTATTTCTAAATATTGCCCAACTATTTGTAGGCTAACTAGCTCTTTGCTAGAACATTTTTCTATCTCTATCTTATCAGGAGAACACTTATTCAAGTCCTTAAGCACTCTGTTTCTACTCCCCTGAAAATCCAGGTCCTCCTCAACCAGATTATGCAGATTATAAGTCACTTCACAATCTGACCATGTTCCAGGTAGATAATTGGTTTCGCAGCCGCTTTTAAGGCCTATCTCCTCAAAAACTGTTCCTTCAATAGCATCCTCCTGGCTATAAAGAAAATTTGTGTAAATATATCCAAAGATAACTGTTGCAGAGATTACTAGCAAAATCAAAAGTATAGCTGCAACAAGCTCGTTAACCCCTCTTTTATTCATAAATAAGAAAGGTTAGAAGTGTATATAAAGTTTATTAAAAAAGAAGAGAGGGAGGTCATGCATGTTTTCTCCTCCCTTGATCCTCTTTTATGAAAAGTACAGGTAGTTGCCTTTTTAAATAATTTCTATCCTCCAACCTATATATCTAAAAAAATCAGATTGTTAAGGTTATTTTCCTAACCTCATTTTATAAAATCGAGTTTTGCATATAGATTTAACAAAATGGATGATTGAAAATACAATTTAAATTATTTTTATAATTATTTTTCTCTCTCTTGGACCATCAAATTCACAAAGCCCGATTCCCTGCCACTTTCCCAATTGCAGCTTCCCCTCCTCGATAGGAATAACCTGCGCTTGGCCAACAAGAGAGGATTTAATATGCGCATCTGAATTTCCTTCGCTATGCTTTCCAATCCCAGGAGGAAATTGTTTTCTAAGATGCTCTAAAATATCGGAATGGACATCCGAATCATAATTCTCATTTATAATAACAGAACAAGTTGTATGAGGAACATAAACCAAGCAGGCGTTTCCTTTCTTCCCTTCTTTAACAACAGTATCTTCAACCTGCTTTGTTATATCAATAATTTCTTCTCTCTTGTTAGTCTTTACTGTAAATTGCATAAAAAAATAAAACAAGGAAAGTTTAAATAATTAACTTACATTTTTCTATTATGGAAAGTGAAATAACAAAGGAAAAGATTCTCAAATACAGGAAAATAACAGAAGAGGCTCTAGAAATGGCCAAGAAAAATATCTCAGAAGGAAAAGAGAAAGAGGCAAAAGAAATTATAGAAATGGTGGAATGTTATTTATCAGATTCCAAGCATTTTGAAAAACAAGGACATCTTGTAGACGCCTACGGATGTCTAAATTATGCTCACGGATGGCTGGATTGTGGGGCAAGACTAAAAATATTTAATGTAAAAGATAATAGGTTATTTACTGTTTAAGAAGCTTAGGAAAGCATATATTTTCTATAAAATTCTTTAGTCCTGGCAAAAGAAAATCATCGATTATTAAGTCTACGGTTGAACTACCCAAGAACCTACTGGGGGGCTCCTCCCCCAAATCTCGCGTGTATTCACATACCAATTCTTTTTTGTTTCCTTCAATCTCTAGAGACATCTGTAAATGTAAATGGAGCTTGCGCCCATTTCCTTCTGGATCGTGAAATTCAAGTCTAGTCCTTACATCCATAAGGCTAAACTCCAAGGCGTTTCCATGAATTTCAGAACGATATCCGCCTAAATTTCTTTCTGCCATATACTGAGAGTTCCCCAACCATGCAGAAAACTCCTTGGCCCACTGTTCCCCTAATCCAAGTGTCTTGCCTCTAACCATCAACTAATTAAGTAAAAAGATTTTAAATAAGTTTATTGTATATATTCAAAAAGATTTATATAAGAACGAGTGTTTATTTGTCTATGAAAGTGGCAAAAAAAGTGGTTGTTTTAAGCCTTGGAGGAAGTTTAATTGTTCCAGACAAAGTAGATTACAAGTTTCTAG
The DNA here is from genome assembly GCA_964651965.1 of Candidatus Woesearchaeota archaeon. Classification (GTDB taxonomy): domain Archaea; phylum Nanobdellota; class Nanobdellia; order Pacearchaeales; family GW2011-AR1; genus MFWN01. The sequence continues at coordinate 27,956 of CAZYZS010000011.1, read as the reverse complement.
AGAATTTTAGAAAAATCCTAGAAAAAAACAAAGAGAGATACAAATTCGTAGTTGTTTGTGGTGGAGGAAATCCTTCAAGAGTTTACATTAATGGCTTAAAAGAGGGAAAAATCAAGGAGAGTAAAAAAGAGCGCTTTCAATGCTTGTTGGGAATTTCTATAACGAGACTAAATGCCCGCCTTTTGACTTATTTTTTTGGCAAAGATGCTAATGAAGGCATTCCTCATGACATGAAGCATGTAGAATATCTGTTGCAAAAAAATGACTTTGTTTTTTGCGGGGCATTAAGATACCATAAAAAAGAGACTTCAGATGCCACGGCAGCAAAACTCGCCAACTTCTTCAATTGTGAATTCATAAATATAACCAACGTTCGTGGATTATTTGACAAAGACCCAAAAAAATTCAAAAATGCAAGATTAATCAATGAAATTTCTCATAAAGAATTCTTAAAAATGGTAAAAAAGATTAAATTTATTCCAGGTCAGCATTTCGTTTTAGACCAAAAAGCAGCAAAAATAATAAAAAAGCACAAAATACCAACTTATATAATAGGCTCGGACATGGAAAATCTTAACAATCTTTTAAATAAAAAACATTTTGTTGGAACAATAATAGAATAAGAGCTATTCTTCCCCAATGCCCTTATATCTCATTGGACCGGGCTTTCCCCTCATTGTTCTAATTCCACCCAGCCCGCAATAAGCAGCTCCATCAGCCACATTAAAAGCAACAGAATATCTTCTTCTATTATGATTTGGGTGAGTAAGCGCTTCTCTAATTAAAGGCGAAGCTTTTTCTTGAAAAGCTCCTAAAACTCTTTGTTTCTGTTCGCTCACAAGCAGACGCCTTCTATACGGCGCTTCAACTATCGCCTGTGAAAAATCCATTTTAGGAACATCTCCATCTCCTAACTGCGCATCTTGCGTAATCAAAGCACTTCCATTAAGTATGGGCGCCTTAATAGTCGCAGGGTCGCAAAAAGGATAGGGCTGATTTCGAAAAGATACATAGGCCCAAAAACAATTTTCTGGGGCATCTACTTCCAATCTAAAATTATACTGGGGCATCTTAGCAACCCTTAACTTTTTAAGCTTTAAAAGCATTATTGTAACATGATAATTGAATCCCAGGATATAAATGAAGTAAGAAAGATTATTCAAAAAGCAAAGAAGGAAAATCCGAACGAGTCCAAACGGACAGGATTGGCGAGTGAGAAAGAAGAAAAAATCATAGTTAAATCTCAAGACGAAGAATTCAACAGAAAAGTCCTCGAGATGAAAAACGTAGACATTCTCCTAAGTCCAGAAATCCACAACAGAAAAGACAAAATGAAACAAAGAGATTCTGGATTAAATGAAGTTTTGTGTGATATTGCTGCAAAAAACAAAGTCAAAATTGGAATAAATTTAGAAGAAATAACAAAAAAGCAAGAAAAAAAAGAAAAAGCAATTCTTCTTGCGAGAATTATGCAGAATATAAAACTGTGCAGGAAAGCCAAATGTGATTTAATTTTACTTGGAAAATATGATAAAAGAGCTGCTTTCTCCTTTCTCTTAACTTTGGGCGCATCAACAGAACAGGCGAAGAAAGCAGTTGCTTAATGCAGATTTACAAATATTTTTCAAATTCTTCTCTGGAAACTTGTACATCTTTTTTTAAGATTTTAGATAACAAACCCCTATCAAGTTTTTCTCCAGGATGATTAGGAACAACAGTTGTCCTCCCATCTTCATGCCTAAGAAAAACATGGCTGCCACTTTGCCTTGTAACACTAAAACCCATTTTAGAAAAAATCTTTATCAGCTCTACTGCTGTTAACTGCGGCAACTTTGCCATTTCAAACCTCTACTTTCTGAATCCCAATGAAATTACCATTAATCTCCACATCTTTTTGCTCTTCTAAACATAAAGTTATCGCTTCTTTCGTTCGTTTAATTAACTCGTTAAGGTCTTTTGCCTGTGTATGGCATCCAGGAAGCTCAATTACCTCTGATATCAAATAGCCATCTTCTCCTTTCTCTATAATTATGTTAAATTCTGCCATCCCAACTACAAGCCTTGTTTATTTATAAACCTAACGAAATTCTTTGAAAAAATCTATTGCATAGATAAGTTTAAAATTAATGAACTCTTAATTAATTTATGTGGATAACAAAACTAAAACTCTGCCATAACGATTGCCCAATTGTAAGAAGATGTGAGAAATTTAATTTAATAGTTCTCTCTTACCCCAGCATTTGGTACGAGAAAAAGGGAAATAGATACGCAACAACAATCTGTTATTTTCAGAGTGCAAATGACAAAGCAAAGAAAAGTTTTATCAAAGACTTAAAAGCGGACAAACGAATTACAAGAGTTGAAGTTGCCGGAGATGTATTTGTTTACGAGATTAATTTAGGAAAAAAAGGGGAGCATGTGATGCTTTACTATACTCATAATATCCTATTTGTTAAACCAACAGTCAATCATTATGATGGCCATGAATATTGGGAAGTTGCTGCATGGGACAGAAAAATCCTTGAGGATTTCATAAAAGCAGAAGAAAAGCACATGGATTCTTGCGAGATACTCAAACTTGAACAGTCTAATTTATCTGAAGTGAGATTTCCAACAATTTCCCCCTCTTTGACAAAAATGCAGAAAAAAGCACTAGAAATTGCGTACAAAAATGGCTATTATCAATATCCAAGAAAAATCTCTATAGAAAAAATGGCAAAAATCATAGGAGTTGGCAAGTCAACTTTTCAGGAGCATCTAAGAAAAGCAGAGTTAAAACTCCTTCCACTAATAATTGAAGAACAAATAAAATAAGTTAATCCAATCTAATTCTCCTTATTCTAAAACCCGAACAAGTTCGGTATAAATTTTAATAACCTTTTAAGATGTTATTACTATATAATTGAATCATATTTAGGAATTTTAAAATGAAAGAAATCTCAAGAACTTACGCAATCTCACCGAATTTTTTGCCAGCCGCTATTGGGATAAGAAGCTCTCGTAATATAGAGTTAGGTGAATTAAGTGTAATAGTGCTAGAACTTATGGGAATTGGGATAGATGACATTCCATACACAGATCTGAGAACTAAAAAAATAGGCGAATTGGTTTATATTTTGGATACTTCAAATCGAGCATGCACCGCTGTAAAATTAGCTGAAAGACTAGAAATGTTCAAGTGGTTCAAAAACAAGCGGCCAAAAGTTCTCTGGCCTGTAAGAACAAAAGAAGGCGGAAGATTTGTTTATAATGCAGAAGGAATTTTTCAGAAATATGAAGCGTCTGTGGAAATCCATGGTATACCCCATTTAGTAGAATGTTGTTCATTAAAGATGTTCGCGGGAAGCGAACTGCTAAAAGTATATACTGAAAGATCAAAAGATGAAAGAATCATTTTTGATAGAGGAGAGATAATAGAAAGAAGTTACGGAATAGATATAGGATCTAAACGCCAATCAGAATTCGTACAAATAAGATCATTTCTAAGTAAGAGAGGATTTCGCACAGAAAAATTGGGAACTCGGCTTGGAGATAACCTATGTAATATCATCAAGGATGATGATGAAGACCCGAAAAAGCAACCCAGTGGGGAAATAGGTTCAGAGAGTTTTGGATATTTTGAAAGTTTAGCTGGCGCAGAAATAGCTTATGCAAACAGCAAAAGAGTACCTCTCTTAAAACAGCTGGTCGTTCCAGAAGATACAAGATTAGCAGAGGTAATTGAAGAATACAAAGCCAAGCAAGCAGCGGCAGTTGAAGATTAAATATCCATTTTTAAGACAATCCCTGCATATCCAACTTTATTCTCGTTATTAATTATTTCAGAAGAGTCGTAATACATAAGAAGCTCTGCTTTGCTAGCTCTTAAAAGCTTGGCTGCTTCAATTGTTGTTGCAATTGCTCCTGCCCCGCAAATGGTTGTTTTTTCAGCTGCTGTTAAAAATCCAGCCGTATCAAAAGCAAGTATTTTATCAATTGCTTCTTTGTCCGCCTCCAAGCTTCCCGAAAAATCATAAGCAGGACCTGTATGTGTAAAATCTGAACTTGCAATTACAACAATTTTTCTTCCAAGCCTGGCAGCAGAGTCAACAATAACCTTAGCAAGTTTTTGGCAGGTCTCTAAAGTATAGTTTTTCAATAAAATTGGGACAATATGAAATCTTTCTTGGGTTAACTGTAAAAATGGAAGCTGAACTTCAATAGAATGCTCATACTCATGCGCCTCTTCGCCCTCATGAATCTGCAGCTGCCTTAATATTTCTTCACCAAGCTGCACATCGTTCTCTACTACGCCCAAAGGAGTCTCAAAAGCTTCTAAAGATAAAGCAATATCCTCTCCAATAGCTCGATGATTAACCCCAAAAATGACGTAAGTCTCAGCCCATGGCAAAACAGAGTAGACCTTACCAGCACATCTTCCTGAAAAAAGATAACCTGCATGAGGTACAATAGCTGCCTTAACAGAATTACTCTTATGGCTCCCGGGTTTTGCATATTTCCTAATCTCTTTTTCAAGCTTTTCTTTAACACCTGGATAAAACTGCCCTGCAACAACCGCTTTTCTCATGTATTTTCTAAGCTAAAAAGCTTTATAAAATATGTTATACTGGAATTGCTATGGAAACAAAAGAGATTATTGAAAAATTATCTCCAATGGAGCGAAAAGTATTGCCTTACTTGGAAGAAGCTCTTGAAAAGATAGGAGAAAAATCAGGCCTAGACGCCACTTCTGTTCTCAGAGCATTAGAATTTCTAAAAAATAAGGATATAGTCAAAATAAAGGAAAAAACTGAAAAAATTGTGGATTTGGATGTTAATGGAATACTCTACAAGAAAAAAGGGCTTCCTGAAAGAAATCTCCTTAATTTAGTTGCAGATAAAAAAACAATTGATATGGAAGAAGCAGAAAAGCAGTCTGGCTTGAATGAAAACGAATTTAAAGCTGCGCTTGGAGCACTAAAAAAGAAAGCGCTAATTAAGCTAGCAAATGGAAAAATTATAATTGAAGCTAAGCCAGAAGAAATAACTAAAAAAAGTCTTGAAGAGCAGTTCTTAGAATCTCTACCCTTAAACTTAGAATCGCTAAAACCAGAGCAAAAATTTGCATTTGATAGTCTAAAGAAAAGGAAAAACATAGTAAGCTTAGAAGAAAAAAAGATAGTCTCTGTTGAAATAACTAGCCTAGGAAAAAAGATTATAGCAAACAGCAAAGATATTGATGAAAGCAAGATGCTGGAAAAGCTAACTCCAGAAATGATTAAAAATAAAAGTTGGAGGGGCAAAAAATTAAGAAGATATGATATTATCTCTCCTCTTCCAAAAATTTCAGGAGGAAAAAGGCATTTTGTAAATCAAGCAACAGACTATGCAAGAAAAATATGGACTGAAATGGGATTTGAAGAAATGTCTGGCAACTTAACCACAAGCGGTTTCTGGAATTTTGATGCTTTATTCACCCCCCAGGATCATCCTGCAAGAGAGCTTCACGATACTTTCTTTATAGCAGGAAACTCTGAGCTTCCAGAAAAGAAAATAGTGCAGGCAGTTAAACAAGCTCACGAAAGCGGAACAGAAGGAAGTACTGGCTGGCAATATTCCTGGAAAGAAGAAGATGCTAAAAAAACTCTTCTAAGAACCCACACCACCTGTCTTTCTGCCCAGACACTTGTAAAACTGCGAGAAAAAAACAAAGGGGAAAACAAAATAAAAGGCAAGTTTTTCTCGGTCGGAAAATGCTTCAGAAACGAGACTGTAGACTGGAGCCACGGCTTTGAGTTCAACCAAACAGAAGGCATTGTTGTAGACGAAAATGCAACTTTACCGAATCTGCTAGGATACTTAAAAGCTTTCCTAAATAAAATGGGCTTTGAAAAAGTTAGATTTCGCCCGCACTATTTCCCATACACCGAGCCAAGCGTAGAAGCAGATGTCTGGGACGAAAGAAATAAAAAATGGATAGAGGTTTTAGGTGCAGGGATTTTCAGACCAGAAGTAACAGAGCCACTTTTAGGAAGATATATTCCTGTTTTAGCATGGGGTATGGGATTTGACAGACTCGTAATGCAAAATTTCGGAATTAAAGACATGAGAGATGTGTATAAAAATGATTTAACTCAGCTAAGGGAACTTAAATTTTTGGTGAAATAAAATGAAACAAATTCAAGATAAAGTAGAAAAATTTAATAAAGAGAGAGAATGGGGCAGAGTTTCAGAGATAAAAGACCTTCTCTTAAATATGGACGAAGAAATAGGAGAACTCTGGCATATAATAAAATGGGTTGATGCAGAAAAACAAAAGGAACTTTTGGAAAAATATAAAGGAGAAGTTGGAAATTTTATAGGAGATATGCAATATTTGATTTTAAAAATAGCATTCATCTGCGGAATAAATTCAGAAGAAGAAACTTTGAAAGTGCTAGAAGAGTACGAAAAAAGATTTCCGATAGATGAAATAAAAAAATTTAAGCATGGAAATAAATTAGCAGGAGGAATAGACAACAAATAAAATGGCAGAAATAAAAAAGAAAACCTGGCCAAAGTTTTTTCAAGAAGTTTTGGAAGGAAAAAAGAAATTCGATTTAAGGTTGGCAGATTTCGACTTAAAAGAAGGCGACACATTAATTTTAGAAGAATACAACCCAGAAACCGAGCGGTATACTGGAAGAAGCATAAAGAAAAAAGTAAAGTGGTTAGCTAAACTTAATCCTACAGAGTACCATAGCCTAGAAAAAATAGAGAAATTTGGGTTTTGGGAAATAGAAATGGAATAAAAATAAATCGATAAAAAAATATAAAATGGCAATTGTAAACTTAAATAAAGCGGAATTAAAAAAGGTAATCGGAGATTTAAGCGATGAAGAGCTTGATTACAAGCTCAATATGTTTAGTATAGGAGTTGAAAACATAACAGAAGAGGAAGTGAGCGTGGAAATTGCTCCCAACAGACCAGATATGCTCTCTGCACAAGGAATTCATAGGGCATTAAAAAACTATTTTGGCGAAAAAATAAAGCAGTATATAGTAAACAAGCCTCTTAAAAACTACGATGTTAAAATAGACTCTAGCCTTAAATCAATAAGGCCTTACACTGTATGTGCAATAATAAAGAATCTACAATTCAACGACGAGAAAATTAAAGAGATCATTGATATACAAGAAAAGCTCCATTCAACTTTTGGAAGAGACAGGAAAAAAATAGCTATTGGAATTTATCCACTTGAGAAAATCGAGCTCCCAATTACCTTCAGGGCAGAAAATCCAGAAGCTATAAAATTTGTCCCATTAGAAATGGACAAGGAGTTGAATGGAAGACAGATTCTTAGCAAGCACCCAACTGGAAGAGATTATGCGCATCTTCTTGAAGGCTTTGAAAAATATCCCGTTTTTAGAGACAACAAGGGGAATGTTCTTAGCATGCCTCCAATAATAAACTCCCAGATGACCGGAAAAATTACAGAAGAAACAAAAGAAATATTCATAGAGTGCTCTGGCTCTGACATTCTCGCATTGAAAAAGACTCTGAACATCCTAGTTACTTCCCTAGCAGATATGGGTGGAGAAATCTATGGAATAAGGCTTGACTACGAAGGAAAAAAGATTATTACTCCAGAGTTAAAGCCAGAAAAAATAAAAATAGGCATTCCAGATTGCGAAAAGCTTTTGGGAATAAAAATAAAAGAAACTGAAATTAAAAGATTACTTGAAAAAATGGGGATGTCTTACAATAAAGGAATTGTAGAATATCCAGCCTATCGTGCAGATATCATGCATCCAGTTGATATTTACGAAGATGTTGCAATTGCCTATGGTTATGACCATCTTAATCCAGAACTTCCAGATGTCTTTACAATCGGAAAAGAAGAAGAGCTAGAAGTTAAAAAAAGAAAAATAGCCGAAATTCTAACTGGCTTAGGCTTATTAGAAATTTCAACTTACCACCTTGTAAGAAAAGAAGACTTAAAGAAAAACTCTATTAAAGGAGGCATAGAAGTCCTAGAATCTAAAACAGACTATAACATTCTTAGACCAGACTTGCTTGTTAGTGCCTTAAGAACCTTAAGTGAGAATACAGATGCAAGATATCCTCAAAAAATATTCGAACTTGGAAGAATATTTGAAAGCGGAAAGAAAATAGAAGAAAAAGAAAAGCTATGTATAACGATTACAGGAGACACAGATTTTACAGAAATAAAGCAGATTTTAGACTATCTAACAAGGATGCTAAACAAAGAATATAAAATAGAAGAAACTGAGCATCCTTGCTTTATTCCAGGGAGAGTTGGAAAAATAATAATAGAAGGCAAAAAAATAGGTATTCTAGGAGAAATCTCCCCTTCAGTTATTGATGATTGGGGATTAAAGATGCCTGTCTCTTCATTAGAGATAGAAGTAGAAGCGCTCTAATGGACCTGCTTTTTTCCTCACTAGAAATAGAAAATCTATAAAGTGCATGCAACTGCCTCCATTATACGAGCATATTCAAGTATTATCCTATCAGAAACGGTATTATGCCTTAGTGTTATTCTGCCAGCCCGCCTCAATAAATCGGTTGCGTTATCTATATCTCTTTGAGAGGAAGCGCGCCTAACTACACCTTCGGTTCTAACTAAAATATCATAAACTTCTGCCTCCGCCCTCCTTCTTCCCACATACCTTTGTATATACTCTCTTATTAAATTTCTCATAGGAAACATAGGATTAACACGTTTATAAAAATTTATATGCCAGAAAACATTTATCCGCAGTATCCTCTTTCACTTTCTCTTGATTTTTGATTCCAGTTCTTTTTTAAAATTTCCGAAATTTCAAGAACTTCTTCAGAAATCTCTTTCCACTCAGAAAATAGTTTGTTTATAAATTCTGCCTCTCCTGCTTCGCTGTATTTGCAATCCAGAGCCACTACGCTTATCTCAAATTCTCCGAGCTCCTCATAAACTTTTTCCAAGAGCTTTTTATCAGAAGCAGTCAAACCCTTAACCAATGCAAAGAAAAATATAGGTGCATTGCTTGGATTGAGTAACATTTCTATGAATCTTAGATATGCAACAACCTTATCCATCATTCGTTTTCTAATCTGCCTAAGAATACAATCGCTTTCTATCTCAGCAGCTTCTTCTATATCAAAAGCCTCGTTAAGATCCTTAAAGCTAGGAATGCGGTACTTCTTTCTTAGTTTCTCGTAATCTTTCTTCAGTTTTTCCAGAGGAGATTCTTCTTCCATATACCCTTAAGAATATTCGAGTTTTTAAACCTTGTTTAAAAACAAGCCTCGACCGAGAATTGAACTCGGGACCTTTACCTTACCAAGGTAACGCTCTACCGACTGAGCTATCGAGGCAATGTTGCTTTTTGTATTATTTGTTGTCTCGATAGCGAACTGAGCTATCGAGGCAAATTTTTTTGCAATTAAACGCATTATTCTAACAAACGCAAGGTTTTTAAAGTTAGAGTTCTGGCTCTTTTTCATGTCTGAGTTAGATCCTAGAATGAACAAAATCTTAGATTTCTTTATTAGTAAGTGCTGTAAGGCTCCTTATGATTCTGTTTTGAAGGATAATGGACAGCTGGGGCTGAAATGCACGAAGTGCGGGAAGCACTGCGGAGTTCTTGAAGAGAAGTTCACAAAAGGAAAATGGCCTGACTGCTATAACTGAAAATTTATAAAGTTAGCTGCCCTCTAAATAGCATGGCCACAAGAGTAAAAAAGAGTGTAGAGGAAAGGGCAGTTACAAAAGAGGATGAAACCTTAAAAGAAGAAAGGTCGAAAGAAAAAAGGAGGAGGGTAATGATCCTATCCTTAGCAGTTATTTCTATAGCAGGGTTTGCACTTTCTCTTCTATTCTTATTGGGGATAACTGGAGCAGCCATAGGGCCTTCAAGAGGAAACTTATGGGGGATGGTTTTCATTATTATTTCTTTATTAATTTGGGCGATAGCAGAAATGCTTTGGGTTAAAGGAAAAAGGGAAAAAGAAGTGGACATTAAAAAACTACTAGAAGATGTAGAAAAAGAAGGAATTCCTATGTTTTACAAAAAATCAAGATAGGCTTATTTAGGAAGCCATTCCAGCTTAATTATCTGCCCCGACAACTGAACAATATTTTCTCCTCCATCAATTAGCCAAGGGATATACAAAGAAAAAAGCTCTTTTATTCTGCCTTCTTTGGATAATGCTAAATTGTTCTGACTGATTATAAAAAACACTCCAATCAATAAAAATATTATTATTAAAAGTAAGATTTTCATTTTGTCTTAGTTTTCTCTGCTCCCAGAGTTTTGTTCTCAAACTTCCAGTCCATTCTAGCCACATTGGCAGTTATATCCTTCATGTTGCCGAAAGCTCCTCCCAACCACGCGAAATAGATTTTTGCTCCCCGCTCAATTCCAGATGCAGACTTCAAATCAACATTATACTTAGAAAACACGCTTGAAACGCTTATATACAAAAACAAAAGGAACAGTACTACTAGCAACAGAGTAATTTTATGCTTAAGATGGTACATTCTTAATAGTAAAAAAGCGACTATAACCAAAGCAACAATTATTATCCAGTACATTTTTGCCTCCTTTTAACAATAACAAAGTAAAGAAAGTGCAACTAATATAAAAACCTTTCTAAAAAATTAAAAAGGTTTCTTAATTGCCTCTATGCTAGTTACAGGTATGCCTTGTGCATTCAATTTTCCCACATCTTTGTCTAAAAGCACGCTTTTAATCTGCGTTCTTTTTTTAAACCCTCTGAATTTAATAATCCTAAACACAACCACTCCTGCAAAGGCAAGAAAAATTGCAATTAAAATAATGCTTAAAATGAGGTTCTTCTGAGATTCGTCCAAAATAGCCATCCCACTTACTTTTGACTCTCCTAGAACCACCTCTTGTTGCACAAATGCTGAAGAAGTATCAGATAAAGCATTAATCAACAAGTTAAAGGTTCCGCTCAATTCTTCCTTTGAACTTAAAACAGCCTCGAATTCCTGTTTTGAAGCCGCATTTATTGTTTTTGAGTCTTTAAATTCTGCGACTTTTTCATTAGTTTTGTTTATCAGAGAGACAGTAACTTGAACCTGCTGAGTTACATTTGAAAGCTCTTCAAGAGAATAGGTAATTTTGACCTGGGCCCCATCTTTTTTTATTCTAACTAAGCTTACTGCAAGCTTCTTTTCTATTGTATCTGCATTAAATGTAGTAGAAGCATTAGACTCTAGACAATCCAAAAACAGTTCTATCAAATAAGAATTAAACTCTAGTTTATCTGGAACCTTTAAATTAAAAGTAAATTCGTACTCTTCCCCTGCGCTTAATCCTTTTGTTCCTGAAGAGCTTATCCATTCGGCATTCTCTCCTTTTCCAAGAAGCTTGCACTCGTTTAAGAATAAAGTCCCGTTATTTCTTGCTTTTAACACCATTTTCCTGTTTTGCCCAGGGTCAATAATAATATCCGGCAAGCTGTTTATTTCAAGGCCGTAAATTTTAGGAGTTAAAATAACAGGGGCACCACCTCCACCTCCCCCACCTCCTCCAGAAGGGGGTGAAACTATTGTAGAAGTATCAACTGTAAAACTGCTGCTTGAAGAATTAGCGTTTCCAGCAGAATCATTTGCATGAACAATAATAATAAAGTTACCATCACTATTAACACTGAACGTTGTCGTTTGCGAACAATTAAAAGTAGTGTTACCTATATGAACGCTTTCCCCAAGGTAAACGCTATACCAGCAAGCCACAGGAGAATTATCTGAAACAGAAAATTCCAAAGGAATTCCTGTCCTTGAAGTTTTTTTACCACTCGGCTGCGATAGAACGATACGCGGATTTACAGTATCAACATAAAATAGCCTATTACCATCAAAAGCTGTATGCCCTTGACTGTCATTACATCTAATATTCCAAGTATAAATCCCATCAGGAAGAGTTAAATTAAAAAAATTATCGCTGCCATTCAAAGGCAAATAATCTGTCTGATTGTATTTAAGAGTACCGTCGAAATCTCCCCAAAGCTCACAGCTTCCTAAGTCAATATCAGAAGGCGTATATCTGAAGACAATGTCATAATAATTGAGGTAAGAATTGACAGGAGATTTCAAAATTATCGTAGGAGCCCCAAGACTTACTGAAAATTCTCCGTTAGCTCTTGCCTCATTACCCATGCTATCATTTGCAAACAAGCTTAGGTTATATTCACCATTTCCAGAAACATTAATAGTAGTGTTTTGGCAATCAGGTAGGCTTATATTTTCTCCATCATTGATACTGTACCAGCAACTTTCTAGATTATTATCTGAAACAGAAAATTCCAAGGCAATTGATTCGTTAAATCCGTAAGTGCCATCAGGGGAAAGAAGATACAAAACAGGAGGAACAGAATCAAAAGTTACATTCAACCATCTTGTTACAGCAACAGAAGAGTGATTCTCATCCCCACTTGAAATAGCAGTTACATTGTAAGATGTTTCAAGCATACCGGGAGTTACATTCAAACCATTATTTGCAGTAACATCTGTACCATTGAAATAGATAGTTAAATTGCCGTATAAAGTTGTGGCTGTAATATTGTACTGCTGAGGATAAACAATTTCTAAATCATTTTCAAACCCATTTAAATAAAGCTTTATTTCTCCTACGGCCTTTTCAATGCTAAAATTTCCAGAAGAACTAGAACTAGTGTAATTCTGACTATCTGTAACATTACAGGTATAACTATACTCCCCAACACCCAGTATTATATTCTTTCCATTTTCAGCAGAAGTTACATCAATCCCATCGCGATAAAGCTTTAATTCTCCTTCGTTATTAGTTGAGCTACAAGTTGCGTTTATAGAGGTTCCATAAATTTGCGGAGAAGTCTTATCAAAAGTCAAAGTTGTTGAGCTAGTTTTCCTATTAACTATAAGTGTCTTCTCATCAAGATTGCTTGCAGCTGAATAATTCTGACCTCCATCGGTATTAATGGAATAATTATACTCTCCTCCTCCAAGAAAAACGCTCTCTCCGCTTCCCCTATCGTTTCCATCTCTGTAAACCTTATAAACAATATCCCCATCTCCATTATTACTTTCAGAATATCCAATTGTAACTGAAGTCCCATAAGTAATAGTCCAAGATTCGTTGTTTGTTAATGAAGCAGCTGGAATCGCCTTGTTGATATTAGCATAAAATTTAATGCCTGTTGAGTTTTCAAGATAATTCAAGCTCCCAGAAGAGTTCGCAAAATACTCATAATACCCTGCAGCAAGAACTTTGTTAACTGAATTTTCAAAATCCACGCTCACACTATTTCTATACAAGCTTACTGTTCCAGAATCAGAATACGCAGAAGCGTTTAATTGCTGCAAGTAATTTAAAGTTAAGTTGCTAGCAATTCCATTTAATAACAAACTGATGGCATTTCCAAGTTTATTCACTGTCAAGGTGGCATTTACACTTCCAGAAGTATAATTCTGCCCTCCTGTTGTGTTAAAAGTATAAATGTAAGTTCCTGCATTTAAAGTCTGTTGGTCAAACCAAGGGAAAGTGCTTGAGACAAGAGTGCCTCCTCTATAAAGCCTATAAGCTAAATCGCTATCTCCGGGATTCACCTCAGATGCCTGGGCATTCGTTTCTGTACCATAATCTACTGTTTCAGAAGGATTAATCGTTATATCCATATTCTCGCTTGGAGAAGCCTTTGTTATATTTACATATAAAATAATCCCTTCCCCATCTGTATAATTTTCGTTTCCTGTTACATTTGCCTTGTAAGTATAATAGTTAACTCCAAGAATCTTGTTCACTGAATTTTCGCCATTAATGGTCACATTGTTTCTATAAAGGTTGGCACTTCCTCCACTAGCCGTAGCAGAAGCATTAAGATTCTGAAGGTAAGTAAGCGTAGCATTGTCAGGATTTCCATTTAAAAGAAAAGTCAAGACAGGAGTTCCTTTAGTTACATTCACAAAGTAAGTTAAAAAAGATAAAGAATAATTTTCGTTTCCAGAGCTGACTGCAGTATAATTATAGTATTCTGAACCAAGAGTTTTGTTCACACCATTCTCAGAATTGACAAGAGTTCCATCTCGGTACAAAGAAACAGTTCCATAGATTGTAGAAGCACTTGCATTTATTTGTTGTGGATAAGAAACAGTTAGATTATCTTCCAAGCCATTTAAAAGCAAGCTAACCTGCCCAGCTGCTTTGTCTATAACATAAGTTGTTTGGTTAGAACTTGCAGAGTGATTTTGATTGCCAGTGGAATTGCAGCTAACAACATAATTTCCAGCAGCTCTAACAGCATTCAATCCTTTTTCCGATGTTTTATTAACTCCGTTGATATACATCTCTGTATAAAGACCTTGACTATTTGAGCATGAAAAATTGCTTGCGGCAGGATAAGTTATTGGGGAAGAAGGAGAAGTTAAGACAGAAGTTATTGTTGATGCGGGATCAACAACAAAAGTTGAATTGTCATCATCATAGCTGTAATTTTGGCTTTCATAAAGCTTGCAGGAATAATTATAGTTTCCTGCTCCAAGTAAAATAGACTGCCCTTTTTGCGAAGTAATGTTTAAATTATTTCTAAAAAGCTCTCCATTACACGTAACATTTATCCAATTACCATAAATTATAGGAGAGGTCTCGTTTATAGAAAGAACAGCTGTCTGGCTTGCCTTTGCAAGAGTATAATATCTCACTCCAGATGTATTGAAGTTCCCATTGGTATCATTTGCCCACCAGTAATAAGAATAGGTTCCAGCAGCTAAATTTGTCCTGTTGAAAAAATAAACATTTGAACTATTGGAAACACTATAGTTTGCACCACTAAATTCAATTCCTGCTCGGTTTATAGAATTAGTCTCTGTAACTGTAACATTAAACTGATAAAACTGCCCAGAAGAATATGCTGAGTTATTCGAAGGCGTTTCTGTATAGGAAGAAAATGTTGGAGGGGTTGAATCAGCAACACCAAATCCAAAAATAGTTATATTATCAATTGCACAATAATCAGCGGCAACTCCAGGAGACTCTATTCTTATACCTGCGCTTGAGGATAACCCATAGTTTGTAACATCATACTCGTAGTAATCATGTGTGGTATCATCATCTCCATCAGTTAAAGAAAGCAGTTGAGTATACCCTGTTCCATTATAATAATAGTAATAACAGAAATCTCCTGCTTCTAAAGACTGGGCAGTTGCCCAAAAAGAAACGTTAGATTGAGCATAACTTGCACTATTAAAATTCCTTGTGGCATCACATCCCTCCTGGCCTCTTAAATGATAACTGCCAATAGCACCTCCAAGACTTGTAATTTCACATGTTCCTGAATAGCTCCATGACCCGCTCCAACCACTCCCACAACTAAAACCCCCGCATTCAAAATTATCAGTTGATATGTCTGTAGCAGAAACCAAATTTATTAAAAATAATGCCAAAAAAATCATAAAAAACAAGGAAAGGCTCTTTTTGTTCTTAAGCAGTTCTTTCATGACAATCTCTACTTTTTTAGAAAGCATTATAGCATTATCTTCACAATATTTCTGAAAATCATCATAGACTTTGCTCTCTATGCTTAGCGTAACCTTCTTTTTTGACATGCTATTACTAGCATCTTCCTGTTTTTAAATCTTTCCTTGGAAGTATAAAGAAATATATATACTTATAAAGAAATAAAAAATTAGAGAATATAAGAAAATAAAGAAAAAGATAAAAGATTAAATAAAAAATTTATTCAGTAGCTATAAATGCCCACCAAGGTTTTTTAGCCTGTATCACTTCCCCGTTTTCTGCATCAACTTGAGCTTTAACCTGCATTTTGGTCTTAAACATCGCTAAAACTCTCGCTTCTTTTTGAGCCTGGACTTCATAAGCTGCCTTGACCTGCTCTCCACTTCCAACTTCTTTAAGCTCAATAGAACACCCATTTTCAGAATTACAGACTTTCAATTGAAGCCTTTCAATAGCTCTTTCTGAAGCAGTATTTGGCATCACTTTTATCTCTGCATTAGCTCCGTTTGAAAGTTGGGTTTTTAACCTTGTCCTGTTTTGGACAGGGTCGAATTCTGAGCCCACCTGCATACTAGACTTAGCTTCAACTCCTCCAACTTGAAGGCGAAACTGGTTCTCGTTCTGAATCTGCATTTGCTCTCCATTTGCATTTACGTAATTTCCAGACGTCACTCTTACCTGATTCTGTAATTGGGTATTTTCTCCCTGATTTTGTGTTTCAAGGTTTGTCTGAGTCCCGTTTCCTGCGCCCTGCCCTGATTGAGCGCCATCTGAACCATTACTTCCTCCATCTCCTGCTGCTGCGCCCGAGCTATCTCCTGCGGTACCTGAACCACTTCCTTGTGTAGCGCTTCCTACCCCGGAGGTATCACTTTGTGCTGCTAAAACAAGGGACATTATTACCAAAGAAACTAAGATAAACAAAAAGATCTTTTTCATTATTACACCCCCTTTCATTTTGCTAAATATGTTGC
Source organism: Candidatus Woesearchaeota archaeon (assembly GCA_964651965.1). Classification (GTDB taxonomy): domain Archaea; phylum Nanobdellota; class Nanobdellia; order Pacearchaeales; family GW2011-AR1; genus MFWN01. The sequence continues at coordinate 11,499 of CAZYZS010000011.1, read as the reverse complement.
TTTTTTATTTAGGTTTCAATACTATATATACCTTTTTATACCCAGAAAAATAGAAAAGAAAAAAAAGAAAAATTTATTGTACAGTTATCTTTACATTATCAACATAACACATCTCGCTTACTGCTCCGCACTCGCACATAAACCTTACTTTTGTAGCAGTTGTTGGTATATTATAGGTTTTCTTTAGGAATGTTGCATCGTTTTCTATTCCGCTTCCTAAATGCTCAAGGTAATGCCAGGTTCCATCGTAGTATTCTGCTGAGAAGTCATCAGCAGCATCTAATCCTACCAGTTTTCTGTAGTATTCCAGGGTTGCTGTGTTGTAGCCAGAAATACTGATCTCCTTTTCCATGTAGCTTAATTCTCCAGCCCCTGTTTTTTTAGCTCTTGCAGAATAACCTCCTTCATATTTTGCTTCTGTTGTCCTTGTCCAAGAAATTCCTGTTCCATAAGTTGTCCAAGAAAATCCGCTTTCAAATCCATCAAAAAAAACTTCTGTTGGCTCAATAATATCCACTTCGTTGTCATCCTCAAGGCTAGAACACCCCAAATCAGCAGGATAGTCTGTCAAACCATCTTCATCATTGTCTTGCTTGTCTGCACATGCAGGCGCAGCACAATCTTCAGGGCATGAAACATAGTCTTCTCCATTGCTGCAGGTCCCATCTCCGCAAACAGGCGGGTTGGTATAAGGGGGAACATAAAATGTTGTTCCAGAAACCTCATTTATTAAATTAGCCAGGTACTTGTAGTTTTCAATCCTTTGTTCAGTAGTCAATCCAGTTATTCCATCGTTCTCGTAAGCCTCTAAATGGACTGAATTAAGAAGCAGGTTGTTGTATTTTATTACAGCAGGCATTCCATTACCAAAGGCAGTGTATGTAGCATCAAACACTCCTGGTGCATCAATTAAGTTAGTGTATTCGTATCCTCTTGTTGGCCCCCCATAATATATCGCGCTGAATCCATTGCTTAAAGGAGTCAATGCATATCCGGGATTATCGCTATAGTCTGCAATCTCTCTTATAGAACCTTCAACTGTTGGATAAATTCCAAGCAAATAAGGATGAGCAAAATAATCATCCTGCCACCAATAGTCTTGCGCAGTATAATAAAATCCTGCGCATATCCCAACATATCCTTTTCCGCTGTTTATGTATTCAGTCAAAGCTTGCTTTCCTTCTGCTCCAAGATAGTTCTGCTGATAGTAAGCATTTCCGCCAGGTTGTATGTAAACTTGTATGTTTTCTGCTGTTAAGTCACATTCACTCTGTACATCTGCGCTGTCTAATTCTACATAATTTATAGAGCTATCTTGTTGTTTCCACCAGTCTAAAAAGTGTTTTATCCATGATTCGCTTAAGTCTCCTACTGCGCTGAACCTGTTATCCCCATAAAAAACCACGTTAGTGGAAGAAGCTATAGGGCAGACCGGCTGTGTAGGAGGTCTTGCTGAAACGAGGATTGCTGTTACGGCGGCTGCTAAGACTAAAAACATAAAAAAAATTTGTTTCTTCATAATTACCTCCTTTCACTAGCAAATATCTCTTACAGATTATTTAAGTTTTACTGCAGTCAAGCGATATCTTTAAATATAATCTTTCTTTTAAAGTTTTATGATAAAAAAGAGCTTAATCCTGCTAATGGTAGTTTTTGTCTTGCCATGTATGCTTGCACAAGACTACAAACTAGGGATAGATATTCAAGAAAGTTTCCAAGCTGGCGACCCAATAACCTTTAAGGTAAATATTTTTGATTCGCAGAACAATATAATAAATGGGGAAGTCAAAGTAGAAATAGAAGACCCAGAAAAAGGTACATTAATTGAGAAAAATGTAAGTTCAGGAGAGGCAGTAAGCATTATTCTTGAAAATCCTCGGGCAGGATATTGGTCCATAAGCGCAAGTTACCAAGATACCCCTGTAACAAAAGAATTCTTTGAGATCAAAGCAAACGAAGAAGTAAAATTTGAAATTAAGGGAGACGAGTTAATTATTCAAAATATAGGCAACAAAAGGTATTCTAATACTATTGATATAATAATAGGGGAAGCTTATACTCAACAAAATGTTGACCTTGATATTGGAGAAGAAACCAGCTTCAGATTAGTCGCTCCAGACGGAACTTATTCAGTGAAAGTAACCGACGGAAAAACTACTCTTTCACAGGCAAATGTGCAATTAACCGGCATATCCGGGAATGTAATAGGCATTTTAGACTCCAAAAGAGGAGAACCTAGCCCAGTTACAGGCGGGCCAAGGCCAGGGGAAACCGGAGACCAAACCTTTTATGGCTCATTAAGGAATAATCTGTTTGTCTGGGTTTTTATACTTGTTATTGTAGGGGCAGCAATTCTTTTGGCTATAGAAAGAGGCTACAAAAGAAGAATATAAAATTGGTTTTATAATTATCTTTCTTACTCTGTCTTGTCCTTATTTCTACTTTCCCTTTTTTGCAAAAAACTTAGCTGCCGGACAGCAGCTCCCTTGCCTGCAGTGAGGGCATGCAATTCTTCCATAAACTATGGGATTTATGACAAACCAAGAAAGAGCAGAATAAATAACAGCTATCAAAATCCAGAAATTAAATCCGTCTAAAATCAAAAGAGCAATTCCCACAATCACAGGAACAAGGACAACTAAAAGCTGTGGAATCATGTCTTTCCAGCCCATCTCTCTTTCTCCAAATTTCTTAGGGTCTCCTTTTTTGAAGAAAATAGAAGCAATAACCCCTTTCCCAAATGCACACCTCTTTCCATAATAACAACAATAAACACACCCCCCCTTATACATATTAAGCTCGAGAAAAATAAGATATGCCAGATATAAAACTCCAGTAATCCAACTCAGCACAAACAAAATGTAGGCCCCTGTAACATAAACCAAGAGCATCAGCACATTCACAAGAATCACTATTCCTAATGGATAATTACTATACAGCACCTTTTTCATAGTTTATCAAAGAAACAAAGATATTTAAAATTATTGAAAAGAATAGAAAAATTAGGCTTCTCGGAGTGAGATTTACGGTTCTTCAGAATGGGGCTGAGCAATAGAAACAAGAGATTCAACAAGCTGTTGTTGTGCTTTGAACCAGTCCCTGTATGTATCGCCACTACTAATTCTCCGAGCACCATCACGAAGCATCTCAGGTAAACATTCTTCTACTCGGCGATACCCAGAAGCATGAGCAAGGGCGTATGCCCTAGGATAAAAGAGCAGAGCTGTGCATTGCCGATACATCTGATCCATTACACCACAAATATCTTGACTGGCTGGATGGTCTAATAGACGAGCAGTTGCCGATAATATCGTCTGAACATTTCTTTCAAAAACGGCGCGAGATTCTCGCCGGATTTCTTCTAACATAGCGAAGAATCCAGCATCATAATCTGTCCCTTCTCTTGTATCTAGCATCTCCTATTTAATTATCTCTTATTTTTAAAATTATCTCTTTTTAAGAAATTCTTTAAAAGCTTCTTTATCTTTAAATGAGTTGATAAAATATTCTTTTGTATTGTTGTCTATAATGCCCTTATAAATCAGGAAATCAAAAAATGGGATAATCCTATATTTGTTTAAATCCAACTCGTTTATTTTTCTTAACTTTATTATCTTTTTTTCAACCATACTCTGTAAAAAATTAGATTGAATTTTCTTTATAAAATTAGATTGTAGAGCACAGTCATAGCAGTCACCATAAACTTCTTTCAAGTAATTTTTTATTTCTTCTACCGAAGTTGCCTCGCCTATTTTAAAATTTTCTTCAAATTGTTTTTTGTTTTCAAAGTTTGGGCAATGCAAAAAGAAATCTGAAGCCTCAATGTTGCTAGTTTTTAGAAATTCTTTGTTTTCTTTGACAATTTCAGGTGTATTAAGGAGGGGGAATTGTTTGCAGATTAATGCTCTATCATTATAGATAGAACATTTATTCTCTTGCAAGAATGGACACGGCTGATTAAACATTCCATAATTCAAACAGAATACAAAACCGGATTTCTTATCAAGAAAATAATGCAGGGGCTTTATATTCATATTAATGCCTTTCTGATTTGCAAGATTTTTGTATTGTTCAACTTCCCATTCAAATAAAGGCAGGCTGCTATTTTTTCCCTTTCCAAATCCATTACAACATTCTCCACAACCCTGGCAAACAAATTTATTTCTCATGCTTTTCATAAAATACACGCGAGACAAGATATTAATATTTATCTAAAAAATAAAATGCTTTGCCAGAACCGCCATATAAAAGGTGATAATTGATAGGATTTTTGCCTCAAATTATGTTTAGTTATAAATTACTCAAACCTTTCTTTAAACGTTTCAAAATAAGTTATAAGCAAAGGCAATAATACTGGGCCAATAAATATTCCAACAATCCCAAACATGCTGGCTCCCCCTATAACTCCAATAATTACTGTTACGGGATTTATCTTAGCTTTTGCGTGCACTATTTTCGCAAGTAAAATATTGTCAATTGTACTTATTATTAAAAGGCCGTATAAAAATAAACCTATGCCTTTGCCTAACACCCAATAGTCCTGAGAAAAATACCCGCTGAAGATTAAGAATAACGAAGCAGGCAGCCATATAATGGCTGCTCCAATCAAAGGAAGCAAAGCGCAGAATGCTATCAAAACCCCTGATAATATAGGAAAAGGAGCGCCAAATATGTAAAACCCTATCGCTCCAACAATCCCCTGAACAAATGCAACAAATAATTGTGCATAAATCACCGTATGAGCTATATCCCCTGATTTCTTCATAAGCCTTTTTGTTGTCTTTTCTTCCATTGGAAGTAACTTAACAACTTTTTTTAATATGCTCTCTCGCTCTTTTAGGAGAAAAAAGGTTATAACCAATGTAAGAAAAATTTGTGCGACTAGGAGCGGCAGTCTCATAATAAAGTTGTTTATTTTCTCCTCCAAAACGGGCAGATATTTCTGCAGTTGCTTGTCAAAACCAAACTTTGACAATTGTTCTAAGCTGAATTTTTCTGCCTGGTTGAGAAGCAAACATACTTTTGATTCTTCGCTAACACATCCGAAACCAAATAATGCTCCTTTCGCAACAGTGCTTGATAATGAATTATAGAAATAATATCCCTGCTGCCCAATTCCCAAAACTAAAAAAGCGAATGGAATTAGTATAAGAATAAATATAATGAATAAAGATAAAATAATTGAAATAGATTCATTTGGTATCTTTTTGACTATTCTCTTATAAAAAGGAAAAGAAATGTATGCAAGAAGAATACTGCTTAAAAGAATATTTATCATCGGCCTGACTAGCACAAACAATAGAACTAACGCCAGTGCGAATAGTACAAACGGAACTATTCTCTGATATGAATTATTGGCAGCCATAGTTTCATCCACATTCCTGGAATTACCTGGCTTTTGTTTCGCCAGGAGAAGCTGAAATAGAATCCCCTTTATTTTCAGAATCCCCTTCAGCAAACCTGTAATGCCTTGTTATTTTTATCTTGGCAGTATCTTCAATTACATCCCCGGTTTTGTCAGGCAATAATTTCATATTATGGATGTCTATTCCCTGAATCTCAATCTCAACTTTCCTAACGCTTGAATGGTTTGGTGTTAAAACAATAGTTTTATGGTCCGGCCCCCATTTTTTCTCAAAAGTCCCTGAAGTATAATTAAAATTAGATAATGGAATGTTGGGAATAGAAGAACAATCTGCTTTTAGATAGATTACATAATCTCCATAGGTCATTATGGGTATTGTATCTTTTCCATCTAGCTTGCTGTTTTTTTCAAAAGCTTCAATATCCTTTCTATGAATATAGTATAAACTATCTTTTTGATTTATACAACTTTTTATTTCATCTAGCTTATCTTCTTTTGTTTGTTCCATTTTATATATCTCCTATTTTATATTTTATTTTTTTCTAAATAAATCATTCTGATTATTTCTACCAATGAAATAATATACTATTGCCGTGATTATGCTAAAAAGTACAGCAAGTATTATCCACAGCACTTTCATGCCGTCAGATAATTTCTTATTATTTGCAAGCACATCGTATATTACCCAAATTGCACATATTAATGCGACAATTCCCAATATACCCCCGCCATATCCAAAGGCCATTTTAAGTCCTCATTATATTTTTTCCAGCAGGCCTGTTTTTAACATGACCTTTGCCGCCAGGTCTTCCTGATTTTGCTCTTCCTTTTGCAGCCTTCATTCGGCCGCCTCTGCTTTTCTTTGCCATTTTGTATTTTTCCTCCGATTTAAATTTAAGATTATGAAAATTTAAGATCAAAAAATTAAAAAAACTAATAAATTTTTAAGCTCTTTTTATTGTATGGGCTATTAATGAAATTATAAATAAAACTATGAAAATTACTGCTAACCATTTTGCTATTGTATATGAAACTCCTGAAATAAGTCCAAATCCAAATACTCCAGCAACTATGGCTACTATTAAAAAGATTATTGCCCAAATCAACCAGCCTGTTACTCCTTTCTTGTTCATTTTTTCCTCCTTTTTATTAAAGTGATTAGGATATATATACTTGCGCTGTATAATTATATACAACTTTTGAATGCTTAAATTCTAAGATACTAGAAAACATTTCCTAATCTCTCTAGAAGGAGCATTTGTATCTTAGTGTTCTCTCATAGGATATATCCTCTTCAGAATATCATTTTTGTTGACAAAGAACCAGATCAGACCAAAAGCTAGTATCATGAAAGATTCTGTGTTGAATCTTATAAAAGTTAGCAGCCAGGGAACCTTGAAGCCGTTCTGAAGAAGCAAGATTGTAGCACCATACAATAAAACGTAGTAGCCGATCATTATGGCCAGGAGTACCACTAGTTTTTTTAATAGTTTCCTCCAGGAGTTCAGATAAAGAGGGATAGTTAAAGATATGATTGTGAGAAACTCATAGAAAGTCTGGTAGAGTATTAGATTTCCTGTTGCTGTGGCCAGGATGCATGTATCTTTGGATAAAATGACACTAACCCTTAATCCGACACCGAATATAAACACGAAAAAGCTTGTCATATAACCTACAACTAATCTTAAAGGGCTTACTGGTTGCAAATAGACAAAGATAAACAAGACTAAATTAATTTCAGCAGCGGTCAGGAAAAATTTAAAGGATTTCATTTTGAGCTCTTTTTGATGTCAGAGATGTTGTTAAATTTTTGCATTTCTGAGCCTTCAGAAAATCCGCGAGAAAAACAAGAGGTTTTCTTGATATAGAATAATATTGCTATTAATGTGAAGACAAAAAAAGTTGATGGCCAAAGAAAGTCATGAACAAAATTGAAGATTTTTATACCAAAAAATGTCGAAATAAGTATAGTAAACAGCCTCAAGATATTAAGGCCTATTAGCATAAACAAACCAAAAATGCTGTATTTGTAGGTTTTTCTTGAGATGCCATATGCTACAACAAAAGCAATGAATAGTGAGTACATTGCCACTCCAGTACATTCTTTTGCCACGATTATAGAAATTGGGTTAATGACAAGCTCATTATTCACTATGTTCGCTGTTCCTTTTCCTGTTATTAAAAGGAAGCACCTTGTCACCAAAACAAAGAAGTTTATGAAAAAGTCAGTTATTGGTCTCAGATTAAAGAACCAACTCAATAAAAGAAAAACACTAAAGAATTTTAAGATAAAAAATATTGATTTTTTCACAAATTCCTTATCTGCCATATTTCTTGAGGCCATAAAGTCCCAATATCAATGCGAATAATATGAGCAATATAAATAATTTGTCGTTCATGACCGGGATTGATTTTTGGCCAGTTGTTTTTACAGTAATCACACTTGTTGCATTTACATTTCCACTCGTCGCAGTAATTACAGCACTGCCAGAAGCAACAGCAGTAACAAGGCCGCTTGTAGCATTTACTGTAGCAACAGATGAATTACTTGAAGTATAAGAAATGTTCGCAACTATAGGTAAGCCAAACTGATCAAGGCTTGTAACATTCAACTGTAGGGCAGATCCGACAGTAAGATTTGCTGATGTTGGCGATAATGTGATATTTGTCAAACTAGGGATTGTTGAGTTTATACCTCCACATACTGCAGAAATATGGTTGGTGTCTAATGTAACTGCCGTTTGCGCCAATGCTCTTCCACATAATGCTGCGCCAGTATTTAACACAATCGCGTTTTTATCCAGAATATTTCCATTGAAAATAGAGGTTGTTCCAAGCGTTGTTTGGCCAGCGACTTGCCAGAAGATGTTCTTTGCTTGGCAGCCATTTTTCAGAGTAACAACCGCGCCACTGCCTACTGTTAGACCTTGCCCTATCTGAAAAATGAAGACAGAACTTGAGTTGCCCAAGCAGTCAAGAGTGACGCCACTTGTATCCGGAGCAGTACCTGGGTTTATCAAAAGCCCAGTAGTCCATTTGTAAAGCCCTGGTGTTAAGGTCATCCCACTAATATCTCCAGATCCAAGTCCAGTTTGGTCTGGTAGAGTTCTTCCAGCAGCATCAGTGTATGCTGCTTCCATATCAATTCTAGCTGTGTTCAGTAGTGCAGCATTCGTCACTCTACATGGAAGAGGACCAGCACCATTGACTGAATATATTATCCCAGTCACTTCTGCACACGATAAACCAATAGCAGCACCAGTGATTGGAGTAGTTCCAACATCTCCAATAATTGCAGATGTAGGGACATCAGTAATCCCTGATTTTGATAGAATCACAAAATTGTCAGCTGTCCCTAGATTTACAGTTGGTTGTGCAGCAACAATCTGCGCATATAAAATAATCGCAAGAGAAAGCAGTGTGAGAATCAAAGTTTTAAATTTAGCTTTGTCCATTTTTTCTGCCATTATACTAAAATAGTTATGATGCATATTAAACACCTTTATCCTTAGTCATGTTATATTAACCCTAAAGTGGTATTTAAGCATTATTTCATTCTAAACTACATTTTTTTTTGTTACTCAAAATTAATTATAAATACATATCTCTGCGGTACTAAATGTGCTATAGAACTCTAGATTTCTTCGATAATAATCTAAAATTTTTGGTCACCGCAAAAATATAATTTTTCATTTATTATTTTATCGTCTTTCCAGTGCTGGACATTTACACGATAAATTATTTTTTTAACTCCTTCTTTGCTTTCAATATTTATAGCCCATTCAGTCATTGAAACATTATCATCAATTCCTCCAAAAGTTACTGAATTTATTTCTGCACTGTTCAATTTTTCTATTTCCTGTAGAAAGATCATTTCTCTCTTTCTGTTCTGCTCTTTTCCGGTTATAGGAGGATTCCCATTAACTTGTATAACTACATTTTCGCCATAATATCTTTCAAAAGCTTCCATAATACTGCCTTCTTGAATTAAGGCGTTCAATTTTTCTACATTATTTTTTAATTTTGTCATTTTTGATTTGATTATTTATATTTTATCCCTTTAATAAAATAGGCTCTCTGGAATATAGTGTATCTCTTACCAATTATATCCCAGGAGTCTTTTTCTAAACCGAAATCATTGTTTGTATGATTGGGTCAATGTTGTTAACAATAGGATGTCTTATCTCAAGAACGCTCATTCTTGAGTGTTTTGATTCTTGATCCCCTTCAAGATTTGCAATAAAATTCTTTACTTCTCTAGCAAATCTTGGGTTTTCAATAGTTCCAGTGATTAAAGGAACTATTTTATGGGCTCTTACATGAATCTGATTTCCATGCATGAAATCTTCAAATTGCCCATTGTATTTATGGGTAACTACCAAGCCGCCATCATTTGAGGCAATTATGCCTGCATATTGCACTGCATCTTTCTTTTTTTCAAATAGTCTGGAAATTTTCTTGCTTCCTTCATGCCTTACTATCCATCCACCATCTTTTGGGGATACATGCTCATTTTTTGTATTTGCCATTTTCCTTTAGATGAAACTAAAAAAGATTACAACTGAAAAAACTACCAATATCAGCAAAGATATTAATATAGTTGTCATTTTAACATATAGCTATGCTAGCGCCCTTTACTTCTCTTCTATTGGCCGTTGTTTCGTCGTTTCTTGCTCTGTTATCCATAACAGTTTTATCTGCCTTATCTCTTCTCTCCATAGTCAATTCGTCATTTCTGTCTCGGTTGTCCATTACTGCCTTATCGGTCATTTCTCTTTTGTCCATTGTTGCTATGTCGCTTCTTATTCTTTGTAATGTTATGCCAGTATCTCCATTCTTTGCTTCTCTTCTATTGGCGGTTGTTTCGTCGTTTCTTGCTCTGTTATCCATAACAGTTTTATCTGCCTTATCTCTTCTTACCTTAGTCAGTTCGTCATTTCTGTCTCGGTTGTCCATTACTGCCTTGTCTGTAGTTTCTCTTCTGTCTATCGTTGCTATGTCGCTTCTTATTCTTTGTATAGTTGTCATTTTATTTTTTCCTCCTTTGTAATATATCATAGTCAATGGAGTATATATGCTAGCGCAGTAGCCTAGTATAACTGTTGTATGAGAGGATACTTTAAAACGCGATTAATCCCGCTCAGAAAATATATATTACAAAACACTCATTCTTAAAAAGTTAGGTTATCTATAAAAAATATGGTATTTTTAAATTTCCTTAAAAAAATTGCTAAAAGTGCAGTGTACAACTTCATAGAAGACCTAGAAAATAGTGAAGATAGAATTATTTATAAGATAAAAAAGAATGTAATCGATTTGCAAAGAAGATTCATATTAAATGTATTTAGTTCCTTGATACTCTTAGCATCATTAATCTTTATATCTATAGCTTTGGTGTTTTTATTGGTAGAATATTTCTCACTAACTAAAACACTAGCATTCGGAATTATTGGATTGATTTTATTATTTTTAGGGATAATAATCAAATTAAGGAGGTAAAAATGCCACAAAGAAAAAAGGATAGAGGAGTTATTAGAAAAGTTAGAGAAAAAGTGGGAGATTTTGCAGAACTCACTGGAGAAAAAATAGGGACAGCTAAACTAAAAACCGCGAGATATATAGAAGAAAACCCATGGAAATCTATAACTATTGCAGCAGGCATCGGCGCAGTTATAGGGGCGTTTGTTGCTTTAGGATTTAATGCACTAGTAAAAAGAAGACAACCAACATTTAGTGAAAGAATGAGAAGAAGAGTTAGAGACTGGTTATAAATCATCACACAACTTTTTCAGAAAAATTCCAAAGAATATTATAAAAATCAAGATATTCTTTTGCAATAATATCATTCTCTATTACGATGGTATAGATTGGATGAATCCAGAGAGTAATATAAACAGAGCCATCGCAGACTATCTGGGTTATCTGGGAAGTCTTTGACTGTTGTGTTTTTGGCAGCAGCCTTGCTTCTGTAAATTTTAGATTGCTGAGTGTTTTAACTTCTTCCATAGGAATCTTATAAAAAAGCATTTTAAGTTCAATATGATGCTTTATTCTTTCAAGATGAAAAGAATGCATTAGCCTATCATTAAGAACATTAATCAAGTTTTCATTTTCTGCCAAGCCATATATCCAAA
>CAZYZS010000010.1:0-43821 GCA_964651965.1 Candidatus Woesearchaeota archaeon | reverse complement strand
GTGTGTTGCTGAATTAGATTTTAAGTTTGAGCGGTATTTTAAGCTAATTGAAAACCAAGATGACTGGGATACTATTGATTTTGCTATAGCCTCTCTGGATAGAGTAAAGATATATCAAAGAGGAGGATTTAAGCACTATAAAGCCCACGAAATTCCCTGGGATTTGTTAATTGTGGATGAGGCACATAAGCTAAAAGCAAGGTCAACAATAAGGTGGAAGTTTATAGACAGAATAAAGAAAAAAAGGTTTCTTATTTTAACAGCTACACCTTTCCAGAATGACTTAATTGAACTTTATAACTTGCTGCATTTATTAAAAAAAGGGCATTTGGGCACAATTCAGGAATTTAAAAAAAAGTTTTTATTCAGAGGAAACAAAAGATATCCTTTAAACCCCAAGGAATTAAAAGCTAAGCTAGAAGAAGTTATGATCAGAAGGAGAAGAGCTGACACTATTATAGATTATAAGAAAAGGATTCCAAAAATTGCAGTAGTTGAATTAACTCCAGAAGAAAAAAATATTTATAAAGATACCTGCGAGTTATTAAAAGAGCAATATTATGACTGTCATGGCTATGAAATCAATGGAAAGCTTATAATTTATGCAATGCTTCCAAAAATAACTTCTTCTTCCAAATCTGCAATTGAATCTCTGCAGAGGATAGTTGAAGAAGGGAAATATCACGAGAGAACTAAGGAGTTAGCGCAAAAAATACTGGACCAGTACAAAAGCCTTAAAAGAGACTCTAAAGTAGAAAAATTCCTGGAGATTGTGAAAAAAATAAGGCAAGAGGATTCTAAAGCAAGAATATTGGTTTATACCAAACATCCCACTACCTTAAATTATATTGTTGAGAAACTCTCTCCTCTAAATTTAAAAATAGTGCCTTTTACGGGGGGAATGGACCGGGAAGGAAAAACAGAAATAATAAGGAAGTTTAAAGAAGAGGCAGACATGCTAATAAGCACAGAAACAGGAGCAGCAGGATTAAATTTCCAGTTTTGTAACAACCTGATTAACTATGACCTGCCTTGGAATCCAATGACCGTTGAGCAGAGAATAGGAAGATTAGATAGGATAGGGCAAAAAAAAGACATGAACATCTGGAGCTTAGCTACAAAAGGGACAATGGAAGAGCACGTGGTAGATTTAATAATAAACAAGATGTGCTGTGTAGGATTAGTTATAGGCGAGCTTCCAATTATCCTATTTAACTTAGAGCTGGACAGCCAGGGCAGTTCTGGATTAAGCAAAATAGAGGAAAAATTAATGAACTGCTTTATCGACTCTAAGAACAATTTGGATATTTTTGCTGCAGAAGTTGACAAAATTGGCGAGATGATTGAAAAAGGAATAAAAGAATACGAAGAGAACAAAAAGGACAATAAAAAATTATTGGACAAAAACAACAAGGAAAATGGAAAAAATATTTAATTTCACAGCTAAATTTTTTGAAAGCCTAAAATGCAAGCTTAGCTGGGACGGGGAAGTTTTAAGAGTGGAAAATGTTCCTGAAAATTTTGAAAAAACGTATAAAAAATCCCCTTACTTTTTCATCTTTGACAAAAAAAATATTAAAGATGGAAGAATTTTAGTTGCTCCTGGAGAAGAGTTTTTTAACCTGATGACTGGCTATCTTAAAAACTCTGCTTCAACTACCCTATTAAAGATTAATTTTGAGATTAATCCTGAAAAAATTATAGAGAAGCAGTTCTTTTTTAAAAACTGCCAGATTAGCGGCATTAAAAAAACCTATGAAAATAGTTTTTTCTATAGATTTATGTTCCAGACTAACTTCACCTACCTTAATAAAAAAGAAAAGGAAATTAACGAGGTTTATGTCCATAACAGAGAGGTTGTAAAAGGCAGCCTGGAAGGATACCCTGTGGAAGACGGGAAAAAAGAGGACGTGTCTAAACAGGAGATTGAAAAAAATTATGAAATAGCAAAAAATAAGGTAAAGGAGATTGTAAAAGGCAAGACAGAAGATATAGCTTTACAGCTGAATAAAAAGCTCGACACTGCCAAAGAGAGAATAAAGCAGTATTGCGAGAGGCAGATAAAAGAGAGGGAGGAAAAAATAAAAAACGTGGAGGAAAAAATAATCCAGATTAAAAGCCAGCCGGCTAGCTCAGAAATAGAAAGAAAAGAGGCGCTTGAAAAGATAGACCGTCATGAAAAAAATATCCAGAGAATAAAGGAAGAATTGGACATAGATAAAATAAGAAAAGAAGAAGCTATCTCGATTACAGATGAGGAGCACAAGCACAGCCTTAATGTTGACAATAACCTCCTGAATACAACTGTTATCTATTATCCTGTTTTCAAGTTCCTGCTTAGTTTTGACAAGAATATAAAGAAGAGCATGGAGATTAGATTCGACCCCTTAATGAGTGAAATAAGCAAGGTTTACTGCAACAAGTGCAAAAAAGAGATAAGGCAGGTAAATTTGTGCGAGAATGGGCATGTTGCATGTGACAGCTGCATTGGAAAATGCCTGAATTGTGGGGATTACTACTGCGAAGACTGCTTGAAAGATCTCTGCCAAGTCTGCCATTCAAGAATATGCAAAAAATGCAAGGTTACTTGCAAGAAATGCCATAAGTCCATCTGCAAAAAACATGTTGAACAAGACTCCATGACAGGAGAATACGGATGCTCTTCCTGCCTTAAAGAATGCCCTAAATGCCACAAGACAAGCGACCCCAAGACTTTCAAGAAAGATGCAGGCTATCTTTTGGTGTGCAGGGCGTGCATTGCAAAAGACACTGGTAAAAATATAATAGATAAAATTTTCAGCTAGCAAACTTTCTCAGCCTTTTTAATGCAAAAAATTTATCTTTGTCTTTTACCCTTGCGGATTTTACTGCTTGGGCAAGAGTTTCTATGCTATTATCGAAATGTTTTGTGTCAATTTTATAAGGCCAGCCGTCTTTTCCGCCATGCGCAAAACTAAATTTAACAGGGTCTTTCCAGGATAACTCTGTGCCAAAAGCAAGCTCGCTGACTAAAGCAAGAGAACGTATTATTTTTGGGCCTGCTCCTTTAAATAATAAAAGCTCTTCGTAGCTTTCTGGTTTGTATTCGCTGATTTCTTTTAATGTTGCAAGATTTTGATGTGATAGGGGAATTTTTGGAAAATGCTGAGGTTTAAATTTTATTATCTTATTATTTTGGTTAAAATCAAACAATGTAGTTTGGTTTTTTTGTTTTTCATTTTTTGTAGAATAAAAATAATGGTTGAACTCTTCTGCTACATCTATGCTTGCTTTTCTTGCTTCTTCTGCCTCTTTAGCAACCATATTCAATGGCTTTGTTATTTGGTCGCAGCAAACTGCTTTATGAGGTTCGGATAAAAAATTTTCAGTATCATTCCAATGGTACCTCCTTGCATAAGAATTATTTTCCTGCATTCCTTGCTGTATTACCGTCCAGTTACTTTTAGAGAAGAAAAAAGTGTGATGATATAAGGAAAATCCGTCCTGCAAGGCAGAAGTGTCGACTTTAGCAGACAGCCGGCTGTACTTTAACATTTTTTGTGTTTGCTTTTCTGAAAGATTTATTTTTTCTGCATTTGTTTTTATATCTTCGAGAGTTTTTCTAGAAGTTTTCCCTTTTCCCCCTGCTCCGTAAATTCCTATGTTAATCCTTGAGAGCGCTTGCTTGACTGCGGCAGTTGTAGTAGTTGTTGTTCCTGAACTATGCCAATCAAAGCCAAGAGTGCATGCCAGTGCCTGAAACCATAAAGGGTCAGATAATCTCTCTAAAATTTGTTTATCTTTGTATTCCATATCCAAGATAAGAAATATCTGCTCGGCTAACTTTTCCATTCTTGGATAAAGCCATCTAGGGCAGTTTCCTCCATGAAGAGGTAAATCAACTGTTTTCATAAAGAAGGTAAGATGGTAAGATTTAAATAGATAATTTTATACTTTCTAGTAGGAAAAATAAAAAAGAGGAAAAAGAATGGTATGGTTAGAAGTTGAGACAAAAATTATTCTTGATGATTCGCAAGTCGATGAACTTAGAAAGAAAATCAAGAAAATAGCAAAGTTTGTTAAAAGCGGCGAGAAAGTTGATGATTACTTTGCCAGAAGAAGAAAGATTAAGAGGCTTTACCCTAAAAAGGCATTCAGAATAAGAGCAACGAAAGATGAATTTGAGGTTAATTTTAAAAAATGGATGAAAAAATTATGGACCAAAGATATTGTTGTTAAACAGGAGTATGAATTTAAGCTGAAAGGAAAAGAAGAGGTTGAGGATTTGCTTGCTTTATTTAAGGACTTGGGCTTCAAGGAGTGGGTAAGGAAAACAAAATGGAACGAAACTTACTCTTATAATAAAGACCCTCGATTATCAATAGAGATGAACAAAGTAAAGCATCTCGGATGGTTCATAGAAATGGAATATTTATCCCAGCCAAAAGAGCTTGAAAAAGCAAGGGCAGCAATAAGAGAAGTTTTAAAGATTTTAGAGATTCCTCCAGAGCAGATTGACAATACAGGATACACAAGAATGCTTTGGTATAAAGGAGTCTTTGATAAAAGATATTTTATTGATTAAGATGGCAGCTAAAAAATATATTGTTAAAAAAGGAAAAGTTTATTGGCCAAACGAAGAAATGAAGAAAATAGCTTGGGTAAAAAGCGAAAAAATTTATAGAGAAGCTGCGAAATCTCCTGTGAAGTTCTGGGAAAAATTAGCTAAACAAGGCATTGATTGGGAGAAAAAGTGGAGCAAGGCTTATGAAGAAAAACTGCCTTATTTCAAATGGTTCAAGGGAGGGAAATTAAACTTCTGCCATAATGCTCTTGACAGGTGGGCCAGAGAAACTCCCAACAAAACTGCTTTAATATGGATTCCTGAGCCTGTGAGTGAAAGGCCTCTTAAGATAACTTATATGCAATTATATGACGCTGTAAATAGATTTTCAAATGTATTAAAAAGTCAGGGAATAAAGAAAGGAGATGTTGTTGCTATTTACATGCCAATGATACCTGAAGCTCTTATTGCAATGCTGGCGTGCACCAGGATTGGAGCAATTCATTCAGTTGTATTCAGTGCTTTTTCAGCTGATGCGCTTAAAGCAAGGATTGAAGATGGAGAAGCAAAAATATTAATTACTGCAGATGGTTATCACAGAAGAGGAAAACCAGAGGATTTATTATATAAGGCTAAAAAAGCTGCAAAAAGGACAACAGTCAAAAGAATAATTGTTGTTTCAAGACTAGGAAAAAAAATAAGAGGGAGAAAATTCTTGGATTTTGGAGAAGAAGTTAAAAAAGCAGACCTCTACTATGAGCCTGTAACAGCTAATTCCGAGGATACGATGTTTATTCTTTACACTTCTGGAACAACAGGAAAGCCAAAAGGAATTGTTCATGATACAGGCGGATACGCAGTCCAGGCTTATTGGACATCCAAGTGGAACTTTAATCTTCATGATGATGACATTATGTGGTGTACTGCAGACATTGGGTGGATTACTGGACATACCTATGCTTTTTACGGTCCTCTTTTGAACGGAGCAACTACCTTAATATACGAAGGAAGCCCAGATTATCCAGATTTTGGAAGATGGTGGAAAATAATAGAAGAAAATCATGTTACTGTTTTTTATACGGCACCTACTGCAATCAGGATGTTCAGGAAAGAAGGGGATGGATGGCTTAAGAAGTATAACCTAGATAGTTTAAGAGTCCTTGCAACTGTTGGAGAGCCAATAGATGAAGAAGCATGGTTATGGTATCTAAAGAAAGTTGGAAAAGAAAGATGCCCTTTAATAGACACGTGGTGGCAGACTGAAACAGGAGGCACACTAATAAATACTCTCCCGGGAATTGGACCTTTTGTACCAACAGTTGCTGGAAAAAGTTTTCCAGGAACAAAGCATATTATTGTTGATGATACAGCTAAAGAGAATAAAAAAGGGGAATCCGGATATCTGGTACAAGTGAGCCCTTTCGCACCTGGAATGCTGCATGGAATCTATAAGAACCATGAGAAATACGTTGAAACTTACTGGAGATTCAAAAAAGTGTACGATACAAGCGACGGAGCTTACTTAAGAAATGGACTTATAAGAGTTACAGGAAGGACAGACGATGTTATGAAGGTAGCAGGGCACAGATTAGCTACAGCAGAACTGGAAAATGCAATCAATGATAATAAAAAAGTAAATGAGTGTGCAGTAGTACCGGTACCTCATGACATAAAAGGGCAGGTACCTATTGCATTTGTCGTTCTAAAGCATGGCAAAGGCTCCCCTGAACTAGAGCAGGAGCTTAAGAAACATGTTGATAAGAAGATAGGGCCTACTGCGCGCCCAGAGAAAATATTCTTTGTTAGTGACCTGCCAAAAACAAGAAGCGGCAAGATAATGAGGAGAATTTTAAAGGACATTCTTAAAAAAGAAGAACCGCAAGGATTAATGACTTTGTTAAATCCAGAGGCTGTTGAAAGCATCAAAAATATTGTTTCTCAAGGGAATTAAATAGATTATTAGAATTTAATGTCTTATGCCTATCCATATTAGAATTATGATCAGAAGTATTGAAATGCTGCCTAAAAGGATTAAGATAGTGGAATATTCAGTTACAAACCCCCTTAATGACGGAAGTTCCTGTTGAGGAGCATTTGCCAGTTCTATTACTTCTTCCTCTGGCTCAGGAATAGTAATGTTTATCCCAGACCATTCTTTTTCTAGTTCATCAAATAAATCTCCCTGCTGTTTTACTCCGTAAAGAGCAGACTGCCAGATAATAAAGTCTTCATCGGTCTTAAATTCTATGTATCTATGATTATCAAAGGCATAGTAAGCCCTATCGCTTTCGTTAAGCCCGTAGTGTTCAAAATATTCTTTTTTTAAACTCCTTAGCCGAGAGTTGGTTTCTATATCTCTGCTTCTTATTCTCTTTCTTAGTTCTGTTTTTTCTTGGTCATAGTAAATGTAATATTCCCCAACATAACATAAGGTAGTCACATGGCTTGAGAATATTACATTAAAGCAGTTTAGAGAGCTGTTATAAGCTAGAAACATGGATAAAAGAGTGGTGCTATAATCCTCGCAGTCTCCCTGCCCAAGTTTCAAAGTTTCTGTAGGAGTCTGCCAATAGTTCTCTTTATTGTTAAAGTTCCAATCATCAACATAAGTTACCTTCTCATTCAGGTAGTTGTTTATCATAGATAGATCATCAAGGGGGTTTTCTCTCTTTACTCCTACGTTATATAATTCACCTCTTACCTCGCTAGGCTGAATAAAGCCGATTAACTCTCTTTTAGAAGGATTATGAGAGTCTAAAGTGGTGCGAAACTTGAAAACGCTATCTCCTAGAAAATAATATTCTGGAATCTGAAATACCTCCCAAGATTTGTCAAAATACAACTTATCATTTGAGCAGTTTCCAAGTTTTCCAAAGAGATTTATATCCCGATCCAAATTAATTTCTTCTTTATAGTAATCGTAAGTTAGGTTAAAAATTCCATTTTGTGTCTTCCCAATAAGTTTATTTCCATTAAACAAATAGCCATTAAGGGAGCAATTATTCTCGTCAAAAAAATAAAACTGAACTTGCTTCGTAGTACCTTTAACAACAAAAGAAGTATACTGGGGAGTTTTATAGATAATTACTAGAGATATTGCTACCAAAAGTAATAGGATCATAACAATTAAAACAGGGACTCTCTTTTTCATGGAATAATATGGAAAAAAGAGTATAAAAATATTCTTCATAAGGTTTAAATACCTTCTTTTTTATTTTAGTTTAGAAAAAAGAGTGTAATTGAAAAATGAGATTAAATATTCTAATTGGAGGACAAGCAGGACAGGGCATAAATGCTGTCTCTGGAATTGTAAGCGCGGTTTTATGCAGCCAGGGCTATTTTACCTTTAATTACCGGGATTATCCTAGCTTAATAAGAGGGGGGCATAACTTCAATATTCTTTCTATTAGCGAAGAAAAAATAGGAAGCCATGAATCCAAACTGGATGGAATAGTGGCCATGGACGATAAAACAGTCGAGATACATAAAAAAGAGCTGGGCAAAGGGGGGGTTGTAATTGACTTTAAGGGTTTTGAAGCTCTTGGAAGGAATCTAAATATTGCGCTTGCTGGAGCTTTGATAAGAGTTTTAGGTATAGAAAAACAAGTTTTAATAGAAGCTGTTAAAAAGCAGTTCAATACGCCTGAGGCACTGGATGCTGCTGAAAAAGGATTCAACAGCCAGAATAAAAAGTTCGAGCTTAAAAAATTAGACAATAGGCTCTCAATAATGACTGGCTCTGCTGCAGTTGCACAGGGAGCAATAAATTCAGGGATTAATTTGTATTTAGGATACCCAATGACTCCTTCAACTCCTTTATTGCAAGAATTGGCAGGACAACAGGAAAAATATGGATTTATGGTTTTTCAGCCTGAAAACGAGATAGCTGTTATTAATGCTGGTTTGGGAGCAAGTTTTGCAGGAGCCAAAGTAATGGTTGGCTCGAGCGGAGGGGGATTTGACTTAATGACAGAGGCTATGAGTCTACAAGGGCAGAGCGAAGTTCCTTTGGTTGTTTATTTAGCAAGCAGACCCGGGCCTGGAACGGGGCTTCCAACTTCAACTTCTCAAAGCGATTTGAATCTTGCATTAAGAGCGGGGCATGGAGAATTTCCAAGAATAGTAGTTGCTCCTGGCGACCCTATAGAAGCAATCGAAAAAACTAACGAGGCCTTTTATTTAAGCGAGAAATTCGGCTGTTTATCAATAATTCTATCAGATAAGCATTTAGCAGAAGGTGAATTTTCCTTTGCCACTCAGCCAAATAAGCCAATTAAAGTAGAGGTGAAAAGAAAAGTTCCTGGAGAAGCAATTGTCAAGGCAAGCAGTTACGAGCATGATGAAGCAGGGAATACAGTAGAAACTGCTGAAATCACCAAGAAAAATGCAGACAACAGGATAAAAAAATACCAACAGATAAAAAAAGAAGTTTCTAAATTTGAAATGATTAAAATTCATGGAAATCCAAAGAGCAAGAACCTTCTTGTTGGATGGGGGAGCACAAAAGGGGCTATTTTAGATGCAATTAGGGGCCTAGATTATAAGTTTCTCCAAGTTTTGTACATGAAGCCATTGTCAAATGAAATTAAGAAAGAACTTCAAGGTGCTAATAAAGTAATACTTATAGAAAATAATCTAACAGGGCAATTAGGAAGATTAATAAGGGAGAAAACAGGGATAAGCATCAAAAATAAGATTTTAAAATACGATGGAAGGCCTTTCCTATCAGATGAATTGAAAAAAGAGATTTTAAAGATAAAATAAAAAATGGCAAAACAAAAAACAACAAGCACAAAAGACAAGTTAAGCACGAAAAGTGTAATAACCTGGTGTCCAGGATGTCCAAACCACATGATTTTAGAGGCTGCTAAAAGAGTTTTTGCCAAGCTTATTGATGAAAAAAAAGTAAAGCAGGAAGATATTGCAATTGTAACAGGAATTGGATGCCATGCCAAGATATTTGATTACATAAATACAAGCGGATTCTATGGCTTGCATGGAAGAGTTGTTCCAACTGCATTAGGAATAAAACTAGGAAATCCTAATTTAACAGTAGTGGGATTTGAGGGAGATGGAGATGCTTATGCAGAAGGAATGGAGCATTTTGTTCACGCAGGGAGATTCAATGCCAACATAACTTTAATTGTCCATGATAATCAGGCTTTCGCATTAACAACAGGACAAGCAACTCCAACAACCCAACAAGGCTATAAAAACAAGGTAGAACCATCTGGGCAGCATAATCTTCCAATTAACCCGGTAAAAATAGCGCTTGCCTCTGGAGCAAGCTTTGTTGCAAGAACTTATGCCTTAAATTTAGAGCACATGACTAAAACAATCGAAGCAGCAATAAAACATAAAGGATTTTCTTATGTTGAAGTAATACAACCTTGTTTACAGTTCAATAAAGAAATGGATGAAATAAGAAAATTAACTTATGAAATTCCGGACAATAAGGATGATATGGATAAAGCTATGAAAATAGCGAGCGAATGGGATTACAATACGAAAACTGGAAAAATCCCAATTGGAATTATATACCAAATAGAGAAGCCAACTTTAGAAGATAATTGGCAACAACTTTCTGAACTTATGAAGAAAAAAGTTGGTTGGAAGAGAAAATAGTTTATATCCCTTCTTGTTTATTTCTCAACCTCTGAAGTTCTTTTAATTTCTAATCCTGCCCTTTTAACTATCTCTATAATTTTTTCTCTTTCTTCACTTTTCCCGCATCCTTTCCAATCAATTATTGCTTCGATAGGATAAGTCTATGTTTCTTAACTTCTATCTTAAGGCTATCTCCTTCTTTTAGATCTGCTTCCTTTAATCTCTCTTCTGGAATATTTATTTTATACTTAAAGTAGGGTTTTCCATTATATTCTCTTGATTTTTCTTTTAAGATTTTCATGTTATAATAAACAATTTCTCATTTATAAATATTTAGAGACCGAAAGATTTATATACTTTAGAGACCTAAATTTATTATGGAAATTAATTTGGCAGAGTTTGTACCAAAGTATATCGGAGGTAAAAGTGTTGCTATGGGGCTACCAGGAGAGAAATATCATATTGGACGAAAGATAAAAAATTTTGACGGTAAACTTTCTTCTGTAATTATAAAAAACATAGAGAATATTGAAAATCCTAAGCTAAAAATATTGAATGCTCTTTTAAAAAGGGACATGAGCTTAAACGAACTAAGTAGCGAAACAAAACTAAGCTATGAGAACTTGAGGTGGCACATTATTAGAAGTGAAGATTCTTTATTAAACAGAGATTTTGTAAGGATAAAAGAAAAAATATTTTTCCCTCACAAGAATGTTAATGGAGGAGTCATAAAAACCATATTTATGGCAAGCGATAAGGATAAGAACCACAGATTAGAAATTAAACAAGAAAACCCTAAGAGAAAAGAACTTGTTTTGTTAAACTTAAATAGTGAAGAATTTATTTTGTCCAGTTGGTGGAATTCTTGGTTAAAACCCGAAATTAAAAATTTAGAGTTTAATTACTCTGAAAATAGATTTTTATACAAGATTCCAGAAAATCATATTTTGATTCAGTATGAAAAATCTAAGAATATTTTATATTCAACAATTCTACCTAAAAATATTGAGGTTGATGATGAGCAATTCATTACTACCTTAGGACTCCTATTAGGGGAAATGAGAATCCGGGAAAGCGATATATCTTTCTCAAATACTGAACCATTTTTAGCGAATTATGTACTTAATTCTTTAGAATATTTTGGTTTAACGAGGGAAGATTTTAGATTCAGCATACAGGTAAACACCAAGAATTTTAAACCTAATCACGAAGATTTGATTGGATACTGGTCGAAAGAACTTAAAATAGGTAAGAATAAACTTTCAAATATTTTTGAATATGAAAACTATGGCACTAACAGGGGCCGGTTTGGCAGAATTGATTTTATTTATTGGAATATTGTGCTTAAGGAGATAATAAACAACCTTACTAGTTATTTCATCAAAAATTCTGATAAGAATCAAGCATATGCTGTATATATTATACGAGGACTTTTAGCTGCTGAGGGATATATAGAGAAATCTAAAAGCGGGGCTCTTGGAAGGATTGGAATTAGTTCTTGCTCAGAGCAGAATAAACTCAAAATAACTCGCTTGTTAAAGAGACTAAATATCCGTTCTTCTATTCAAGATAACGCAGTAAGAATTTATTCTAGAAAGAATTTTGATAGGGTCAAAGAGTATGACCTACTAAAAGTGTCCAAAGATAAAAAAAGATTTAACGAGTTATCAGATAGTTTTGTCTATAAAAAAAAGTTAATCCCCTTTTAAAATCTTTGAGCTCTTTCGTATTTTAAACCTGCTCTTTCTAGTGAATCAAGTATTTCTTGTTTATACTCTCCTAACCCCTTCCAATCTAATAAAACCGTATCGAAATCCTCTTGAGTCTTTATTACTGCCTCTTTTAACATTGGAATTGTAACTGGAAAACAATATTTTGGAATAGCATGGCCAATTGCATAATTAGAATTCAATTGAATCTTGTTGAAGCTTTGCATATAATGCAATCCTCCAATGGCTAAGCATGGAATCCATTTATCATTTTTTTCATAATTTTGCAAGTCGATTATTGTCTTAGCTATTATTTTTGCAGCTTCTTTATCTCCCCATTGACTTTCTGAAGAGCCAAGTTCAATAAAACAGCAGGGCTTTCTAATTGTTGGGCCGTGATGAGTGACTTCTAAGGTAACTTGATAATCTTTTAGTCCCGAATTTTGATGATTTTTATTGAGTTGCTGAAACAGATATTTCAAGACAAAGGCAGAAGTTGGCGCTGCATGGCTTTCCTTGCCACCAAAATCAGCCCCTCTCCAGTTTCCAGGAGCATGTAGAGATAAAGAGGGATTGCCTTTCTCAGAACGATGCTTGGAAGCAAAAACAACAAAATCTGCATTATTAATCCAAGGATGCTTTTCTAAGTTATCGGAATAGATTGTCTCTTTTCTCAAATCAATTATTGGCACTTGAGGAAGAAATCCTGCTTCTTTTATTCTTTCAACTATGTTTATTCCTGCAGGGTCCTTTAATGAATAAACTATTGCAAAGCGCATCTTAGTTAAGGCCATCTTTCATTTCTTTAGTTGTGAAAACTTTAATTTTATTTTGCTTTTGAAAATGCTTGTCATTACTCCAAATAGGGCAGTTAAATGCTAAAGCTGTTGCTATAAACTGTACATCATCTTTGTCTATTTTTCCAATAATTTTGCGAGCTTCTTCTCTATAAGCAGAGATTATGTCTGCTGGTGTTACTCTCACATATTTTAATAGCCTTAAAAATAAGATATTAAAATCCTTTTCTGATAAATTTGATTTTTTTCTAATCTCTAATTTATGCTCTTCTATTTCTTCAAATGCAAATTCTGGAAGAAGAAAATTACAGTTAAAATCAAGTAGTATCTCTCTTGTTATCCCTTCTGCTATCAAGGCTGAAATAAAGATATTAGTGTCTATTACAATATTCATCAAATTTAATAGCTGCAGACCTTTTTATCTTTTTGCTTATCTCTTCAACGTCTTTTTCTGTTAACTTGCTTTTAGAAGCGATTCTATTCATGACTTCTAAATCATCTATTCTCTGTTCAATCGCCCTTCTGGCTATCTCACTCCATCTAATATCTTTCATTCTCTTCATTTTCGCATGAAGCTCGTCTGGTATTGCTAAAGTTATGTTTGCCATAAATATTTATGTGAATTCACATATTTAAGGTTTTCGGTTAAACATTTTCGTGGGAGCGGTTATCTCCTTATCTCTTTCCCATTAATTATTAAAGTAGAAGGCCTTCCATTTAATTCTCCAATATCAATGATAAAATCAACTTTATTTTTTATTTCTTCTTTTATATCGATTATTTTCGTTGCAAATGGCTCTCCAGCAAGGTTAACAGAGGTTGTTATAAAGGGAACTCCTGTTTTCTGAATTTGTTTGCAAAAATCGTTATCTGGAATTCTTATTCCAATTGAATCTGTATCACTTACCCAAGGCAAAAAAGGGGGGTTTTTCTTTTTCATAATTATTGTGTATGAGCCTGGAAGATACTTTTTCAATTCAACATCAACAATGCAATTTTCTTCTATCCATTTAAAACTTGGGGCGATTATTGAAAATGGTCTGTTATCTCTTTTCTTTATTTCTCTTATTTTTTCAGCAGCCTCTTTAATGGTTGCATCACATCCTAGCCCATAGATTGTATCTGTTGGATATATGAATATTTTTCCTGATAAAACTGCATTT
Organism: Candidatus Woesearchaeota archaeon; assembly: GCA_964651965.1. Taxonomy (GTDB): domain Archaea; phylum Nanobdellota; class Nanobdellia; order Pacearchaeales; family GW2011-AR1; genus MFWN01. The sequence continues at coordinate 30,002 of CAZYZS010000010.1, read as the reverse complement.
TTCAGTTGTTTTTGATTCATAACACTTAAAGTAAAATAAGTTATAAAAAGTTAAGTGTTGATCTATCTTTTGCTATTTTAATTCTTGAATGGCATAGGCAATTCTCCCTTGAATGCATCTTTCTGTCTCAGTTACAGACCTTAGTCGTAAAATTCTAAGTGCCTCTTCTCTAAACTCTGGATGCGTTCTTGCAACTTCTCCTAAAATTACTGTTGCTCTTTCTCTAAAGTCTACATTGGGATTAGAGGATAATTGTTGTTCAATATAGTCTAGACCTTCATTTCCTGCGTCTGCGTAAATTGAACAAACCCTATTATTCGTTACCTTAACGCCTTGAGCATATTCATCTTTCTCACTAGAACTTTCTTGAAGAGCTTTAAACGATTCTAAAGAAAAGCACTGTTCAAATTGCCAAACAGCTTCTTCTAACTCTCTTGTGGTTTTCATTTTCTTGTGCCTCCTTACATTTAGGTAATCATTTGTCCTTACCATTAGATAGTGGAAATACCTTTATATTTATAATTTTGTCGTCTAAAAATTTCGACAATAGAAACATTTATATAAATACAAAATAAGTAAATCCCATGGAACAAATTAATGAAATTCTAGTGGAGTATGGATTAAGTGAAAAAGAGGCAAAAGTCTACACTGTTTTACTATCCATTAAAAATTCTACAGTAAACAATATTGCCAAGAAAACTGGGTTGATAAGAACAACAACTTATGACATACTAAAATCTTTAAAAGAAAAAGGGATTGTCTCATTTATAGTTAGCAATAAAATACAGTATTTTCAAGCTGCAGAACCAGAGAAATTAATTCAGATCCTTGAGGAAAAGAAGGAGAAGATGAAATCTATCCTTCCACAGCTTAAGGAACTACACTTAGAGGTTTCAAATATGCCTTCTATTGAGGTCTTTGAAGGTAAGGAAGGAATAAAAAGTGTCTACGAAGACATCTTGGAGGAGAAAAAGCAAATAGCCGCTTTTTCTAATACTCATTTTATATTTAATGTTCTTCCTTTCTTTGTTCCGAACTTTATTAAAAACAGAATCAAAAAAAGGATATTTATCAGGTTGCTTAATGAAAAAACAAAAGAGTCAATTGAACTTATGAAAAAAAAGGATAAAAAAGAACTAAGAGAAACAAGGTTTTTGCCAGAACTAAAGGATGTTGCAATTACAGAATATATTTACGGCGAAAAGGTGGCTATTTTAAACACCAACCCTGATGACCCTTTTGGAATTTTGATAAGAAATAAAGATTTTGCAAAAACACAAAACCTTTTGTTCGAGTTACTGTGGAAAAAAGCAGAAAGATAACACTTAAAAACCGGGTTGTTTTAAATAGTTTATCAAAAATGATGATTTTATACATAATAATCTTGGTGCTGGCATTTCCTGCAGGCTATCTTCTTGCTTACTTGGCAAGAGACGAATTGATAGCAGGGAGAAAATGGTTTATGTTACTGGCAGTTTTAAGCCTAGTTTTTTCTGTTATTTTGTCTCTTACTAATTTTTCCTTTAAATTCCCTTCAATTCTCTCTTTGTTTTTTATAGTTATCATAAGCCTGATGGCTATGTGGAAAAGCCATGATAAAAAATGGGTCAAATAAAACCAAACCAAGGCAGATTACAGACAGGAGAGCATATTCTTGCCAAGATAATTGAGGATAAATTTCCTGGAAGCAGAGTGATAATTGTGAGTTTTGATGAAGAAAAAGGGAGGTTGGATGTTTCTAGCCCTATTGATTTAAGGGGGGTTTCCTTAGAGGAGTTAGAAAAAGAGACAGATGAGATTATTAACAAAGGGCTGGAAGTAAAAAAGACAATTTTCAAAAGAGAAGAGGTTGAAAAAGAGTTTAACTTATCAAAAATACCTGAAAATGTAAAAGAAATAAGAATTGTAGATATTGTCGGATTTGATAAAAGGCCATGCAAAGACCCTCACGTCAATAATACAAAAGAAATTGGATATTTTAAAATAATAAAGGTAGAAAGAAAAGGAAAAGACAGGTATAGATTTGAGTTTGAAGTCAGATAGATTTATTTCTTATTCCAGTCAATCATTGTCCCGTTTCTTTTTGCATCTTCTGTTGTGAATCCTTTTGGATACCTTGCTTCCAGCTTTTTTATGTTCTCCTCTAAAAGCTCCTGCATGTCCCAGCCAAAGAAATTGCAAATCATTGCAGCATACCATAAAGAATCCCCAATATTTTCCTTGATCCCTGCTCTTTGGTCGTTGTCGTGGGCAAAAGTCTTTTTTATGCATGATGCAACATCCCCCGCCTCTCCGGCTATGCCCAGCCCCCAAGTTAAAATCTCCTTTTCCTGCGTATCAAATTTTTTTGCTGTTTTCTTGCACAACTCTTGGTACTCTTTTAGTGAATTCATAAAAACTTCAAGAAAAAGGGGTTAATAATTTTTTCTATTTGGAATTACTGTCCTTCTTTTATTAGCTCTTAGGTATAAAATCTGCAGCTTTATTATTACCGTTATTAGCGCCGTTGTTTTTTCCATTGCTGCTACATTCATCTTCTAAAAGAACTGCTGCTGCAAGGACTGTTGTCCATAAGCCGTCTTTGTTGCTTTCTGCTGACTGGCAGATGTTCGTCGTCTTGAAAATGTTGCCAGAAGCTTTGTAAATCTGCTCTCTTTCTTCCCAGGCAGTGTCTGGGTTGAATTCAACTCCTAAGGTAGTGGCCAGCATTGTTGCAGCTAAATCCTCGGCATAATCTCCTGATTTTTTAGCTGTTTCTCCATAAGCATGATGTTCTGAAAGATAACCATAATGAGTGCCATCTTTTGGGACTGCTATTCCTATTGCAGAAGAAACCAACCTGTTTGGCTCGTCAGAATCCACTCTTGCCATGACACAAAAAGTAATTTGTCCTGGTTTAAGAAGTTTTATGCCTTCTTCTTTGGGGATAATCTTGCAGTTTGGAGGGAGTATAGAAGAAACATAGACAAGATTGCATTTTTCAATTCCTGCATTTCTTAAAGCCAGTTCAAAAGACTGGAGCTTGTTTTTATGTACCCCCACCCCTTTAGTTAAGAACAGTTTTGTTGGCACCATCTTGAAGTTGTTTAGTATTCTAATATAAAACCTATTTTTAAATCTTTTTGTAGTGAAAATTTTATCGAGGAAAATCTGAAAGATTTTTAAAAAATTTGCCCAGTTTAGAAAGATATTTAAATTAGTTTTTATTAAAATATTTATGGCAAGAAAAACCAAAGCCCAAATAGAAAAGAAGAAAAGAGAAAATCCTAGATTATGGATTGCGGGAGCAGTTGGCATTGTTGGCTTGATAGGTGGAATGCTGCTTTTGTCCCCAAACATAACTGGCAATGCGGTAGGAGCAAGCGGATTGGCTTCCAATATCTTTGGAACAGTTCTGCTTGTTGCAGGTTTAATCGGAAGCTTTTTTTGGCTTAGAAGCCATTAAAAATCTTTAGTTAGCTTTATTAACTGAATTTTTCTTTTGGTAGCATGTTATATCTAATAGGCTTGGGGTTAAACGAACGGGGAATAAGCAAAGAAGGACTTCTCGCGTTAGAAAAATGCAAGAAAATTTACTTAGATGAATATACAGTTGACTTTCCTTACGATACTGAACAACTAAAGCTAGGAAAGAAAAAAATAATCGGGCTGAATAGACTAGACGTGGAATCAGACATGCTTATTAAAGAAGCAAAAAGCATCAATATTGCTCTACTAGTTTATGGCTCTCCTTTATTTGCAACTACTCATATATCCCTTATACTCGATGCAGAAAAAGAAGGCATCAGGACAAAGGTAATTTATTCTGCATCTGTTTTTGATGCAATTGCTGAAACCGGTCTACAATTATATAAATTTGGCAAGATAACAAGTATGCCCAGATGGGGCACTAATTTTGAACCCGATTTTATGCATTATGTCAAGCAAAATCAAGATATAAACGCCCACTCTTTGATTCTCGTGGATATTGGATTAGAATTTGAAAGAGCATTAATACAATTAAGGGAAAATGGGACGGAAAACAAAGTAAACATGGAAAAAACAATTGTGTGTTCTGCTCTAGGCACAGACCATCAACATATTTTCTATGGAACACTAGAGCAATTAAAAAAATTAAGAGGAGTCCCAAAACCTTTCTGCTTTATAATCCCAGAAGATATGCATTTTATTGAAAAAGAAGCTGTTGAAAGATTTGATATAAAAAACTAAAAATAAATTTTAAAAGCAAGGGCCATGATAGCCGAGATTTTCCAGACATTGTTTTCTTTCATTTTCATACGCTGTTAACTCGCTTTCATTAACGTTATGGGTTTGCATTAATGTTTCAGCTGCTTTTTCATATGACCTTTCACTGCTATTATCCCAGCCAGAGCCTATGTTTTCTCTTAAATTACAAACTGCTTGAATAACTAAGGCTCTATCTTCCTCTGGAACATGTTTGAAAGCTTCAACGAAGTCTGTTAAGTCTCTTCCAGTTCTCCGAACTCCTGCTGTAGGTATTTCTACTTCCACTCTAAGCCATTTTTGATAGTTTTCCATTTTATTTTTTACCTCCCTGAATTTCTCTTAATTCTTTTAATTTATCAAAAGAATATCTTTCCATTTGATCCTGATAACTCCCAGGCTCATAAGACTTCTTAATATCATCTCTAAAAACATCATAACTACAGAATCCTCTCCCTCTTTCAACATTTTTAAGACCTTTCAATTTTTTTCGTTCAGTTCTATAGGACTTGCTAAAAATCTTTGCCCACAAATTATTTTCTCTTCCTAATATTCCTAAACCTTCTTGTACCATTATATTCCCAAGACCTTCTATTGCCTCAAAAGAGGAACTTAGGGCATCTTCGAGACTGTCTCTAAGAACGGACTCAAGGGAATAACGTATTCCCCATCCTGCCACTCCAAAAGCAGCCCCGCAGCAGATTCCATAATGATGCTCAAATAAAGTTTTTGCAAGATAATCTACAACTACTTTTCCAGCAGACATTACTGCCCCTTCATCCGATAGCATAATCCCAGAAAAATTTGGAGGATTTTCAGAATAGAGCCGATTATGTCTCTGATAATGATAAGAATTGCGTTCTTTAAGATCTTCAAAAAATTTATTTGCTAGATTGGCTGCATCTAATTTTTCTTTTTCAACTGGTACTTGTATTTCGTTTGTCATTTTCTTTTCTCCTTGCCTTGCGCAGCATATTCAAATATCTCATCAACAAGCAATTTCTGATCTTGAGTTGCACTTGAATAGAATCTCTGATTAAATTTTGGTCTATGTCTTTGTGCTATTAAATAAGCACTTGCATAAAGTTCAGTTGGAGAATCTTGTGGATGGCCTCTTGTTTCTTCTGTAAAGCTATTAGACCCATTAAGTCTTTCCCAAAAATTTCCATCTTCAAACCAAGAGGTTATTTTTTGTTTAACTGAATCAGACCAAATTCTTTGAAATTCTTCTTTATCCTGTTCATATTCAAATTTTCTGTGTCCTGCTTCATGGTGCAAAAAATCTTGTAATAATTCCCTCTTCCCTGCATCTGGAAGTCCCTCAAATACTTGCTTGCAAAGAGTAGTTCTTCCATTTCTCCTATCAACGCCTCCACCACCAAAAAAATCAAGATCCTCTTTTAATTTAAACGCGGTTATTAGTCTCCTTCCTTCTCTGCTGTTAATGCTTTCAACAGTATCAACCACAGTATCATAGATTACTGCAGCCAATCCCTCTGTTCCTGGCTCAAATGTATAAGGTATTTCCCCTTCATATCTTTGAATGTCTGAGTAACGCATACACGCATCTGGAACATACTTAAATTCTCTTCCATTAAGCATATATTTATTTGTTTTATACAAACATTCATCACGCACTCTACGCTTATTATCACCTGGTTCTGGGAATACTCTCACTCTTGACATCTCCACTTCCCAGTCTTCCATTGTTTCATATTTGCTTTCTTGTGTTTCATTTGTCATTTTATTTTTCTCCTTCTAAAATATTTATTTTAATTTCTGCTATTGTTCCCGGTTTTAGCCTAGATTCAAGTATCTTTGGGATAACAATAATTGCCTGGCTGCCGTGTTTTGCAATTCTTTTTGTTATCACAATTTGTTTAGATGTCATTTTGTTTTTCCTCCTTCAACTATTTGAATCTTTATTTTTCCTTCATATTCATGATACAATCCCTCTCTTGCTATTATTTCTTCGGCTTTTTTGCTCCAAGCATTTTTATCTTCCTCTATTTGCTTAAAAGATAATCCTGCAAGTGAGTATGTTCTCTCCTCGTCTAATCCCAGATTTCTTCCAATATCTCTCATACAAGTAAGAGCACAATCTGCTAACGAAAGTGGCAAACCACCTGCTCCAAAAGAAATATATCCTAATCTTCTCTTGCCATCTCTTCCTCTTTGATTATCAATTCTATAAACTTCTCCCAATTTTTTGAGGACATCTTCAGCGAGCTCTTTGTGATGAGCAGCATAACTTCGAAGATTTTCCATTGATTCGAAGTAGACGTTTCCTATTTCCTCTGTAGGCATATCTAAAAAACTTTGAAATGCAGCTCTTGCACGGTGTGGAAATTGGAAGAGTGCTTCTCTTTCCAAATATCCTGAATGCTCTGTCCATTTTGAATTCCAATCTTGCTCGAGGTCTGCTAATTTCCCTTCTAAGTTATTCAAAAATTCATCATTTACATTTGGACTATCTTGAGTTGTATCTAAAATTTCTTGAACAAGAACTTTTTCATTTGATAAAAGAGATCTAAAATTTTTCATTTCCTCTAACGTGAAATGGGAGGAATATGGCCTGTGCTTCTTGCGAATAAATCTTGAAACTCTGCCTAAAATCTTTCTGAATTTCCCTCTTGAAGCTGCTTGATAAATGTCTTCATCTAATGCCTGAATTAAATAATCATAACTTAAATCGTCAGTTTTATGCTTAGTATTTCTTTCGATAGAATAATTCAAAGCTTGTGCTAGCTCTTCCCTTTCTTTTGGGGTATATTCTCTTCTTATGTCAACTTTTTTATTTGTCATTTTATTTTTCTCCTAATTTCTGAAGACCTCAATCGTAGATTCACTCAACCATTTATTTTTTCCATGAGTTTGCCAATATGCTTCTCGTTCTTTAATTTCTTTGGCAGAAGTTCCTAGGCTTTGATATGTCTCTTCTGTTGTCATTCCTAATACATGGCCTAAAATTTCTATAGTCTGTAAGCATTCTTCTGCTACAGTAAGAGCACAACCGCTGCCAGGATATATTCCGCCAATTCTCCTTACTGGGCGAGAACAATCTATGAGATAAGCATCATAAGTTTTGGATAATATCTGTCCTGCCAATTCTCTATTCTTTTCTATATTATTTATCACAATGTCAAGATCAGATGAAGTATACTTAAGGAATCCTTTTGATTCAAAGTAAGGCTGCATTCTTTCTCTAACATACTGCGGAAATTGAGATTTGCATCTTGTAATGGTTCTCCCTTCATCAGAGCTTGTTTCTATTCCACATTCCTTTGCTTTCCTCTTGTGATTTTGAGTATAAGTTTCAAGAGAAGACCAACTTATTTTAATATCTGATTCAGAAATGTTGGGATTTTGAGTTGCTTGTTCAATTCCTCTTAGAAGTCCTTCTTGTTCAAGAAGACAATCTAAATCAAATTTTTCAAAAGGATTGCTTTTATCTAAAGCATGGAACTTTCTTCTTGATTGATAAGCTTTATTACTTTCATTAGGATTTCTAATTCCCTGTAGATCGTAAAATTGTGTTTGATAAAAGGAACTTGCAAGTTCTTTGCTTACATAATCATGTAAATTTGCGGCTATTTGGGCGGGAGTCAAGTCAGGAACTATCTCGTTTAGAGATTTTCCATTGCAAGCTTGTTCTAAGCACTCTTCCTGTTCTTCATCTGTTCTTTGTTTTGTTCTAAATTTCATTTTATTTTTCTCCTTGTGTTTTTGTCTTGTTTATTTTATTTGTTGTTACTAAATAGAAGTAATACATCCTTATTAATATTTTGTTTATATTTTTGTTCAAAGCGCAAGATTTATAAATATTATTGCTTATTATCTAAATATGGTAAAAATTAAGTTAGATGTAAAAGATAGAAAATTGCTGTATGAGCTAGATAAAAATTGCAGGCAGAGCAATTCAGAAATAGGAAAGAAAATAAGGCTGAATAAGAATACTGTAAGCTACAACATAAAGAAACTTGAGCAGGAAGAGGTTATTTTAGGTTATTACTCTGTTATAGACAATTCAAAATTAGGCTATTTTAGCTTTAGGATTTATGGCAAATTCTTTAACACAACGCCTAAACAAGAAGAAGAGCTTATTGAATGGCTTAAAAAAGACCAAAGAGTGGGGGTTGTTGCTAGGATAGAATCTATCTATGATTTTGTGCTAATGATCTGGGTCAGAGATGTCTACGAATTTGATAAATTCTGGTTTGAATTTAAAAAGAATTTTAGGAAATATTTTTGGAATGAAAGAGTGGATGTTTTTCCAAGTGTTTATCACTTTAAAAGAAAATATCTTTTAGATGAAAAGACATATGAAAGCTATGAGTTTATTGGGGAAAATAAAAAAGCAGAGTATGATGAATTGGATATTAAAATTTTAAAGCTCTTAGCAAAAAATGCAAGAATGCCATTGATAGAGATTTCTGAAAAATTGAAAACTCCAGAAAGGACGGTTGCATTCAGAATAAAAAAGATGGAGAAGAATAAGATTATACAAGGGTACAGAGTAAATATTAATCTAAAAAAAATAGGATACGAGTATTACAAGATAAATATGATTCTGGATAATTTTGATTCTTATGATAGCTTGTTTGAATTCACGGTTAATCATCCTAATGTAATCTATTATGACAAAACTTTGAGCGACTTAGATTTTGAAATAGATGTGGAAGTCAAAAACAGGCAAGAGTTATTGAAATTATTAGATGAAATAAAATTAAAGTTTCACGTGAGAAGCATAGAAATACTGCCATTTAAAGAATATTACAAATTGGAATTAATGCCTTAAATAAAACTATAGATAAAATGCTAAAAAAAGAATTTAGAATATTAAAGAGGCTAGATACCCCTGGGAAAATACAGAGTTTCTTGAACAAAATTCCCATGAACTTTGAAGAAGATGAGGACAGTTGCATGTCTCCGCTCATGGTTTTGAGAAAGAATAAGTGCCACTGTATTGAAGGAGCAATGCTTGCGGCTCTTGCTTTTAAATTGCAAGGAAAAAAGCCATTGATAGTGGATATGAAAGCAAGCAGGCAGGACGATGACCATGTTATAGCAGTATTTAAAGAAGGGGGAAAATGGGGGTGCGTTTCCAAGACCAATCATGGAGTCTTGAGGTACAGAGAGCCAGTATATCGAGACATCAGGGAGTTAATTATGAGCTTCTTTCATGAATACACCAATAAGTCTGGAATAAAAACTCTCAGAAGTTATTCTCTTCCTGTTGATTTATCAATATTCGATAGCCAAAACTGGATGGATTCAGAAGAAGATATCTGGTTTGTTCCAGAACATTTGGTCAATATAAAACATTATGCTATATTAAGCAGAGGGCAGGCAGCAAGATTAAAGAAAGCAGATGAAATAGAAATTAAAATAGGAAAGGTTGTTGAATGGACTCAACATAAATTCTCATAATCTATATTTCTATTGGTAAGAAAGTAAGATATAAAAAAGTTTATAAACCTATTAATCTTACTTTCTTACATGACATCCATAACTAGAATAAGTTCGAAAGGTCAGGTAGTAATTCCTCAAGAAATAAGAGAAAAGCTCAAAGTTGGAGAAGGAAGCTTGCTTGTAGTAACGCAGCAGGATGACTTGATTTGCATGAAAAAAGTTGAACTTCCAAAGATAAAATCCTGGAAAGAAGCAACAGAGCCGTTTAGGGAAGCAGCTAAAAAGTCCAATTTTACAAAAGGGGATTTGGATATTATTATAGAAGAATCCAAGGCTAAAAAGAGGTAACATGAAAGTTGTTTTTGATACAAATATCTGGCTCTCCGCAATATTCTGGAAAGGAGAAGCGAACAAGCTTGTAGAATCCTGCATAAGCAAAAATATTGAAATTATAGTTACAGAAGAAGTTTTATTAGAGATAACAAAGGTATTAAACACTGAAGCAAAGTTTCAAAAGTTCGTTGAAGATAGAAATCAAAAAATAGAAGATTTGATAAGAACTATCTTATCAATTTCTACGTTAATAAGCCCAAAAAGCAGGATTGAATTAATAAAAGACCATCCACAAGATAATATAATTCTCGAAGCAGCTTTGGATGGAGGCGCAGATTATATAGTCTCCTATGACAACCATCTTCTTAACATGATTGAATTCAGGGAAATTAAGATTTTAGGGCCAAAAGAATTTCTTGAAAAGTTTAAATAAATTAACTATTGTTTTCACCCACATAAATTCTCATAATCTATGTTCCGATCATCTCTCCAGTCTTTTGGATGCTGGATATATGCTCCTTCTACAGGCTGTTTATCAACAACTTGGCCATCGCTGCAGGTAATTTTATAATCCTGACAGAAATTTGAAGAATTGCATATAGCAACTGTTTTTATGTTTGAATTTGGGCTTAAAGAGCTTAAAGTTGCTAACTCTTCTGTTAAATTGGCAGTTGTCGAAGAATCAGAGGGTTTAGAAGAAGGTAGAAAATATCCAATTAAAATCAAGATTAGCATCAAGACTAATAGGGCTATTAAAAAAGTATTGCGTTTCATTTTCCTATGAAAACATTTTAATATATAAACCTAATTGTAGATAGATGGTTCCAATAACACGCGAGCAAGCATTAGACTGGCTGAAGAGCATGCCGCAGAAAGAATCTGACATGAATCATTACTTAGAGTCAGAAGCTATTATGAGAAAACTTGCTGAAAAATTTGGAGAAGATGTTGAATACTGGGGCATGTTAGGGTTATTGCATGATGTTGACTGGGCATTAACTCGCGAAAATTGGCAAGAACACTGCGTAAAGGCAGAAGAAATGTTGAAAGAAAAAGGCTTTGATTCTGTTTTTATACAGATAGTTCAGTCACATGCCTATGGCTATAAGGAAATTCCTATTTTTATTGATAAGAAAAGAACACAAAAAATAGAGCATTGTTTAGCTGCTGCTGAAACACTAACTGGCGTGGTTTATGCCTATGCACTAATGAGAGGAAAGAAAATAAGCGACATGGAAACAGCAGGATTAAAAAAGAAGTTCAAGGACAAAAGATTTGCAGAGAACTGCAACAGAGAGATTATAAAAGAGATAGAATTGACTGGATTAAGCTTGGAGGAGTTTTTTGATATTTCCATTAAAGCAATGCAAGAAATCAAAGATAAAATTGGATTAAATTAAATTTATAAAGAATCTTCTTGTATGATGGATAGTATGGAATTAAAATACTCCATTTTAAGCAAGGACGATATTCCTTCCACAATCGATTGTGTTATCAAGGTGTTTCTCTATGAAGAACCAATGACGAGATTACTCAGAATATCAGAGTCAGAATTTCAAGTCTTTGCAGAATTGACTTGTAAAAAGGCAGCTGAAGAAAAATTGTCTTTTGTATGCAAGAATAAAGACGGCCGAGTAGTAGGATTCTGTTTAAATGAAGATCTAATTGCAACCCCTCTAGACAGTTCTCTGAAAATAACTCCTAAGATGGATCCTATTTTTGATATCTTAAACCAATTAGACACTTTTTATTTAAAAGACAAAAAACCTCTCAAAAATAAATTTTTTCATCTTTTTATGGTAGGCACTCTTAGCGAATATAGAAGTGTAGGTATCGCAAGAAAATTAATTGAAAAGAGCCTGACCCGCGCAAATAAGAAAAGATTCCAAGCGGTTGTAACAGAAGCAACAAATTTTAGATCTCAGAATCTTCTTAAAAAATATTTTAATTTTAATACGTTAAAAAGGATAAGCTACGAAAAATTCAGTTTTAATGATAAATTTCCATTTAAGAGTCTTGGTAAAGAATCTTGCGATTTAATGGAATGGAGAATAAGCAATAAAAAATTAAATTTATAAACATAGGATTTATAATAAAGATATGAAAAAAGAGGATATAAGCGAGAAAGATGAAATACAGATTGTTTTAGATTCTTATAATGATCTTTTTTCTGTATTTGACCCGCGAGCATATTCTCAGAAAGTATTATCTGACGATTTTCTAGGGGCGTGCAAAATAGCAGCAGTGGATAAAAAAGAGGGGTTTGAGCTAAAATTCTTAATGGCTAAAAGAAAAAGAGACAAGGCACTTGAACTTATAATCAAAAAAAGGCTAAGAAACCATTTTTTAAGGCATTACCAAATAAAGAAAAAAGATATAAGGAAGATAAGAAAAATAGGCTTTTTATGGTGTTTGTTTGGTGGAATGGCGATGTTTTTAGGCGCCTATCTTTCAGATTACATACATTCTAACATTGCCAATGCTACTCTCTGGTCTCGATTAATACTTATAATGCTTGAGCCTGCTGGATGGTGGTTGTTCTGGGAAGGGCTGGCTAAAATATTCATTGAAGCAAAGAAAGAGCTGCCTGATTATGGATTCTATAAGAAGATGACGCAAGCATACATTTATTTTGAAGACTGCTGATAAATTTAGTGCTTTGCTATTTTCCGTGTGACAGCAAATTTATGATCCATTTTTTAACTTTCCTTCGACTTCATCGATGAAATCGGGGGTCATTATTTTTCTTTGTTCTCTAAAGGGGCAATGATGGTAAACTTGATTATGAAATTTTAATCTCCATGGACTCTTTGCTATTATCTCTGCTAAAGATTGTTGTTTTATGTCCCCAATTTCTCCAATTCCTCCGCAACAGGGATTAACTTTTCCTGATAAGGTTACATAAATTCCATTTGGTAATTGAGAACAAGGCGGGCCTCCAAAATATGGAGAAACTCCTTCAAATTCTATTCCAAATCTTTGATTAATCCTGTAAATCTTAACTGCCAATCTTCTTAAATCTTCTTGGGGCATTAATCCTGCTTTCTCTGCCTCTTCTAAAGTTCCGGTTCTTCCAACCGGAATTGGGGGGTCTATATCAATAAAGACGTTTCTCCAGATTTTAAAATATTCGTACATAGCAACTAATTCTTCAGAGTTTGATGACGCTAAAACATTTTCAATCCCCAATCTCGTTGGACTTTGTGAATTGAATCTTCCACTATCTAGTAATGCCTGCAATATTTTATCTCTTTTTTCTGAATACCCCCTTCTTCCAACTATCTTATCTTCCTTATTTCTATCTAATGTATGCAATTTTGCCATTAGAGATACTCTCCTATCTGCAAGAAAATCTATTGCTCTATCTAAAGAGCCTGCTTCTTTTTCCCCTAAAGTATACGCTGAAGTAAAAACTACCAGATGAATTTTATTTTTATCTGCAAAATCAATAAAGTCAAAAAAGCCAGTATTATCAAATGGTTCTCTATACCCAATTATCTTTGCACTTCTTAATCCTAAATCTTTTGCTTGCAATAAAGCATCTTTAACCTCTGAAGTGGTTAATGGCTTGTCCCCTTTATCTTGCCTATAATATGTTCCTGTTTTTTCTCCTGCTTTGGCAAAACAATAACTGCAGTCTAAATCGCATTTATTTCCTGGAAAATCTAAATCCATTGTCAATAGCTTTCCTTCTTGGTTGGCCCTGCTTATTGTTTGTACAGGAAATTGCCAACCTCTTAGGCCGTTCATAAAATTAATCCCAAATCTTTCTGAGGAGGTTACCGGTAAGTCTGGCTTTTTTCCATATCTTCTTTCCAGTTGTTGTAGATATTTATTTTCCATTTTGTTTAAAGATTATAAATGAGGCAGAATATAGGAATGTTCTTGAATATATTTCCTCAAATCCGAATAGTTCAAACTCTGGTCATAAGGAACTCCTTGACTATCATAAATAAGTCTCCACTCCTCTTTTGAGGCATGACCATCATTATTCCCATAAAAATCCACCATTCGCGAAGCAATTGCAGCAGTCCTTTTGTTCATGACTTCTTCAATTGCCATATGCCTTCTTATTGCAAGATTGATATTTAATACAGCTACATTAAAACATAAGGCTGCAACAGCGAACATAGGCCCGCACCCAGCAATCGCGATTAAAGTGCTTTCTATTCCTGAAGTTCTTGGTAACCTATTCTCCATTCTGTCCTCCAGGTCCATCGCATTCTGCAAGCAATTTTCTCGCAGACTCATAAAAAAGCTCTTCAAAAGTTAGAAGACTTCCATATAATTGACCTCTCTCGAATATAAGGCCCTTAATCCTCTCATTCCAAAAATCAGTTTGATAAGCATTTTCTTTCTCTGAACGTTCGTTCTCCCATTGAGGCATATTTGCAGATTCATCTCTTATTTGCTCATCTAATTTTCGCATTTTTTCAAAAGTAATCTCATAGGCCTCATTACGCAGCCTCATTGCTTGGAGATAATGTCCATTATGATGCTGTTCAGATGCCCTGTCCGCTATGTCCAATAATTTGTGATCTACTGCCATTTTATTTTTCTCCTTCTAAAATATTTATTTTAATTTCTGCTATTGTTCCCGGTTTTAGCCTAGATTCAAGTATTTTTGGGATAACAATAATTGCCTGGCTGCCGTGTTTTGCAATTCTTTTTGTTATTGTGAATTCCTTATTTTCCATTTTATTTTTATTACTATTTAGTTACTAATCATAAACATAAAAACTATATTAAACTTTCTTTATATTTTTGAGCATAAACAATTAAATTTAAATATATAATATTCTTTATGCTAATTATGGTTGAAATTAATAGTCAAATACTGGATAAAGCAGATAAGAAGCTTATGTACGAATTAGATAAAAATTGCAGGGCTTCTTCAACACAGTTGGCTAAAAAAATCGGTAAGTCAAGGCAGGCAACAGAATATAGAATTAATAATTTGTTTAAAAAAGGTGTAATAACCGGCTTTCAAACAGCAATTAATCCCCATAAAATAGGCTGCCGCATCCACAAAATATATTTGAAATTAAAAAATATCCCAGAAGAAAAAACAAGATTATTTGAGTATCTAAGATTATCTGAAAAAGTTTACTGGATGGGAGAATGCTCTGGGAATTGGGATTTAATCTTCGCTTTTTATGCTAAAAATGATTACGAATTTTTCGAATTAAAGAACGACTTAATTTCGAAGTTTAACACGATAATAATAGAAGAAGACGGACAAATTCTTCTTGATGTGAAGCAATATCCAAAAATGTATTTTACAAGCCAAATCTCTGAACCGACAATGTTTGCCGGAGAAGTTGTTATAAATAAACTCGATAAACTCGATTATGAAATTTTAAACGAAATTGTAAATAATGCAAGAATCTCCCTTGTCGATCTTGCTAGAAAAGTAAAATCTACTGAAATCGTCATCAAAAACAGATTAAAAAAGCTGAAAGAAAGAGGAGTAATAATTCAATACCGAATCGGGGTTAATCTAAACAAACTAGGCCTTGAATTATACAAAGCAATAATAAAGTTGGATAGATACACAAAAGAAGATGAAAAAAAATTATTAGACTATATGTCAAATATCCCTAATATACAATACTTTATAAGAAATTTGTGGACTATCGAGCCAGAGTTGGTCGTAAACAACTATCAGGAATATTACAAGGTTATTGAAGATTTGAAAAAGGAATTTCCTAATGTTATAAGAACAGTTGACTCTGTTTTAATGATAACTGATGAATGGACCCCTGGATTCAAAAAAATATTAAATATCAATTACTAAAACAGATACCTAATTACTAAAAAAAGGACAATTAATGACACAACAATCCAGAAAAGAGTATCCCAAAACTTGCTTACCATGTTCTAATTAAGTTTAACAAGTATTTAATTTTTACGGAAGTTATTTTTTCTTTCTTTTTTAAGCAAGGGATAAGGATCGTAAACTAAGTCATCTTCGAACATTATTAAGAAGTCTATGCTCTTTATTATCTCTTTAAAATTGTCTCTTAATTTATTGATTTCATTCTGCAATTCTTCGTGATTCTCTACTTCAAGAGTAATCTCAAAGTTCCACTTTCCAACAGATTCTATAGCTAAAATCATATTTGGATTTTGAGCAACATAAGAGAACAATGCATTCCTAGATTTTTCATCCATATTCTGTAAATTTAATAATAATCTATAACTTTGCATTCCAAAATTCTGGGCTTTGATATAAGTAGTGTAACCTTGTATAATGCCTCTTTTTTGCATTTGTTTGATTCTTAAAGAGACTGTACTCGGTGGACTTTTTATTTTTTCTGAAAGCTCTAAAATGGGTATCCTTGCATGATTGGATAGTTCTGAGAGTATCTTTTGGTCGAGCATATCTAATGCCTCAGTTTGCGGCTCCTTTCCAAAATATGGAGAATTTATTTTTTCTGGTTGTTTTTCAATTAAATAATCTCGTTTATGCTGCCTTAGTTCTGTCCTAATTTCTATAGTATTATCTACCAAATATCGGCCATACTTCGTCAAAATAGAATAATATATTTTATTAAACTGGAAAATATT
Organism: Candidatus Woesearchaeota archaeon; assembly: GCA_964651965.1. Taxonomy (GTDB): domain Archaea; phylum Nanobdellota; class Nanobdellia; order Pacearchaeales; family GW2011-AR1; genus MFWN01. The sequence continues at coordinate 13,463 of CAZYZS010000010.1, read as the reverse complement.
TTTGCACATTAATCCGAATACAAGATCGTACTCTCCCCCAACAAGAGCTATCCAATAACATTCAGGAATTAATTTGAGATAATCAATAATTTCATTCTTAACAGGTTCATTGACATTTTGGAATCGATTATAAATTGCGTAGCCCGTGTATCCTAATTGAGAGAAGTTTATCAAAGTGGTATACCTTACTATTATTCCTCTTTTTTCAAGATTTTTTATCCTGTAAATAACTGTTTCTTTTGATAATCTTGTTTTTTTACCTATTTCTTGAAAAGTTGCTCTTGCATTCAGGTCCAATTCAGCTAATATTTTTCGGTCTTTAATGTTTAAGCTCATATTTTAATTAATAACATAATAACTATTTAAATATTGCTATTTATGTAAAATTTTGTTAGAAATTTTAATATATTCTAAGATTTATTACTATAGAATAATAAATTAAATATTGAAGGAAAGATGACAAAATATAGACAAGCAGATAAGCTTACGCAAGAGCAAAGGAAGGATATAGCAGTACTTGTGAATTGCGGGGTTAATCGTGCAGGCTTAGCGAAAGACTATGGGGTGTCAACTCATACAATTGCTTCGATAGCGAGACAGCGAGCAAGATATATTGGAGAAGAAAACATAGCAAGAACTCCTTCTGACCAGTTTCAATATGCGCAAGGAGCATATGTACAACTCGAAGAAACAGAACGAAGGTATATTGAACGCCAAGTTTTTGGCAAAATCATAGAAGAGTCAATGCCACCCGCAGAGCGGGCAGAAGACAAGCTTTTAGGATTCATTTTTGGATATGAAAGATTGCCCGGCGATTGCCGCAAAATGGAAAGATCCTCCGAGGAAATAGAGACGTGGAGAGCATCTACTGAAAAATCATACTCTGCGAGGGAATCCTATGCTATAAGGGCGCTTCAGCAAAACCTTTCAGAAGGAAGAAGATACTTAACAATTGAGGAGGCAGTAGCAGAAACTAAGGTAAGAGTCAGCAGTTTGGAAGAATCTGAACTAAGCGGGGGAGAAAGAGAAAGAAGAGAAGACATAAAAAGAAAACTTGAAAGTGCCTTAGAACAATTAACTTTTCGTGAAAGAGAAATTATCAAACGAAGATGTGGTCTTGGGCAAGGCTACACTTATTCATTAGAAGAAGTCAGTGAGATATTCAAGGTAACTCGTGAAAGAGTCAGGCAAGTAGAAGCAAAAGCCATAAGAAAATTACAACATCCTCTTAGAACAAGGAAGCTGGAAGGATTTCTCTAATGAGACGTACCGAACAAGATACTGAGCAAGTAAGACGTTACTTTATCAAACAAAATTATCCCATAAAACATGTAAAGATAGGAAATAAAAATTTAGACTTCTTTGTTCTTCCGCGCGGATTGAATCCAGAATTAGAGAATTTTGCTTTTGTTTGTCTGGGAGATTCGCCTGAAGATAAAGTCATAGGGGTAAGTGCGGATATTCCAGAACAATTTCAGCCTTATTGGGCTTTTCACGAAGAAACAGAATACATAGATATGGGCGAACATGTAAAAGGAAGATGTTTATCTGCTCTTCTTAGGGAGTTGGCTGTTCTTCCTATTGAACTTAGCTCTACATATGTTCCGTTAAGAGCACAATTTTTTATAGGTTTAGTAGAATACGCAAAAGCAAGACCGAAAGAGTACTCAGAAGAGCAGATTTTAGAATTTATTGCTAGTCGTAATCATTTAGCTAAATTTGCAGTCAGCAGTCCAAAAGGTTTAAAAACCCTCATATCTGAGTAATACCTCATGACTAAGGAAAATAGATACTATAAAGAATATTTTGAAGAATATATTCCTAGTCCGGACTTTCTAAAGTAAAATTTTCAAGACTTTTTGTCTTGGAGGATATTTTTATGCCAATAAACGATGATATACCCCTGCCATATAAACGCTCCCAGATAGCTGAAAGCCCACTATTATTAGATGAAGCTCACAGACTGACCGAGGCGGGAAAAAGGTATATAGATAAGAGATTAGATTTTGGAGACCTTTTAGAGCAGTGCTTACCCATCGCCGGAGCAATTTACGCTCAAATGCATCCTGCGGCACAAAGATATGTTGATGAAAGATACGCTTTGGCTATGGATCAAATAAGAAGGTCTCCAATTAAATCCTGGTTCTTTAAAGCAGAAGAGAGCTTTAAGACTGTTAGATGGAATGGGATGAGGCACATAGTTGTTCCTAATGGCTATTATTATTCTGAAGACCAGCCAAAATCATACAACCCAGGACTAGTTTTACTGACCCTTTCAAGTTACGAGGAGATTTTAAAGGCAGGAGAATTTGATAATGCGTTAAAAGAAGAAAGAGAAAGCGTACACCATCCGAGTTTATTGAATACGGCAATTACTCATGCGCTTAAAACGGCTAATGGCGATTCTGAAATATTAAGAGAACACTTGCATAGGAGAAGGTGGTTAGTAGACTATGAATCAGATTATGAAAAGCTATTAGCAAAAGTGATAGCTAGAAACCGTAACCCTTAAAAATGCCCTACTCTTAGATATTTTATGGCTATATATAATAAATCAAACAGAGCAAGTTCTTCAATTATAGCCATTATTATAAACTAAAGCAAGACTGATTTTCTAGTCTTGCAGGAATTTTAAATGAATTTAGAAACCAATGCAAAGGAAAGAAATGAAAAAGATTTAGAGTTAGCTTTAGAAACTTTTGTGCAGATGGTAAGCCAAAGACAAAAAAGAGAAGCATTGGACTACTACTGGGCACAAGAAGAACAAGTAAGAGAATTCATAAGAAAAGATTCTGAAGGCAATATGTATTTAAAAGAAGCCTGTTTGTATGGAATATAAACAGTTTAAATTAAATTTAAAAACATAAGAAAATAAGTAAGATAAAGAAAGATCAAAAAAACATAAAAAATGTACAATCCGCAAGAAACTGAAAAACAAATACTTGATTTTTGGAAGGAGAAAAAGATATTTGAAAAACTGCGGGAGCAGATTAAGGGCAACAAAATATGGAGTTTTCTTGATGGCCCAATAACTGCAAACAATCCGATGGGGGTGCATCATGCATGGGGAAGGACTTATAAAGATGTTTTTCAGAGATTCAAGGCAATGCAAGGATTTGACCAAAGGTTCCAGAATGGATTTGACTGCCAAGGTCTGTGGGTGGAAAGAGAAGAAGAAAAAGATCTTGGATTAAAAAATAAGGCAGATATTGAAAAATTTGGTATTTTAAATTTTGTTAAATCCTGCAAGAAAAGAGTCGAGAAATTTTCCAAAGTACAAACAGAGCAATCAATAAGGCTCGGATATTGGATGGACTGGAACAATTCTTACTATACTATGAGCGATACTAATCAACTACATAACTGGTTTTTAATTAAAAAATATTTTGAGAAAGGATGGTTATACAAAGGCAAAGATGCTGTTCCATGGTGCCCGAGATGCGGCACAGCAAGTTCTAAGCATGATATTGTAACAGAAGGGTATAAAGAAGTCACACATCCCGCTTTGTTCATGCAATTCCCATTAAAAGAAAAGCCAGAAGAATATTTCCTTATATTCACAACAACTCCTTGGACAGTTCCAGCAAATGTTGCTATAGCAGTTAATGAAAAGGTAGATTATGTAAAAGTGGACAATGAGGGAATTAAATACTGGCTTGCTGAAAAAAGGCTTGGAGAGTTGGAAGGAAAATATAAGATATTGGAAAAGAAAAAAGGCAAGCAGCTAAAAGGCATCGAGTATATTATGCCTTATTCTTCTTTTGAAAGCCAAAAAGACTCTCCTCATAAAGTTGTTTTATGGGAGCTAGCTTCAGAAGAAGAAGGTACGGGGATAGTTCATATAGCGCCTGGATGCGGGGCAGAAGATTTTGATCTGGGAAAAGTTGAAAACTTGCCAGCAATTTCTCCTTTAAACGAAGAAGGAATTTATAGTGAAGGTTATGATGATTTCAGCTTAAGAAAATATTCTGAAGTCAATAAAGCAGTTTTAGAAGACTTAGAGCAGAGAAGATTCGTCTATAAGATTGTACCTTACAAACACAGATATCCTCACTGCTGGAGATGCGGAGAAGAGCTCGTCTTTAGATTAGTTGATGAGTGGTATATTAAATGCGAGGAAATTAGAGAGAAATTGATAAAAGAAAACAAAAAAATAAAATGGTATCCTGAATACGGAAAAATAAGGCAAGAAGATTGGTTTGAGAATATGGGAGACTGGCTTATCTCAAGAAAAAGGTATTGGGGACTTCCATTGCCCATCTGGGAGTGCAAGTGCGGGAATATAGAAGTAATTGGAAGCTTAAAAGAATTAAGAGAAAAGGCAACAGATAAGAAAAAAGTTGATGTTCTGCCTGAAATACACCGTCCGTGGATTGATGAAATCAAAATAAAATGCAAGAAATGTGGAAAAGAAGTTGAAAGAATAAAAGATGTTGGAGATGCATGGCTAGATGCAGGAATTGTTCCTTTCTCTACAATCGGGCCTTATTTAGAAAATAAAAAAGAGTGGGGAAAATGGTTCCCTGCTGATTTAATAAGCGAAAATATGCCAGGGCAATTTAGAGGATGGTTCAATGCTCTTTTCTGGAGCAGTGTAACTCTTGCTGGAAAAGCGCCTTTTAAAGCGGTGTTTGGATACGAGACACTAAAGGACGAGAAAGGAGAAGAAATGCATAAGAGCAAGGGAAATGCCATCTGGTTTGACGATGTAATCGAGAAAATAGGAGCGGATCCGATAAGGCTGCTTTATTGCCTTCAAGATCCTTCCCAAGAGTTAAGATTTGGATTTACTGTACTAAAGGAGCCTAAAAACAGTATAAACATCCTGTGCAACATGGCAAATTTAGTCGAGTATGTAGGCCAGCAGAAAGCAGAGAAGATTGAGGACAAATGGATATTAAGCAGACTGAATTCTCTAATAAAAAATTTCACAGAGGGACTAGAAAGTTTACATCCTCATTTAGCAACCCGCGCGCTACAGGATTTCTGGCTGAAAGATTTAAGCAGAGGGTATATCCAATTAGTTAGAGACAGACTTTCTTCTAATGATAAAGAAGCCAAATATATACTTGAAGAGGTTTATGTTCAGCTAATTAAATTATGCTCCCCAATACTTCCATTTATTACCGAATCTGTCTGGCAGGAATTAAGGGAAAAGAAAGTTGTGAAAGAAGAATCTGTTCATCTTACAAAATGGCCAAAAGCTGAAGATAAAAAAATTGACAAAAAACTAGAAGAGGAATTTGAGATTGCCTTGCAGATTATAGAGGTAGGGCTTTCTGTTAGAGATAAAGAGCAGGTAGGATTAAAATGGCCTTTGGCAAAAGCGATTATAAAATCTGACAAAGAAATAAGAAAAGAGTTCCAAGAAATAATTATGAGGCAACTTAATGTTAAAAAAGCGGAGATTACTAAAGGAAAACTAGAAGTAACTCTTGATACAAAATTAACTCCCGAACTGGAGGGAGAGGGTTACGCAAGAGAAATAGCAAGGAGGATACAAGCAGCTAGGAAAAATGCAGGTTTAAACAAAGGAGATAAGATCGAACTTGCCATAGAAACAAAATTAAATATTCAAAAGCACTTAAGTTTTATAAAAGACAGAACAGATTCTGAAAAAATAACTGTAAAAGAAAAAATCGAGGATAAAAGCTATAAAAATAAAGAAGAATTTAGTGTTAAGGAACAAAAAATCAAAATTTTATTTAACAAAATATAATTTTTTATCTCAAGGTGATAGTGAAAAAAATAAAATTTTTAGAGCCGGGATAGGTTCAAAAAAAGAAAACATTTAAATAGTGCGGCTTCTTATTTTTTTCGGAACTAAGGGGAAATTCTTAATTCCTGAGTACTACCATAAGGGTAGTAATTAAAAAAGAGTTAAAATAAAATGATTGTAAAAGAAGAGTTTTTAAGCAGGCTCAGAAAAATTTTTGACTTGAACCTTTATGAGGTGAAAGTGTGGACAGCTCTGCTTTCTAGAGGGGTTTCTACTGCAGGTGAGTTGAGCAACATAAGCGACGTACCAAGAAGCAGGACCTACGACATTCTTGAATCTTTAGAGAAAAAAGGATTTATAGTGATGAAACTCGGAAAGCCGATAAAGTTCGTTGCACTTAAGCCAGAAGAGGTTATTGAGAGGGTCAAAAAGAACTTACTTGTTGACGCCCAGAGCAAGAGCAAAAGACTTGAGAATCTGAAAGGGGATGACGTATTGAAAGAACTCAGCTCGCTGTTTACGCAGGGAGTTAAGTTTGTACAACCTGCAGATTTGAGCGGAAGCTTGAGAGGAAGGCAAAATTTATACAACCACCTGGATATGATGGTGAGAGAAGCGCAGAAGACAATAACTATTGTTACTACCGAAGATGGATTGAACAGGAAACTTGAAGCATTGATGCCTTCCCTTGAAAAAGCAAGAAAGAGAGGAGTAAGAATAAAAATAGCGGCACCAATAACCCCTCAAAATGCAAAGATTGCAAAAGATTTCGGCAGGATTGCAGAGGTAAGGAGTTCAGAAGACAAGATGAAAGCTAGATTTATGATAATAGATGGGCAGCAGCTATTGTTTATGCTGATGGATGACGAAAAAGTCCATCCTAACTATGATTTGGGAGTCTGGCTAAACACAGAGTATTTTGCACCAGCACTAGAGCAGCTTTTCGAATTAGCTTGGACGGACATGCCTTCTGCAAGCAAAGTAGTCAAGAAGTAAAACTTTATTTATTTTCCTTTTTCTCTGTTTTTTTAAACAACAGAGGTTGAAACAAAAATCACATCTCTTCCATAACATCTATACCTAAAAGATAAAGAGAATTTTTTATTGTAATTCTAAAAGCTTTTACTAAACCTAGCCTGAATTTCTCGTTCTTTGAATCAATTACTTGGCAGGCATGGTAGAATTCGTTGAAAGATTGCGCAAGCTGCAAGGAGTAATTAGCAATCAAGCTCGGATTTAGCTGTCCTGCCGCCCGCTCCACTGTTTCTGGAAAATCAGCTATTTGTTTTATTAATTGAATTTCCTTTTCTTCTAAGCTCTTTATTGTGATTTTGCTATGCCCTTTGGTTTTTCTTGGCTTTTTCGCTTTTCTTAAGATAGAAGATGCCCGCGCATAGCTGTACTGAAGATAGGGGCCCGAGTCTCCTTCAAAATTCAATGCAGATGCCCAGTCAAAGGTGATATTTTTGTTATTTTCATTCCTCAAATTTGCATATTTTACAGCCCCTATTGCTATTTTCTTGGCATCTCCCTTGGTTTTCCTCTTGGAAATTTCCTGCTTGGCTTTTTCTGTTGCTTCTTTTAAAAAATCAGATAAAAGAACTACATCCCCCCTTCTTGAAGCCATCTTTCCTATGCCCTTTAATAAAACAAAGGAATAATGAACAACTTCAGGGTGCGGCTTTCCTAGCAAAATAAGCGCCTGTTTTAACTGCTCGAAATAAAGCTTCTGGTCTTCTCCAAGTACAAGAATATTCCTGCCTTTTTTGCATTTGTCAATTGTATAAGCCAAATCCCTTAAAGGGTACAACCCCGTACCATCGCTTCTTGTCAAAACAAGTACAGGAGATTTCATGCTTCTTTCCAATCCTGTATTTTTCTGATCCAGTACGTATCTCCCATCATCATCTTTGAAAAGCTTGCCTGTTGCTTCAAGCTCTTTTAAAATGTTTTTGGAAGATTCCATATAGCGAGATTCGTAATCAAAATAGTCAAACTCTATGCCCATATCTGAGAATATTGCTTTTTGGCCTTTTATTGCTGTATCGACTATTTTATTAAATAAATCTGTGGTCTTTTTGTCTTTGTGCTCGAATTTATGCAGAAGCTCAAAGACATTCTTTTCTAACTCTGGATTTTCTTTTATTTTATTACTTATATCCACATATTTTTTCAATAAATCATCAAACTTGTCTTTTGGCGTAAATACAAGAGCAAGAATTGCTATTTGCTTGCTTACATCATTAACATAATAATGGGTTTCTACTTTGTTCCCTGTAAATTCAAGAAGCCTTTTAATAGAATCTCCAATTATGGAATTCCTTGTTCTTCCTACATGAGGAGAGGCATTTGGATTGACACTTGTATGCTCTAGCAATATTTTATTTTTACCTTTTTTCTTGCCATAGCTTTCATTTATCTTGATAACAGAATCAGCTAATTTTTTCTTATTAATTAAAAAATTGATATAAGGGCCCGCAGAATATATTTTTTCTATTTTGACATTTGTTTCTAATTTTCCTGTTATTTCCTCGGCTATTTGAACTGGCGCTTTTTTGTATATCCTTGAAAGTACAAAACAAGGAAAAGCATAGTCTCCTAACTTAGAATCAGGGGGAACTTCAATTAAGTCTTCTATTTCTTTCTTGCTTAATTTAACTTCCTTAGAAAGAAGTTTTACTATTTCCTCTTTGAACATTATAAGAGGGGCAAAGATAAGTTTATAAAACTTACTGGATTTATTGAATTATGACAAAAAAGTGTGCTATCTGCAACCAGGATCTTGAAGAAGAATTTGGGAAATTGGATGGAACAATCATTAAAGTCAAAGATGAAAATAATAAGAATCAACTAATTTACGTTTGTTCTAATTGTCAGAAGCAAAAAGACTGGATAGAGAAAGCAAAAGTAAAAAGTGCGTAATTTTTAATGTGCCTCCATAGCTCAGTTGGTAGAGCATTGTCCTCGTAAGACAAAGGTCCTGAGTTCAATCCTCAGTGGAGGCTTTTTGTATATTTTTTCTAAGGCTTTTAGCAGAAAAAATTCTGAAAACGTAATATTTATATACCTTAAATAGCTATATATTAGTACTAAATATTAGTAATTATCACTAATATATATAAAAAGAGGGATAATGGCTAAAGTAGACAAGGTCATTGAAGGAATCAGGAGAATTCTTAAAGAAGATACTAGGGGGCTGACTATACAAGAACTTTCTGTGAAGACAAAAGTCTCTAGGATTACCGCTGCAATAGCTTTAGCTAAACTAGAAGGTGCTGGAGAAATTGATGTGAGAGTTATTGGGAACTGTAAATTGCATTACCTTAAGGATGCGAAAGGAGGCAAGAATGGGTAAAGAGATTATGTATGAGTTTGGCGAGAAGAAAAGATTAGAGAATCCAAGGATTCTAATCTTCTTTGCTGTTGCTTTAATTTTTATTGCAATTGCCATACTTGTATTCTTTTATAAGCCAATAACTGGAAAAGTCAGCTTAGATATACAAGAAGACTACATTTCAGGAGATAATTTATCTGGAACTTTGAGATTGGGATTAAAAAAAGGAGAACTTCTTCCAATTGACTCTAAGATTATTATAGAACAACAAGGCTCCTTATTTAAATATTCTTTAGGAAATTTTGTAAATCCTAATTCTAATGGAACTTTCTACGTAGAAAACGTAGAGCTAGAAGGTGAGGGAGAGGGGTATGGATTTACTGGAGAAAAAATTTCATACCCCCTTGTTTTCTTTAAGTTGAAAGTGTACGAAGCGGGCAAAGAAGCTGAAGGAGGTGAGGGAGAGGGAAGTAACATAAGTGGGGAAGGCAACGAAACAGAAGAAGCGCCTGGAAATGAAACAGAAATACAAGAGCCAGAAGAAAAAAATGTTCCAGAAACCGAATCTGCCGAAACAGCCCAAGAACCAGCAGCCAGCGAAACTTCAGAAACTCCAGAAGAAACAACAGAAAATGCCCCTGAAGAAAGTACTCAACCTGAAGCCACTCCCTCTGAAGGCGCAGATACAACTAGCCCTCTAACTGGCATGGCAATTGAAGAAAGTGTTTTAGAAGAAAATATAATAGAAGGAAGCTGCAGAAAAGGAAAACCATTTGTGTATAATTTAGAAGAGGGGCAAACAGCAGAGATAGTAAAAAACAGCGTTGAAATTGAAGCAGAAGAAAATGGGGAGGTGAAAAAAGAAAAAATTGATGGGGGCTATGTTAAATTAGCCATTTCAGAAGGAAAAGCCCAGGTTTCTACAGAATATTCCATAGAAAGTGAAACTGGCCAGGAAGAGGATTTTATTGAAATAAGTCTAGAAGATCTTGGAATTAAAGCTGAAGATGGAGCATTAAAGATAGGTCTCGTGTATGGAAACATTACAATAAACGAGCTAAGCAGAGAGATTACTGTTGGAAGAGTGGCTGAAAATATTACATTTAATGAAACAACTATTACAGAAACCAATGTTATCAATGAAAGTTTAGTCAATATAACAACAAAGCATCTTGCAGTTATTGGCAAGCCAGTCAAATGGGTTAAGTTTGTGGAAGTTGAAGATGCAAGCAAGATTAAGGATTTAAGGCTGGAGCTGCCAAAACAGGCAGAAAACATCACAATAAAAACAGGGGAAGAAGCCAGATACGCCTTAGAAGAGCTAGAAACAGAAGAAAGCGGAATGAAAAATTCAGGAAAATTAACAGGAGAAGTTTCTCTAGAACTAAAGGAAAAAGAAGAGAAAGGGATATTGACAAGATTGTGGGAAAAAATATTTGGATCAATAACCGGCAAGGCAATTGAAGAGCAGGGTATCCAGAGTGGAGTAGTAGAGACTTCAGACAGCAAAATAATAGATGTAACTGAGCTTGCCAAGGAAACAAAACAGGTTGCTGTGGAATATGAAACGCCGGCTCCAGAGGCAGAAGAACAGAAAATACAAAGGGGCAAAAGAATCACCATAAGCGCAGCAGAGGATCTTGACTACCAGAACATTCTTGCATACAGCTCGCTTGATAACACTATACCAATTACTAGCAAAGAGAGAATAAAACTCTATTGGATAAGAGAAATAAGTTATAGCACAAACAAAAGCAACGAAACTTTAAATGCAATTCAACCAGAAGTAACTGAAAATATAACTCAAACAATCAGAGAAGAAGTTGAATTTGAGGCCTATGATTTAGATAGTGATGGCAAGCTAGACTACATTGAATGGAATGTGCCCCACTTAAGCAACCAGACTTATGAGATAATCTATATTACAAAAGCGGAGCACTTAGATAAAAATTACACATTTATTGAAGATGTTTATGAACAAGTAAAAGAGCAGGACAATAATTATACTTTAATTCCAGATGGAGATTATTTGAGAGTTACTTTTGAGCAAGCACTTGACAATACAAGAGATATTACAATTTATGCCAAGGCAAGCAACTGGAGCAATGAAACTAATTATTCAACCAAAGTTGAGGTCTATAAAGAAAATTCAAGTGAGCTAATAACGAGCTTTGAAAATATAACAACAGAACGCTGGTATAAAATATACTTAATAAATTTAAGTGAAAATGAGTCTTATAAAACCTTTGATTTGAAATCAAATGGAGATATTGAATTTGATTATGTTGTTGACCCTAATTATAGTACTGCTGCAGATGTTGCTGGAGTCTCTGTTTCTCCATTAGATGACGATCAATATGTTATCTCTTGGTGCGATGAAACTAATATGGATGCTACTTTTGCTGGCTACTATCTAAACGGCTCAGTCTTCCTAAATCCTACAGATGCAGATGCAGATATTGGAGATTGCTATACCTCTCTTAGCGATAAACCTACTGATATAGTTGCATTAAACTCAACAGCTTTTGTTGTAGCCTGGCATAACTATTACCTTGAAGGGGCAGATAATTATTATAACGTGACTGCCCGGGTTTATGATTCTTCTGGCAATAGTCTGTCTGGAATAATAATTGCTAAGAACGTATATCGTGGATCAATGAGCAAGCACCCCCATGTTGCATTGACTGCCTTGAATTCAACTACTTTTGTAATCGCACATAGTATACGGCCGAGTTCTCTTGAAGATGTATATTACGGGATTTATACTTACGATGGAGACGAGGTTAAATCATCCACTAAAGTAGCTGATTCAGGAAGTGGTGCAGTGTGCGATGTTGCAGCATTTAACCAGACAAATTTTGTTGTAGCCTGGTCAGATACACTCTATAGCGATATTTCATTTAAAATTTATAATGCTACAGCAAATACAACTAATGATATAGATGTTGATACTTCATACTCGAGTGAATCCGCAAGCACTGCTGTAGGAGTTACTACTTTGAACAGCACCAACTTTGTTATAGCGTGGTACGATTCAGATACTGATAATATGGGCTCAGATGATTACCCGACTAACGTTGTGCGCCCGTATATTTTCCCTTCAACAGCCTATAGAACTCAAGGAGCTATTGAAGTTGGAGGTGGATGGGAACCCATAGTTTCTGTCAATAACAGCAATTTTGTTTTCGGGTCCAGCTCCTCAACTACTTCAGGGTCAGGAGGGTTTGAGGTTTTTTATTTTAATGGCTCTAATACTACCACCAAAATACACACGGCCATTACAAGTGTTTCAGACCTGGCTTCAAGGTTAACTGCAAATAGTATAGAATTCTGCAGAGATAACATCGTTTCTGTATACCGAAAAAATACGACCCTTTTTAGTGGGGAGGTTTTCTATGCTAATGGCTCTGCAAGCCCGGGGTTATGTGATTCTACTCCTCCAACTATAACAATAACTGGAATTGGCGGAGATACTTCTTCTCCATATTCTACTTCAGATACTACTCCCACAGTCACTGCCACAACAAACGAGAATGCTGACTGTTTTGCATCTACTGATGGGGATGAGACTTATGATGGAATGAGTGATGATATTAATTGTGCTGGGGATGGGGGGACATCGCACACATGCAATTTTGGGACACAGAGCGAGACTTCTTCAAGGACTTTCTATGTTGCGTGCAAGGACACGATAGGAAATAAAAACAGTGCTGCAGACAATGCAGCTGCAGCTGCAGAAATTGATGCAACTGCCCCTACTGTTACTATTACTGGGATTGGAGGAGATACTTCTTCTCCATATGAAACAACAGATACCTCCCCCATTGTAACAGCTACAACCAACGAAAATGGTGACTGCAGGTCATCTGTTGATGGTGATGAAACATATGATGGAATGAGTGATGATATTGACTGCACGGGTGATGGCGGAACTTCGCATTCCTGCCAGTTTGGGACATTAAGCGAATCAGCTTCAACAAATTTCTATGTCGCCTGTGAAGATGATACTCATGTATCTGCTAATAAGAATAGCGCGGCAAACAATGCAGTGGCAGAGGCGCGAATCGATGCAACTCGGCCCAATATTGTAATTAAGTTTCCTGGGAATGCTAGTTATAACACAAATAATAACAGCTTTAATATTTCCTCTAATGAGAATCTATCTACTTGTAAGTTAAGTATCGATGGAGATACTAATGTAACTATGACTGCATTTAATGATACTTATTTTAATTTTACTAATAAGTCTCTTGCAGAGGGGGGTCATCAGGCTATTTTCTGGTGCAACGATACTTTAAACAACATAAATCGTACTGAGAAAAAAGATTTTGTAATTGATACTGCTACGCCTAATGTTGTAATTAAGTTTCCTGGGAATGCTAGTTATAACACAAATAATAACAGCTTTAA